>ONCO01000001.1 GCA_900316365.1 uncultured Erysipelotrichaceae bacterium
CGCGACGAGCCTGTCGACGATCGCCGCCCTCCTTCTGGAGAGCGAATAGAGCTGGGAATATAGGGATGATGCGGCGGTGAGCTTCCTCACGTCCCTCGTATATGCGACCTCCGCTATGACGCCGCAGTCGAGCGCGTCCGTCTTCGTCGGCCTGAGCCTGCTCTTCCTCACCTTCGCCGATTCCAGGGGCGATATTAGGTGGACTTCCAGGCCATTCAGCTCCGCCCATCTGATCACGGGCTTGGAATAGACGCCGGTGGATTCCATGACCACCTTGGGTTTCCTTCCCGTCCTCCGCTCAAGCGTTTCGGAGATCTCCTCCGCGGCCGCCATGCCGCTTCTGCTGTGCACCTCTTTAATCGGCTTGGACGATGGTTTGCCGAACGAGAGGTAGCCTTGGCAATGGCTGCTTCCCTTCGACACGTCGAAGGCCAATATGGGCGCTTCCTTGTCTATCATGTCAATAGACCTTCCTTCCTGGCATTTGGATCCTTCCCGTGATCCGCGTTCGTCCGTTGGCGTCGCTTTTTCCTAAGATGTACTCGCGATAACAGGATGTTTCGCATTAGGGTTAAACGCGCTCCTCCAAAGGCGCGGACCGCGCATTTTTCGTTACGAACTGATGGCTCAAAAGGGGCCTCGCGCTGATCCGCCATTCCCCCTATATGCCTATAAAGGGAAAGCCGAGGCCATGGCCTCTCTCCGGGAATCCAAGGAGGGATAATACCCTTGATATGGATTCTTTCTAGAGGGAGATCATATCCTCGGCTCTAAGTGTAGGAAAAGGGGCCGCGATGAGCGGTCCCTTATCCTTATTATTTATATTATTTCTTAAGCGCGCGTTTTAAGGCCTGATAGGTCTCTTCGGAGAGGTCATGCTCAACCTTGCAGGCATCTTCCATGGCAATCTCTTTGGAGACGCCCAAGCGCAAGAAGGTCTCGGTAAGGACCTGATGCCTTTCATAGATGCGGATGGCTTCTTTCCTACCGGCTTCCGTCATGATGAGCTCTTTGTTGTCACCGAAGGTGAGGTAGCCGCTTTCTTCGAGACGGTGCATGGCGATGGAGACCGAGGCGCGGGAAAAGCCGAGGCTATTCGCCACGTCGATCGCGCGGACTTTATTCTCGCCGCGTTCTTCCTCGAGCATGAGGATTCTTTCAAGATAGTCTTGGGCCGATTCAAACAATTCCATGACATTATTTAACTACGTGAAGTTAGTAATGGAAAGCATTTGTATCTCCGCTTTTATCGACACATATTCCTGCGGGCGGTAAACTAGTTACATGAATAGGGCGCTTCTCCTCGTCAGCGGTAACGCCGGGCGCGGTTTATTTGCAAAACACGGCAAGGATATGCTTAAGCGGCTACATCCGCTTTTCTCATACCTTGAAGTGGTGGAAAGCTTTGACCTATTAGAGGCAGAAAAGCTCGTCAAAGATAAAAGCCAAGAGATCGATACCTTGATCGTCGTCGGGGGCGATGGCTCTTTCTATAACGTCATCAATTGGCTGTCCAAAGAAAAGAAGAAACCAACCCTAGCCTATATCAATGGCGGCACGATGGGGGATGTTGGCAAGAACTTCGGCATCTCTAAAAACTACAAGAAAGCCATCAGACTTATAGAACAAGGAAAAGTCACTTCTTTTGACGTAGTCAAAGCGGGCGATAAGGTCTTTGCCTATATGGCGGCCGTCGGGGCTTATAGCGATGTTGCCTATAAGACCGAAAGGCGTAAGAAAAAGGCCTTCGGCATCCTCTCTTATTACTTCAAGTCCATCCGCGAGGCCTTCCATAAGCAAAACGTCAGCGTGAGCGTCACCACCGATGATGGAATAGTCGAGACCAAAGTCCCATTCTTACTCATCCTTAATGGGGCGAATGTCGGTGGTTTCCGCATCAACAAGGATGGCTCTATTAACGATGGGAAGATGGAGATATATCTCCCTAAGCCAGGCTTATTCAATGGCCTTATCCCTTTCTTCCTTTCGCCTAAAAAGGTCAAAAGGGTTTCAACTTCTAAAGCCCATATCCATATCGATGGCGATTTGACTTGGTGCTTCGACGGAGAAGAGGCCATTAAAGGCGATATCGATGTCGAGATATTGCCGTCATTATTTAAGATTTACTCGGAGTGATTATGGAAATTGAAGCTCTATTGATGGATATCACCAAGATCGGTGAAAAGGCCGATGTTATCGTTAACGCGGCGAATGAATCTCTTTTAGGCGGTGGGGGAGTCGATGGAGCGATCCATTATGCCGCCGGGCCGGGATTACTCGAGGAATGTAGAACCTTACATGGCTGCCGCCCTGGCGAAGCCAAGGCCAGTAAAGCCTACCGCTTAAAGAACAAATACATCATCCATACGGTTGGGCCTCGTTATTACGTTGACCCAAACAGAGAGGAGACGTTAACCAACGCTTATCTAAATTCCCTTAAGCTCGCGGACTCTCTAGGTATGGAAAGCATTGCTTTCCCGTCTTTATCTACCGGGGCTTTTGGCTACCCAATAGAAGAGGCGGCAGAAGTCTGCGCGAAGGTCTTAACTACCTATCAGGCGAAGCACCTTAAACGTGCTTATATGTGCATCTATCCCCATGAGGACGACCTAGCAATCTATCAAGCGGCGTTCCGAAAATATCAAAACTAAAGGCTCCATCGCTTCTTAAAGCGTCAATTTTATGGTATAGTCTCGCATAGAACGGAGAATCAATTTGGACCCTCTAAGTATTGTGGCGCTCATCGTAATCATCTTGTCCCTCTTCATGAGCGCCTTCTATTCCGGGACTGAGACGGCATTCACATCTCTTAATAAATACAAATATAAGGTCATGGCGGATGATGGCTCTAAGCTATCGAAGCTGATCCTTTGGCTATACGAGCATTATGAGACCACGATTATCGCGGTCTTAATCGGCAATAGCATTTTCAACGTCGCCTTATCGACCCTTGCTTCCGTTTTAGCCCTCCATTTCTTCTCCGCCTTTATCTCCGATAGCCTTATCTCTTTATTAACCTCCATCGCGGTTACCTTGGTGGTCTATCTTTTTGGTGAGACCCTCCCAAAGGTCATCGCCAAAAGAATTCCTGACGGACTTGCGAGGATCAACGCCATCCCGATGGCTTTCTTCGTCATCCTCTTCTATCCGTTAACGATGGTCTTTAGCTTCTTTAACTTCTTGGTTAAGGCTATCTTCCGCGATAAGATTCCGCCTGAATTAACCCAGGAAGACTTCCAGAACGTTGTCGTCCAAAGCGAAAAGCAAGGCGTCTTCGAAGACAATGAATCCGACATTATCCAAGCTTCGCTTGAATTCGCGGATACCTCCGTCAAAGAGGTCCTCACCCCGAAGAGCCGCATGTTCATGATTGACGCGAAGGGATTAACCAAACCTCAGTTATTGGAAATCTTGAAGAACACCAACTATTCCCGTATCCCGGTCTATTACGAGAGTAAGGATAGGATCATCGGCATCTTGATCGTTAAGAATTACCTTAACGCTTATTTCAATGACCATAACGTCTCCTTCTTCAGCACCCTCCAGAAGCCATATTTCATTTCGCCTCGCATCATGATCGACGACTTAATCGAAGGCTTCCGCAACAACAAAACCCAGATTGCCATCGTCAGGAAAGAAGACAAAGTCCTTGGCATGGTTACCACCGAAGACGTACTTGAGGAATTGGTCGGCAAAATCGCTGAATCGACGAAAGACGAGGAGGGCAAAAGATGAAGACTGTTGCTTATATCATTGCCATCTGCGTTTTGCTCCTTTTCTGCGCCTTCTTCGCGATGGCTGACACGGTTTATACCACCGTCAATAGACTCCGTTTGGAGAAGAAAGCCAAAGCCGGCTCTAAGGTTGCTAAAGCTGCCTTACGCCTCGCGGATGATTACGAAAAGACCATCGCGACCATCCTCTTTGGTAACGACCTCGCTTCCTTGATTGCCCCAGTCATCGGCACCCTTCTGGCGTATCAAATCTGGGGTGCGGATAACTCGATGGCCCCGACTTATATGTCGATTATCCTTATCCTTTCCGTTTTGCTCTTTGGCGAAATCATGCCTAAGGCCTTCGGTAAGATCTATAGCTATCAGTTGTCATTGGCCTTTGTTTATCCAATCCGCTTCTTCCAGATCATCTTCTTCCCATTCGTCTTCGTCACCGCGAAGATCGCCGAATTCTTGGCTAAGCCATTCGGTCCTAAGAAAGCGGTGGATGATGAAGCCGCAAGCGAGGAGATGCTCCTTACCATGATCGATGAGATTGAGGACGAAGGCATCATCGATGAATCTAAGTCTACGTTGTTACAAAGATCCATCGGCTTCAAAGACACGACGGTTGAAGAGATTATGACCCCTCGCGTCGATATCGTTGGCTATAACACCGAGCATGACTTCAATGCCTGGGTCAAAGAACCTGGGGCCTTACGTCATTCCCGCATCATCGTCTATAACCAGTTCTTCGATAGAATCATCGGCTATATCCCAACCAAGTCGTTGCTTAAAGCGATGCTCACGAACGAAAAGAAGCTTGATTATAAGTCCTTGCTCCTCCCTATCCTCGCCGTTCCAAGCACGATGGAGGTTTCCAGCGTTCTTAAGTTGATGAAGAAGAGCCATCACCATATCGCCGTCGTCAAAGACGAATATGGCGGAACCGATGGCATCTTGACCCTTGAGGATATCCTTGAGGAACTTGTCGGCGAGCTCTATGACGAATCGGAGACCATCCACCTTGATGTTGTTCCAACCAAGAAACGCAATCTCTTCTTAGTCTCTGGCAAGATGGGCATCCATGACTTCTTCGACCGTTTCAACATGGACCAGGACAAGGTAGACGAAGACTATAACACCGTCTCCGGCTGGGTCATCGATAAGCTTGGCCGTTTCGCAGTGGTAGGGGACTCTTTCTCCTACGGTCGCGTCGACGTCGAAGTCAAAAAGACGACCGAGTATACGGTCAAGGAACTCGAAGTCAAATATCACCCAAGACGCAAGATAAAAGACGACGAATGAAAATAGGCCTCACTATTTGCGTGAGGCCTTCTTTTTTAACGCTTCTATATAGGTGGTATAGACGAGGTTAGCGATCTCTTCGATGCTTTTACCTTCGGTAGCGATCTCATAGTCGGTATGTCCGATGGCTTCCTTAGAGAAGGCCACGCGGTCATTGACGATACGTTTTTCGATCGCTTCTTTGGCATCGCCTCTAATGCCCATTCTCTCTCTTCTGGTTTCTTCTTCCGCGGTGAGGAGGAAGGTGATGAGGCTTGGGTCATTGAGGGATTGGAATTTCTTTAAGCCATTTGGGTCAAGGATGACGACTTTGTCTTTGGCGATCTCTTTTTTCGAGCAGCCATAGTAGTTGCCATTATAGAGGGTATTCTCGATGAGTTTCCCTTCGTCCCAGAGGCGTTGGAATGTTTCTTTCGTGACGAAATGATAGTCAACCCCATCGACCTCGCTTGGGCGGATAGGCCTGGAGGTATGGGTGATGGCTTTCTTCATGCCGAATTTGGACAGCAAGACTTTCGCGACTTCCGTTTTGCCTGAAGCCGAGGCGCCGATTAAAAGAATCATATGGCTGATTATAAGCAATTTATCGCCATATTTGGGAGATTTTTATACAGTATCAAAAATCTTTTCGATGCAAGAGTCGATTTCCTTACTACTTCCTAAGTAGGAGGGCCCATATGGAAATTGAGCTGCTAAACGTTTCTATGAGCACGAAGGAACTCGTCGGATACGTCAAAAGTATCTACCGTTCGGCTTTGCTAGATCTCGGTCGGAGTCCTGATTCGCATATCTACGAACTAGGGGAACAGGATTTCTATTTAAGCAAGGAGCAGGAGAGGAGTAGGAAGAAGCTAGAGGAGATAGCTCTTTTCTATGCCTCTTTACCTAAATTCGAAGGCGAGATCTTCATCAATGATTGCCTCGAGTCCGGGCGTCATTATAGGTATTGGTATCTTGGGGGCGCGGGCGTGAAGAATTACCAACGTTCCAAGAAGAACCTCTTCCTTAAGCTTAGGGAGGCTTTCTGATGAAGAAGCGATTTCGGGCTTTTCTTTTTCTTCCTGCCCTTACTTGTTTTTCTCTTGCCTCGTGCGGTTCTAAGACGGAAGAGGAAAGATGCTCCTACCTCCATGAGCTCGCGAAGCCATCGGCCATAGATACCACCAACGAACTAGGCTCCTTCTCTGGCGGTAACTTAGGTCCGTTAATCAAGGGGCAGCTCTTCTCAACCACGATTGATTTCCAGGCTTCAAGCGCGGGCGCCTTTATCTTTGAAACCTACTTCGTAGTAGGTAGCAAAAGAACAAGGGTAGGGGGCTCTTCCTTCAGCGAGACCTATTACGCTTCATCGCTTAAAAAGAGCTATACGATCGAAGTTCCGTCTTCTTTGCTTAATTCCGATGATGGGGGCAAGTTCGAAGTCAAAGTTCGCAAGACCAGCGGCACGAATGCGAATAAGAGCTATTCCTGGAGCGTAAACGTCCCTTTGGGCAAAACCGGGGAGATAGCGACGTATGATTGCAAAGAGAGTGTAAGTTTCCCTTCCTATTACTTTTATTGGAGCAGCCCGAATCATTTGACTCCCTATTCTTTAAACGTCTCAATCGATGCTTCAGAGAGCAGGAAGCTCCTATACAAGGAACAAGATAACGACGCCTACGATTACATATTGATGTCTGCTCCGGCCGTCTACATCGATTATAGAGGCAAAGGCACGGCCTCCTTTGAGGCGGAACTATGGCTATTCGACCACTTTGAGGATTTCCCTTTAGCTAAAACTGGCAACCATATCGCCATCCCCATGAAAAGCGTTTATGTCTATGGTGGCGGCATCCATCTTTTAAGGTGCAGCGACACTTACTGTTATAGCCGCGTAAACCTGGAGATGAGGAAACCAGGCGATATCAGGGATAACGATATCGTCTCGAATAACATCTTCTTACCTATAGGTAAGGGCAGGGTGAATGAGAAATATAATTTCTCCCTCCATATCCTCAATATCGGACCCCTTAAATGCGGCGTTCTTATTCCTGGATTTTTCTTACGTCACAAAGAGCATTACGGGAACCCCTTCTATGGGGAATACACCCTTAAATGCGGTTTGGGGGAATAGAGATGGAGAACATGTTCCTTTGGAGTCTGATCCTTATCTTCTCGGTCCTCTCCTTCAACTTCAATTTCACCCTTTCCGGGGTCAATAGGGCCTTCTTGGGTCTATTTAAGGCCATCCCGATGAATAACGTCATGGCCTTCGAAAGCTATGGCGATAGGACGATTCCTTATTTCGATGAGGCAAGCCTAGAGGCGGCATCTAGAGCTTATGTCGCGGAGAGTCTTAGCCCTTATGGAGTTAAGGCTGATCTTTCCTTTAAGTATCGGACCATCGCTCCATTAAAGGGGAGTCGGCATAACTACGTCTCCGTGACTATGAAGAGCGATCTTGGCCTCTATGGCGAATTCACCAAGAGCCTACATTTTTCAATCGAGGCAAGCGGACATGAATGACGAGAGATTAAAAGAATTCGTGGAAGCTTCTTTCCTTAAGCCTCTCCTCTTTAAAAAAGGCGTGACTGATATCTCCTATAACGGCGAGGAACTCTTTTATGAGACTAACCTCGAAGGCAGGAAGAAGGCGCGTCTTGAGGTCGATAGGAAAACAGTAGGCGACTTCCTAAGGCAAATCGCCAATTACGGCGAGAAGCAATTCTCCTTCAGCGAGCCGTTTTTAGACCTCTCCTTTTCCCGTTATAGGCTTAACGCCGCCTTCACGAATATCGTGAGGGTCAAAGACGGCAGGAGCTATTCCTTTTCCCTCCGAATCCTCGGTGAGCAAAGCGTCATCAAGGACAATTCCCCCTTCTTTGAAGGGGAAGCCAGGGAAATATTGGTCAAGGCCATCAATAACGGCGAATCAATCGTTATCGGTGGCATCACCTCCAGCGGAAAAACCGAACTCCAGAAATACCTCTTATTGCACCTAAAGGAGGCGACTAGAGTCATCGTCGTCGATAACCTCCAAGAATTAGAAAGGATCCGTGGGGCATCCGGGATTGATCTAACCTCCTGGCAGGTCGATGAAAGATATAACGCCTCCACCTATTCCTCGCTTATTAGAAACGCCTTAAGGAACTGTCCTGATTTGATTGTCGTCGCCGAGGCCAGGGGCGCGGAGATGAATGAAGCCATCACTTCCGTTTCTTCAGGGCACCCCATCCTCATGACTATCCACTCAAAGGATTTGGTGTCCATGCCAGAACGAATGGTTAGGCTAGCCCTATTAGGCGGTCAAAGAATCCTTAGGGAAGAACTCCTTGAGGAGGTCTATCACCATTTCACCATCTTTGTTTATCTGGCCAAGAAGATAAAAGAGGATGGGACCATCTTCCGTTATGTCCAAAGCATAGGAAGGCTGAACGAGAAAGAGATGAAGATGGACATCATCTACGAAAGGAAGGACGTATGATCGACGCGTTTATCCTCCTTTTGCCTTGCTCCTTTGGCCTACTCGCCTTTTGGCTAAGCGATAACTTAATCATCGCCATTTCGATTGCCTTAATTTACCTACTTTCCGCCTTCTTTTTGCTTAAGCCTTGGATGAAGTCTCTCTACGAGAGAAGGCGTAAAAGGAAGGAGAGTTTCCGTTTTATCTCCTCCTTCGTTATCTCTTTGGCCTTAACCGGTTCCTTGGAGAAAAGCTATGACGGGGCGATAAGCGACGCTTCAGGCGAATTTGGCTCAGTGGTCAAAGGCATAGAAAGCGAGGCCGTCAGAGACCGCATCGTCTATCTCAATAACTATTTCGAGATGGAGAGCTACCGCATGTTCTTAAGTCTCTATTCCTTATATGAGGCCCAAGGCGGGGACCTCCTTGATATCTCCAAAGGGCTTCTAGACGAATTAACAAGAATCGAAGAAAGCGAGAATGCGATTGAAAAGGAGGGGAAGGCCTCAATGAGGGAGTACCTCATCATGTGGGTAATCTCCCTGGGCATCTTCTCTTTCCTTCGCCTTGGCTTAGCCAACTTCTATGACGCCTTGGAGAAGAACCCATTCTTCCTTTGCTCCATCTCCATCTTCTTCGCTTTCTTCTTAGGCTCGATCCTTTTCTATTTCTACGTCTATTCCGGTAAGCCGAAGCTCTCATTCAGGAGGAAAAAGCATGAAGAAAAGAAATGAGATGTGGGACGCGCTTGGGCTAGACCCAAAGAAAGAATATGCGAAGCTCTTTGCTTTGGAGTTTCTTTTAATCGCGATCGCTATCGGAAGCTATCTCTATCTAAGACGTATCTTCATCCTTCCGGGCGTGGCCATCTTCGCCTTGGTATTCGGCTTCTTCTATTTCAGCCGTTACGACATCTTGCTTAAGGAAAAAGAACAAAGGGCGACGGACCAATTCGTCGAAAGCTTTACCTATTTCTCGATCTATATCAGCAATGGCTATAACGTTTACCGCGCCTTAGAGGAGGCGTCGTTATTATCCCAAAGCGACATCAAGCCATATTTCGATGAACTGCTTGATGGCATAGATAACGATAAGAGCCTCGCCCCGTTTCTAGCTTTCTCCAAACATTTCTCCTCCCTATCCATAAAGGAGGTCATGTTAAGCGTCTATCAGATGGTCGATGAAGGTGGTGGAATGGCCCATATCAGGCAATTCGAAAGCCTCTTCGCCTCCTTCAGCGAGGAACGCCATCTCTTAGAGAGGGAGAGGAAGAAAAAGACCTTAGGGAACATGCAGGCCTTCCCGCTTATCGGAAGTGGGCTAACCATGCTTACCTTAACGGCCTCTTTAGTCATCATCATGGGGAGTATCTACAATGTCTTATAAGTTCTCATTGCTCCTATCGATGTTTTTCTTAGTTCAGGTGTTTTTATACGCCGGGGACTTAGCTTGCATCGAATCGATACATAGTCAGCTAGACGCCATCTCGCTTACCGCTTCATATCAAATATCGATGCAAGGCGGGCTGAACGATAGCATTGCCAAATTCGTCTACGAAGAAGCGAAGGCGAAGATCTATTACACCGACGATAAACAGTCATACAAAGCCTATGGGGAATCGGTCTCTTTTTATGTGAGCCGCGATTACATCCCATTCGTTATCTCAGATAAGGCGATCGCCATCACCGTCAGACGCAGCGCGGTGATCGGCTATTTCCAATGAAAGAAAGGAGGTGGAGTTATGGGAGAAATCAAAGGGCAGCTTCTCGGCATCATTCTCGTTCTTACCATTTTCGCCCTCGTCGGCGGTGTCATGGTCAGTGCCTTTAATAGCAGCACAAGCACTATCTCCAGCCGCATCGCGGCCGAGGATAACTGGGACGGAAAATAGACGAAAATTCTTCAAATTGAAGGCCATGTGGCAACCTTCTATAATAGTTGGGCGAGGTAATACCAACATATGGCCGGAAAACAAATCGAACAAATCAAAAAATTATTCTGCGAAAGACTTGCTGTCGCCAATCTTGATGAGAACAAATCCCTCGAAGAACTTGGCTTGGACAGCTTAGACGTCGTCGATATGTGCTTAGACGTCGAAGATAAATTCGGCGTGCATTTCGAGACTGAGGAACTCGTGGCCTTCAAGACCGTGAAAGACCTCTTTGAGGCGATCGAAAAGAAACTCGGCGAATAAGAAATTGATACGAAAGAGGCGGCGTCGTACCGCCTCTTTTTGTTTCCTAAGATAATGCGTCATTTTTTTGTTGCAAAGGCGCTTTCATTACACTATTATTTGTCATGCGCTTCAAAGCGCAACGCGCGCACTTAGCTCAGCGGTAGAGCAATCGGCTGTTAACCGATCGGTCGGAGGTTCGAACCCTCTAGTGCGCGCCACTGGCCCGTTGGAGAAGCGGCTTAACTCACATGCCTTTCACGCATGCATTCACGCGTTCGAATCGCGTACGGGTCACCAACTTAGTTAAATGGGATTGATACAATGTGTCAGTCCTTTTATTTTTTTGTTATCATGTGTATATGAAAAAAAGTATTAAAGCTTTGTTATATATTCAAATGATATTAGTCCTTGTTGGTCTGCTTACCCAACTTGGGTTATTTATCTTTGCCATTGCGAACAACTTAAACGCTCTAATGATTGTTAGCTATGGTGTTTTACTGTTGGCCCATGTCGGAGCGATAGTGTACGGCATTATTGGATATAAGAGAGGCCCAATTAGATACATTCTTCTTGTATCATCATTCCTTTTAGCTATTTTGTTAAACATCATTTTGCCATTTAGAGATATTCCTCAAAGAATCTCGTTAGTGTTATTGTTCGGACTCATGTCTGTATTCATGCTCAAACAAGATGATTATAAGTTTACTAACTACTTGATTTTGGTTGCAGTAGTAGTGGCGTTATTCTTCTCTATTTATTCTTCAATCAATGCGAATCCTAACGCTTTAGGGGATGTTAAATATAAAGAATTAGCAACAGTGTTCATGTATTTATCCATCTTTGCCCCTGTGATGTTCGTTGGTTTCTTTGGCGTCTCTTATAACGCTAAAAAGAGCTTAAAAAGCTATTAAAGAAATAGCGTTCGGTCTGTGATTGTTGGTGTTCGGTTGTATCAAAACACTGAAACCCTGCCAGTTAGAGATTCAAAGCCTTGATATGAAATATCAGGGCTTTTTTTGTGCATCGGTTCGATCGCTAGAGTTTGATCGCCTTTTTTTGCTATCATAAAGGCAACCAAGAAACATAGAAAAAACAAAAAGTCTTTACGCTTTTTCTTGATTTAGAGACAGGAGGTTTTTATGGCAAGAGAAGATGACATCACAAATCGCGGAAGCGATACGCCGGCGAAGGTCGGCGCGATCATAAACACCGTGGCGGCGATTATCATTACTCCGGTTTATGGGATTGTGCTGGGGCAGCTTCCTCTGGGCATTGTTGTCCCTAAGTTCGTGGATGTGATCGTTGCGATTTTAGACGTTGCCGTTTTATTCGAGGCAATCATGGGGTGGATCATCTACAAACGCTGGATGAAGACTTCGGCTACCTGGCCGTATAAGTGGTTAAGGGTCATGGGCTTTATCCCGTTTGGCTTTATCACTTACCTCATCGCCGCTAAAGAGTGGCTGATAGATTATCGTTTCTGCTATCAAGGCGGTAGAGAAGAGCTTGCCGCTAGAAATAAGGCTTTTCGAGCAAGGCAAGCCGCCGAAGAGGAAGAAAGAAAACGTAAAGAAGCCGCTTTTAGGGCGACTCCAGAAGGGCGGAGACTCACTGAGAAAGAAGATCAAATTAGGTACTTCTCTGACTCTGTGAAATCCTTATGCGAAAACGGTTCTTGGAATTACAGTAAAGATGTGGCAACTTCGCCTGCAATTTTTGATTTAAGGTTTAAGGGCGTTGATTTGGATGAAAAATCCGGAACCATCTATATTTACTTCGAATCCGAAATCAACTTGTATATCCCAATTGATTCGGCGGGCTCTCGAGTTAAAGTTGAGTACGACTGCAGATCCTTCTGCAAAGGGCGAGCGACTAAATTCGCTTCACGCGTTCGCGAGGAGATTCTGCCAGAATACCAAAGAGGCTCGGTTGGGTATTATTTCTCTCGGTTTCAAAAAGTGGAAAGCCTCATCAAATTCCGTGTCAAAAAATAGCGGTTTTTCAGTAACACAATATAAAATTAATCGAAGGAGTCGTAGTTATGGACTTTGAATTGGCTTACATCGCTGAACGCGATACAGATTTCGCTCTCATGAGAGAGGCGAGTCTATCAAAAGAGGTGCAGAACCTCTTCTTAAGAAAGGTCGGGGAATCAGGGACCTTGGTAAAAATAATCCATTCATTGACTCAAGAGGAAGAACCGGGAAAAGTCGGCGAGTCTGATGTTGTTTTAATTTTTGAAAGACCAGATAAGAGCCGTTTTGCTATTTTCATTGAGGATAAAATTGCGGCAAGCGCCCAGCCAAGACAAAGAGAGAGGTATGAGCTAAGGGCGCCTAAATTAGAAACCGAATTGGGCTTAAAAGGCCATCATGTCGTTCTATTTGCCCCTAAAAAATACCTGGATAAAGAAACTTCTCAAGATTATAAATTACAAATTTCCCACGAAAGCGTCGTTGATTTATGCGTCGATGAATTAGATAAAAAGGTCTTAAGCGACTCTTGCAAAGTAAAACAACACGGCAAAACACAAATAGATTATCAAATCACCGATTTTTGGAACCATCTTATCGATTATATAGGCGATTATCATGTTGATTTGGCGTTTACAAAAGACAAGGTGGATAGGGGGCCAAACTCTTATTGGCCTGAATTCGGTACCAGTTTGAAGGGCGTTGCTGTTGTGTATAAATCGGACCAAAACGTTGTTGACCTCACGTTTAATAAAATGGCCACGAAAAGAATCAACATCATTACGATATTCGAAACCATCGGTATTGATCCTGGAGATAGATATTTTACGGACGTCGGGGAGAGCTTGGCTTTAAGAAAGAATCTGTTGGGCGATGCGAAAATCGACTTCAGAAAACCTTTCGATGCCCAAAAAGACAATGTGGACAAGGTTATCGACGAAGTCCGCAAGATGGTCGAGATGGCTAGAAAGATCGGAAATAGCAAATATTCGTCTATCTTTGCTCAATAACTTCTTTCAGTTGGCACTATGAGGCGTTCGACCGCATCAAAACGTTGTAAGCCGGCCAACAGACAAAAACAGGGTTGATGCGATTACGTCTGCCCTTTTTATAGCCAAAAAGGTTTTGTATAATCCACTTTGAGGTATTTTCATGAAAAGGATTGCGAAGTTTTTCTTTTTTCCAATGATGGCGATCGGCCTTGCTGGCTGCGGTTTCCTTGGCGAGATGTTCGGTGGAGACACCGACAACATCCATAAGCAGTCATACGAACCGATCACCGGCAAATTCGTTTTGCATGACGCCACAGACAAGAGATTAGAGAATCCTGACGCCTATTTCGAATTCGATGGCAGCAAGGGCAATTTCTCCATGAAATACTACGAAAACGGCGTCCTCAAAAGAGAAGGCCAATTCAACCGCGTAGTCACCTACGAGAACTACATCGGTAAGATCAAAGACAATCTGCATTTCAACATCAAGATCGGAGATGCCACCGAGCATATCGGCACTTACACAGAGTCCTTAGACCCGATCGACCAATTTAGGATTCTAGAGGAATACACCGGCGCAGAAACGAAGTTCTATTACTCTGAGCTCCCGTATATCATCGGAACATACGTGAGGGAGGGGAAAGAATATAAGCAAGAGTCCAAGACTGATGCGGAGACGGATTATTCGATCCCAACCGTTGAGAATTTCACCTGCCTCCTTAATGGCAAATACGCTTTAGACGAAGATACGTATTTCTATTTCATCTACCCATATAAGAATGATTATTACGCGAAGGCGTACTTCCAATACTTTTCCCCGGACTTAGAGAAGCCTCTTGAAGGCTTTGTGGCTGGCAGAACCTATACTAACATCGGCAGCAATACCGAAATGATATTCACCTATTCCCGCCAGGTATCGATGTATAAGGCCGGTGGCAAAACGGACGAAGGTGGAATGTATTTCGGCTATTACTCCATCGGTAGCGATGACCGTCTAAAAGAGCATTGGGGCACCGTGGATTATCAAGACGGAGTCCTCAATTCCTTCTCCTTTGAGCATCTATCGAGAACCTGGACGGATGAGGAAATGGATAAGTGGACCAAGGACCTCGACTATAGGCTCCCAGACCCAATATATTACGAATACGTCGGAGGGACTTACTCCAAAGCCCAATGAGTGATTCGGGCCCCGTGATCGCGGCGGCGAGCATCCAAGCAACCACCAAAAGCATTCAGACGAATATAAACTTAGCGACCCTTCCTCCGGGCTTTATGTCACCTCTTTTGAAGTGCGGGAAACAGTCGACGCAGCGGCTTGGAACTTTTATTTCAGCGCATTCGGATTCACGGTCAGTTACAGAGCGATCGCATAAAAAGAGCTTCTTTGATAGCAAGTGCCATGAGCTTCTATCATTTTGTGTTCAAAAATCTTAATTACTGTTGTTTAATAAAGATATGAAAAAAGGAATAATTTGTGGCGCTTTGCTGCTTTCTCTTTTGACGTCCTGCAACGTCGTTTCTTTGAACTCCGATTCAGGGGAAAGTAAAAGCGGTAATCTATCCGTAGGCACTTCCACTTCGAAATCGCAGGGAGGCGAACTCCCGGTTTTCGAGGTTTTCGATGTTTTCGGCGACAGAGACAACGGACGCAGGGCGGATGAGTTTAAGCTTGAAGAATTCGGTGATTCGCCCTTTAAACTCGAATCGAATGGCGAATTAACGAACGGAACATACCGCGCGGACGTTTCCCACGCCCAGAGCCTATTCGTCAAAGACGTCAATAATGACGGGTACCGTGATTTCTGCATGGTCAGTTCCTCGGGCAGCGGCATTGTTTATTTCTTCGTCGAGATATACGACTTGCATAATCGCGAAAAAATATTCACTTTGTCTGAAAGGCAATGTTTCTCTTATTTCTTGTCTATCGATGATGGCGACCTCGCTATAAGGCGAGTCAAACAGTACTACGATGACGAAGAATACGGGAGAGGCGTTTTCCGCTTCGATAAATCTAGAGGCGTCTATGTAGAATGGGAGAATAAGTATCACGTCAACGACTTTAGCTTTTCCATTGCTTCGGTGGATCCTAATCACACCCCTTTGCGTTTGGAAGAAGAGCGGGGCGTCTATAACGCCATCGCAGATGCTTCTTCGACTTATTTCATCAGCATCGACATCGATGCCCAGGATGCGTCGTTGTTGCCGGATTATCCGATTGTTTCCGTGAATATGGGCACTACCCCTTTCACGTGGTGGCGAAACGGTTCCAAAAGCAATTCCACTCATTACGAAGGGTTTTTCTTCTTCTCGGGCGATGATCAGCTTTACACGGTCGATATAAACGTTTCCGGAATAGAAAAAATGATTGTTTTCGGGATCAGCGATATCGGGACCGAACCAACCAAGATCAAAGACCTTTATCCTTGGGCTAGGAATGTCACGACAGACACGCTGTCTTCGTTTAGATACGATGTGGTCGGTGGGGCTCGCGGTTTTCGGACGATTTATCGCTCTTCAAGCAAAAACACTATCTCTCTCGCGGTCCGAAACCTAAATCTAATCGCCTATGAGTGCGACCCGAGCTTTTTCGTTAATATCGAACGCCTTTCTACAGCGAACGGCGATCGTTCTTATTATTACGTTGTTGATGGTGTTGAAAATGTGATTAAAACCATTTCGAGTGTGTTGATCGTTGGGGAGAAATACTACTTTATAAGGGAGTCAATGCTATTCGGTTCGGCCGAAGAGATTAGATACGGCTTCGATGAGAGAACCCTCTCTATAACGATGAAAGCGGCGGCCGATGGTTTCTTTGACAAGATCGTTACCGACCTCGGAGATTTCGAATTTGCCGAAAAGACCAGCGATCATCGTTACACCAAAGAAAACGCCAAATACAGTTTCGTGGCTGGTTCCACAGAATACTACGTAATTTCCCCTAAGGTCTTTATCTCATCCGATCTTAGATACGAATATGAAATAACAACCGCCAGGGACTTCTCGGAACTGTTTGAATAGTCTTCGCTTAGGCGTTTAAGCCACGACGCTGTAAGGGATTAGTTTCAGGATGATGTGATCGCTAAAATCACCGACTTGGTATTTTAAGGTCAGATCCTCTATTTCCGTGTCTTTTGGATATTCGAAACTGATGTTGTATATCGGATTCGCTTTCGAGGCTTCTTCGTCAAATGTAATCGTCCAATAATCCGATGCGGAGAACGTGGCGACGTTGCCACTGAAAACCACCTGTTTCGATCCACGCCACACAGGCCTGATTTCCAAGGAATAAATCCTGGAATTCATCACCTCGTAACGGGGGTAACTCTTGCCGTCCTTCTCTTTGATGCGTTCGATTGGAGTGACGACTTGCGGTTCTCCGTCCCCGTTAAGATAAAGAGTGTGGGTTACGCCGATGATTTCTGGTGTCCCGGATCCGCAGCCAGTAAGGGCGAGCATCATTAGCGGAAGCGGCAATAGTCTGTTTAATCTCATGGGCGGTTCTCCTTTGGCGGACAGGTGCCGAAATCGACTTTATGGGGATAAAATCGATGTTAAGCGGCCCCATAAAAAGGGCCAGCACAATAATATCCGAATACTTTTGAAAAATAAGACTTGTGTTTATTTATCTAAAGTGGATTATATTAGCAATTTCATCACTCAATCAATCTCAAATTGATGCGATTCATTTTATCCACAGGAGGAAGTAGAGATGAAAAGAAGCAAATCAATCATCATTCCATTAACTATAGCTTCCTTCGCCTTAAGTGGCTGTTTTGTTGATAACCGCTTAGCCCCCGGAACAAGCAGTCCCGACGTTTCTATGAGCAGCGAGCCTAGCGACGTAAAAACCATCAGCGGGCGCATCGGGGCCGATTATGGCTCGCTCGAAGAAGGCGAGGCTACGTTTCTTTTCGGCGATGTGCGCCTGCCGTTTTCTCCTGAATATGTTGGCGTGGATTATGCGGCCGTTGGGGATTTCGTCGAAATTAGCTACAAAGGTGAATGGACGGCCTCCAAGAAGCATCCAGATTATTATGATTGGGATAAAGCCACGATAGTGGGCGTAAAAGTCACCCATTGCCATATCGCCGAATTCGAGATTGCCGCCGTTCCGGGTGGTGGCAAAAGCCTTAGGGCACTAGACGCTTCCGTTTCTGTTGGCGAATTATCGACTACTAATTGCATATATCGCGACAGGACGTTCGAAGAATGGGAATCCTACCCTGCCGGGACGAAGATATATGGCACCTGCTCGGCCAAAGAAAAATCGGCAAAAGTTTTCGCCCTCTATTCCTATGATCCTAGTGAGCGCAGGGAAAGCCTGACTTTGAAAGAAAGTTATGGTTGGATCGGGAGGTTGAAGGAAGAGGACATTGCTATGGTCATCTCTGGTTATCGCCATGGGTCTATTTGCCCGACTTTCGAAACGCTGGATTATTACACTTATAGCTATGAACCATCGGAGATTCAGAGAACTTATGAATACCTAAGCACGGCGAGGATCGTGTTCGATGATCCCGAAATGTTGATGGGCGGGGGTTTGTGGGAGCTGATCGTGGTAACAAAGACGGGAGAGAAACACTACGTCTCCGTGAGCGAGGGCAGGCCGGTTGCTATTTTCGACGGCAGATTTGTTTCATTCGACACCGCGCTTCCAATGTTCTCGAATCTATATGGAAATGGCTTCCTCTGGCAGTCCCTTCTGGACATGAAGGTGAGTAATGCCGACGGGACTATCGATTACACCGATTCCTTCCCTCGTCTCGAGAGTTTTGAAGACATGATTTTCCAGGAGATCGAGAACCCTTCTTTCTCTGGCGAGCCTAACGAATACAACGCCTACAAATTCTCTTGTGATTGTGGCGAGATAGTCTTCGAGTCCAATACGGCTTTCATGGTCAATACGTTGGAAGGCAAGACCCATTACTATAGAGTCGTTAATGAGGTCACCTTCGAATACCTAAGGGGTGGACCGCAAAGAACCATTTAACGGTTTATCAAAGTTAAAAGGGCTCTCTAAATCCTGATGGGGTTGGTTGAAAAACAACCCAGACAAACGCTGAAACCCCGCTAACTTGGGAGCATAGGATTGATATGGTGTGTCAGTCCTTTTAGACGCGGGGTTTTCCTACACTTAGAGCCGAGGAAGTGATCCCTCTCCTATAAATAATCCGTTTCAAGGGTAATATACCTTCTTGGATTCCCGGAGAGAGGCCATGGCCTCGGCTTTCCTTTTGTAGGCATGCAAAGGGAATGGCGGATCAGCGCGCGGGGTTTTTGAGCGTAAGCTCGGCATGAAAAATGCGCGGTCCGCGCCTTTGGAGAAGCGCGCTTAACCCTAATGCGAAACGAACTCGTTATCGCGCGTATATCTTTGGAAAAAGCGTCGCCAAAAGGACTAACGCGGATCCCGGGAAGGATCCGAATGCCGGAAAGGAAGGTCTATGAGATGATAGACAGCGAAGCGCCCGTGCTGGCGTTCGACGTCTCGAAGGGATGCAGCCATTGCCAGGGCTTCGTTTCCTTCGGGGAGCCGCTTGGCAGGCCGATCAAGGTGGCGCATACGAAAAGCGGGATGGCGCCCGCGGAGGAAATCTCCAGATTGCTAGAGGAAAGGTCGGGCAGAAAGCCGAAGGCCGTCCTGGAGTCCACCGGGGTTTATTCCAAGCCCGTCATAAGATGGGCGGAATCGCTGGGGCTGGATGTCTACCTAATATCGCCTTTGGAGTCGGCGAAGGTCAGGAAAAGCAGGGTCAGGCCGACGAAGACGGATGCCCTGGACTGCGGAGTGATAGCGGAGGTCGCCTACACCAGAAGCCTGAGGAGGGCCACGCCAAAATCCTCCCTTTATTCCCAGCTGTATTCGCTCTCGCGAAGGAGGGCCGCAATCGCGGACAGGCTGGTCGCGTCAAAGAACCAATACAGGAAAAGCCTCGACTGCGTCTGGCCTTTATTGGATGAGGCGTGCGACCCGTTCTCCGGATACGCGATGTGGGCGGTCGGGAAATACAGGCATCCCGAGAGGCTCGCGAAGGCGAAGGCGGAATCGCTCGCCAAGGCGATGGGCGGGGCCAAAATCAGATTAGGCAGTATCTCGAAGCAAGCCGTGGCGTCAAAGCTGATCGCCTACGCGAAGGGCGCCCTGAGCGGATGCTCGCCGAACGACGGCGAAGTCGATGCCCTCATGTCCGCCATGTCGGACGTCGAACGGGACATGGAGGCGCTGGGCGGGGCGACCGAAGAGCTGATCGCCTTGGCCAAGGAGCTCCCCCATTTCGCCCAGATCCTGTCCATCGACGGGATAGGCGAGCCGCTCGCCGCGTTGCTTTGCGCGGAGATAGGGGAGCCGTCGAGGTTCTCGTGCCGGAACGGCTTGGTAGCGTACGCGGGGCTGGACCCGACGATCCTCCAGTCGGGCAGGAACGACGGCCTCCATTATTCCATCACCCGGAAGGGGAACGCGTTCCTGAGGAGATGCCTATACCTGGCCGTGGAGAACATGGGGATGCACAAAGCGTCCAACGCGATAACCGAATTCTACTCGAAAAAGAAAAGCAGCGGCCTTTGCCACAAGGCGGCTGCGACGGCGGCCTGCAGGAAGCTCCTGGTATGCATCTGGGGAATGCTTCGCAGCGGGACGTTCTTCGATAGATAGTGTAGCAAAAAGCCAATGTTTTAAAAGACATTTTAAATGATGCCTCTTTTTCGATGCGCCCGAAAAGAGAAGGCGCAAAAAGAGAGAACACCGTTGACAAGACTTATCCTATTTTCTTCAGACTCCTGATTCTCTTCATCGGCACCAAATTATTCGATATGACCCTCTTCGATTTCTACTTATTGTGCTACTCGATTTTCTTCCCGCATTATTTCCCGGAATGCAAAGAATTGGTGGGGCAAGGCAATTGGGCTTTAACCTCAAATCGCAGCTGATTAAACTGCTCATCTATACCGCCGTAACTTTTGGCTTAGCCGCCTTAGCGGTTTTGGTTAAATGGTAAGCAATAACCATAAGCTGGATATATAGCCTTCTTTAAGCGCAAATCGAGGGGCTGACGTAAACGTCAGTCATTTTTCATTTTATTAATACGCCTAATTAACCTAAGGCGATTTAAAACCACATTTTTGGGGGTTATAATCATAAAAAATTGAAATTACGCAAGAACGCGTCAAGGCTTTTTTGCCATTTAGGGAGTTCGCGATGAAAAAGAGAATTGGTTTGATTGCTTCATTTTTGATGTTGGGTTCGCTCCTATTGTCGGGGTGCAGTTTCCTTTTCCCGTCGAATACAGGTTCTAAAGAGACGAATTCCAACACCAATAACACTTTGACTGATTTCGATTTCGTCACCGATGAAAGGATGACCATCGAAGACTCTGACTCCGAACATCCATTCAAACTCCTAACCTTCTTCGTCGGCGACACCTATCAGGTTAAGACCAACGTCGATAGCAAACTCGGCGATGATTACCACTTCGAATATAGTGGTTTCGACGAGAACATCATCTCCGTTTCTTCCTCCGGCTTAGTCAGTGCGAATGCCAAAGGCGTAGATTCCGTTACCGTCTCTTTGCATAAGAACGGCAGTGCCAAGAGGGTTGCGAGCAAATACTTCATCGTCGATGTTTTAGATCCGGAACAGGCCTATGCAAGAATCACCCTCAACGACTCTAGCCTCAGATACGAAGCAAGCGGCAGGAATTATTTCTTAACCGTCAATGGCGGCGATTCCTACCAGATCCGAACCGAGGTTAACTTTAATACCCCATATATCAAAACCTTCGAGCTCGCCGATCAGGCCTTCTCTTCCTTCATGAGCGTTTCCTCTGCTGGTTTAGTTATCACCAAGAGAGTTAGCGAAGAAAAAGACGGCAAAATCGTCATCAAGACCTTGAGTCAGGATGCTTCTAGGGTCTATGACACCGTCTACCTCAATATCCATATCAACAAGGGCAGCGAGCGCCCACCAGAAAACACCTTTGAGGTCACTAACCTCTCTAGCGGAGCCAAACTTAGTGATGGCGATTCCTTATCGATGTATGTCGGCGAATCCTTGTCTTTCGGAGCCAAATACAATAACGGCAACGTCACCAATGTGATCACCGCCTCCAACACCGATGTCCTTACCGTTGATGGCGAGAATAACAAGATCACCGGTAAAGCCGCTGGTAATAGCGACGTCACCTTCGCCCATCAGGGCAAATCCTTAACCGTCCATGTTGAGGTTAAGAATGATGTGCTTTTGGAGATCTACACCAAAAACGGCGCTGATGATTTAGTCATCGTTAATGACACGCTCCATTTCTTAGGCAAGGTATACGCCAAATACCAGAGTGGAACGGAAGTGGATATCAGCGGTGAAACAAGCCTCACCAAAAACATTGCCGCACTCGATGCCACCCATAAGCGCGTGACCCTTGGCTATAGCGCGAATGGTGTCAGCAAAACCGTTAACTATGATGTCCTCTTCTTTGTCACCGAAGATTATCAAGGAGATACAACCGCCTATACCTGGACCGATTATTTCAACAATAAATACAGGAATAGGGCCTATATCCTCCCAAACGAAGGAACCATCAAGATGCTCGTCATCCCTGTTTGGTTTAACAACTCGACTTCCTTCTTCAGAGAAGACCAGAAGCAAGAGATTCTCACCGACCTTGAATATGTCTTTAACACCACGAGAGGCGAAGATGGTTTCCATTCCGTTAAGCAGTTCTACGAAGAGGAATCCAATGGCTTATTAAACCTCGATATCACCATCAGCGATTTCTATGAATCAGGCACCTCTAGCAAAGTCTATGGCGATACCGTCGAAGCGGACGTCCAACGCGTCCGTTCTTTGACCGACACCGCCATCGACTGGTACTTCAATAACCATTCTGGCGAATCTAGAAGCGACTATGACCTTAATAACGACGGCTATATCGACGCTGTCTCCTTAGCCTATGCCGCGAACTATTACGGCACGATCGGCGATTCTAACGGCACCGTTGCTTTCGAGTATACGAACGTCGATGGCGCCGCCCATAAATACAACAACGGCTCCTTCACCCCGATCGGTTCCATATATGGTTTCAGCAAGAGCGCCGATCCTTCTGGGCAACTTGCTTGCAGTGACCTTTCCGCCTACTATCCAAGCTATTTTTTCGAAACCGGCTCCAGAACTTTCATCCACGAGACCGGCCATATGTTCGGCTTCATCGACTTATACGAAGATAACCACGCGGTCACGAAGTATTACCCAGCGGGTAAATTCACCATGCAGGCCTACAACTTCGGTGGTCACGACCCATATCAGATGAATGTCATCGGCTGGAGCAAACCTCAGATCTACGATGCTTCCAATTACGAAGTCGGTTATTCGACCAAAGTCCATATCAAAGACTTCGCCAGCAGTGGCAACAACATCCTCCTTACCAGAGACATGAATGAGGCGAATTCCTTATTCGACGAATACATGCTCCTTGAGCTTCTCGCCCCAACTGGCCTTAACGCCTATGACGCGAAGCATTCTTCCTATGTCTTCGATGACGCCGGCGTTAGACTCTGGCACATCAATTCCATTTTGGAGGATCTGTCCGAGAACGGCGAGGCGACCAACGAAATCGTCTCCACCAAATACGTCAATCTCAAGTATTCCAACTATGACCAGTCCAGCGAATGTGACGTCGTCCACTGGATCAGAAACAACGAGAATGAGGCCTATGACACCACCTCCAGCGTCAAAGACGAATATGGCTTATTCATGGCCGGCGACCATTTCGATATGGCCACCTTCCAGTCTCAGTTCGTCAATGGCGATAAGCTCGATAACAAAGAGAAACTCGGCTGGGAATTCGACGTCGATACCATCTATCAGGACGTCGATGGCACCTATGGTGCGATCATCACCCTCAATAGGGTCGACAACACCAGAACCGATTTCGAATATAGCTCTAGAATCGATAAAGACGTCACCACTCAGCCAACCGGCAATGACTACGAACTCGCAAACGTCTTATTGACTGACACCGACAGCTTCTCGCTTAAGTACAGCTTCAATAACGCGACCCCGCCAAGTTATTACGTCCAGGAAAAGCCTGTCTCCTATAAGGGTGTTTGCTTATTCGCTTCTCCAGACGGGAGTGGTGGCTCCCTCATTATCTCCATGCCTCCGGTTTTGGGATTGAATCAGAGCATCAAGTCGGTCTCGATCACTTACTCCATGCTGACCAACGCCTCCTTGACTGCGACCGTTAATGGGGCAGAGGTGACTGGTACTTACTTTGAA
Source organism: uncultured Erysipelotrichaceae bacterium (assembly GCA_900316365.1). Taxonomy (GTDB): domain Bacteria; phylum Bacillota_I; class Bacilli_A; order RFN20; family CAG-826; genus Alloenteromonas. The sequence continues at coordinate 23,875 of ONCO01000001.1, forward strand.
GGACCTTTCAACTCTTACGATAACTACAACGAGAAAGGTATGAAGTACGAGGTCAACGGAAACTCCATTACCCTGCAGAATAAGTATTCTGAGAACATTAACCATTTCTCCGTCATCGCCATCTATAGCATCGCCATCGAATACCATATGGAGCAGATGTGATATGAATATCGAAGCCCATCCTGAAGAAGGAGTGGGCCTCGAAATAGCAAAAACTAATTAAAAATATATATTTTTACCTTTGGTCGAATTGTTTAGACATAATCGCGTTTTTTGGCTACATATTTATGTCTATAAACTAGGTTTATCACCCTAAAGTTCTAGGAAAAGCGATAGTTTGAAAGTAGAATGCTCTCAGAGAAAACGACCATGAAGAAAAATCTGCTTTTATTCGCGCCGATTGTTGTAATAGCAATTTCCTCCTGCACACTTGCCAGGAATGAGAGTAGTGGTGAATCCAAGTCCATCGAGACTCCTGCTAGCAGCTCTTATAGCGCGCCTGCGAATGAATATTATTTAGACAAAACAACTCTTGGGCTTAAGCTTGGTCAAAAGAAAGAGCTTCATGTTTGGAGGGAAGGATACAAAAATAGCGTCTACGGTTCCAATTGGCGCAGCGCTGACCCATCTATCGTCACCGTTAACGCCGGTGGCGAGGTTATCGGCGTTGGCGTAGGCGAAACGATGGTTTATGTCGACGCAGGAGGAGAAACCCTGAAGTGCAAAGTCACCGTTACCGAAGGGGATTATTCCTTAAGCGAGAACGAACTCATCGTGGTGGAGGGCGAAACCATTGAAGTTCCTGTCGTTTATCTCGATCAGAAACCTGTTGCCTTTACCGTGACTTGGGCGTCCTCGGATCCTAGTATCGCCAGAGTAAGCGGTAATAGCATCTCCGGCGTCAAAGAAGGCGCGGCCTATATCGGGGCCACTATCGGCAGCAAGAATTTACGCGCCAGAGTAACCGTTCTTTCCAAAGCGAAGGCTCTATTCATCCTTCAGGGTGGCTCTTTAAGCAGCCAAGACGATAGCCTTTATGGCTTCTCTGGCACCAAAACATATAGCAGCGAAACCTTCGAAACCGTTACTGCCACCTCGAATAGCTATAGCTGGTTCTTTTATTACGATATAGGCGAAGATGTCTTCAACATTGAGAATGCCTGGGAGTTCGATTATCAGGGACAACATAAGAGATGCGTTTCTAGCATCACTTTCTCCTGGGGTAACTATAGGAACGCCTTATTCCAGTCGACTTGTTACCCAAGCTATTCCGCCTCCGCCGACTATAACAACAAGATGAAGGTTAGATTTAACCCATCTTGTATGACTTTTAACGTCGCTACCCAGGCCGTCACCGTCGATGAGTCTTATACCTACACCGCCTTGCATAACGATTTCCAGCAGATGGATAGCTATGACTTTGCCTTCATGTGGCATGCGGTGGAGAAGGCCAATGAATTCGCGGCCAATTGCCTTGCCACTAATAGCAAGATCTCCTCTTACGGATTAAAGCTCTTCCAATAACCCTTTTCTTTCTACCCCGCGCATACATGCGCTAAAATAACGCCATGTTTGATCAGTGGACCAGAAGCGAACTCCTCTTCGGAGGTGAGAATATCGAAAAACTCCATAACGCCCGCGTGGCCGTTTTCGGTTTAGGCGGGGTAGGGGGCAATGCCTTTGAGGCTCTTCTTCGCGCTGGGGTGGGCACCATTGACGTCATCGATTCCGACTCTTTTAAACTCACTAACATCAACCGTCAGCTTTTAGCCACCCACGAAAGCATCGGTAAGCTCAAAGTCGACGTCGCTGAAGAAAGAGCTAAGCTCATCAATCCGTCCGCAATCATATACAAACACGCCCATTTTTATCTTCCAGACGATCCAGGCGACATTGATTTCTCCAAGTTCGACTATGTCGTGGACTGCATCGATACCGTTAAGGCGAAACTCGATATCATTGCCAAATGCAAGGAACTTAATATCCCTATCATTTCCGCGTTAGGATGCGGTAACCGCATTGACCCAAGCTTGCTCCGCGTCTCCGATATCAACAAAACCGAACTTGATCCTTTAGCCAAGGTCATCCGCAAGGGATGCCGCGAAAGAGGGATCAAACACCTCAAAGTGGTCTACTCGATCGAGAAGCCAATCAAGCCGTTGGTGATCCGCGAAGATAAACCAGGGGAGATGCATCAAAGAGACGTCCCTGGAAGTTCTTCTTTCGTCCCTCCTGCCGCCGGGCTTCTTTTAGCCGCGGAAGTGGTGAAGGACCTCACCTCGTTCTCAGAGGAGAATAGACCGGAGGCGAGCATCAAACTCTCCGAATTAAAAGGAGAAGAATGATCTCCTTATTGCCTCAAAAATGATGGCAAGAGATAATATAAGGATTCCCATATAAAGCCCGAGCAATTTGGGCTTTTTTCTTAGCCTTATTTATAGCTATATCTGAAAGCACTTTCATAAGGCCTAAAAACACGTAATAACAAGCTTATCCATAAATTCTTCCCCAATGGGGAAGGTTCTTAAAAATATACGAAAACGCGACTGAGAAAAATAATAAAAAAATCCTTTGAAATTTCTCCAAATCGCTTATAGTAATTTAACGGTCAGGCGCATTATGGAATCTAGAAGCATTAGAAAACCACATTCTTTCGAAGAGGCGAGTTTCCAATCTTGCTTCCATATTCGTCTTCCATTAATTCTCTCGTCCAATCAAAGGGTGGCTTAGTCGTCTAAGTCTCCCTTTTTTTATGGCTGGAGAATAAGGAAAGGAGGTTCCTGAATATGGAATCAGAAAAGAAACTCATTCTGGATGTGAATGAGAGCCCGAAGAAAATAGGGCAGTGGATCATCCTCGCGGTTCAGCATCTTCTCGCGATGTTCGTCGCTTGCATCACCGTACCGCTCATCGTCTTCAATTCTTATGTAGTCGGACAAGACTTCGCCAATGCTGGCGCCAAAGTCAGCTACGTCGGCCTCAATGGCCAGAGCTTCGCGAGCGCCCTTATCGCTCCGACCCTCGTCGCCGCCGGCGTCGGCACTCTCATCTACATTCTTCTCACCAAGATGAAGAGCCCTGTCTTCCTTGCTTCTAGCTTCGCTTACATCGCCCCGATGTGCGCTGCCATCTCCTTGGGTTCCGTCCCTCTCATGAAGGATGCGACCGGTGCCTTGGTCGCTGCTAGCGAGGGCGCCTCCGTCGTTGCCGCTTATGGCAACATCTGGGCCTTGCCAATCGGTATGGCTTTAGTCGGCCTCGTCTATGTCGCCGTCGCGCTCGTCGTCAAATTCGCCGGCGTTGCGTGGCTTAACAAGCTTCTTCCAACCATCGTCATCGGACCGGTCATCATGGTCATCGGCCTTGGTTTATCCGGCTCCGCCATCTCCAACCTCACCACCGGTAGCGGCAACCAGATGAGCTACAACCTCATCGCCATCCTTTGCGGTTTGATCGCCATGGTCGTCACCGCCATCTGCGCTCACTACGGCAAAAAGACCATCAGCTTAATCCCATTCGTCCTTGGCATGTGCGCAGGTTATGTCGCGGCCGCTCTCTTTACCGCCATCGGCTATGCCGCCAAGGTTGATTACCTCAAGATCGTCGACTTCAGCCCAGTCGTCAACAACTGGTCCAACGTCAGCGTCAAATCCTTTATCGCCATTCCTGATTTCCTCTTCTTGGCGACCAAAAACCCTGTCGCCGTTCAGCCAGAGCATCTCGGCACCATCGCCCTTCTCTTTATCCCTGTCTCCCTCGTCACCATCTGCGAACACATCGGTGACCACAAGAACCTCTCCGGCATCATCGGCCGTGACTTGCTTGAAGAACCTGGCTTATCCAGAACCCTTATGGGTGACGGCATCGCTACCGCTGCCTCTGGCATCCTCTGCGGCGCTGCCAACACCACCTATGGTGAAAACGTCGCCGTCGTCGGCGTCACCAAGATCGCTTCCGTCAAAGTCATCATTCTCGCTTGCATCATGACCATCTTATTGGCCTTCTTGAGCCCGATCATGACCATTGTTCAGACCATCCCGGCCTGCGTCACCGGCGGCGTCTCGCTCGTTCTTTACGGCTTCATCGCCTCCTCCGGCGTCAAGATGCTAATCAATGAGAAAGTCGACTTCGGCAACACCAAAAACATCTTCGTCGCTTCCGCCATCCTCGTCGCTGGCATCGGCGGTCTCGCCATCAGCTTTGCTGCCGGAAACACCACCATCACCGTCACCAGCACCGCGGTTGCTATGATCCTCGGCATCATCATGAACCTCATCCTCAAGGATAAGAAACCAGCTGAGAAAGCTGAAAAAGTTGAAGAATCTAAGGCCGAATAACCCTATAATGTTCCAAAAGGGAAAAAGTCTATGAAACAATATCCAAACGTTACAGTTCTCGAACACCCACTCATTACTCACAAGATCTCCATTCTTCGTGATAAGAACACTCCGACCAGCGAATTCCGTCAGCTTGTTAAGGAAATCGCCATCATGGAGGGCTATGAGGCTCTTCGCAACGTCCCAACCAAGGACGTCGAAATCGAGACTCCTATCGAAAAGACCACCGTTAAGATGGTTCGCGGCAGCAAGCTTTGCTTCGTCCCGATCCTCCGTGCCGGCATGGGCATGGTCGATGGTTTGACCGAGCTTATCCCAACCGCCCGCGTCGGCCATATCGGCCTTTACCGCGATGAGGTCACCCATGAGCCGCATGAATATTATTGCAAGCTCCCGAACGACCTCGAAAACCTTGAGATCTACGTCATCGACCCGATGCTCGCCACCGGCGGCTCCGCGATCGACGCCATCCGTCTCTTGAAGGAACATGGTGCGAAAAACCTCCATTTCATCTGCATCATCGCCGCCCCAGAGGGCATCAAAGCCTTCTGCGAGGCCAATCCCGACATTCCTCTCACCGTTGGCGCGCTTGACCGTCAGCTCAACGAGAACGCCTACATCTGCCCAGGCTTGGGTGATGCCGGCGATCGAATCTTCGGAACTGTCAAATAAGCTACCATCTAGCGAAATTAGGAGGGCTAACCCGCAAGGGAAGCCCTCTTTTTTCTTTCGTCACTTATAATAGAAGTAGCGATAAATAAGAGGTGCTATCTATGTTTAGCGAATCGGATATCAAAAGAAACGAATTCCAACTTTACGGAGGTCAGGGCAAGAAAGGCTATGACTGGTGGTGGCATTCTTTTACCGCCTACCACAAGGAAAGCGGTGAGGCAAAGCCTTTCTATATCGAATTCTTCTTCTGCAACCCAAAGCTCGCGGAAGATAAACCGGTCTTTGGTCAGCTCAAGGAGAACCAAGAGAAGGGGAAGCGCCCATCATACTTGATGGTCAATGTTGGCACCTGGGGTAAGAAGCATCTCCAGCTCCATCGTTTCTTCGCCTATAAAGACGTTGAGATTAAGCCAAAAGCCCCTTTCTCCATCAGCGCGGATGATTGTTTCCTTAATGAGACCCATACTCAGGGCAGCGTTTCCTTAAGCGAGGACGAGGTAGCAGCCCATCCAGAATATATGTCTGATGCCGGAACCATGAGCTGGGACTTAAAGATTAAGAAACTCATCCCATTCAATGTTGGTTATGGCGCCTCCCATCTATTTAGGAAACTTCAGCTCTTCGAGATGTTCTGGCATGCGGAAGGCATGAAGAGCACCTTTGAGGGCACGATCACTTTAGATGGAGAGGAATATGTAGTTATTCCTGAGAAGAGCTATGGCTATAGCGACAAGAACTGGGGCAAAGATTTCACCTCGCCTTGGGTGTGGCTATCCTCCAATAACCTTGTCTCTAAGTTAACCGGTAAACGCCTTGAGAACAGCGTCTTCGATATCGGTGGCGGTAGACCGAAGATCGGCTTCGTCGCCCTTAATAGAAAGCTGCTTTCCGCCTTCTATTACGAAGGTAAGTGCTACGAATTCAATTTCTCCAAGTTCTGGACCTTTACCCGCACCAAGTTCGATTGCAAAGAAACTGATGACGAGATCATCTGGCACATCGAGCAAAAGACCATCAATAATCGGATGGTGGTGGACGTCACCTGCAAGAAAGAAGATATGCTTTGGATTAACTACGAAGCCCCAAGCGGGCTTAAGAAGCATAACCGCCTCTGGAATGGTGGGAACGGCAAAGGAACCATATCCTTATATCACAAGAAAAAACTCGTCGATGTCATTGAGGCCGAGAACATCGGCTGCGAATACGGCGAGTTCTGCTAAAAAGAAAAATCAACCCTCAGCGGTTGATTTTCTTTACTGGGTTCTTGTCTAATAACTCATCCCATTCCTTAACGTCTTCTGGAGTTGGGACGAAGACAAAGGCGTCGTTACGGTGGAGTTCCCTATAGTCGAGGCCATAACCTACTAAGAAGGCATTTTCCTCAAGTCTCTTGCCATAATAATCAATCTTAACGTCGCAACGTCTCGCGGCGACTTTATCGAATAAGCAGGCGATGATGATGTCCTTTGGATGATATTTCTCTTTGAGGTAATCGACGAGGTACTTCATCGATAAACCCGTATCGACGACGTCCTCGCAGATGACGATGGTTCTGCCTTCTGGATCATAGGTCAAATCCTTCAAGAGATTGATCTTGCCGGTGGATTCGGTTCCTTCGTAAGAGGAGATCTGAATGAAGTCGGTGATGATTGGGCAGTGGACGTGCTTAATGAGGTCGACGGTGAAATTCATCGCGCCTTTCATGACGCAGAGGAAAATCGGGGCTTTCTCTTCGTTTTTGAGCCTAGCGGTAATCTGATGACCCATATGGGTGCAGACTTCCTGGATTTCGTTAGAGGACATTACCAATTCTTTCATTTTTATGCTTCCTAAAAAGATTTGTTTATATTACTACCTAAGCCACAAAAAGACAAAAGGAGTGGCTTTAGGCCACTCCGATTGTTCTTTAGCGTGCTTATTTCGCAAGCAAGAGATGATTGAAGAGAAGGACCCAAACAAGGTCAATCCAGCCGAAGATCGGGATGATGATACCGAAGATAAGGCCGAGGAGATTGCCAAGGTTTGGCTTCTCAAGGACCGCGGTCACGCGCACAAAAATCTCAACAATCCAGTTGACGACTGGGATGAGGAGAAGGATGAGCTGGACGAGGCGGGATTGGGAATTAAACCACTTCATTATGTGTGCCCCCTTTTTTACTGATGATAGAACAAAAACACCTATTTTGAGTAGTCTTTTTTTGCTGGATTATCCTGCGATAGACAAAGATTTAGCACTCTACTTGCCAGAGTGCCAAAACGTTATATAATGATGTCGCTCGAAGAAATCGGGCTTACTTCAAAGGAGGTAAGAATATGAATATGCAGCAAATGGGACCAGAAGATTATTCTCAGGATCCAGAAGTTTTAAATAAATTCGGCCGCGATGTTAATCAGGCGGTCAAAGACGGCAAGATAGATCCAGTCATCGGGAGAGACGAAGAAATCCGCAAAGTGGTGGAGATTCTTGCCCGTAAGACTAAGAACAACGTTATCCTTTTAGGCGAGCCAGGCGTTGGTAAGACTGCGATCGTCGAAGGTCTTGCCGAACGTATTGTCAAACATGACGTTCCATCAACCTTAGCTGATAAGACCATCTATGAATTAGATATGGGCGCGCTTGTCGCCGGGGCTAAGTATCGCGGCGAATTCGAAGAGAGACTCAAAGCCGTCCTTAATAAGATTAAGGAGAGCAATGGCAAAATCATCCTCTTCATCGATGAGATTCACCTTATCGTCGGCGCAGGGCGCACCGATGGTGCGCTCGACGCCTCCAACATGCTTAAACCAATGCTCGCCCGCGGCGAGATTGATTGCATCGGCGCGACCACCCTTAACGAATATCGACTCTACATCGAGAAAGATAGGGCTTTGGAAAGACGTTTCCAGACCGTTATGATCAACGAACCGACGGTTGAGGATACGGTCACCATCCTTAGAGGTCTCAAAGAGAGATTCGAATCCTATCATGGCGTCAAGATCACCGATGGCGCCCTCGTGGCAGCCTCTGTGCTCTCTAACCGTTACATCACCAACCGCTTCTTGCCGGATAAGGCCATCGACTTAATCGATGAGGCCTGCGCGGGCATCAAAGTGGAGATCGCCTCCATGCCGGCGGAGCTTGATGAGCTTAATAGACGCATCCGTTCCTTGGAGGTCGAGAAAGTCGCCCTTAAGAAAGAAAACGATGAAAGCTCCAAACGCCGTCTCTTTGACCTTGAGGAAGAACTCTCCAAAGCCAAAGAGGAAAGCGCCAAGATGACCAAAGAATGGGAGGAGGAAAGAGCCGATATCGCCCAGTCCAAGTCCATCAAAGGCCAGATTGAAGAGGAGAATATCAAACTCCAAGACGCCTTCCTTCGCGGCGATTATCAGCTCGCCTCCAAGATCCAATACAAGGACATCCCGGACTTAAAGAAGACGCTTGCCGATATCGAAGAGAAACATAAAGGCAAAGAAAGACTCGTCGATGAAGTGGTGGACGAAGAATCCATCGCTAGAATCGTCTCCAAGGCTACCGGCATTCCTGCCAATAAGATCGCTAAAGGCGATAGGGAGAAAGTCCTCTTCTTAAAGAAGACCCTCGCCGAAAGAGTCATCGGCCAGGATGAGGCCATCACCTTGGTCTCTAACGCCATCCTCCGTCAGAGGGCTGGCATCCAGAACCCTAACCGTCCAATCGGCTCCTTCCTTTTCCTTGGTCCGACTGGTGTTGGCAAAACCGAGGTCGCGAAGGCTTTAGCCGAAGACTTATTCGACGATGAGAATGCGATTATCCGTATCGATATGTCCGAATATATGGAGCGTTATAGCGTCTCTCGCCTTATCGGCGCGGCCCCGGGCTACGTCGGCTATGAAGAAGGCGGTCAGCTCACTGAGAAAGTCAGAAGACGCCCATATTCGATCGTCCTCTTCGATGAAATCGAAAAGGCTAACCCAGAGGTCTTTAACCTCTTGCTCCAGATCCTCGATGATGGCCGCTTGACCGATTCCCAGGGTCACCTCGTCGACTTCAAGAACACGATCATCATCATGACCTCGAACCTTGGCTCCGAATACATCCTCTCTGGCAACAAGGCCCCGGTGGAGCAGTTACTCCATAACACCTTTAAGCCAGAATTCCTTAACCGCATCGACGAGATCGTCTACTTCAATCCTCTTTCTAGAGACGTCCAGAAGGCGATCGTCGCGAAGATGCTTAAGGAACTTAAGAAACGTTTATCCGGCCAATACTTCGACTTCGAATGGACCGACGCGCTTAAGGAAGCCATCCTCGACGCGGCCTATAGCCCTGAATTTGGCGCGAGACCTTTAAAGAGATACATCCAAGATAAGGTCGAAACCCCGATCGCGGAGAAGATCATCAAAGGCGAAGTCGAGCCAGAGAAGCCATATGTCGTCGATAGCGATTCTAACGGCGGCATCGTCGTTTCTCCTCGAGCTTTGACGGCTTAACCTAGTCTAGGCCCCAAGCTTATACTTGGGGTCTTTTCTTTTTGTCCTATAATTAGGTGATATGGATAACGAGATTTTAGCCCGTATCAGGCAGATTGTAAGAGATGCTAGATATGTTGTTTTTCTTGGTGGCGCGGGGGTCTCTACCGGAAGCGGCATCCCCGATTTCCGTTCTCCTCAAGGCATATATCATGTGAGGTCCAAATACGGCGTTCCTTATGAGGAGATGCTTTCGCATGATTATTTCTATGAGCACCCAGAGACCTTCTATGAGTTCTATTGGGAATGCATGGTCAAGAAAGACGCGAAACCCAATAAAGCACATCTAGCTTTAGCCAAGTTTGAAAGGATGGGGCATAACATCTGCGTCATCACCCAAAACATCGATGGCTTACATCAAGACGCGGGTTCCCATATCGTCTTAGAGGTCCATGGCTCGACGAAGAGATATTTCTGCCCAATATGCGGGAAGAGGTATTCATTAGACGAGATAACCCCGAAAGGGGTGCCGCATTGTTCCTGCGGGGCGATCCTTAAGCCTGACGTCGTCCTTTATGGGGAGCCGTTAGACGAAGACACCCTCACGAAGGCGATGGCGGCCACCATCCACGCGAACGTACTCATCATCGGGGGAACTTCGCTTAACGTCTATCCGTTCGCCTCTCTCCCAAGCTACTTCGAAGGGAGCACCAAAATCATCATCAACAAGGAAGAAACGGCCTACGATTCCAAGTGCGATTACGTCATCCACGAGGATATCGGCGAGGTGCTTGAGCAAATCTTGTCCTAGGCAACTCTCTTAATAAGAGAGTCGAGAAGTTTGTCTAATTAAAGGAGGCGAGTTATAATCCGTCTCAAATAGCCCTGAACCAGGAGGAAAAACGTAGCATGAGAAAAAAGACATTCATCATTGGCTGCGGCCGCCTCGGTAGCTCCATCGCTTTGGATGCCTACGCGAGAGGCGATAACGTCACGGTGATCGATATCGACGAGAATTCGTTCGATCGACTCAGTGACTCTTTTGCTGGCTATACCGAAGTCGCCGACGCGACCGATGCGAAAAGCCTTGAGGTTTTGGGCATCCACGACGTTACCGAACTCATCATCACGACCGGCAATGATAACGATAACCTCTTCATTGCCCACCTCGCGAATAAGATTTACAACGTTCCGAATATCTATGTTCGTTTGAACAATCCAGAGGAACGCGCCCTTATCGAAGAAACCGGCATCAAAGCCATTTATCCATTCCAGTTAAGCTTTGAAGCCTTCAGCAAACTCAAGAAGGAGGGCGAGAAATGAAAATAGTCATCGCTGGCGGTACCCACGAAGCTGAGTACATCGTCCATATGTTCCATAAGCGTGGCAATAAGCTCGTCGTCATTAACCCATCCAAAGATGAGGCCAGCCTTTTGCTTGAGCGCGAATCAGTGCGTGTCTATGTCGGCGACCCATGGAAGGGTCACGTCCTCGAAGAGGCCGATGCCGAGGATGCGGATTTATTTATCTCCCTTTGCGATAGAGACACCGATAACTATGTTACCTGCCAGAACGCGAAGAAGCGTTTCGGCGCGAAGAGGTGCATCTGCGTCGTCAACAACCCGAATAACGTCGAACTTTATAAGCGTTTAGGCGTCGATTCGGTCATTTCCTCTACTTACCTTTTAGGTAATTCCGTCCAGAACGAATCTTCCGTCGAGGACATCATCAGGTCCGTGGCCTTCGATAACAACCAGGTCATGATGATCGAAATGAAGGTCCTCCCGAAATTCAAGATCGCCGAAAAGAAGATTATGGATCTCGACTTCCCGAAGTACGCCTCCATTTCCTGCATCGTCAGGAATGGCGAGGTCATCATTCCTAATGGTCAAGTCGCCATCCATGCGAACGATAAGCTCATGATCGTCTGCTCCCCAATGGATCAGAAGAGACTCACCGCTTGGCTCAAATTAGAGAAGAGCGAGGAAGAGCAGAAGGCCGAATTCAACGCCGAAATGGCCAGACAAAAGAAAGAGGCCGACGAGAAGAAGTGGGCTGCCGAGGCTAAAGCAAGAGCCAAAGAAGCCGCCAAATTGGCCGAAAAGAAGAAAGCTGCTCCGAAAAAGAAGAAAGCGGCCAGCAAAAAGAAACCAACATCCAAAAAGAAGAAATAACTAGGTTGTTTTATCTATGAAACTCAAAGCGTTGCTAAAACGTAAGAATGCAGGCACCGCTAGGGGCTGGCGCTTAATCGCCGGCTACTTAGGCGCTTTCCTCATGCTCATTGGGGCCATCGTCTTGATACCGATGGTCATGATGATCTTTTTCCCAAGGGAAAGCGCGGCTTGGGCCTCTTTCCTCATCACGGGTTTAAGCGCCATCATAATCGGCTTCCTTGTTTACTATTTCTGCTTAGCAGGGGCCGAGAAAGGAAAACTAGAGAAACACCAAGACGCCTTGTTGTTGGTGCTCCTTTGGTTGATGGCCTTAATAATTGGCGCTTTCCCATTCTTCTTACATGGCTATTTGTCCCCAGGAGCCTATAGGTATTCCTTCATTGAGTGCTTATTCGAATCTACTTCTGGCTTTACCACCACGGGCTTATCCGTCTACCGTCATTTCTTAGACTGCTACATGGATTCCGCGGGCGAGTGGCATGAGATTGGCGTGGGGGCCGATGCGGAACTTATTAAAGCTTCCCTCGCCGCGAACTGCCCGCATATCTTCATCTTCTATCGCTCCGTCCTTCATTTCTTCGGCGGCGTAGGCCTTGTCTTAATCGCCGCGAGCGCGATTTCCGATGCGCACGGCATGAAGCTATACACCGCGGAAGGCCATAACGATAAACTCCTTCCTAACTTAAAGAAGAGCTCCCGTTTGATCCTCACCATCTACGCGGGCTATATCTTGGCCGGCACGATCGCCTTATGGCTATTCGGTATGGATTGGTTCGACGCTCTCCAGCATTCCGTCGCGGCCCTTGCTACCGGCGGCTTATCTTCTAGAAGCACGTCCTTCTATTACTTCCTTAACCCGGAAACGATTTCCACCTATGAAGCCGCGTATAAAGGCATTAGCAGTGGATGCATCTTCTCTAACCTCTCTGGCTTTAACGGCATCACTCCGGTCAACACCATGGGCATGGAGATCGTCGGTATCGTCCTTATGTTCCTTGGTGCCACGAACTTCGTCATCCACACCGAGCTATTTACCGCCAAATTCAAACAGTTCTTCCGCGATATCGAGATCAGGTTCGTCGCCTTATTGCTCGCAGTCGGCATCCCTCTCATGCTTATCGGCACATTGTCGCAGTGGAGTGGTGATGGCACTATCAGCTTCGGTACCGCTCTCCGTTATGCGATATTCCAATTCGTCTCTTGCTTAACCACGACCGGCTTCTCCAACGTCAAGACGATCGTCTATTTAGGTCCAAGCGTACTCTTCCTCTCCGTCGTTACGATGAGTATCGGTGGCGGAATGGGTTCGACCGGCGGTGGTCTAAAGCAATTTAGAACCGCGATCTGCTTAAAAGAGGTCTGGCTTGAGATTAAGTATCATTCCTCGCCTAAGCGCATGCTCATCCCGAAACCATTCTACCGTTTCGGCGTTAAGAGACAGCTTAGCGATGCCGAATTCAAGGACGCCTCGCAGTATACGACCGTATATGTGGCGATGATTCTCATCGGCACCGTCTTCTTGGCGTTATTGCCAACCGTTACCTTTGACCAGGCTATCTATGAAGTTTCCTCCGCCATCTCTGGCACCGGCAACTCCATGATCGACTTCCTTAAGTACTTCGGCGAAGCAAGCGCCGCCAACAGGATCTGGTCCTATAACCTATTATTAATAATTCTCGTTATCTATATGTACCTTGGCCGTTTGGAAATTCTCCCGGTCTTCTATGCCGCGAGTTATGTCTTCCAGCCAAGCCGTGGGGCAACGAGAACTGGAGGAGAAATTAACTAAAATGCTTATCCAAGACATCAAAAAAGCCAACATCGAGGCCATGAAGGCCCATGACGCCGACAAAAGAGGCGCCTATTCCATCGTCATCTCCCGTTATCAGACCTTAGCCACTTCCGGCAAAGGCGAGCCAACTGATGCGGATGTTATCCAGATCATCCAGAAGCTCGGCAAGGAATTAGATGAGGAGAGGGAGGGCTATCTCAAGGCTGGTCGCGAAGAAAGCGCCGCCAAGATCGCCGCCCAGAAAGAAGCCATCTCCGCCTTCCTTCCAAAGCAGTTAAGCGAAGAGGAAATCAAGAATATCATCCTCGGACTTGATGATCGTTCCATCCCAGCGGTCATGAAACACTTCACTTTGAATTACAAAGGGCAGTGCGATATGGGCTTAGTCTCTAGGCTTGCCAAGACTCTCTAAAATAACCTTTTCTAGGCGTCCTGATATCGGGGCGCTTTTTTTCTTTTCCTGCGATAAGAACCTAGTTTTGAACGCGTGCTATTTTATATGAATCGATTCATTTAAACCAAAAAAATGAAAAAGTCAAAATACTGAAATAATGCATGAAACAAAGGCAAAAACAATGAAAAATGATATTAAATGTTGATATTCCTACCAAAATGAAATATATTTTAGGAAATGAACAAGCATCTTCCAGAGGCCTGCGAAGTTTATTTTTCGTTTACACCTTTAAAGATGCAAAAATTCTTCAATGAAAGGAAATTAGAGATGAAGAAAAGAAAAGTAGTTGTACCATTTATGGCTTTTATGCTCATGGCCGGCTTAGCTGCTTGCACTAGCGAAGCGCAAAAGTCAGTCGTCGAAGGAAGCACACCTGGTACTTCCGCATCCGCTCCAAAACCGAGCTCTTCGGCGCTTCCAAAACTCGCCGTCACCGCCGCTAAAAACAGCATCATGGTAGAAGAGACCACGACTGTTAGCTGCGAAGTCGCTGGTGTCACTTGGACTACCAGTGATGCCAAGGTCGCCACTGTTAACGATGCTGGTGTTGTCACCGGCGTCGCCGCTGGCACCGTCACCATCACCGCGAAAAAAGAAGGCTACAAGAATGGCAGTGTTTCCATCGCCGTTACCAGACCAGCCGCTATCGCGACTCTCCATATGGAAGATGCCCTTCACGAATCTGCCGATGGGTGGTGGGGCTCTAGCTCCATGGGACAGGAGCGCGGTCCTGGCGCTACCCCAATCTATAGCAAAGCCGCCGCTTCCGATGGTACCTGCATCGCCTACTTTGGTCAGGGCGATAAAGAAACTTTGACCTTCACTTCCAGCGCCGTCGCCAAAGTCGAATTGGTCTTGACCATGGGTTCCTCCAGTTCCGTTGAGGATCTAAGCACCGTCATGAGCGCTAAGTTCAACGATGCCGATCTTTCCCTTGCTGGCGTCGCCTATGAATCCGAGGGCTCCGATTACACCTTCCAGGGCGTATCTCTCGGCTATGTTAACCTCAAAGCCGGCGATAACGTCCTTGAGCTCTCCATGCTTGGCTCCACCCCATATCTTGATGACCTCGTGATCCATTCCAAACAGACCGCGACCATCGCCGTTAAGGCAGCCACCATGGGCACAATCGCTCTTACTGGCATTCCAGAAGATAACACTATCACCATCGAAGCCGAGCAGACTTCTCAGCTCACTTGCCCGACCGCTGGCGTGTCTTATATCACGTCTAACGAAGCCGTTGCCATCGTTAGCGAAACCGGCCTTATCACCGGTGTCGCCAAAGGCAATTGCAACATCACCGTTAAAAAGTCCGGCATGTATTCCGCCAGAGTAAAAGTCGTTGTCACCGAAAAGGTCAATCCTGGTGAAATCAAGGTCGAAGCCGAATCTGGCATCGGGGAAGGAAGCACCATCACCACCAGAAATACGAGCACAGGCGAGACCATCACCAATGCTTGGCCGGTCGATGCGGTCTTAACCCTTAAGTTCCAGGCCACCGAAGCCAAAGCCATGAAGCTCATCATGAATGCTAGAGGCACCCCAGGCGTCGAAGGCGGTTACAATGCCAATGATGTCGATCTCTCTACCGCGATCGAGCTCAAGTTTAACAATGCTAAGTTGAATCTCACCGGTACCGTCACTGGAAGAAGCAACGCTGACTATGAACTCGGCGTTGTTACCACCCAGGTTGGTGAAAATACCATCACCATCACCAACAAGGAAGCTGCTCCGGCAATCGATTTCTTCAAATTAGTTCCGAACGCTTAACTGCTTCTCCTTTCTTTCTGCTTAGGCTCTCTGGTTAACAGAGGGCCTTTGCTTTTATTTACTTGAAAGCAGCGGTGCCTGCTTATATAATTGCACATGCTGAAACCTAGGGGCTTGGTTCAGTGGTAGAACAGAGGTCTCCAAAACCTTTGATGAGGGTTCGATTCCTTCAGCCCCTGCCACGCAACAAATCGGCGTCGAAAGACGCCTTTTTTGTTGGTGGCATGGGGCTGATTATGCGTTGTGTTCCCTACGGACTTTTCCCTGCCAACCTTCGATAAAAAAAGTTGATCCACCATGTTATTGGTTCCCTCGCTCGCTTATAATGAATAACCATGGAACGTCAAAATCTACTTGGCACAAAAACCAAAACCATTTTCGCAGTACTAATCATCTATCTCATTTGCTTCTCTTTTAGAGTGTTGGAGTATTTCGTAATAAGAACGGATCAAACCTTCTTCGGCGAGGCTTTTATCCACAAATTGATCGGGATTGCCATTCTCGTTGGAGCGGCCCTCTTGTTCCAATACAAATTCTCGGAACTTGGCATAAAGACCGGTAAGGCATTCCTAGATATCTTAAAAGGTATCGCCTTCGGTTTAGGCGTCTTCGTTTTGTCCTATGGCGTTGAGATCCTTATATTGGCCGCCAGCAAAGAATTCCAAGGATTGGAGTTCTATGTTTCCGCTTATTCGGTCAACGGCAATCAAGGCAAACGAACAGAGTTTATCTTTTTCTTCTTCTGCATCGTCGGCAATATCATCAATGTCATGATGGAGGAAGGCGTCTTTAGGGGGCTTTTCCAAAAGATGCTTGGCGACAAATGCAAGTTCGTCGTCGCAGCGATTATCGCCTCTGCCTTATTCGGCGTGTGGCACATCATGTCCCCATTAAGGGGCTATATCGATGGCGAGATGAGCCTAGGCGGCTTCATTGCTAATTCGTGCTTACTTATCGGCACATCCGCTTTGGTGGGCTTTAAATTCGCGTTAATCGGCAAAATGACCGGCAACTTATATATGGCGATGGGCGACCACTTCGTGAATAACACCATCGTGAATATCCTTCACGTAATCTCCACCGAAGAAGCCGATCACCTTATGACCGTTAGGATCACGATCGCCCAGTCTGTTTCCTTTGTCATTGTGCTGGTTTGGTATTTAATCATCTACTTCAAGAACAAGCATAAACCTATCGAAACTCAGGCTGCCTAAGCAAAGAATCAATCGGCGTCGAAAGACGCTTTTTTTCGTTTTTGCTGCCAAAAAACCTTTTTGTCTACTACTTACTAAGCAGGAGAGCAAAAAATGGACAACACTAAAATTTCCGAATACAAAATGAGAGACTCATTCCACAACAAACGTTTTGGAGACCTCACCGATAGGCAAAAGGAATTGATAAGGCGGTTTCACCCAACAATAAGCGATGATCAAATCTTAAATTGCGATCTGTGTAATCGTTATTCCAAACCTGACATCTATGTTTCAGTAGGAAGTTCGATGACCTATTTATCCTTAAAAGACGGCCGAAGCGACTCTTTACACTTCGAATCGGTCAAAGGCATTGTTTTGTTTTTAAGATCGTTAGGCGTTTCCGCGAAAACCCAGAAAACCATCCTTCTTTTCCATTATGGAGACGGAACCTTGGATGGCAGCGGCCAGAAGCGCATCCTTTTCGAAGACCTGCTACCAAAGCTATCTTCAAGGCTAAAAGAAGCAAACGAGGAACTGGGCCAAAGGAATATCGTCGATGCCTGTTTGGAACGCTTCATGTTTTCGGGGACTGAGAATAGGCGACAGGGGATCGATGCCGTCGTCTTTGGTTCGCCGGATTGCCCGGTCTACGCGACGAAAGACGAAATTCGGGACGCGGTGTTAAACCGGCACTTCCGCCATATCCGCACCCTTCACATCGGGCCAATGACCCTTCAGCCGTATTTAAGGGACGTCAATCGGAAGAGCAAACACCCAGAGAAGCGAGAAGTAGTTCAGGTGAAATGGCATTATCTTCTGACCGACATCGAGAAGATCGAAGCCGCAAGAAACCGCGGATAATGAAAAGACCACCCGAAGGTGGTCTAGTTTGCCAATGGCTTATTTTAGGTCGATTCCAACCTCTGCGAAGTCGTCGCTATCCCAAACGTTATTGGAATGAGCGCAGACATAGAGGATGTTCTTGCTGCTTCTTCTAAAGAGCTTGAGCATGTCATTCGGAGCAGCGTTATAGGCGCTGACGGCGGTTCTAGAGGAGTTGTTAGGATCGAGGTAGAGGTCGTTCTGAGCTCTGACGCCCTGAGCAACACCCATGTAGGTGTGGTCGTTGACGTAGTCGGTGACGACGACGCCGTGGAAGCCCCATTCATTACGGACAACCTCGGTGAGCATGCCTTCATGAGCACCAGCCCAAGTGGAGCCGATACGGTTGAAGGAGGTCATATAGCCTAAGCCACCCAAATCGCTATAGAGCTCGAATGGCTTGAGGTAGATCTCGCGGATAGCCTGCTCGCTAGCCCAGGTGTTGACCTTAACGCGTTCTTTCTCCTGGTCGTTGAGGGCCATGTGCTTGGCGTAGCAATAGACGCCGAATTCCATGGTGCCCTGAGAGGTGTAACCAGCCATAAGACCAGAGATGAGTGGGTCTTCGCTGTAGTATTCGAAGTTACGTCCGCCATATGGGGAGCGGTGGATGTTGATGCCAGGGGCATACCAACCGGTTAAGCCGGCGGCAGCGCCTTCTTTGCCGATGGATTCGCCGAAGAGAATGGCGGCATCGATGTTCCAGGTGCTGGCGACGATAACGCCGCATGGATGGCCGGAACCGCTATGGAAGGCGGCAGCTGGGCCGTCATAGTCAGTGGCTTTGGCTTTGCCAATGTTATCGATCTTCGCGGTCTGGAAGCCACCATGTTCGATGAGGTTTTCCATATCGCTGACGGTCAACTGGTCGAGGAGATCTTCCCATCTCTCGTCATCCCAATCGGCGTCTTTGAGGTCTCTTAAGGTGAGGCCGTTCTTCGCGCCGGTGATCGGGGTGTCGCCATCGATGGTGTTGTCGTCATATCTCTTGGAGCCGAGGTTGATAGCTTCGTTATGACGGGAGTCGAGGCTGACGTTGTTCTTAAGGTCGCTGCTGCTGGTCCAAGTGCCATCCCAGTCATCACGGCTGAGATAGGTGATTGGCGTCGTATCAGGACCTAATTCGGCCTCTTCGAAGTGTTTCGCGTATTCGTAGCCGGTCTGATAGGAGGTTTTGTACTCAATCTTTGGGAGGTTGAATTTGTAGATGTTGGAGTGGCCCTGGCTATGAGCTTCATGCCAGACGTCATCGCGGAGGGAGATTTCATATTCGCCTTCTTCTAAGACGTAATAGCCATTCTCGCTATCCCAGGAAGCCATATCTCTGAGCTTGAATGGGATTTCGTAGGTCTTGGTTTCGCCTGGTTCGATGACATTGGTTTTACGGAAGGCCAAGAGGCTCTGCCAGGCCTTTTCGATATTGCCGGTATATGGCGCGTGGTTATAAAGCTCGATGACTTCTTTGCCAGCGACATCGCCGGTGTTCTTGACGGAGACGGTGATTTTGCCTTCGCCGGTGGTCTGGTTGAGTTCGTGGGCGGCAATCCATTTTTCGAAAGTGGTGTAGGATTTGCCTTCGCCGAAGGAATACATGACCTCGTCTTCGTAATCGAAGGAAGAATCAGTCATAGCGCGGGTGACGTAATAACGGTAGCCGACGTAGATGCCCTCGGTATATTCGACGAACTTCTCGCTGCTGTTCTTGTAGGAGAAGGTGCTGTAGTTACCCATGGACTGGAAGGATGGTGCGCTCTGGGAGTTCTTGGCCCATGTGTCGCTCAATTTACCAGATGGGACATATTCGCCTTCGAGGATTTTGGCGACGGCGCGGTTGCCGGTTAAGCCCGGAGTACCGATGAGGAGGATTGCGCCAATGCCATCATCCAACAATTCATTGATCTCCATCGCGTGGGAGACGTTGAGGAGGATGATGACCTTATCGAAGTTCTGCTTAAGGAGGTTAATGACCTCTCTCTCGTTGGTCTTGAGGCGGATTTCCTCTTCTCTCATGTCGCTATCTTCGGTGCCATAACGGGAGATGGCGAAGATCGCGGTGTCGCTCCATTCCTTGGCCTGATCAAGCAAGGACTGTCCGCCGAGCTCTGGATAAGAAGCGGTATAGGCGCTCACATCTGGCTCGTGGTTATACGGGAGACAGGTTCTAACGATTTCGGCATAGCCATAGGTGTTGACGCCGCAATCGATGACGTTGTCGCTATCGGCAACGCTATATGGGGTTCTGCTTGGACGGTCGCTGTTACTGGTATCACGGCTTCCAGCGTTGACCGGGAAGTAGTTCTTGACGAGGTTGAATAAGTACGGGTTGATCTCGAAGCCTTCCTCTTCCATGGCTTCTTCGAATTTGACGACGTCGCGGTTCTTGACGGCGCTGTTATCGCGGTAGGTGGTCTGGACCGCGCCGGAGCCGCCGTTACCGTAGAACATACCGAAGGCGCCAGCGCCGAATAAGTTGACCTTATTGCTTTCGCTCTTCTTAAGTGGGAGGCAGTTGTTCTCGTTTCTAAGCAAGACCGCGCCTTCCTTTTCGATGACTTCGATGTTCTCTCCAGCTTCCGCCGCGGCGATACGGCTGGATTCGTTATCGATGGCGCCGATGCCGGCGTTACCGGTCATAGCCATGTAGATGTTAGACCAGTTCGCGGCTAAGGCCGGGCCGCCGATCATACCGATGAGGGTTAAGAAACCAATGATTGGCGTGAGGACGAAGAAGATGATCTTACGACCCTTCTTGCCTTCCTCTCCTTTGTCTAA
This sequence comes from uncultured Erysipelotrichaceae bacterium, assembly GCA_900316365.1. Classification (GTDB taxonomy): domain Bacteria; phylum Bacillota_I; class Bacilli_A; order RFN20; family CAG-826; genus Alloenteromonas. The sequence continues at coordinate 44,355 of ONCO01000001.1, forward strand.
ATATTTCGGTAACCAGAAAAGAAGGAAGTAGAGGACGGTGACGAGTAAGAAGGCGCCGCCGAAAACCACTAACATGACCCAGTAGTGGCTTTCATAACCCATATCAATAAAGATAGGAAGTGTCATTGTTGCTCCTCCTTCTGGGCGTTACCCTTTTTCTTTTTGATGATGCTTAAGGCGACCATCGTGCCGATTAAGCAGACGGAGACGCCCATGGTAATGCCGAAAATGACAAAGCCCGTGTCTTTGTCTTCCCATTGCCTTGCCGGGGCGGCGCCAGTCTTCTTCTCCCCTTCGCTCTCTTTCTCTTCAAAGTGGAGAATCTTCAGTCCCAGCTCGTCATCATTATGATTGGCTTCTCTGAAACTGATTTTCTCTGCCGGATGAATCTTGCTTTCGCCTTTAGCCGCCATCGATGCAAATGCCGCACTAAAAGCCAAACCAAGGATTCCGGCAAATAACAGAAATTTGCCTTTATTCATATGTTCATCTCCTTGTTTTAGGAACAATTGGCATTAATAGAATATTCTAATTCGCATGAAAAACAATATGTAATAATGAAAGAAACGTAGCAATATTCCGTGTTATTTGCGACTACCAACTTTCCGCGATAATTGCCCAAATGGCAAAATAGTACACTAAATACCCTCCTTCATAACGGTGGTAAGGGTTCAGTAAAATGAGATGGCAAGCCAACTTTATAGAGAAGATATCGCCATTTCTTTAGCGATTACTTATACGCGCGCTCTTAGAAAAATGAAATGAAAGAATGCTATATAAGGTCTATCAATTTTATAAATCTTCCTGTTTGATTTTTCTTTCTTTCGGGGGCAATCTTTATGTAACGATGGATTACTATTCGATTATTATCTGTCTGGTTTTGGTGATGATGGTCGTCTTGACCATTCTCACCATCGAGAACAACCGTTTCACCAAAGAAGAGAAAAGGACTTTTCATATTGCCCATGTTTTGGTTGGTTTAGCGGCCATCATGGAATGGCTAGGTTTGCTCTTTGACGGCAACACCGACATCCCGGCCGAATTAATCAAGACGGTCAAGTTCTTTGACTATGTCCTCACCCCGATCACCGGTGTGGCCATCGTTTGGCAGATGAGCAAGAAGAGCGTCATCAAAGACGTCATCATCCTCCTACTTGGCCTTAACTTCATTTTGCAGATGGTCTGCTTCCCGATGGGCTGGATGGTTAAAGTAGATGAGGCCAACCATTATTCCCATGGCGTCCTCTATCCGGCTTACATCGCCATTTATTCCCTGGTCATCGCCCTTGTTTTGGTCGAGTTCGTCAAATATGGCATCAAGTTTAGAAAGCATAACCGCGTATCTTTATATGCGATTATCGCTTTGATTGCCGGCGGTATCATTGCCCAAGAGGTCTCTGGCGGTGTGTATAGAACCGCCTATCTAGTTGTTGCTATTGGCATGGTCTTCCTCTTCATCCATTACAGCGAATTCTTCCAGCAAAAGATGGATGAGACACTCGAAGAAAACAAGAATGAACTCGTGCTCTCGCGGATCAAGCCTTATTTCATAAATAGTTGTTTGTCTTCCATCTCCGAATTATGCAAAACCGATCCTAAAGCTGCCCAAAAGCTTACTGATGATTTCTCCGAATACCTTAAAAATCAGCTCGATTCGCTTAGTAACGAAAGGATGATTCCATTCGGCCGAGCCTTAGAACAAGTGGAAGTCTACCTAAAAATAGAAGAGACTCGTTTCGGCGACCGCATCAAAGTCATCTTCGATATCCAGGCCGATAAGTTCCTTGTACCAACCCTTACGATCCAACCTTTGGTTGAGAACGCGATTAGACATGGTATTTGCAAGAAGAAAGAGGGCGGAACGGTCTTTGTTAAGAGCTATGAGCGGGAGAAAGAATACGTCATCGAGATAATTGATGACGGCGTAGGCTTCGACAAGAAGGATGTTTTTGGCAAGGCGAAAAAACATTTTGGTATCGATAACGTTAAAACTCGCTTGGAGTATTGCGGTGGCAAACTCGAGATCAATAGCGAAAAGAACTTTGGCACGACCGTGACCATCAGGATGCCTAAGAACATCCGCATCTGATGCTTGTCGACCTATAACCAACAAGGAGTTCTTCCAAAGCCGTCGATGACGGTTTTTTCTTCATCTTAAAGCGGGTTCTTCAAGAAATGGCCGCGGGTGTCATTCATCTTGTTGAAGGACATATCGCTATGGCCGGTGGCTAATTTATCCTGGAAAGCTTCGATGATGCGTTTGGTGTCTTCTTTGCTTTCGGTGGTGAAGGAGAGTCGGTAATAGTTGACCCCAGAAAGGCCATCGAGGTCATCGATGAGGTTAAGGGTTTTGCTATTTAGAAGCGTGGTGGTGCAGTCGTCGTTAAATAGGATCGGGAAGGAGGCGAATTCATCCTTTAAGGCGAACTTGCCTTTCTTGCAATCACCGCAATGCCCGAGACGTTTAAGCGGGCAATAACGAGAATGCATGATCTTCGCTCTGCCATAGACGATTAACTCAAGATTCGGGTCGGTGTTATAGCTTTCCTGATAGGAAGCGATAAGGGCTTTGATCTTCTCTTTGTTGATTTCCTGGGACAAAGTGACCCGGTTTACGCCGAGAGTGGAGAGTAAAGCCACCGTTTTGGCGTTGACGACGTTAAGGGAATAATCGCTGACGAGATAGTTCTTGCCAGAATAATGTTTGATGCCGCCCAAGCCTCCAACGAGGACTTCGCCTTCTTGCTCTAAGTATTTCGCGTTGTTCCTACGGACAATGTTCTTGTAATAGATATGCTTGATGCCAAGTTCTTTGGCAACTTCATATTGCTCGTCGTTAGAAACTTCGACAGTTAATTCCGGCGCATGGATTTCGTCCTCTTTTGGAGATATGGCAATCTCAATTCCTGGAGTGACGTCTTTCTTAAGGCGGGAGGCATTGAGTTTTTCAATCGCGGCTCTCCTTAATTCGTTGATGGCCTTTAACGGCACGAAAATGCCCTCGTCCTTCTTAATTTCAAGGGAAGATAAGGCATACGGTGTGTCGTTTAGCTTGTTTAATTGTTTCTTGATGTTGCCTTCATCGACAGAGGATGTGAGGGATTTCTCGACGTTGAAGTCGCTTAGAACGCTTTCGCTATAGGCGCCATAAGAGACGCTTAAAGAAAGAGGTTTTCCGATTCTGGCTTCAAAGACCATATCCAAAGGAAGCTTACGGTATTCAAGGCTTCTATTATCTTCGATGGTCTTATCAACGAATTCGACGTCTTTGGTTTTATATACCTTCGCGCCGAGCTCGACGAATTGGTCGCAGAAAGTGACCGCGAACTTATCCGCGGAGACGATCTCCTTGCCGTTATTGTCAAACATCTTGGTGATAGGAAGGGAGATTTCCTTGAAGATGTTCTTGGTCTCGATTCTGATTTGGTCGCCTTTGTTTAATCTCTCATTAAGGCGAATCCAAATCTTGCCTTTGAATTGCCTGGTGATAACCCCGATTTGGTAACCATAGTTATTCGGCTTCTCGATGTTGGTTACGCTTCTAGAGTCTTCGCCGCCGATAAAGCCTTTGGTGTAGGTGCGGTTAAAGATCTTATCGAAATCATGCTTATCGACCTTTTCGCCATCTAAGAGGCGACGGTATGCTCTAGCGACGCCGGAGACATAGCTTGGCTCCTTCATTCGTCCTTCGATCTTTAAGGAATCGACGAAAGACATATCCTGCACCTTATCAGAGAGGTTTAAGTCCTTCATCGAGAGGAGATAGCCTTTGGCGATGACTTCTTTGCTCTCCCTATCAATTAAGGAATAAGGTTTGCGGCAGCATCCGGCGCATCTGCCGCGGTTGCCGCTGCGCTCACCGATCATGGAGGACATAAAGCAGTTACCAGAATAAGAAACGCACAAAGCGCCATGGATGAAGGTTTCGACCTCAACTTTGCTCTCTTCTTTGATCGCTTTAAGTTTCTCTAACGGAGTTTCTCTGGCGAAGACGACTCTCTTAACGCCTAGCTCCTGGGCTAAACGCACTCCGTCGACGTCATCAATGCCGCATTGGGTGGAGGCGCTGATCTCTAAGGAGGAATAATGGGTGGCGATATAAGTAAGGACGGCCAAGTCTTGGACGATGACCCCATCGACATGGATGGCGGCTAAAGCATCAATGGTCTTATAGACTTCCTCTAATTCATCGTCATAGGTGATGGTGTTGACCGTGACGTAGATCCTGACATTCCTAAGGTGGGCGAATTCCACTAAGCCCTTAAGGTTATCTAAATTAAAGTTCTCGGCGTAGGCTCTCGCGGAGAACTTATCGAGTCCGAGGTAGATGGCATCCGCGCCATTGGATATAGCGGTGTGGAAGGATTCTAATGTTCCGGCTGGGCAAAGTAATTCACTCATGGGAGCAAATATACCACATATATAAAAGGTAAGTTGCTCCAAAGGGTCTAAAATGAGAGAATCTTTTCATTATTTAATGAAAGAGGAGTTTTCATGGCGTTAAAAGACAATAAGACATTCCGCTGGATCATCATTCCGCTTTGCATCGCGCTTTGCTTCGTCGGACGTTTCATCCCGGCCTTTGGCGGACTTACTAAGGACGGTTTCAGCGTCCTTCTCATCTTCCTTGGCTCCCTTATCCTTTGGCTTACCATCGGCATCGATTGGCCAAGCCTTGTCTGCCTTTTCGCCCTCGGTTTCCTCGATAACATCTCTTTCGGCAATGTCTTTACCTCTAGCTTTGGTAACTCCACCTGGCTCTTCCTTCTCTTTACCTTTATCTGCACCTACGCCCTGACCAAGACTTCATTGATTAAGCGCATCGCGATTGCCTTCGTTGACAACAAGGTCGCCAAAAAGAGCGGATATCTCTTTATCCTCCTTTTCCTTACCGCCGTCCTTTTGCTTGGCTTATTCATCGCTCCAACGGTCTTATTCGTCGTCATCCTTCCAATTCTCGAGGAAATCTTCAAAGTCGCCAAGATCGAGAAAGGCGACCGCATTGGCAAAGTCCTTATGATGGGCTTAGGCTTCACTGTCTCTATCTCCTCTGGTATGACGACCATCGCCCATGTCTTCCCGCTTTTAGCCATGTCAGCGGCAGGGGTCTCCGTTGGCCCAATCGCCTATATGGCCGTCGGCATGCCGGTTGGCTTACTCCTCTTCGCCGCGATGATCGGCATCTTCTTCCTTTTTGCTAGACCAGAAGTCGATAAGCTTAAGAACCTCGATGTCTCTTCCCTTAAAGCTGATTTGCCTCCCGTCGGCAAGAAAGACATCATCACCGTCATCGTCTTCGCGCTTGTCGTTCTCCTTTGGATTGTTCCATCTCTCTTTAAAGGAGTGGCGCCTGAGTTCTATAACAAGATCAACGGCTATACGACCGCGATGCCGCCTCTCCTTGGCGCGATTGCCCTTTGCATCATCAGAGTAGATGGTCAGCCGATCATCAAAGTTGATGACGCACTTAAGAACGGCGTTCCATGGGGCAGCCTCATTATGTGCGCGGCTACCTTAGCCTTAGGCGCCGTCCTAACCAATAACGATGTTGGCTTAAAGGCCTTCCTTGAAACCAACCTCAAGAGCGGTTTAACCGGTTTTGGTGTGGTAGGGCTCCTTATCATCTTCGCTATGTGGGCGGCCCTTCAGACCAATGTCTCGTCCAATATGGTTACCGCCACTTTGGTCGCCGGGGTTGCTGGCGTGGTTATCGGCGCGGCGAATAACGGAATGAATGTCGCGGCAGTGGCCTCCATCATCGGCATGCTTGCTAGCTTCGCTTTCGCCACACCTCCGTCGATGCCGCATATCGCCATCGTCGCCGGAAGCGAGCATTGCTCCACCAAAGACGTTCTTATCTATGGTGGTCTCCTAATGATCGTCTCCGTTTTATTGGCTTGCTTAGTCGGCTATCCATTAGGTAGCCTTGTTATGTGAGGTAACCTTATGAATAAGTTAGAGGAATGCCGTTTGAAGATCGACGCAATCGATAATGAGATCATCCGTCTTTACGAAGAAAGAATGAAAGACGTGAAAGACATCGCGGAATACAAAATCGAAAACGGACTCGAGGTCCTTGATTCAAGCCGTGAAAAAACGATGCTTGAGAAAAATTTGCTCAAGATTAGCAATGTTGAACTGAAGAAATATTACCATCATGTCCTGACTGGATTCTTGGACGCCAGCAAGGAGATGCAGAAGGAAATAATTGCCAAAAAATAAGGCAAAAATCCCAATACTTTGAAGAAGCGGTTATCGGTAAAACGATAATCGTTTTTCGTATACAAAGTCCTCTCTTTTTGAAAATCTACTGGCGAAAGTAGTGGTTTAAAAATGTAAATGTTTTCATGCTACGTAGCGCGCATGCTTGCCTCTATAATTGTCAGTAGAGTCAAGGGGGTATTGGGGTATGACGGAATCACTTTCGCTTAAGAAGTGTCGCGATAAATTATTGGATTTGGGTAAGAAGAATCGATTGCTTTATTTTTCTTACGGCGCGAGCGCTCTAAGGATCCTCTCGCCTGAGAAAGAATGGCTCTTCGACGCCATCAAAGGCGGCAAAAAAGTCCCATTTTTCGATTTGGATTCCTATTTGGAGAACATTGGGAAGCCATTTCACTTCTTACTCGATGACGAATGCACCGAAGATGACCTTCAGGCCGCGATCGCCTCGTCTAGAGGAGACCGCATCTTCCTTCAGCCTACATCCGCTAGAAAGAAACTCTCCCAAGTCTTGAGGATCATCAAGAATACCGCGGATGACGCTTTCGCTAACCGCGGCATCCAGACCTTATATCTCGCTTTCGGGCTTTTGAAATGGAAAGACGCCCAGGAATCTAACCTCGAAGTTCTTTCTCCTCTCGTCTTGATCCCGGTCTACATGATCAAGAATGAGAACGGCCAATATTCCATTTATGCCGATGAAGGTGCCGAACCAAGCGTTAATGGCACCCTCCAATATCAATTGAAAGGCCAGTATGGCTTTGTCTTACCAGCCTTAAAAGAAGAATCCAATCTCAGCGATTATCTTGCCTTGGTTAAATCTAAAGCCGAGACCATGGGCTGGGACGTCATTGATGAATGCAACTTAGGTCTTTATACCTTCGCCAAGATCGACATGTATAGCGACCTCCTCAATAACGAGTCCTCCGTTCTCCGTAACGAATATGTCGCTAAGCTTTTCGACGCCGGGGCCAATGATGAGCAGGAATGCTTGCCTGATGTCGCCGATGAAGAAAAAGCCGAGGAATCCTTAAGGAATGGCACCGCCAAACTCCATAACGTCGTCGATGCCGATTCCAGCCAATTGAAGGCTATTTTAGCCGCTAAAAAAGGCCGTTCTTTCGTCCTTCAAGGCCCGCCTGGCACTGGTAAGTCGCAGACCATCACCAACATCATCGCCGAGGCTTTACATGATGGCAAAAACGTCCTCTTCGTTTCCGAGAAGATGGCGGCTCTCGAAGTCGTTTATAACAAACTTTCCTCGGTTGGACTTGGCGATTTCTGCTTAAGGCTCCACGGTCATAAGGCCAATAAGAAATCCGTCGTCGAGGACATCGACCATGCGATGAATCTTCCTAACGTCCGCTTAAAGGAAGAGGCCGTTGAGGCGCTTAATTCCCTCGAAAAAGAGACCGAGATGCTCAATAGCTATGAAAGCGCCCTTCATGATGTCATTCCTGAATTCGGGGTTTCGCCATTCCAGTTATACGCCGAGATGGACCGCCTCGATGACATCGACGTCCCATTATTCTCCTTTGAGCATATCGAGAATTGCGGCAAGGAATTCTTAGATGATGCGGTCGCTAATTTCGAGACCATCCGCGAAGGCATCAACATCATGGGCAACCATTATGCTGACTATTGCCTCTATGGATATCGCGGTGAAGACAGCTATGAAGGTGAGATCGCCTTTGCCTCCGCTTTAAGCGAGGCGAAGGTTGATTTAGACGCGCTTAAGGAAACCTTGGAGCCATTAAACGATGACCTTAACGTCTCTGATGGTTTCGCCTCCAAGGATATGGCGCATCTATTCGCCTTCCTTAAGTTCTTCAAGACCTCCTCTTTCTTCGAGCCTTCCTTATTCGACAAGCATCGCGATGCCATCGCGACCGTCGTTAAAGAAGCCATCGATACCGAAGATAGGATCAAAGCCCTCCATGACAGTGTTATCACTTGCTTCACCGAGGATATCTTCACCGATGTTAAGACTGAGGCCATCGCCGAAAGGTATGAGAAGAAATACGGCAATATCTTCCGTGGTCTCATGCCGCAGCATCACCGTGACCGTAAGCATCTGAGGACTTTCGCTAGAGATGACGCCCTCCCATTCAAGAAGACCCGCGCCGCCCTCCACGATTACGCCGAACATCAGAAGGCCACACGCCGCTTAGAAGAACTCCGCAACGAGCTTTCCGATTCCTTTGACAATAAGCGTAACTGCAGTGATAAGAAGTTCTTAGATTTCCTTTCCAAGGTCAGAGGCTACCTCCCATTTATCGACCTCAACCTTGAGCATCTTGCCGCTCTACGTGAGAAAGATTGGGCCGAGATCAAGAAGAAGATCGACGCTAAAAACCTCGACGAATCCCGTTTAGAGAAACCTCTTTCGGTGCAATCATTCTATGAAGAGGAAAAACGTAACCTCAGCAGCCTTTCCTTCAACGAGTTAAGGAAACTCATCTACGAAGCCGACGACGCCAAGAGCCAACTTCATACCAATAACCGCTTCGTCGCGGCTATGAAGAAGACCCATGACGATGGTTATGGTTCCTTCGTCGAGGAATGCTTATCCCACGACTTGCCGATAGATCAATTGGTCGATGCCTTTAAGAAGGTCCTCACCAAACAGAGAATCTATTACGCGGAGAGCAAGAGAAGCATCCTCTCCGAACTTACGAGACAACGTCATGACGAGCTCATCGAGAAGTTCCAGGGCCATGACAAGATGCGTTTCGCCATCGCCCAGGCGGAAGTCAAGAAAGCCGTCCTTTCTCGCTTCCCGGCCTCCAAGGCCAGAGGGGTCTATGGCAAGCTCTCCTTCGAAGTCAGCAAGAAACGCAACATCAAACCTGTCCGCGCCCTTATGGATTCCTATCAGGGGCAGATTCAGACCTTCAAGCCATGCTTCATGATGTCGCCTCTATCCGTATCTACCTTCCTTAAACCGGATTATAGGTTCGACCTCGTCGTCTTTGATGAAGCCTCCCAAGTTTATCCTTGGGATGCCATTGGTGCGATTTATCGCGCCAACCAGGTCATCGTCGTCGGCGACAACAAGCAGATGCCGCCAACCAACTTCTTCGTCAGCATGGACGCCCTTGAGGACGACTATAACGCCGATGAGGCCGATGTTAATGACGTCGGTGACTTCGAATCCATCTTGGATTTCTTCATGAATTTCCCGCATTATCGCTTGCTCTGGCACTATAGAAGCAAGAACGAAGCCTTAATCGCTTTCAGCAACCATCATTTCTACGATGATTCGCTTATCACTTTCCCATCCTCCCAGAAAGCCGTTCCTGGCTTCGGCGTGGATTTCGTCTACGCCAAAGGAACGTATAACCATGGCTCCAGATTTAACCCAATCGAGGCTAAGAAGGTCGCCAATGTCGTCTATGAGAACGTCATGAAGCATCCAGAACGCTCCATCGGCGTCGTCTCCTTCAACGTCCGCCAGCAGGAAGAAATCGAGAACTGCATCGAAGATCTCTGCGACGCCCATCCATCCTTCCGCAAAGCCTTATCCGAAAAGGTTGATGAGCCCTTATTTGTCAAGAACCTCGAAACCGTCCAAGGCGATGAAAGAGACGTCATCGTCCTCTCCGTCGGCTATGGCAAAGATAAATCCGGCAATGTCGGACATAACTTCGGTCCGCTTAACCGCGCTGGCGGCGAACGCCGTCTTAACGTCGCGATCACCCGCGCCAAGATCAACACCATCGTCGTCAGTTCCATCCGTTACAGCGACCTTGATATCTCCAAATGCAAATCCGAAGGCTCCAAGTTGCTTAGAAGTTACCTCAACTACGCCGAAAATGGCGTCACTGAGGATAGCGTGCCAAGCGGAAACGGCCTTTGCTTCGAATCCCCGTTCGAAGAAGAGGTCTATAACTTCTTGGACAAGAACGGCTATAAGGTCGATACCCAGGTCGGTTGCAGCTCTTACCGCATCGACCTCGGCGTCAAACATCCAAAGAAGCCGGCCTATGTTCTTGCCGTTGAATGCGATGGCGCTTCCTATCATTCCTCCCGCGTGGCGAGGGATAGAGACCGCCTCCGTCAGGAAGTCCTCGAAAGCCAAGGCTGGAATTTCCATCGTGTCTGGTCGACCGACTGGTTCAGAGACCGTAAGAACGAGGAGATGAGGCTCCTCGATGCGGTTAGGAACGCGATGGCGCGCTTCAACGCGAAGGATGCGGATGACCCTCTCCCGGAAGTCAAAGAGGAAGAGGTTAAGAAAGAGGCCATCGCCGACGTCGAAGAAGTCGCTCCAAAGAGACTTATCGATTACCTCAATCAGTTTGTTCCGTTTGTCCCGGTCGTTCAAAGCCCATTACCGTTACAAAACGTCGGTGTTGCCGCTAGACAATTCGGCGTGCAGATCATTGAAAAAGAAGGCCCAATCACCTTGCATAGGCTTTGCTCCCTTCTAATTCAGTTCTGCGGTCGCACCAAAGTAACCAAAGACGTTAAGGAAAGGGTTGAGGAAGCGATGATTCTCCTTAAGCCTCGCGGCGTCTATCAATATGGCGATTGCTATGCCTTGAAAGATCCAAAGGACGTCATGCTCCGCTTCGGCGGCGGTCGTGACTTTGGCGACATCCCGCAGGTCGAATACCGCAATGCGATGCTTAAGTCCTTGGAGATTGACCCAGGACAAAACGAAGATGCGCTTTACCGTTCTATCGGCGAGGCCATCGGGTATAATCGCGCGGTCAAGCAGCTCCGTTTGATCCTCAGCGAGTGCCTCGGCGCCTTAAAAGAAGCCGGCCTCGTCTATGAGGACGAAGGTTGTTACTACCTTAAATGACAAACGCCCCACATCAGCCAATATCTGAAGTGGGGTTTTCTCTTTCGCGTGTCATGACAGATTATGCTTTAAGGATGTCAATCGGCTCGATATTACGGTTGCGCCAAATTGGAATAAAAGCGGCGATGAGGGACGAGGCTATGGCCGAGCCAAAAATTACTAGGGGTTCAAAGAAGGAGATAGCAAAAATGTTGGAGGCAATTGAATAGTGGATGCTTACGTAGACGTTGAGAAGCAGGCAAGCTATGCTCGATCCAATTATGGATATGGTTCCGGTCAATAAAGCAATCAGAAGGGCCTCAAAAAGGTAAATGGAGAGTAAATCTTTGTTCCTTGCCCCCAAAGCCATTAATATTCCTCGCTCTTTTTTGGTATAAGAAAGAGAAATCGAGATGTAGTTGTTGAGCACTAGGGCGGAAATTGCGGCTAAGAAAACCACGGCAAAAGCACTGAGAATGTCTATAGGGAAATGGAAGAATAAATCGACCTCTTCTATTAAATCCGTGGTGCTGTTATCGATGTAATTTCTCCCTTTCTGAAGGAAGTAATCAAGGAAATGCTCGTCTACGGACGGATCTGCGCTACAAACAACTTTGAAGGCATAAAAACATTCGCTGTTCGCTTTTAGATAAGCGTAATCGTTTCCGCCAACCACAAGTTCACGTTCGAAAGTTGGTATATTCAAGGTTGTCTCATCATTGATGTTTTTATAGAAAGCCTTAATCGTCTTGATATTTGTTTCTTCGTTATTGTTCCAAACGCTAGCCGCGAGTTGCCCTTTTTTCCAAGACTTTATCATTTTCTCTTTATCGGAGTCGTTTGTTCCAGATTCTGATAAAGAGAGCATTATGTCCCCGTTGGTTATTTCGATGAATTCGTCGTTATTCTTTAATAGTTCGGCAATATTATGCCCATTTGGCATGATGAAATAAGTTTCTAGAAAATCTCTTCTTGAGAGATATTCGACATCAACCTTTTCCGCTTCAGTTATTCTCCCGTCTTCTCTCTCGCTGCTTCTGATAAATATGCCTCTACCTTTATCAAAACGATAAGTTACGACATATTCGCCATTCTCGTCCGATAGAGTCGCGGAATAGACGGATCCGCCATTCTCATCTAAGGTGTAGCCATGAGTTGCGAACCATCTTTGCCCGACTCTGATGTCCCCGTTAGTGTGGTCGACGTCATATTCTGTATGGTACGCGGTAAACACTTTTCCGACTCCAACTTTGTAATCGATGTAGAGAGTTTCTAACGAATCGGCGGTTTTATTTATGTCAATGTCGTCAAAGGCGTAAGACTTTTCGTTACTGTAAGCACTAACCATTATGGTAGAAAGAAGCGCTGAATAATCAGTCTCATATGCCTCTTTTGATAAAAAAACGGTCGTGGAAAAGCTATTCTCCAACTCGTTCTCGAGTCGGGATTCTAAACCAATGTCTCTGGTGATATCCCTTTCCCGAAGGTGTTCGTAGTCGGAAGTGTCAAAATGATTGTCGACGACGCCGACGACGTGGAAAACTGTGGATGAGTGATTTAAACTTATTTCTACCCCCTCATAAGTATTAAGGCCTTTGCTGCGGGCTAAAGAATCATAGAGTAATTTCGAAATTGCGATTTCATCTGTTTTTTCGGGTAGTGTGCCATCGATGGTGAATCCAGATTTGCGAAGATCGTCTTCGACAAGGTAGGAATAGCTATCAAAATAGGTGATGTCATAGACTTTCCTTGCGCGTGAACCTTGAATCCCTGAGTTAGCGTGCCCTTTGCCGACGACTTCGACATCTCCGCGATTATATTTGGGCTGAGAAACCTCTTTAAAAAACACTTTCCCTCTAGCCGCCTTTTCAATCTGGTCTATTTCCCTTTTGTAGATGGGGGATTCGTTTGAGCGATTACAAATGAGCAACTCCTTGTTTTTGGCGAATGAGATTGAAGTTGCGATTGCCCTCGCTGGGTTGATGCTTTTGGCGGCGCTGATGAGCCCGAAAAGCGTGAAAGAGGTAACGGAGAGAAGGACGGAAGCGATCAATCTTTTTCCTTTGTGGCGGAGAGACTTCAACCCCATGCGAGAACCATCTTTAAAGGAAAGACGCGATTTTTTCAGAATAAGTGTGTTTTTGGAAGGATCTTCGACAAAGTTTTTGTTTGAGTCTTTTACGATTTTTCCATCGCTAAGTTCGATGACTCTATCACCAAAACGTTCGGCAAAACTACGGTCGTGACTTACTACGACGATGAGTTTTTCCTTTGACAATTCCTTGAGCAATTCCATTATGGCCGCTCCAGCGGTTGAGTCTAAAGAACCTGTCGGCTCATCGGCCAAGATAAAAGTCGGGTTTTTGACTATGGCCCTCGCTAAAGCTACTCGTTGCCTTTGCCCGCCGGATAACTTAAGGCTTTTTCTTTTTGCGTAGCTGTCCATGCCGACTTTAGCCAAAGCAGACTTGACCTCGCCGCAATCTTTTTTTCCTTGTAGCGACAAGGGTAGGGCGACGTTATCGGCTACGCTTAAATCATCGAGCAGTTTGAAGTCTTGGAACACGAATCCGACGCAGGTGTTTCTGTATTTTTCTAACGAGTTTCTATCAAGGGATGATATTGAAACGCCATCAACGATAATATCGCCAGAAGTAGGACGAAGAAGGCCACCTAAAAGATGCAGAAGGGTAGATTTGCCGCTTCCGGATTTCCCAAGAACGAATACCAATCCTTTTTCCGCGAGTTTAAAAGAGATACCATCAAGCGCTTTGCTCTCAGACGTCGAGCCTTTGGTCGCGAATGTTTTCGATAAAGCCCTGGCCTCGATCATAATTCTACCTGTTTGTTAGGGTCTCGATTGGTTTCTTGTTGCGGTTCTTCCAAATCGGAAGAGAAACCGCCAAAAGGGAAAATAGAATCGACAATCCGAATATCATAATCGGCTCTAGGAAAGAGAAACTAAAAATGTTTATTTCGACATAGAGATAACTGATGATTTTCTCGTTGATGATCGAGGCTCCTATTAATGAGCCCAAGATGCCAAGACATGTGTTGATTAAAGCGACGACGAGGCTTTCGATAACATAGATCGACAAAACGTCTCTATTACTCGCCCCCAAAGCGCGAAGGATTCCGATTTCTCTTTTTCCATATGACATCGAGAGGCTGATGAAATTCATAAGGATTAGCGAGGACAGAAGAGCCAAGACGAACGCGGCTCCCAAAACTGTTGGCAAAGTTGGACCCGAATAAACCGTGTTAAGGGTGTCGATTGCGCTCTCGCTGATATTAGAAACCTTAAGTGAGATTCCTAAGTTATCTTTGTTGGTGCAGTAGGAGTAGAAAGCGCGAATTATCTCCGGATTATCAGGGAGTTTAGCGATTAGTCTGTAGCTTCCAGTAGCCCTCTCTTCGAGAGACTCTTTCATTTGAGATGACACTAACATCGATGAGTTTGTGAAACACCTATTTGAATCATCTCTTTTGAGGCATACGCCCTTAATTCTGGCTGTCATCTCATCGCCGTCGGCAATTAAAGCGACATCGCTTTTTCCGGAAAGATAATGTGCGCAAATCGGCGAATTTTCATTATCGGTGACCAAAATCGCCTCTTCCGCTCCTAATGGAGCGAATGTGTCGTCGTCGATGAATAAGGCGTTTTTACTGCTTTGATTTGAGAAAAGGAATCGCTGATCGACAAATTCTCTCCGCGAGATGTTGATGGGGGCCTTCTCCGGGATTATCAAATTGGGATCTTCCTCTTCAGACACTCTTCCGCGCTCATACTCGTAAATAACGATGTAATCTCCGTCTGGAACGCTGATCGTTTTTGTGAATGTCCCGTTGTTGATGTTATATGTGTAGCCGTTAACGTCGTACCATTCTCTGCTAAAAAGAACTTCCCCTGTTTCTGAGTCGTAAATGTAATACTGAGGGTAAGCGAGGTAATACTGCTTTTCCTTATCGGCAATAAATTCTGTGTAAAGCTGTTCCAAACTGCTTCCCACCGTTTCGTATGCGACGTCTAAAGATGCGTGGCCGTTCGAAACGGCAATTGGTCTCGCGTCCTTTAATGTCAAGTGCTCTGATAGAGAATCATTGACTATGATGTTGCCGCTGAAACTGTTTCTTAGCTCATCATAAACGCAATCGAGTATTCTTTCGTTTTGGCGGTCAATCGGTTTCCTTTCAACGGAACCATAAGAATTACCATTAAAGTTGGTAGATAATTCGCCGACGATTTCGTACTCTCGGCCGAACAAATCCCCGATGTCGAGCTTCACTTTTACGTCGGAATAGGTCCAAAGGCCAAGCTGCTTCATGTGATACGAAGAGATGACAATCTCGTTTTCTTTTTCAGGGAGTCTGCCATTCAAAGTGAACCTAGACGGGAAAAGGTCGCCTTGGCTGAACTGCATGTATCCAAACACGTCGCCTAGATAATATGGGTTGTTGCTTCCGCTGTACGGAGGAAGGCTAGCGTTCGTTTTACCTTTGTCAACGTCGCTAAGATATTCGACCTCATTGCCATAAATGTCGGCCCCCAAGCATTCTTTTATGAATACTTTATTTGCGAATTGTTTTTTGAGAGTTTCGATTCGACGCTTGGAAATAAAAGATGGCCCTTTCTCGTCATAGCATGTAATGCCTATGGATTTATGGTCGATAGAACTGAGGATGGAATTTAGTGTCGCCTCGTCAGCGTCCCACGAAGAATATGCGCACGCCATTCCGAAGGCTGCAAAAGAAACCGCAGAGAGGACGATGGTCATAGCCAAACGCGATATCTTGGTCTTAAATGAATGGGCCGCCATAGAGATGGCGCTCTTTAAACCCATCCTGGATTTTACAAGGGTCAACGATTTCTCTTGGGCGGTTGTGTTTATTGGGTCAGTGTCTGATGCGATTCTGCCGTCCTCGATTTTGATGACGCGGTCACCGTATTTTTCAGCAAAAGACTCGTCATGAGAGACAACGACGACCAACCTGGTGGCGGAAATCTCTTTGAGAAGTTCCATTATCTGCGTGCCAGTTTCGAAATCTAAGGCTCCAGTCGGTTCATCACAAAGGAGGAAAGAAGGCTCTTTGACGAGCGCCCTGGCAATGGCGGTTCTTTGCTTTTCGCCGCCAGATAGAGTTGAAACCTTCCTTTTTGATAGACCAGCGATAGATACTTTGTTTATAACCTCATCGATAGCCGTTTTGTTACTTTTTCGTTGCAAACTTAAAGCTAGAGAGACGTTTTCTATTACGGTTTTGTTCTCAAGTAGGTTGAATTCTTGGAAGACAAAACCAACGCAACCATTTCTATATGAATCGAGGTCGCGCCCTTTTAGAGACGCTAGGGAGACACCATTTACCACGATGTCGCCAAAATCGATGTTGTCGAGTCCGCCTAAGAGGTTAAGGAGCGTTGATTTGCCGCTTCCTGATTTGCCCAAAACGAAAACCAACCCTTTGTCTTTTAAACCAAAAGAGACATGATCCAAGGCTTTTACGTCTGGACCATCCCCTTCCTCAGAATGGTATATTTTGGTTAAACCTAAAACATTTATCATGGTGAAGTTTTCCCATTTCGGGAGCGCCCTAACTTTTATAAGCCATAGTTATAAAAGTGCAACACTATTTTTAAGCATTAATAAGGTTTCTGTATTCTTTTAAAGAGCCGCTTTTGAGATTGTCGGCGTAGGTAATGTAACGCTTGCCATTAAAAACCGTTGATACGACAATCGAGGTGGCAAACCAGTTCTCGGAAAAGGTTAGATCTACATAAGATAAAGGCTCGATTGTGAAATCTGATAAATCGACCAGGGAGGAACTCCATGTCTTTGCATCATTAAGGTTGCACATTTTGCGATTGTATTGGCCTTGGATTTTTACGTATGTAGTGTTTTTAACTCTGACGGTCCAAGTGCTTCCGCTTTTTCTTGGGAGCGATAATTGTAGGTATATGTTGCTTGCGGATAAGAATCTTGTTGGCGAATAGCATGTTTTGCCGTAGGAACTAATAAGGGTTGTGTTGCCGATGTCCTCATATAAAGCCACCTCGACTATATAGCTGCCGTCGTGATACAGGTTTCGGCTTATGGCCCTGACGTCTTCTTTACCCAACATAAAGATATGACTCATGTTAACGTTAATATGGCGAAATACGGTGTAATTATTGCTGCGAAGGAATCTAACCTCGTAGTGACCCTTACTTAAAAACCATTTTTCTTTGAGACCATCCCACTCGAAAACTGGGGCCACGTCGACGTAGTTGAAATCGTCGATGATGTTGTTCGGCGCTGCGGTTTCGCAAGCGCAGTGAGTGATGATTCGGTCGCCGTCGTGATATTCGTAATTGTTGGAGTGTGAGTGTTCGTTTTTGAAGACAAAGGCGACCACGCTAGCATATACATCATACCCCTTAACTTCAGCGGTCTTATGTGTTTGATTGGTGCCCCAACCGAAATGGCAATACAATCTGTCGGTCGGTTCGTAATAATCATAAGCAACGACAACGTGTCCAATTCGACGATAACTGTCGGTGTAAACACATAAAGCTACAGGGATGCCTTGCTTAACATATTGAATGGCTTTTTGTTTGACAGAATTGGAATCACGACTAGCGTAAAGTTCCACATCTACAGTTTCCTTGGCATAGCCTCTATAGTCGTAGATATAATGCTGGGAGAGTTCTTTGATTGTTTCTCCATATACGAGGTAATTACCTTCGTGATTAAGAGAATAGTTTTTGCCTATATCCAGCAAAAGGTAGTGAAGATAATCGTTTTTGTAAGTGGTTATATTATCGTGGTATTCAGACGCTGACGTATTGATATAAGTAGCTTCGTCTTCTCTTGTGGCACCAGGCGATTCAACCTCGAGTGTGATATGGTTGCTAGATAAAACTGTATGGGTCTCGTAGCGTTCTTCGACAATGTTATCGTCCCAATACGTGTCCCAAAAAGAAAGGAGCATTCCAGTAGCAATGTATCCGCACGAATTATGCTCGTTGGAACCGTAGTTATGAGTCAAATTGTTGAAGTAATACGGGGCATAATAATCCCGCAAACAAATGTTGTCGTTTGTATTTAGAGCTTCAAGGCGTTGAGACGGAGCTGCATTAAAATTAACGGAATTGTCGAGATTCGCCTGGGCAAAACCGCGGTGATTTTGCTCGTTGCCACGGCTGCTTGTCATAGCGAACGAAAGCGCAATAAAAAACGGCAGTATTTTTTCCAACATTGTTTGTTCTTCCTTTTGCTTGTTCCACCAAGAAAGTTCAATTAAGTCTTGGCCGGACGCCATATCAAGGTAACTCGGGAAGAAAAAATGACTACGCCAGATATGCGTTTATTAATATGCCAATGTTGCTATTTTGATTACTAATTAGTCAAAATAATGAAGAAAATTGAAAAACTGAGATATGATACTACAAACATTCGGAAAATACGGAAAATTCGAGATTAGATAGAAATGAATATTAATTGCAAATCCAATTTGAAGAAAATGCATTTAAAGAGCCTTTAAATGCAAACGCTTTGGTACATTCGTTTTTCATCAACAAAATATTGTCGAATTTTTGACGACGCAGCGAAGGAAACAAAACCGAGTAAGCGAATGCCGATGCTGGGCCACTTAATGAATCGACAAAAAAGCCGGTCAACCGGCGTTTTGCTTATTCAGCTTTGAGGGAACGTTCCATTAAGGCTGCGGCCATCTTTTTTGGTGAGACGCCCTCATAGAGGACGGCATATACCGCATCGACGATCGGGGTTGAGATACCTTCTTTCGCCGCGTGCTCATGGATAGTTTTGCAGGCAAGCACGCCTTCGACGGTCTTTTTGTTTTCTTTTAAGACCGAGGCGGCTTCGCCGCGCTTACCGATTTCTAAGCCGAAGCTATAGTTACGGCTAGATGGGCTAGAGCAGGTAAGGAAGAGGTCGCCAACGCCGGTAAGGCCTAAGAAGGTTTTCTCCTGGGCGCCTTTATAAACGCCATAACGGGTGATTTCCGCTAAACCGCGGGTGATAAGGGAGGCTCGCGCATTGTCTTGGTAGCCAAGGCCCATGAGGATGCCGGAAGCGATGGCGATGATATTCTTCATGCCCGCCCCGATTTCAGCACCGATGACGTCGGTGTTGGTATAGACGCGGAAGGTGGTGGAGGAAAAGGTCCTTTGGACTTCCTGAGCCGCTTCTAAATCGTCACTAACGGCGCAGACGCAGGTGTTGTCGTGGTGGATGACGTCTTTGGCAAAAGATGGACCGACCAAGGAGACGACGCTCCTAACCATATCTTTATTAGGAAGGGCCTTCTTAATGACGGAAGTGATGCCCTCGGCAGTATTTGGATCAAAGCCTTTGATGACGTTGACGAGGAGGGGTTTGCCATCGAGGTGCTCCTTGAGCATCGCCATGACGTTACCAATTTGGCTAGATGGCGTAGCTAAGACCAAAAGCTCAGCGCCTTTTAAAGCGACGTCCTCGTCTAAGGTAGCAGTGATGGAATCTTTGAGGGTGACGTCAGGAAAATAAGCGGCGTTCTTATGATTAAGGTTAATGTCATCGACCTCTTCTTTGCGTTTGCCGTAGAGGACGATTTCGTTATCTTCGTGCTCGGCTAGCACGCTGGCAAGGGCAGTGGCCCAGGCGCCAGATCCAATAAAAGCGATTTTCATACTGGGCAAGTATACCCGAAAGAGACATTTTTGGGTGTAAAAAGAAGATACTCTTTCAATTATTCGCTTTGTTTTGACATTTTTGACGTTTTCCTTGCGTGTGACTCTCGATTTGTGGAGAATATTCTTCTAACCGTCGAATTCAGATAAAGTCAGGAATCTGAAACGGTGGTTGGATACTTCATATATACGTACAAACTATTAAATAAGTAGTGAAAACCAAATAAATCTCAAAAGCCGTATTAATTGAGATTAGTTCGTTGGCTTCAAGTTTATTTGAAGAAAATGGTGAAAATGGTGATTAATTAAGTATTTTTAGAGATTGTATGTTCCTTGCTTTTCTCTAGAAAATGCAAATAATGAAAGTACTTAGATAATCTTTGAAAGGAGGTTCAGTATGCCAAAAATTCTTGATAAGCCGCGTGAAGGTATTTTGGGAGCAGCGGAACAAGAGCTTGCTGAGAAAGGCGTTAGCGGATTCAACATCCGTGACGTTGCAAGTCTTTCTGGTGTTGCCATCGGTACCATCTACAACTATTACGGGAACAAATTCAGTTTAATTAATTCCGTTCTCGCCAGCCTTTGGGCTAAAAGCCTTGCCAAGGCGGTCGCGATGATTAAACCTGGGGACCCAGTCGGTGCTGTTCTTGCCCTTTACGAGGCCGCCCGTGGCTACATGGATGCTGAGAGGGAAACCATCGAAGCCATTCGTGAAGCCGGACCGTACTTCGGTGATGGCGAATTCGAGGACGATGTCATCCAGGCTGAGATCGCGAAATCTATCGCCCCAGCTCTTAGCGATGGTGTCATCCGCTGCGCCGAAACCATTTTGGCCGAACTTATCGTCTTCGCTGCCGTTGAGCACAAGATCTCCGGCGAAGAGCTTAGAAAAGTCGTCCAGAAAATCGTTGCCTAATTAGAGCGACTCACTATTTAACAAAGATGAAGGCGTTCCGATTTCTCGGAACGCTTTTTTCTGTATTGTGATAACGACCGGGATATAGACCAAGTCGACGAGGACCCAGCTGATTGGGAAAGCGGCATAGAGCCAAGTGACGTTATGGAATGGCTCAAGTTTGAATAAAGTGAAGAGGAAGATGATGCGGCTTACGGTGCAGCCAAAGAAGATGATGATAGCAGGAGCGGTGCTTCTCTTCATGCCGCGGACATAGGAAGAATCGATGTCCATAATGCCGTCTAACCAATAGGTGCAAAGGAAGAGGAAGAGTCTCTGTTTGCCCGCTTCGATGGCAAAAGATAAGTGTTCCTGATCAGCCTCATGGATGAATAGGCCGAGAAGTGGGTTAGCAAGAACGAAGCAGACTAAGGATGCGAGAAGGTTGGCTATGATGCTCCAGATTTGGGCGTACCAAAATACCTTTCGGATATTCTCCTTTTTACGTGCGCCATAGTTCTGGCCGACGAAAGCGACGCAGGCGCCGCTTAAGGCCTCGATAAGGGCGTAGATATAACCTTCGACCTGACCGCTAGCAGCAGAACCGTTAACGATGTCCTCGACTGGAATCCTATCGTTGGTGATGGTGTAAAGGCTCGACTGGATGAGCACGTTAGGCACACTGAAGGCCAAACCTTGCAAACCGGCTGGCAAACCGATGCGGACGATTTCCTTTAAGGCGATTGAATCGATAGCGAGTTTTTTCGGAGAAAATGATACAAATCCGCCTTTGTTGAAGGTGAAGGCCAAAATAGAGAGTATGGCGGAGACCGCTTCGGAGATGACGGTGGCCCAGGCGACACCGGCGACATCAAGCTTGAAAACAACGACGAACAATAAGTCGAAGAGGACGTTGATTATGCCGGAGATGGTAAGGATGATTAGTGGTTTATTGGAGTCGCCTAAGGCACGCATGATCTGCGCGCAGTAGTTATAGATCATCAAGAAAGGAAGACCGACGAAATAGATGGTGAGGTAAGTGGTGGCTTTATCGATGATTGAGTCGATTGTGCCCATGAGTTTAAGGAGTGGGCCAGATAAGAAAGCACCGGCCACACCGACGGCAATGCCGAGGAATAAAGCCAAAACTAGGGCTGTATGTAGTACTTTTTCGGCGTAAACCTTGTTCCCAGAACCCTTTGCATTCGCGATTGCGACATTCGCGCCCAAGGACATCGCGAGGAAGACCGTGATGATCATGTGGATGAGCGCACCGTTGCTGCCGACCGCCGACATAGAGCTAGAGCCGCCACCGAAATTAGCGACGGTCCAAAGGTCGATTGTGGTGTAAAGAAGCTGCAACCAAGTGGTCAAAGCCATCGGCAAAGCGAAAAGAGGAATCTTCCAGAAGAGATTCCCGGAGGTTAGATCCATCTCTTTTCCAAACGCTTTCTTCATAATCGGCCAAAATAAAAAGGCGAGCCCTATTCTATTCTTTCCTTAAAGGAAAGCAACAAGAACGGCTCGCCCTTTGCTATTTAGAGAATTCGTATAGGGCAATCGAGACGGCGTTATCGAGGTTTAAGCTGTCGATTAATGGGCTGTGCGGAATAATAAGCGGCTCGCCAAGTTCGAGGAAGGAACGGTCAAGTCCGGTGGCTTCATTTCCGAAAAGAAGGGCGCACGGGTAACGTTTTTCGGCCTTCTTCAACTCCTGGGTAGCCTGCAACATGAATGGGTACGGATATTGCTTTTTATAGGTTTCTTGGTAGTCCTGATAGCTATCGAACATCGCGACGTGCATATCAAAGATAGCGCCCATCGAGGCACGGACCGCTTTCGGGTCGAATGGGTCGCAGGCTGGACGGATGATGGCGAGGTTAAGGAAAGAGAAACCGGCCATTGCGCGGACGATGGTGCCAAGGTTTCCGAGGTTGCTTGGATTGACCAAAACGACATGGTTCTCATTCTCATCGAGCTTGTCGTAGAACTTCTCGAATTCGGCGATGACCATGACGTTGTCCTTCTCGGTCAACTCACGGAAGATCTTCTCGTTATTCTCAATGATGGCGACGTGATGTTCCCTGGCCAAAGAAACAAGTTGCTTATAAGTGTCATCCCTTTTTTGGAGTGGGCTGATATAAAGCCTTCTCGCCATCTCTGGGCGATGCTTCAAGAGCTCGAAGGCGAGGGTGGTTCCTAAGGCGTAGGAAGTAGGGTTATCTTTCTTGTACTTAAACATGGCTACAATTATCTATCTTTTTACGACCAAAATCACTTCTTCCCTCCTATTTCTATAAAGGAGGGTTGTTTATGAATGCTCAGACTAACGATGATCTTTTGATTGGGCGCATTAACAGGAAGGAGGAGAAAGCGCTTGGGATTTCGCTTACTTCCAGCGTCCTGATTTACGTCCAGGATGCGGACTTAAATAGGATGGCGGCTAAACGTCCTAATACCTATTTGGCGGATTTGGAGGAGATAGGCTCCATCATCAAAACCCCTGATTACGTTTTATATCGCGATGATGAAGAGCAATTCTATTTCGTCAGGGAATACCTTAGGAATCACGATTTTCAGAAGATTCTCGTCAAGGTTGCCCATTTAGGCACTCCGAAGCGTTGGGTGCTTCTCTCCGTCAGCAGAACGTCAATCGAAGAGATGCGCGCGGATGACATCCGTTATGGATATGCGAAAATAAAAGCATAAAACTAGTATAGTTTTCGAATCTGTGTCCCTATAATAAGCAGGTTATGGCGACAGGCAATTTGATTCCATTTCTCATCACTGCTCTCATGGCGGCGTCGATCTCGCTGATGCTTTTCGTCGCGCGCCGCATCGATAGGAATGGTTTATTTGATGTCCAAGCCAAACGCGTTAACCTGCTCGACACTGATGATGTCCGCTTAATGGTCATCTATTCCAATGTCACTCCTAAAGCGCGAGTGGTCAAAGACCTGACCCTTGTTTATCGGGAGAACGGCAAGACTGTCAAAGCGGTGGACCTTACCGCTGACCCATTCATCGATCGGGGTGGGGAGAACGACAAGATGGACGTCGATATCAGCGGGCACAATTCCCTTTATATCGACCGTGGCTCCTCTTGCTCTTGCTATTATTCCTTTAGAAGGAGAGACGGCGTAAAGATTAATCCAAAGGGGAAGATATATATAAGGTATAAGATGCCTAACGGTTCATGCCGTTACGCCGAATACAATCCGATGAGCACGGCGGCGCAGTCGCTCCGCTTCGTGAGAAGACATTGGGAAAAATAAAATGGCCTTTGGGCCATTTCTTTTATGCTTCGCGTTTCTTGTATTTGCCGGCGATTAGGTTATTCAGGAAGATGGTTAGGAAGCTGATGGCGAAGAAGGCTAAGGTGGCTAAGCCGATTTGGCCCCATGTTTCCCAGACACCATTGCGGTTGAAGTCCATAAATGGATAAGGATATTTGCTGTTACCGAAGGTTGGTTCGGTCGCCCAGGTGTATGGGCGGATTAATTCAATGCCGATATAAAGCATAGGAAGGATGGCCCAAAGAACGACGCTGGTGAATTTGACCGTGCCTTTCTCCTCGAATAAGAGCCAGTTGGCGATGGCGAAGGCCGGGATGATGAAGTTAATGCCGATCGAATGATAGGAGAGATCTAACATCCCAAGCGGGAGAAGGTAGCAAAGATTGCCGATGATGTTGACGAAGGCAAAACAGACTAGGGTTAGTCCGAGCGGAGCGAAGACGCTAGAAGGGACACCGAAGAGGCCATGCCTTAAGTCGATGGCGTTAAAGATGATCATGAGTCCGAAGAGGATGATCGTGTATAAAGCAGAGAGAATGTAGAAGTAGTTGTATAAATGCGGGGCGAAGCTGCCGGCTTTGTGGAAATGGAAAACAAGCATGCAGATGCTTAACACAAATGCCGAACTTCGAAATAACAATGCCGCTAATCGATTGCGAATAATCACTTTTCTTACCTTAAATAGAAGTTGATGCTTGTTTAACTGCAATATTTTAGTTAACTTAGCACTCAATGAAAAGGTTTCAATTTAAAGATAACGAGTATCCTTATCGCGGATTCACCCATAAAAGGGTGATTGTGCGCGCTTTCGTCATAAATGATGATAGTTATGTAGCCTTGCATAGAATCTTCCGTGACGACCAATTTGGCCGGGAAGGCTATTACGAAACGCCTGGTGGCGGGGTGGATGAGGGTGAAAGCCTAGAAGTCGCACTCATCAGAGAATGCGAAGAAGAGCTTGGCTTGGAAATTAAGCCGATCGAAGAGATTGGCATCGTCGAGGACGCCTACAACCTAATCGGTAGGCAAAACGAGAACCATTATTTCATCGCGAAGATTGTCGGCAAGGCCAAGAAACACCTGGTCTCCGATGGCGATATGCTCATCCAGGAAACGGTTTGGGTGCCATTCGATAAAGCCGTCGCCCTATATAAAGAGATGTCTGATCATGGCGTCTCGGGTTTGGTAAAACAAAGGGAAACCCCGATGCTAGAAGAGGCGATAAAAGCCCTAAATAACTGACTAATAGTGCCTTATAGGCACGCAAAGCGATAAAAGCAAATTTTTCTTTTGACTTACGAGTTGCCTAACTATATAGTATTCGAGCGTGGCGCAATTGGTGAAACGGTGAACACAACCGGCTGTGAACCGGTCATGAACGGGTTCGACTCCCGTATTGCGCCCCAGAAATGCTAAAAAACTCTGATGTCACGAGACGTCGGAGTCTTTTTTTCTGCATGATAAGCATACTTAAGGGCGTGTAATTTGACAGAATGGCGTCTTGATAATATTATATGGTTAAAGCCTAGTGGACATATCTATATATGTTCTTTCACATGTTATGGAAAAGGAGTGTGCAGCCTTATGAAAAAGACATTTTTTGCCTTTCTTGCGACTATCCCTCTTCTTTTGTCTTCCTGCAATGGCCTAAGCGCCGAAAGCGTGGAACAAAGCGATCATTTCTCGATTGAAGCTAATTCGACTGTTTACCACACCGATGTTTCTGATACCCAGCAAGTTAAGATTAGCGTTGCAGCGGGTGCCGTGTTGAAGGAACATCCCATCTCGAGGCTAAGGGTTGTGGCCGATTCCAACGAATGCTACGCCAATTTCGTCAAGGTTAAAGACGAGGACGCTTACTACTTTGTGCCAAGGATGAAGGGAAGAGACACAATCAAAGCAATGATCGGCGATTTAGTAAGCGATAATACCATTGTAATAACAGCAAAAGACACCGAAGCCAGCGTCGCCGAAAATTTAGAAAACGTTTTGGATACAAAGGGTGGTGTCGTTTTTGGACAAGAATACGATATAGGCATCGCCGCTTCTGAAGCGTCTAGTTACCAAATTCAAGGTGCTGACGGCATAGTGCGAATCAATAGTGAGGGAAAACTTGATATTTGCGGCATTGGCCAAGGCAAATTGAAGCTCATGCAAGGCAGTTCGGTCGTCTTTGACGGAAGGTATACGGTTTACAATTCAGTTTTGGCCACGAAAATCAAAGAGGATTTGATTTCTCAAGGGAAAATCGAGAGTAAGTCCAGTCTTGTAACAAACGACTTGCTGTCCTTTATCAAGTCGTTGGATTTGGAAGGTGAATTAGTCAACGACCCGAGCGCCAGCTATGGGGTCAAGTATTTAAACAAATTAGAGGTATTGAATCTCAGCGATAATGGTCTTAGCGACGCTTCATTTATTTCTTCGATTAGCACCTTGAAAGAATTGGATTTGTCTAACAACAATTTTTCCAACATCTCATCCATTGTCGAGAATGAGAATCTAGAGTATTTAAACCTTTCGAATAACTCGCTTTCCGAAATAACGAAACTGCAATTCCTCTACAAGATTAAGGAATTGGATTTATCGGATAATTTCATAACCGATATTAGTCCGTTGAGTTCTTCGTATTCTCTCGTCTCTTTAAAACTTAACAATAATAGGATTCAAAATTTTAGGGATTCGCTTTCTGGTCTTGAGGATTTAAGGGAGCTTTACGTTGGTAATTGCGGCATCCCTTTTACGGACATCATTTCTTTGAGGTACTTGCCGAATATCACCTCTTTAGATATCTCTGGCACAGATCCGACTCTCGAGAATTTGTCTAGGCTGTCTAGGCTGGAAAAGTTGATTCTAGAACACTGCAACCTAGGCGATAAGAACCTTTCTGCCCTAAACAATTTGGTCGATCTCAAATTCCTTGATATTTCCAATAATGACATAGATGCTGAAGCCTACGGTTCTGGGTTGGATAGTGGAAGGTTAACGAAAATTGAAACTCTGGCCATGGGTGGCAATGCGTTCGATAATATCCCTGACTTATCTGGTTTTACCCAATTGAAAAAACTGGATTTATCCTATTCCTACAACCTCGTCGATCTATCCTCCTTAAATGGTTTGCCTATCACTGAGTTAATGCTTGATAACTCTAATTCGCTTGATCCGACGTCTTTCCTTAATTTGCTCAACTCTCTAACCGCGCTAGAGAAGCTATCAGTCGTCGGCGGGTTTAGCTACATCAACGAAGCTTTGTATAACCAACTGGTCGGCGAGGTCGAAAGTGGCAATCTCAAATTGCGTTTCTTGGACCGCGATTACATCGACAACTTAACGATTAGCAATTATAAGAGGTGCGTCCTGTTCAGTCTCTCTTCGTTGCTAAACCTTTGCACGCTCGAAGATAACGCCTATGTGATTCCGGATTTCGGTGACTCTCGACAATTGATTCTTTCCCTAGTCAATGACACGGATGTATCCGCGACCAGTCCATACAAATTCGTGATTGGAAGGACTCTTTCGAGGCTTGATATTTTCGGGAATGTATACACGACATATGACTTGAGATTCTCTGTCTCTAACCGCAATGAGTCGACATTCACCTTTGGCTTCCATAATTTTAAGGATGCCATAAGCGTCAATGAGCCGCTTATTTCATCGGCTGTCGGTAGCAAAATTGTTATCACCGGCGATGGCGAATCTTCCCTATGCGGCGCGACGCTGCAAGAAAACCCCACTTCTTTGATTTCCTGCTATGACATCTACATCAAATATCCGAAATACCCAAACACCTCTTTGATTATTCGCGGTTTTACCGGTGCCAAAGGAACTAAAGGTAAAAATGACGATACGAGTGACATGAGCGTGAAAAACGGCAAAGTTGGTCATAAAGGCGGCACCGCGATAGATTGCAATTTCATCAGCATCAGAGTTTCTGGAGCAAAGATCTACGGCGGAACTGGTGGCGAAGGCGGGGATGGCGGTAAATCAACTGCTGGTCCAATTGCCATTATTAGTGAATATAGGGCCGGCGGAAAGGGCGGCAACGGTGGAGATGGCGGCACTTGTATTCGCTGCGTGAAATACGAAATCTTAGATCAATCCATTTTGTTTGGCGGTCCGGGCGGCAAAGGTGGCACAGGCGGCCAAGGACTCGATAAAAAAGCCTCCGATGGTGGCACGGGCGCTACTGGTGAGACTATTGTGATGGTTCGATAATTCCTTCATCGGTCCGGAAACGACAAAAAACTCCGATGTCATGTGGCGTCGGAGTTTTGTTTTTCTATCATTCGAAGTCGTCGAATTGCTCTTCGTTTTGACCTGTGGCTTTTAGATATCTTTCCAAGATTACCATCGCGGCCGCGGAATCGATCTGGGCACGCTGCTTCTTGGCTTTCTGCCCGTTCGCGTGGAGCATAGCCGCGGCTTCAACGGTGCTATTCCTCTCGTCCTGATAAACTACGGGGATGGAAGGGAAAGCGTCGTTTAAGCGTTTGACGAAGTTTCTTACTATCGGAGTCATCTCGCAATCATCGCCAGACGGGAAGAGAGGTAGGCCAATGACGAAAAGCTCAATCTTCTCAATCATCAAGATTTCTCTGATCGCGGCAATCGCGTATTCATAGTGTCCAGCCGGGAAACGGGCTTCCTTTAATGGAGTCACCAAAAAGCCCGATCTGGATAATGCCAGACCGAGGGAGCCTTTGCCTAAATCTAATGCGAGGATGTGTTTCTGCATGAGCGAATTCTAGACCCTTCTAGGACAAATTACAAAAGTGGAGGAATAAGAGCGACTCTTGGGGTAACCCCTTTGGTCGAAGGCTTACCGCCCTTTGCTCCTAACACCAATTCCGAGAGATAACGGTATTTCGGCTGCTTCTTTTTCTTTTCGTTGAGGTTGGCGGCTTTTTCCTTAATCGCCTCCAACATCGAATCGATGGAATAGAGATGGAATTCATCGACTTGGAAAGCCTTCGCGATATATTCGATTCCGGCGATGTAGAAACTAATTTCATCGACTCTTTCGCTGACCTTGAATCCAAAGAGTGATTTTAAAGAATCAAAACCTTTAGCGCCTTTTGCTAAAGCCTTCATGACGAAAGCGTGTGCTTTCTCAAGGTCTTTCTCGTCTTTCTTGAAGGCGTATGTTTCGCCATAATAGTCGCCTAAAACTCGACCGGCATCCAAATAGCCCATCATCCTATTCCTAGACAAGGTCTTTGGGTCGAAGTCCATCATGAAGCCGAGGCTTCGGGATTGCATGATGAATTTGACGTTCGGCAAGCGGTGGTAGCTCTTTTTTTGCGGGGTCTTCGGAAAACAACTCAAGCCGACGGCATAGACGTAGTCCGCCCCTAAATCCAAAGCGTAATCGATAGGAAGAATGTTGCTATAGCCTCCATCGATATAGTATTTATTGCCGATTTTGTGTAATGGGAAAATCGGGAAGCAAGCGCTGGAGGCGTAGAAGTAATCCATGATTGCTTCATCGTCTTCGTCGTTAACGAGTTTGCGGTTTTCCTTCATCGAAGGATAAGAGGTATAAACTACCCCTAATTTCGCCGCATCGGGCTTTTTCAGCTTCGATAAATCCATCGCTCCGGCTAAGAGCTCTTTGTATGGGGCGATGTCTAAGCCGATGTTCTGGATATAGGAGACGAGCAAGGTTCTAACCTGCTTCGCACGGTTTTCGAAGATTTTGCTGATCGCTGCCTTATTTGTGTTGAAGCCGTCCTTGATGATGTTGCTCATCTCGATGTTCTCCCAAAAGGAGATTAGTTTTTTAAAGTCGTGGGTGGCGACGAAGAAACCATTAAGAGCACCTACGGAACTCCCTGTGACGATATCAAAAGACAAGCCCTTCTCGTAGAGCTTTTCGATCGCGCCGACTTCATAGGACCCTAAAGATCCGCCTCCGCAGAGGGCTAAAGCAATTTTCATAGTCCAAGTATATCGGATAAAGCAAAAGTTCAAAATGCTTTAATGCCCTAAAAACGAAAACGCGGCATTTTGTAGCCGCGCTTTGAATTAATATTCGTACTCGAATAAGGAGCAGTTCGGAATAACGTGGTTGACGAAGGAGTCGTTGTCTAGGTCCTTGAAGTAGCAATCGACAAGCCTGCTCATGCCGCCGTGGGCGACGACGAGAATCGTCATGTTGTCGTATTTCTCCTTCAAATCGTCGAAGAAATTGAAGACCCTTTGGCAGACGTCTAGATAGCCTTCTCCGCCTGGGTAGCGTTTAAAGAAGGAGGCTCTTTGGTTGTGGTAGGCCTCACCAACTCGTGGCGCTCCCTCCATCTTGCCGTAAAACTGTTCCTTCAATCTATCATCCTTGATGATATCGATTTTGCGATCGCCTCTGATGATGCAGGCGGTCTCATAAGCTCTCCCTAATGGAGAGGAATAGATAAGGTCGATCTTAGTATCTTTAAGCTGTTCGCCTAATCTTCTCGCGTCTTCTCTTCCTTTCTCGTTTAAAGGAATCTCAATTTGGCCCTGAATGAGGTTCTTCTCATTCCATTCGGTGGTGCCGTGCCTGGTATATAGGATCTTTAACATTTATCTAACCGGCTTAATAAAGAGGAAAAGAATCAGAATCGCTTGGACTGGCGCGCCAACGACGAGGATGTACCAAAGCGACATTGTCGGCTCGGCGACGAAAAGGAAGTGGAGGATAACCCCAAAAAGGATTGACCACGAGAAACAGGAAAGAAGGATGGTTGAGACGATCCTTTGTTTGCCATAGAGGAATCTGATTGTGACCAAGGAAATGAAAAGGCAAGCAGGCAAAGCCCAGAAAAGGAAGGAGACGTTGCTTAAGCCCTGATGTCCGTTGATGATATTGCTAACGAAGATAAGGGTAAAGATAAGGGCGACGACGACGTTGGCCAAAGACAAGACGATGGCTTTGTTAGCCCCGCTATGGGAGGCGATCTCCTTGGAGACGACTTCCTTGGCGGTCTCTTCGCTCTGCGGGGTGATAAGGAAGTCGACGGTGACGCCGTAATAGTCCGCGAATTCCTTGAGGATGTCGACGGATGGGCAGGCATAACCGAGCTCCCATTTAGAGATGGATTTGTCGCTGTAATGGAGGACATCGGCCAATTGTTGTTGGGTCATGCCTCTGGCTTTTCTTAAGGTAGAAAGGTTCTTTCCGGTGATTTCCGATAAATTTTCCATGCGGCTATGATACCCTCGCACGCGAGAAGTGTCAAAAAAGCCCAGCGTTTCCGCTAGGCTTTGACTCAGTTTTGCTTTAGGCGATGACTGGGCCGTTGTAGTTATGGATGTAGGAGTTGTAATTCGCTTTGTCGGCGTCGGAGATTCTCTGTGGTCTTAAGTAGGCCTCGATGTTCGCTTCGACGATGGCGATGATGGAAGTGCTGGCGTTGATGGCATTGAAGATGCCGTTATTGCCGGAAGTGATGGTGACATCAAGGTCGCCGAGGGCGCTATTGAGGATGCCGAGGTTGATGCCGAGGTCCCAAGAATGCCCGCCGTTAGCAAGTTCTTCGTAAACGAAGCCTTTATCGAGAGAGGTGAAGATGTCCTCGAAGGCGATCGAATCGCTATCTTTGCCGTTGGTGATCGCGTCTTTGACTTTATCGACGATGGTGTCGGTGCAGTTGAGGAGGTCGCCCATCAAGAAGGTGATGAGGTTATCGCTCTCCTTGAGGTAGTTCTCGTCGTAGCACTTGTCATTAACGTCGGTGACTTCCTTCGCGCCGATACCGAGGAAGCCGCCTTTCTTATAGGTGTCTTCGGTATGGAGGTAGAGGTGGCCTGGGTTATTGACGTCGTTCCAGGTGCCTGGGGCGTAATAGAGGGTCATCACGCGGTTACCATTCTTATCGTGGTTCTCGCCAGCGCCGTTAACACGTAAGACGAGGGAACCGATTAAGTTGAGGCTGGCTTTGACCATCGCATAGGTCTTATTGCCCTGGACGTGGATGTCCGCGGACATATGGACGGTTAAGGCATCTAAGCCAAGGAGCTTGACGCCGATGGTGCCGTCATAGATATGGAAGTCGCTCTGTTTGGCGGTGGTGATTAAGTCACTGACAAGGACGTCGAGGCTCGACATATCCATGTACTTCATGCTGTGGGAGAGCTGTGGAGCGCTCTTTGCGGTGGTGTATGGCTGGAGGGCGATTTCGGCATCGATGGATTTGCCGCCGGCCTTGAGGCCATTGAGTTTGATGGAGGCGATTTCGCCATTTCCGTCGTAGCCGATTCTTAAGGTGAGGTTGCTGTAATTGCCATCTTCGTCCTTATCGAAGCCTAAGGCCTTGCCAGAAAGGGTGAAGACGCTGGAGGTGGCAGCCTTACGGGAAGAAGTCTCTAAGGAGCTTTCGTTAAGCTGCATATCGAGGAGGATCTTATTCTCGAGTAGCGGCGAGAACTTTCCGGACATCAAGTCGCTGAGGATGCCGTTAGAAGCGCTCTTGCTGGCGCCAGAGAAGAACTTGGTGAAGCGGTCCTGCCCAGAGGTTAGGAGGTCCATGACCTGGTCGATGATGGAATCGATGGAGGTCATGCTGACTTTGGCGTTGAGGCCTTCGTTATCGCTGATCCTGCTGTTGCTCTGGTTGGTGTCGTAATGGACGTAGGCGTAGTCCTGATCGACGTCGATCTTGATATCGTGGACTTTGTCGACGTTCTTCTTGATCTTGGTGCCGAGCTGGACGAGCTGTAAGTGGCCGGTGCCGAACTTCGCGTCTTTGTTGGCGTCGAAGGCGGTGGAGCCGCTGACTAAGAGGCCTTTGTCGCTGTTTTCGCTATCTAAGACGCTGGCGCTGATGTCCAAAGCCATCTTTGGGTCTTTGACTAAGCCTTTGACCTGACGGGCGATATTTGGCACGCCTTCGATGAACTGATACTGGGCGATTTCTTCAACGGTTGGGCTATGGAAATCGTCTGGATAGCCTTCGACGGCTAAGTTGAGGTCGAGTTTGTCATCGCCGAATTCGAGGTCGGTGACGTTAATGGCGACTGGTTTCTTGGTGTCGTCATGCTTGATGAGGAGCTCGACCTTGGCGTCATCGCCTAAATCGAAGTCCTTAAGGGAGAGGACGGCTTTGATCTCATCGGCTTTGCTGGTGAGGGAAGTGATGCAGTCGGCTAATTTGTAATATTGGCCATTCTTGATGGCTTTGACGGCGTCGCTGCCGAGGAAGGAAATCATATCCTCGAGTTTGGAAAGCACGCTTTCGGAGTCTTTCTTTTCCTCTTTATTATCGGTGAGGCTTTCTTCGAGTTCGTCTTTGAAGGTGCCGACGAGTTCGTTGATGCCCTTATGGTCCATGCCGAATTTGTATTCGTTGAAGGAGACGAGGACGTTGCCCGCGACTTTGCCTTCCGCCTTGTCATAGTCATCGGCTGGGAGGTAATCGGCGGCTAAGCGCTTGGTGGAGGTGACGTTGTCCTTGTTGGTGTAAGAAGCGCCTAAATCGAAGTCGAAGGCCTTCTTGTCGATATCGATCATTGCATTCATGTCGAAGTCGATGGTCTCGGACTCGAGTTCCTTATGCTCAGCTTCCTCGGAATCATCGTTATCGACCGTATCCGGCCAGACGATTTCGTTATTGAGGGAGACGTTATCTTCCTTCTTCTGGGCGACTTTGTACTTGTTTAAGAGGCTGCCGGTGAGGGAGACCTTGAACTTATGGGTGTCCGCGATTTCGTAGAGGTCACGGATGACGTTATTCATGTCGACGATGCGGGTATAGGAAGCGGCATCGGCTGGGATGAGGCTCCTGATAGCGCCTGGAACGTCATTGACCTGCTGGGTATAGACGGAGATGTTCCTGATGGTGATATCGCCGAAGGTCATGTCGTCGGCGAAGGCGGAGACGAGGTTATAGTCCTCGTCGGCATTTAAGGTCAAATGGATGGCGATATCCTTGACGTTGAGATTGAAGTCGAAGGTATATCCGCCCGCGGTGTTCGCGGTTTTGACGATGGAATAATCAAGGCCAGAGCTTTCTTCTTCGCTGGATTCGTTTTCTTGGCTCTCGGTCGGGCCTTCGATTGGCTGCTCGTTTTCCTTTGGGCCTTCGGACTTACCAAGCAAACGGGTGATTAAGTCTAAGGAACCGAAGTCTCTTTCGACGGAGGCGATGATGTCGGCGACGGTCTGGGCGAGCTCATCGACGTCATCGACATCGGTCACGCGATATTTAAGGTCGATCGCGCCCGCGGGGGTCATGCCTTCGGTATGCGGATCGCTTGGAAGGCTGCCGTCGGCTTTCTGCATTTTGTTGCCGAGGGAGAAATAGAGCGAGGTGTCGGTGTAGTTGATGCCGAGGGCTAAGCCATAGCCGTTATAGTCAACCATCGCGTTAAGCGCGAAGTTGAATGTCATCTTGCTGTTCTCGTCGGACTTTAAGTAGACATATAAGTCCTCGGTGCTGAGTTTGATGACGTTATTGGTGGAATCGTCACCGTCTTTATCCGGGAAGGCCACCTCAAGGTTAAGCTGGGCGCTTAAACCGGTGCCGGTGGCTTGGTTAAGGAACCTGTTGACGAATTTTGCTTCGTCGGTGAGTGTTTCGCCGTTATCGTCTTCGGTGGAGCTTGGAACGATGATGGTCTCGGTGCCGCTTGCTGGGAGCATATACGCGGTGCCGCAGGCGCCTAAGCTGAATAAGGTGCCGTAAATGATCCAAGGCGTGATTTTCCTTTTCATGCGCTTTTTAGAATTTGCTTTCATTTTTCGTCCTCCTTTTTATTGCTGTTGGTAGTTGGTTTTTTCGTTTAGCTCGGGGATTTTGTATCCGCCGTCTCGCAGGTAGTGGGTGAGCATATTGGCTTCGACATCGCTACTGATGACCGCGCTGGTGGCGGCGTGGTATTTCTCATGACCTTCCATCGTGATTGGGTAGAGGTCTTTGTCGCAGTGCAAAGTCAGGTGCGAGAAGTAGAAGTTAGGTCTGCTGTAAAGATTTGAGGTGTGGACCATCTGGGTTTTGTAGTCCTCGCAGGCCAAAGTGATATCGAGTTCGATGTCGACGTCGAAGCCAATATCGGTTTTCGTGACTTTACTGCCCCCATCGCCTGACGTTGCCCGAGCATCCTCTTCGATGATCGTGTACTTGGTGATGTTGTAGTTGGAGCGGTGCTTGGAGACGATGTAGCCGACTTCCTTTTTGAAATCGTCGGTCGAATCAAATGTCTTCTTGCTGCCGGTCTCCCAAGTGGCGTAACTCGCGTCGTTAGCGATGGACTTGTCCTTGCTCTTAAAGAGGTCGGTGACATGTTCCGCGGATTCATACATCCTCCAGCCGGTTTGGACATCGATTGAGCCTTCCGATTTGGAGAGGGATTCCTCGAACCATTTCCCATCGGCGTGGATGGCGCTCGACTTGATGTTCTGTTTGACGAGCCCCATGGCGATGGCCTGGCCTTCGGTGTAGGAGAAGCTGTTCTCGCTTTGGGAATGGAGCAGCAAGGAGATATTGATCATCTCCCATGGCTCTAAGGTCGAATAATCAGAAGTGGACTTATACCTCGCCATCAGGTCAGCCTCATCGACTTTGAGGTCGGCCGCGTTGATGGTGATTGTTTTCTTCTGGTCGGTTAAGGCGTGGAAAAGGAAACCCGCGCCGACACCAAGAGCAATAGCTAATGCCCCGGTGGAGACGCCGATGAGAGTCTTGGTCAGCTTGCTTTGCTGCTTTGGCTTCTCGTTTTGATTCGCTTTTTCACTTCCTTTTTTCGCCATAAACCAGGCTAGATTATTCCACACGCGTATGAGGGCGCGCTCTACTCGGTAAGGAAAACGCGATATAAAAGCGAGAATTACCATTCTACGAAAGGGAGAATTGAAAAACTTTCGATGGTCTCGCAAGTATTTTCACAACCCGAAAACTTCTCTACAAGAGAAAGAAATGTAAAATTTCGATTAGATAAAGCAAAAACGCAGCTGTTATTACCCTAAAATGGAAAGAATTCCTATAATATTGGCATGAAAAAGAAGGGCTTATTGTTAACGCTTATCGCCACCTTCGCCTTATCTGGGTGCTCTTTAAATCCGGGCTATAGCGAGGAGCTTGAAGACGTAAGCTCTATCTACCGCGAGAGACGTCATCCCGCCTTTGTGACCCTTGATTATGCGATCAAGAGGACCTTCGGCGAGGATTATTTCGGCGCGGCGTCAAAAGACTTCAAACTCAAAGCCGGAGTCTATGGCGAAGATAAGGTTCTTAAGAATGGCGGCTACCTCAAAGTCGAACCAGGGGAAGTGGCTTTTAGATCCTCTGGCTTAGAAGGCGATGCCTCTAGCTTAAAGAGCGCCCTTACGGTCGAGGACGCGAATGTCAGCGTCGAAGAGAAAAACGTCACCGTCAGATTGAGCGAAGACCCTATCTCTTTAGGTGTCTATTCCGTTGGTCAGGATTGCTATTATGATTTCGGCGATTTGGCTAAGATCGATAAGTTCTCCGAAGAACATGTAAGAGCAGATTTCCAAAGGAAAATCGTCGGTGCCTATAGCGAATCCTTCGCCTCGATGATCGGCATGATTCCTTTGGCCATCGAAGGCAAGGCGACCTCTTTCTCGAAGAATATCGAGGAACGTTATAAAGAAGACCCATCCTCCCTCAAGATCAAGGAGAACGATGGCACTTACGAATTAGATTATTCCGTCCCGAGCGCCAGCGATATTAAGGACCTGCTTTTGGTCTATAACGCCTTCATTTTCTCCACCCCGATGGAGATACCATTAGGGGAAGGGGAGGACGCCCCAAAAATCACCATCACCAAGGAGCAGGCCGACCGCTTTGTTAAAGGTCTCTTTGATGGTTTGACAATCAACAAATATGACTGTATTTTGGTCTACAACACCAATGGAATTATCTCCTTTTCTCTCGATTTGGATTTTTCTTTCAGCGCCGGAACATTCGAGTTGAACATCGAGGAGTTAGAGGAGAAAATCGATGTTCGCAGCCTTGTCTTAGGGGCTAAGTTCGACATTTTGGATGAAAGCAGGGCGGTTCCAGAGCTTCCTGAACGCCTTGAAGAATTTTCCCCAATTTCTCTGAATTGATTACAAAAAGCACTTAAAAAATATCGATTTTTGCTTATAAAAACGCTTTCAGAGCGCAAAATTTCAATTTTTTTGCTATACTAAACTAGTATCACGACCTCGTGCAGAGCCTTTCCTGACCCTTGTGCAGGATTGTTTCGTGAGCGGAAAGGAGGTAAATGAGCATGTTCGAAATTGACGACTTAATCGACCACAAGCACTCGGGCGTTTGCCGCGTTTTGGATATCGCCTCTCTATCTTCGGATCCAGACGCGCCTCTCTACTATGTGCTTAAGCCACTTTACGGCGAAGACAAAGGCACCGTTCTCCGTATTCCAGTTACCAATACCGTTTCCCTCAGCCCGTTAATCAGCAAAGAAGAAGCGTCGCATTTAGTTGCCAGTTGGCCACACGATGATGACCTTTACGAAGTAGACGCCAAACGCCGCAAGCAGCGTTACGAATTAGCTATCTCCAGCGGTGACGTCTCCCTCTTCCCGGAACTCCTTGAAGGTATCCGTCAGAAGAAGGCCAAAGAAGGCCATCTCAATTCCATGGACCAGCAGTTCTTCAATCGCGCCCAGCCGATCATCTATGGCGAAATCGCCACAGCCCTCGGGGTCGCCTTCGAAGAAGTTGATGCGCTTCTACATAACAACTAAGCGAGAGTTATTTCGCTAAGGCCGCTGAGGCCTTTTCTTTTTACCTTATATAAAGAAAAAGGGCACCGAAGTGCCCTAGAAGTTTCTCGCTTAATTAAGCTTTGAAGGATTTGTATCCGCCATAGAGGCCGAGAAGACCGCCTAAGAAGGCGAGGACGGCGTTGGCGATTGGAGCTCCACCGAGAGCTAAGTTCTCAGCGTTGGCGCTTAAGGCGTCGGCGTTGGCCGCTTTGTAGAAGCTGACGGAGAAGAGGAAGAGGACGCCAGAGGCGATGAGCAAGGCGCTCACGATGCCAAGGGCAAGACCCTGAGCTTTGCCAGCCATGGCAGCGGCGACGATGCCACCGATGATGGCGACGCATTCAAGAACGAAGGCGACGATAAGGAGTGGAACGGCATTCAAGGTTCCGCCCTGAGCGGCACCGAAGATGACACCGAAGCCATTTCCGCGTTCCGCACCAAAGTCACCATTGGAGAACATTGGAAGGAAGAGAAGGAAGATTGCGACGGCGGTGAAGATCGTCATTGCGATTCCGATGATAATATTGCTTTTCTGTCTCATAAAAAGTTTAACCTCACGCGTTACTATACGCCCACTAAAGTGGGCAAGCAATGAAAGAATAAGCCTATTGGGGCACTATTTCGAGCATTTGTTAGCCAAATTGGTCAATTCGTTGCTCGTGAAGACGTAATCTTTTTCGCAAAACTCACAATGGGTGGTGGTGGTCGGAGCCTCATTCGCGAGGCGCAAAAGCTCGTCTTTTCCGAGA
Source organism: uncultured Erysipelotrichaceae bacterium (assembly GCA_900316365.1). GTDB lineage: Bacteria > Bacillota_I > Bacilli_A > RFN20 > CAG-826 > Alloenteromonas. The sequence continues at coordinate 82,678 of ONCO01000001.1, forward strand.
GTTAGCAAGGTTTTCTCGCTCTTTTCCTTGCTGCAGGTGCAGAAGAGTGAGATATCCTTCTCACCCATTTTCTTGAAACCTAATGGGCCAAGGACTTTCTCGGCCAAATGTTCTGGGGTCATCTCTTCCAAGAGGACGTCGGTGACGTTATGTATTTCCGATAAAGATTCCTCAAGGCACTTGATGGTGTCTTCGTTGGCATTAGGAAGAAGCTGGATCAAGAATCCGCCTGCAGTCTTGATGGTGCCATCTTTCTCAAAGAGGACGCCCAGGCCACAACCGGTCATGGTCTGCTCACTCTCGACATAGTAGTAGGCGATATCCTCGGCGATCTCACCGCTATGTAAGGCGATAGAAGAGGAATATGGCTCCTTCATATGAAGGTCTTTGATGACCGTTAAGGTGCCTTTGCCTAAGGCGCCTCCGACGTTAAGGTGCATCGACGCGTTCGGTGGAAGGTCGACGTAGTTATTGCCGGTATAGCCGCGCACGCCACCCTGGCTATTGGCCTGAGCGACGACGGAATGAAGCGGGCCATCGCCTCTGAATTCGAGGGTGATGGTGTCTTTCTCTCCTTTTAACGTAGCGGCCATAAGCAAAGCCCCGCTTAAGGACCTGCCTAATGCCGCGGCTGGGATTGGGCTAAGGTTATGGGCCTTCATGGCCTCTTGGACTAAATCTTTGCTAGTTAAGGCGAAGCAGAGGACTTCTTCGTTGACCGAAGTTCCGCGCACCATGTAATCGTGATACTTTTTCATGGCGCTAACTTTATTGCTTTGGTTCTTCTTTATCAATATTTTCGACCGCCTTTTTGCGTTTTTTATCTTTGATAATGAGCCAAATGGTCGGGAGGATGGCCAATAAGGCCGCGCCCATGGTGACTAAGAACATATTCCTGTCAGGGACTTTGGCCATTTCGCCATATTCATTCAAGGCGGAAGTTTGGAAGCTCCATTGCGATAAGGTGGAGCCAACAGTCATCGGGATAAGGACCGCGCCGACCATACGAACGCCCTGGAATAAGCCAACGCCTTCTTTCGGGGTTTCGTCTCTGATCTGCGCGCCTAAGACCGCGGTGCCAAGCAAATAGCCAGACATCATTAAGGTCGCGGAGAGGATTACAAGTGGGTAGATCTTCAATAAGAAGAGCATCAACGAGCCAATGGCTAATACAAGTAAGGCCGGAATGGCAATCCTAAGCTTGCCGATGCGGTCCATGAAGAAACCAAGTACGACAGTTACGGCAGAGGAGATTAATAGGATTAAGGCCATCGCTAGATAGAAGGCTCCGCCATCAAGCTCTAAGCCAGTCTGGAAATAGACGAGGTAATAAGGCATCCAGGAGTCGCAGGCGATATTGAAGAACATGAAGGCCAATAAGGCGATATAGAAGAGAGGGTTCTTTTTAATGACGGAAGGACGGAAACCATAGATAAGGTTCTGGAGGTATGGCTCCTTGTTCGGCTCAAGCTCATCTTTAGGAAGCAAGAAGATGGAGACAACGCCGATGAGGGTGACGAAAACGCCCATGGAGAGGAAGAAATAGAGCCACGGGGTCGCTATTTTCTCCGCGGAAACCCCGGCTTCGCCAGGGATTCCAAAGACCATGCCGGCCCCGAGCATCAAGGCGGTGCCGAATAAAGGAAGGACGCTGAGGACGCTTTCGACCTTAGGTCGATTGTGGGTATTTGTCGTATCGGTGATATAGGCGTTGAAGCAGGCATCATTCGCGGTGCTGCCGAAGAAGGTCATGACCGAGTCGACGATGGTATTCATCAAACCGACGAGGAATAACGTATTCGCGGCGGGGAAGAGGAACTTCATATTGCCATAGCTCATAAGGCCGAACATGAAGACCGTGACGCCCCAGATGATGTAGCCGCCGGATATAAAGATCTTACGTTTGCCAAGCCTATCGCTTAAGGCGCCCATAAAGAAAGTGGTTAGGGTGGCGATGATCGAGCTTGCGACCGTCATCCAGTGGATGTAGGTCGAGTCGCCGGTTTGGCTATAGACCCAAAGATTGATGTATTGGTTCTCAATCGCCCACGCCAATTGGCCGGCTAAGCCAATCAAAATGGCAGCTAGCCATTTCTTCGCCCCGTAACGGGAGGATATTTGTTCGTCCATTATAGAACTCCTGTATATTCAGTTGCTTATCATGATACCCCATCTAGCGAGAGGCGGTTACACTATTAATATGTTCACTGTCTACTTCAACGAAACCCTAACTGCCTCTGATCCCTTGTGGTGGGGCAACTGGTTATTTGTCATGTCCATCCTCTTCTTTATGGGTGGCACGGCTGGTTGGATATTGGAATTATTCTTCCGCCGCTTCGTGTCGCAGAAACACTGGGTCAACCCTGGCTTCCTTGTTGGCCCGATTGTCCCGCTTTATGGTTTCGGCAACGTCATATTGTTTATCTTCTCCTCTTTGCCGTGGGCAAATTGGATCCCGAATGCCCCGTTAAGATACATCACGGTCATCCTCGTCTTGACCTTGGCGATGACCTTAATCGAATACATTGCCGGCTTAATCTTCATCAAAGGCCTCAAGATCAAGCTTTGGGATTACTCGAATAGATGGGGTAATATCCAAGGCATCATTTGCCCGATTTTCTCTCTTGCCTGGGGCGCTTTGGGAGCGGGTTATTTCTTCTTCCTTTATCCGCCTCTTCTTAAGCTCATGGGCATTCTCTTCGAATGCATATATCCATATTTATTTACGTTAGGCCTCCTCTATGGTGTTCTTGCCGTTGACGTTGGCTATTCCTTCCATATCGTCGCCAAGGTCAAGAAGGTCATCTCCGACGCCAAATTGGTCGTCGATTGGGACCGTATCAAGATGTCTTTCTCCGAGCATCATAAGAAATTAAAAGAAAGGGCTCCTTGGCTTTTCGCCTTCGCCGCGGAGACGGAGGAATTTAAGAAAATGCTCGTGGAATATAAGGAGAATCTCGTCAAAGAAATATCCGCCAAACTTGCGTCCCGTCGCTCGAAGAAGCACAATAAAGACACAAAGGACACACAATGATATTCCCGAATGCACCTTTTCCCGTCGTCGCGACCATCTTCTTTTACTTATTTGTTTTAAGCTGCGTGGTCGAACTCGTCTTCGCTTTCCTCGAGAAAGAGAAATGGAGGGTCTTGGTTAAACCGACCTCGATGTTCTTCTTGGGGCTTATGGCCATCTTCGCCACGTTTAAGGTCGACTATATCCTTTTATATGTCGCCATCTTCTGCGGCATGATCGGCGATATTCTCTTGGCCTTAAAGCATCATGGCGATATGCCTTTCGTCATTGGGGCCGTCTTTTTCCTCGCCGGACACATCTGCTATATCACCAGGATGATGCTCTTCATCCCGAGCGGTAACTTGTCCTGGGTCTGGGTTTTGATTCTTTGCCCGATTTTCTATTGCGTATTGCTCTATCCTTGCAAACGCATGGTCGGCAAATGGGCCTTGGTCATCCCTGGCACTTTCTACTTAAGCACCCTTCTTTCCGATATCGTCGCGGGCGTGGTTCTTCTTGCGAATGGACATCTCTCCGCGATTATGGTCATCATCGGCGGCCTTTCCTTCTTCGCCAGCGACATCTATTTGTCCAAGACCCAATTCGTCAAGCACGACAAAAGAGAGGACTTCTATATCATGGCCACCTATTTATTGGGCCAAGTCCTCATCGTTATGGGTATCCTCTTTATTTGATAGCTAAATAGACCAATAACTTCTGCAAGGCCTTGCCGCGGTGCGAGACCTTGTTTTTTATTTCGTCGGAGGCTAGTCCCATATCGAGGTTAAGTTCCTCGCTGTGGAAGAAAGGATCATAGCCAAAGCCATGGTCGCCGCTCCAAGAGGGGAGAAGAGTGCCTTTGAAGTCGCCTTCAAAATATAAAGGTTTGGCGTCTTCCTTTTCCAATAAGCAAATGCAGCAGTGGAATTTGGCGTTCCTATTCGGGTTATCGCCAAGCTTCTCATTAAGGGCTAAACCGGCCTTATGGTAATCTCCGCCATATTCATCGGCGAAGCGGGAGCTATATAGCCCTGGGAAACCATCTAATCCTTCGACTTCGAAGCCTGAGTCATCCGCGATGACGGGGCGGTGGACGAGCTTAGATAAGGCCAAAGCCTTGATGTAGCTGTTCTCGCGGTAATTTTTGCCGTTTTCCTCAGGATTGGATTCGACGCATAAATCACGAGGGGTCAAAACCATGTATCCGATCGGATTAAGCATCTCGAGATATTCTTTTTGTTTGCCGCGGTTATTGGTGGCGATGACGATTTCTTTGTTCATGGTTAACTCCTACTTACCTTCATCCTCCTTTTCTTCTTTCTTGGTCAAATAGGCCCCAATGGAGATAAGGACGATCCAATAGGCGGCGAAGACATAGAAAGGGATGCAGACAATCCACCAATCCCATTTCAGGAGATTAGGAATCTTAAGAGCGACGAAAATGACGCCTAAAAGGAAAATGGAGGCGCTGACGATATGGTTCTTAATAAAGGTCCACATTTTTGCCATAGGCAAATTATAAAACAACCAATTTTAGTTAGTGTAGATTGCTTTCGGCTGGTTTCTGGAAAGCCGGGGTGTTCAGGTAGGAGAAATCGATTTCCCTTTTCTCCTCTTCATCGCAGCAATCATCGCCTTCGCAGTACTCGAAGACCGGTTTATTTGATTCCATGGCTATTAGCTCCAACTTAGGCTAGATTACTCCGGCGATAGTCTTTGAAAAAATGATTATAATGCGTTTCGAAAAAGGGCTATTGATAGAAAATGGATTCTTTATTTCAAATGCCATCTTTTTAATTATTTGGCGACTCTCTTTTTGCGGCCTTGGAAGATATAGATATTCAGGAGTACCAAAGATAAGAGGATCAGGATATGCAAGACGATGTGATAGAGGTCATGGTAATTGTTGCCTTAATTAAACGGTTGAGCATTTTCGGCTAATTATTCTCGCCTTTCGTCTAGGCGCATAGTTATCTATATTTAATTGACTAAAAAGTCCTATCGGTTAGAGTGGTCGCGATTGTTAAATAATGTTGGTCCAAATATGGACCATTCGCGAAAGCGAATCGCTCTAAATTGATGGAGGTGCAGATATGAAAATGCGTCGTTGCCAATATTGCGGTTCCGAAATCGATCCGAAAGACATCACTTGCCCTTTCTGCGGCGGCCATGTCGGCGCCGAAGAAGCGGCGCCATCTGAATCGAAGGCCCCATCGGTTTCTAGCGTTAATACGATCCGCGACAGCGCAAGTTGGCTTCCGGAATGGCGGAGGAAAGTCGTGGTCGGAAAGCTTTCGTTGGCCCTCTTCGTGCTTGCTATTATGATGATTCCTTGCATTCCTCTATTCGGACTTCTTCAAACGGAGCCGACCAAGGAAGTATGCGAATATAGTTTCAATTTTGCGCCTTTCGGTAGCGTCAATAGGGATAAAACATGTTCCATCCAACCGAACCCTGAATTTGCGGCGAGTTTGACCATGGTCATTTTCCTTTTCGTCTTATTTGCCTTCCTTGTTTTCTTCTTCACTTTCGCCGTGAAGCTTGAGGTAAAGAAGATTGGCGGTTCGACCGTCGCGGTGTATAGGGGCCCATTAAAATATCAGCTGATAATCGATGGCGAAATCGCCGATTCGATTGGGCCGCTCTATTTTAGGAGAAATATTATGCTTACCGGCAAGGTCGCTACCGGAGAAAAGATAACCGCCTGCATTCCGTACACTTTCTTCTTCAAGACTGATTTCATTCTTGGCGGAGAACAACTATAAGGACGTTTGCCCATCAACATAAATACGAATCGTTTGGGTCGGACCCTCTTTGCTGGAGGGTCTTTTTTCGAGAGTCAGAAGTTTAAAGGATTCCTCAAAAACATATAGCCAATTGGGTTTGTATTTGCGCCCCTTTGAGGCTGAATGCCCAAGCGACTTAAATTATTTATCCATAAACACGGCAAATGTTTTAAAAATGTGGCATTATTTATCTATAGTTTTCGACCATGGATGTAAAAACCGCTTTTAACTCCGCTATTTGTCTCATCGCTATCCCGATTCTTTTGATTCATATAGTCAACTTGCTTATCAAGAAGGGCAAGCGACGGGATGAGATGTTCCTTTTGCTTTTCTTCGTCTTCACCGCGGTGCATTTCGCGGTCTATCTCATCTTCAATCTTCTGAAGCACACCTTCGTTAGCAATGTGCCGGCCCTCGCTTTCTATTCGTGCTTCTATATGATGAATAACACGGAGTCGTTTCTTTTCTTCGCTTTTGCTATCGTCTTTTTTTCGCGCAAAGACAAAGTGTCGGAAGCCATCGGCGCCGCCAACTTCGCTTTCTATCTCGTCTACATTGCTTTGGACATAATCAACATCTTCCACCCGATTTTCTTCTATGTGGAGAATGCGACATACACCAGACTCCCGACCATGCCGCTTTCCCAGATCTATGAATTCGTCACTTTGGCCGGTGTCTTCGTGCTGACTATCATCAACAAGAAGATCAACCGCACCGAGAAGATCGCCTTTATTATCTATTGCTTCATCCCGGCCGTCGCGGTCATCGTCCAGGACTTCGTCCCCGGCTATGCCATCGGCTATCTTTCGATCGTCATCGCCATTGAGATCCTCGTCCTTTTCGTCAACGTCCAAAAGAACGCCGACTTGGCCAATGAGGCCAAACGCAACAAAGAGGCGGAGATCAAGATCATGATGTCGCAGATCCAGCCGCATTTCATCTATAACACCCTCTCCTCGATTTCGACCCTTATTCCAATCGATCAGGCCAAAGCCCAAAACGCCCTTGATGAATTCACTGAATACTTAAGGGCCAACCTGTCGGCTCTCTCCGATACCGGCCTTATTCCTTTCAATGAGGAACTTAAGCACATCAAAACATATCTCTCCTTGGAGAAGCTTCGCTTCAACGAGAGGCTCAACGTCGTCTTTGACATCAAGACGGATGATTTCCTCATTCCGCCCCTTAGCATCCAGCCGCTTGTTGAGAATGCCGTCAAACACGGCATCCTCAAAAACCTCGAGGGCGGTACGGTAACGATTAGGACGTATGAGAATCGGGATGCCTTCATCATTGAAGTCATCGATGACGGAGTCGGTTTCGATGTCAGCAAATACACAAGCGGAGGCTCCAAGCACATCGGCCTCCAAAACGTCAAAAGCCGCATCGTCTCGATGGTTAGGGGCGATATGGAGGTCGAAAGCGAGATTGGAAAAGGCACCAAGATAACGGTGGCCATATATAAATAGGAAAATGGGAATCAAGGTATTATTGGTCGATGACGAACAACTGCAGCTCACGCGACTCGAATCGGTCGTGAAAAAGGTTTTGCCTGAGGCGGAGATCTTTTCTTACGTCAATCCGGTCAAGGCTTTGGAGGAGAGTAAGGATAAGGGCATCGATATCGCCTTCCTCGACATCGAAATGCCGAAGATCACCGGCATCAAATTAGCTAAGTCCCTTAAAGCCGTTAACCCGACCATCAACATTATCTTCGCCACGGCTTATGATTCGTTCGCCCTCGAAGCGATGAAGATGCATGCCTCTGGCTACGTCTCCAAACCGGTCAATGAGGAGAAGATCAGGAAAGAGATCGATGGGCTTAGGTTTCCGATCGAGCTCAAAGAGAAAAAGAAAGTGCAGGTTAAATGCTTCGGCAATTTCGACGTCTTCCATGAAGGCGCTCCGCTTAGATTTTCGTATTCCAAATCCAAAGAGGTCTTCGCATATCTAATCGATAGGGAAGGCGTCGGCATCAACATCAATGAGCTCAACGCCGTCTTATGGGAAGAAGACCATAAGTCCTACCTCAGGAACCTTATCGTCGACATACAGAGGACCTTAAAATCCGTCGGGGCGGAGGACGTTTTCGTCAAGAGGCACAACGAATGCTTCATTGACACTTCCAAAGTCGACTGCGACGCCTATGAGTATAAGGCCAATAACCCCGATGCCATCAGGATGTACCGTGGCGAATACATGATCCAATACCCGTGGGCGATCTTCGACGCTGAATGATTTAATCCATCAAATTTTTCAATGTGTTGCACGTTTGTGGCACTCTGCGTTGTACCTTATAGATATCCCGAAGGAAGTTAGCCGATTAAGGGAACCCTCGGGGATAGTCGCTAGGCGAACTAAGTCCCGTGGTTTGTTTCTCCTTCCCTAATCCTAACTTCCTGGGGGAAGTGAGGTGTTCCATTATGCAAGAACTACCAGTTTGGTTGGACGAAGCCCAATACGGGGCGTTAAAGCGTTATGCCGAGGAACAGGGCGTTTGCATGGAGAAAGCCCTTAAGGATGCCTTCTTTAATGCCGTGGGCGATTCTTACGATCATGATCTAAGCGGAAAGCTTTGATAGTTCCATAGACTTGGCGACAATGGCATTTGATGCCCCTTTGCACACCGCCAAAAAAAAGAAAACCCCGACAACCTCGGGGTTAATTTGTTTTATGGAGCAGGTGACGGGAATCGGACCCGCGTGACCAGCTTGGAAGGCTGGAGTTCTACCATTGAACTACACCTGCAGTTCAAGCTGGCGGACCATACGAGATTCGAACTCGTGATCTTCTCCGTGACAGGGAGACATGTTAGGCCGCTACACCAATGGTCCGTAGCGGGGATTAATATATCACACTTATTGCCTTCGTCAAAAGAAAATATCGCCTTTCTGGGCAAAAGTGTTTTCAAAAGATGGATAGGTGTTATCTTAAAGGCGAAGAAAGGAAGTAAATATATGGATAACGAAGCATACAAAGTAATCATGAATAGGCATAGTTGCCGTAAGTTTTTAGATAAGGAAGTTCCCGACGAACTCATCGATAAAGTCGTGGCTGCCGGCTTGGCCGCCCCAACCGGAAGAAACTCCCAGCAAACCTATTTCCTCGCCGTCAAAGACCCAGAGGTTATAGAAGAGATTCGCAAGCTTAACGCCGCGATCATGGGCGCGACCTCCATCGACCCATTCTATGGTGCGAAAGCTCTCATCGTCGTACTTCACGCGAAGGATTGCGCCTTAGGCACCTATGATGGCTCCATCGCCATGGCCCAGATGATGATCGCCGCGGAATCCCTTGGCCTAGGTTCTACCTGGATCCATCGCGCGAAGGAAGTCTTTGCTCTCCCAGAAGGCAAAGCCATCCTCTATAAGGCCGGTTTCCCGCGCGCTGAATATGTCGGCGTCGGCAACCTCATCCTTGGCTACCCTGATGAAGGTGGCAAGAATGAGCATTCAATCAACCCAGGACGCGTCTTCAAGCTCTAATGACGAAAGAAAAATCGCGAGGTAATCTCTCGCGATTTTCTTTTTGTTTAAGCTTATTCGACTTCGGCGAAGTTCTTGAGGGCTGGCTCAGGGATGAAGCCGACGTTCTTTCTCACGCTGACGCCATCTTTGAATAAAAGAAGGGTCGGGATGCTGTAGATGTCGAACTTGGCGGCGACGCCTGGATTCTCATCGGTGTCGACGGACAAGACTTTAATATCATCTCTTTCGCCCAAACGTTCGACGGATGGCTTTAACATCTGGCATGGGCCACACCAGGTGGCGTTGAAGTCGACGAGGACTTTGCCGGACTTGATTTCCTCTTCGAACTGGGCTTCGCTTTTGATTTCAATAAACATATTAGGTTACCTCCTAATCACAATCCGAATATTAAGGCAAAAACAGCAAATATGAAAACCATATGCACTGGGAAATATAGATAGTTGAAAATGCGGAACCATTTGGAGTCGTAGCCCCTCTCTCCGTTATAGAAATAAAGGAAGGGGAGAACGATCAAACAGTAGGACTCATAGGACATGGAATAGATATCTAATGGGCGGAAGCCGGTATCTGGATTCATGCCGATGAAGGAGATACCCCAGAAGACGAGGACCGTGACCATAAGGGTGAGCATCATCAGGATGTTAACGCTTCTGCGGTAGATGGTGCTTTCGCGGTATTCCTCAAGGCTCATGCCAATCGCTTCGGCGTCCTTCTTGCCGAACATTAAGGCCACTTTGTACGAATAATAGAAGCCAATGGCGAGGAACAAACCAAAGATGTTATAGTCGGCCCTAATGAATTTCGGGAACCAGACAACATCGATTAAGCCTTTGTTGGAGACCTCAAAGAGATTGACGCCTAAGGAGATGCCGAGATAGGCGATAGGAAGTAACGCCAATAGGGCATAGAGTTTCTTCTTTCCTGGCTCTTCTAGGTTCTTCAGGAACATAAGGACTAGGCCGCATAAGACCAAGTCGATGAATGGGTTTCCGGCGATGCCTTCCATCTGCAGGCCGTATATAAAGATCGATTCTGCGACGATCATGACGCCAAGGACAATGGAAAGCCTTCCCACATATCTTTTCGCGTTATGGGTATGGAGCATACCTTCCGCGAGCATGAAGATGAATAAAGGGAAAGCCAGTCGACCAAAGGCCCTTAGGGCTAAGCCTAAAGGATTGGCGGCGCCTAAATAGGTCAACACGAAAATGCCGATATGGTCCGAGGTCATCGAAAGCAAAGCGACGATACGGATGACGAACTGGGATAATGGCAGCTTCTTTTCGTTTTCCATTGTTTAAGAGTTGCTGGCTTGCATGGCGGAGATGGACAAGGCGACGAGGTTATTGACGACGTGCGCGGTGGCGCTGCAGGCGAAACCGCCCTTTTCGTAATAATAGCTGAAGAGGATGCCGGCGACGATGTAGTCGGGGAGGTTGCAAAGCTCGTTGACCAAGGTGTCACCACCGATGGTGAGGGATTCCCAATTGAAGTGGATTAAACCAAAGACAATTGGGGTGATGATGTAAGCTGCGGTGCGGTTCCATCTCTTGGTGAAAGAATATAAACCGACGCGGTAGGTGATCTCTTCGCAAATAGGGCCGATGAGACCGAAGATGATAAGGGCGAAAACCATATAGTTTTTCGACATAAGAACGAGACCGCTTTGGTTTTCGTTAGCGGTGGTATCTGGTCTAATGATCTTGACGATCATGCCGATGACGATGCTCGCGGCCAGGACGCCAAGTCCGCCGAGGGCGCCATAACCGACGTTCTTAAGTTTGGTGAAGGATTTGCCTAGTTCCTTGATGCCGCTCCAAAGGATGAGCAATAAGCAGGCAAGGACAAGGATATAGGCCACGCCGTTGATGAAGAGGCCGATGCCAGGGTTGGCTTTATAATGCTCGACCCATGCCGCGCTTAGCGCCTCAGTGTCCGCTCCTGGGTTGGCGGCCATATAATTCCTGACGAAGTCAACCTGGACGAAATAGCTGATGAGGAAGCCAAGGATCTGGAAACCGGCTAAACCCATTAAGAAAAGGAAAAGATTACGTAATGGGGAGCCGGTCTGAAGGTCATTTTGGAAGATATCGCGACCGCCTAAATCCTCGTTCTCTTTGCCGCATTTTGGGCAATTAAAACGGGTGCTGTCATAGTTTGCTCCGCAATCGGAACAATGTTTTTTGTGGAAGAAAGTATTCATAGCCGCCTAACTATATCACTTCGTGGCTAGTTTCGATATGACTTTCGCGGACGCTTACGCAAACGCGCGCTTTATTTGCTATAATCCTCGCATGAAAACCCCGCGCGAGGAAAACGTAAAAGAGATTGACGTGATGGCCTCGCGTTTTGTTTCCTATCTCATCCCATTCACCAATCCGGATGACTTCGAGGAGCAATACGCGAGAGTGAAGAAGCTTTCTCCTAAGGCCGATCACTATCCTTACGCCTATATCGTCGGCGACATCCAGAAGTCCGGCGACGATGGCGAGCCAGGCGGGGCGGCAGGCCGTAACTACCTCCACATGATGGAGGAGAAGGGGATCGATAGGGCGCTTATTGTCACCGCGAGATATTTCGGCGGCACAAAGCTGGGTCTACCAAGGCTCAGGAGAACCTTCCTTGAGGCGGCCGCTTTAGCAATCGACACGGGAAAGTACTTCGAAATTACGATGAGGAAGCTATTCAAGGTAGAGCTCTCCTATCGCGAGTATGAGATCCTTAAGCATTACGCCCCGAAAGACGGAATCAGGTTTGAGAAAACGCTTTTCGGAGAAAAAGTCGAAGCAACTTTATCGGGGAATGATACAATTCCCTCGTTCTTGAAGAAACTCGCTATCTTAGGGGAATGTTCTCCCTTAGGAGAAGCCGAAACGTTGGAGGAGATTTAAAACATGATACCTGCAGTGGAATATAGCAAACGCCGCGACAGATTATTCGCGAACATGCCGAACAACTCGGCCTTATTAGTTTTCGCCGGCAAAGCCAAAAGCGCATCCGCCGATGAAACCTACCCATTCGAAGTTAACCGTAACTTCTATTACCTCACCGGCATCGACCAGGAAGGAAGCTCACTTCTTTTGATCAACGCCGACGGAGAAAAGAAGGAATACTTATTCGTCGACCCATATAACCCAGTCAAAGAGAAGTGGTATGGCAAGAAGCTCACCCCAGAGGAAGCCAAGGATTTAAGCGACGTCAGCAACGTTCTCTTAACCAGCGCCTTAACCGCCAAACTCGACTCTGTCCTCAATGAGAAACTCGCCGAATTCGGTTCCATCAACACCCTCTTCTTAGACCTCGAGAAAGAACTCAAGATCGAAGAGGATACCTTTACCACCGACTACGCCGAGAGCGTCAAAGCGGTCTATCCAAACGTCACCGTCGAAGACTGCTACAAGATGATCGTCCGTCTCCGTATGGTCAAATCCCCACTCGAGATTGAGGAATTCAGGAAAGCCATCCAGATCACCGCGATGGGCATCCGCGCCGTTATGTGTGCGCAAAGAGAAGGCGTCAAAGAGTATGAGCTCGCCGATTTATTCCTCCACACCGTCAACGATGAATCCGCTTATCAGGGCTTAGCCTTCCCGACCATCATGGCGAGCGGCATCCATACGACCGTCCTCCATTATCCAACCCCGCTTGATACCTTGAAGAAGGGCGATATGCTCCAGTTGGATTTAGGCGCTAGGAACGGCTACTACTGCGCGGACGTTTCCCGTGCTTTTCCGGTCGACCGCAAATTCAGCGATATCCAGAAGACCGTCTATGAGATCGTCTTAGGCTGCAACAAGGTCATCGCCAACTACGCCAAGCCAGGCGTCACCCTTGCCGACTTACAGTCCGTCACCGTTGAATATCTTGCTTCCGAATGCCTTGCCAAAGGCATCATCTCTAAGAAGGAGGATATCAAGGATATCTACTTCCACAGCGTCTCCCATCACATCGGTCTTGATACCCATGACCCATGCGAAGGCAAGACCTTCCCGCTTGAAGAAGGCAACGTCATCTCTGATGAGCCGGGCTTATACATCGCCGAACTTGGCTTCGGCGTCCGTATTGAGGATGACCTCTTGATCACCAAGAACGGGGCCGAAGTCCTCACCGCCGACATCATCAAAGAAGTCAGCGACATCGAGCAATTCTACAAAGGCAACTAAAGGAAGTAAGGATCGATGGAAATCGGTCCTTTTTCTTTCGCCCCTAGAGTTATATGTAAATAAAATAAAAAGAGACGAAGTCTCTTTATTTTTAAGGCTATTTTCAAACGCAAAACGCCCTCTATAATGAAAGTATGAAAGACGGCAAAAAATACGAAGGCGCATTGATAATTTCGCCTAGAGAAAAAAGCGACGAACTACTCAGATTCCGTAAAGAATTCCCGGAGATTGATTTCTCCTTTATGGATCTAAAAGAAGCGGAGAAACTCTTCCTTAACCAAAGCGATTCCCGCGCGTTAAGAGTCTTATTGGCCAAAGGCTATTCCCTAGAAAAATCTAAGGACATCCTTTCTGCGCTTAGGTATTTCAAAGAGAATCACGGGGAGGACGAGAAACTCAAAGAACTCTCCTCTTTATATAAAGAATTATCTGAGGCCTCCCTCCTATATCGTGACGTCTACCCGGAAAGAAGCTTCGAAGGCAAGAACGTCGTCGTTTCCTCTTACTTACCGTCTAAACACATCGAGAATTTCTTCAAAGGGTTAGCTATCGCCTCTTTGACCTATGAAGAAGCAGAACTTGTTACCCCGCCTTGCTACGTCTTCAAAGATCCATATGCGGAGCTCCATTATGTCTTTAACCGCATCGCGAAGATGATTGATGATGGAGTCCCACCGGATGACATTTACCTTGCTAATATCGATGATGGGTATGCGTATATCATCCCCGTTATGGCTAAAGCCTATGGTTTTTCTATCGCCCCATTCTCAAAAAGGCGCCTCTTTGATTTGCCTCTGGGTCAGCGTTTCCTCTCCCTTCTTGATGAAGGTGCGGTGGAAGAAGCCATCTCCAAACTTAAAGAGGAATTCCCTCTTGATCCGAATGTCGACTCATTAGAGAGGAAGATCCTTGAAGTCAGCGTGCCTGAATTAGAAAAGGGGAAACAGAAAGAGATTTATGTCGATTTGCTTAAATCCACCTCCGAAAGGCATGTTGCCATTAAGAATGCGGTTAGGGTATTAAACGGAGAGCGACTTCCATCCTCTAGTCACGTTTTCTATCTCAATTTCTCCTTAGGCAAAGCGCCTCATCTATCAAGGGATGATGGCTATCTTTCCGATAAGGAACTCTCTTTTATTGGCGCGCCTACTAGCAGCGAGAAGAACCTCGACGCGGAATCTTATTTAATTTCCGATGTCTTAGGCGGTTCGGTGGAGATGCTGTCTAGATGCAGATATTCATTCGAAGGCGAGACTTTCCCTTCTCCGCTTATAGGCAAGGAAATGCCTAATGGCGAAGTCATAGAAGAAAAAGAAGCCCCGGCTCTAGATTATGAATATTCCAAAGACTTCACCGCCTTTGAATTGGCTAACCTTTTAGATATCCGCGCGGATTACCTCATCGATAATCCAAAGATTGATTATCTTAAAGATAAAGGGGCGGAAGGCCTTTATTCCTGGCGTAGCTTCGATCCTAAATTCGAGAAGTTCGACGCCGGACTCTCCGATAAGGTCTTAACCCATTCCTATAGCGCGCTCGACACCTACTTCGAATGCCCATTTCATTATTACCTCCAGAAGGTTCTTAAGATCGATGATGGCGAGGCTTTATTCTCTGCGCGTTTGGGAGAGATCGCCCATGGCATGTTAGAACGCGCCTATAAGGATGAATCCTTAAGCTTCGAAGACGCTTATTCGGCGTCTTTAAATGAGAGCCTAGAGGAAAGAGGCCCGCTTAATGCCAAGGAGGAGTTCTTCGTTAATAGGACTAAAGGCGTTCTCGAGAGGGCGTTTAACTATCAGAAAGAGATTACTTCCGAGACCATCAATCCGACCCATTATTGCGAGGATAAAGTCGATATCAAATTAAGCGAAAAGACCAATCTCACTTGCCGTATCGATAGGGCAACGGTCTTCGGTAATGCGAATGACAAACTGGTGATTACAGACTACAAAACCGGCTCTTTCCATTTTGATGAGTCGCTCGTTGAGTATGGTTTAGGGCTCCAGTTACCGATCTATTCCTTCGCCGCGCATAAGTCTCCGAAATATAGCGACAAGAAGATTGTCGGCTTATTCATCAGCCGAATCCTCCCAAGTAGCGCCATCCACGATAAGAAGGCAATCGAGAAGCATTATGGCGATGCCTTTAAACTTAGCGGCATCTTCCTAAGAGACATCTCAGCCCTCAATGAATTCGGCGGCGCTTACCTTGACCATATCGCTGGAAGCAAGGTTAAGAATAATGGCGAATTCCAATACGAAACCGCGGTAAGGGACGCCTCGGTTTTCGAATGGATATCAATAGAGGCGGAAAAACAAATCAATAGAGCCGATGAAGCCATCAGGAACTCTGAATTCGAAATCAAACCAGTAGACGCGAAAGGAAAGAAGGGCAGCATCAACGCCTGCGATTATTGCCCATTCCGGGATTGTTGTTACCGCAAGGACGACGCCTATAAGCGCATCCACGTACAAAGCGCGAAAGAAGAAGCAGGAAGCGAAGGGGAGGGCGAAAGCAATGAGTGACTTAATCGACCAGAAAGACCGCGATGGCGCGTTGCACTCCAAAGAAGGCAATCATCTTATTTCCGCTGGCGCGGGAAGCGGCAAAACCTTTACCCTCGCCAACCGCATCATTGAGTTGATGGCGGAAAAGAATCCTGACGGAACTTACAAGAGGCATTTCTCTGAGCTTTTGGTTATGACCTTCACCAAGAAGGCCGCGGCTGAGATGAAGGATCGTACCCGCAAGTTCTTAAGGGAGAGCGGCAAATATGATGACCTTCTCCCGGAAGTCGAGAACGCCTCAATCGTCACCTTTGACGCGTTCGCCTTACAGATCGTTAAGAAATTCCATTACGAATTAGGTTTAGGCGGAGACGTCCAAAACCTCGATGAAGGCATCATCAACATCAAGAAGAAGGAACTCCTTGAGCAGATCCTCATGGAGAAATATGAAGGCGTTAAAAGGGGCAAAGAAGAACGTTTCGCGTCTCTTATCAGACGTCATGAGATGAAAGACGATGACGACATCGCCAACATCGTTTTAAAACTCCTCGCCCAGGCCGACTTAAGCCCGGACAAAGATGCTTTCTTCGACGAATTGCCAAACAAGGAATTCAGCGATTCCCTCATGGATGAGGCCATTCAGGCCTTCTTTAACTACCAGAAGGAACTCGTTAATAAAACCTACGAGGACCTCCTATCTAACGCTGGACTCTTCGAAGATTGCCAAGAAGCGCTCGACGAGAACCTTAAGATTATCCAATCCCTCTCCGAAATCACCGATTACGATACCTTCTATTCCACCTTGACCACCATCAAGTTCAAGCAGTATCGCGGCTTAGATGAAGAAGCAAAGAAGACTAAAGACTCCCTCATGGGCCCGTTTAATGATGCTAAGGGTGCCGTCAAAGCCCACGGCGAGAGCAAAGCCATCAAAGAGAGAATCCTTAGAACCAAGGACGATGTTTTAGAAATCATCGATTTGGCCAAGAGACTAAGCGAAAGAATCGACGCCTTTAAGAAGGAGAAGAACGCGTGGAGCTTTGCCGATATCGCTAAGTTAGCCGCGAAAGCCGTCACCATCCCATCGGTAAAGAAGGAACTCCAGGAACGTTACCATTACATCATGATCGACGAATATCAGGACACGAGCGACCTCCAGGAGGCCTTCGTTAATTCCTTGGAATGCCCAAACGTCTTCCAAGTCGGCGATATGAAGCAGTCCATCTATGGCTTTAGAAACGCCAACCCGTCGTTGTTCCTATCTAAATACAAAGATTACCAAGCCCATAAAGGAGGCACTTTGTATCAATTATCCGCGAACTTCAGAACCCGCGGACCGATGCTTGAATCCATCAATGACATGTTCGACGAGATCATGACCACCGAAGTAGGCGGGGTCGATTATCGTAACGGCCACGCTCTCGCGCAAGGCAATAAGAGTTACGTTGAGGGTTCGGTCGACCATCATGCCGTGCTTGTTAAATATGGCGCGGTCTATAACGAAGATAGGGGCAAGACCGAAGCGCAGTTAATCGCCGAAGATATCCAAAGGAAAGTCGCGGAGAAATATCAGATCTTCAATAAGGAAAAGAAGGTATACCGCGATTGCACTTATAGCGACTTCGCCGTCTTGGTCGATAAACGCACCGAGCTTGATGCCTATAAGAAGGTCTTCTCGGAATACAAGATTCCTTTCGAAGCCTCCGAAAAAGGCGAAAGGTCTGAAGCGGAAATCACGATCGCCCTTAAGAACCTCTCCCGTTTCGCCGTCATCTTTGAAGAAAGCGGCGAGCAGGCTGAGAAAGAGAAGAAACATCTCTATGTCTCCTTATCACGTTCCTTCCTTTTAAGGAGTAAGGACAAAGAAATCTTCGAAGGCCTTAAGGTTAACGACAAGTGGAAGGAGTCTCCTCTCTACCGTTTCTTCTTTGAGCACCACAAAGAACTCCTTTCCGCCAACCTTGAAGACGCGTTGGCGCTATTTATCGAGCACTTCGAGATCATTGAGAAGCTGCCTCTATTGGGTGAAGTCAAAGAGAACTATGAATTATTGGATTCCTTTGAGCATCTCGCCGCCTCGATGAGCAAACTCGGCTATAAGCTCAAAGAGTTCTCAGAATACTTCGAGCAGCTCGAGAAATATGACGAGTCCTTTAACGTCGCCCCGTCTTTCAGCGGCAATGACGTCGTCCGTTATCTCACCATCCATCAATCCAAAGGATTGGAATACCCAATCATCTATCTCCCATCCTTATTCCATAGCTTCGAATCCCAGATGAATAGGAAGGCCAATAACTCCGCCTATAAAACGAGCGCTAGATTTGGTCTTATAATCCCTTCCATCCAGGATGAGATAGAGGCCCAAAACGGCATTGAAGATACTACACAGTCGACGGTCTACGCCTTCGTTGAAAAGCTTTTGGCCAAGAAAGAGGCCTTAAGCGAGAAGATGAGGCTCTTCTATGTCGCCTTGACCCGTGCGAAAGAAGGGGCCTATCTCTACGAAATGGATAAAGGCGATAAACCTCTCGTAAGCGATCCAAGGAACGCAAAACGCTTCGACGATTTCCTTGATTGCTATAGCAACAAGAAAGGAACCCTTAAGGTCGAGGTTACCTCCGGTCCAACCGGGCATAAAGGAAACGGCAGAAGCCTAGCCGGCGATTTCAAGCCATTCGAATACCATTCCATCTCCGTGACTCCATATGTGAAGAATGTCGCTCGAGCGTCCAAAGAAGCCCGTGGCCTGCCTGATGAAGGCGCCCTCCGTTTCGGCGAGAAACTCCATAGGCTTTTAGAGCTCTCTGACTTCGCCTCCAAAGATAGCTCCTGGATCAAGGAAGACGCCGAAAGAAAACTGATCCAAGGCGTTTTGTCATTGTCTTTATTCGAAAAAGCAGGGGAGGCGAAGGTCTATCATGAATACGCCTTCTATGACGAAGATAATGACCTCAATGGCATCATCGACTTGTTGCTTGTCTATCCTGATCACATCGATTTGGTCGACTTCAAGACCTCCAACATCGAAGATGGGGCCTACGTTAAGCAGTTAGATAGCTACAGCGAATACCTCAAAAAGGTCTTCAACAAACCAATCAAACGCTATCTCCTCTCCATCGTCGGTCAGACGTTTAAGGAGATTATGTAAGCGATTAGAGAAACATATCTTGTGATATGTCTATGTGCGAAAGGCTTAAAAAGAGTAAACTAAATCCATGACCGAAGAAGAAAAGAAAAAATCGTATTTTGACTTGCTCGAGCATCTTCATGTTCCTGAGAATTTTGACTATGAGCTTCTTTTCGTCTTATTCGAGGAAGCGACCGAAGGCGCGGAGGGCATGAAAGACCAGAATCCGATCGTCGGATCTTTTGGTATCAATCCAATCGAGCTCACTATGTACCTCGTTTACGAGCATTCCTTCCACCTCCTCATGAGCGGCAAGGAACCAAAAGACGTCTACGATGATGAGGCATATCATCAGACCGTCTGCTCGATTGCGCTTGATAAGTATTACACCAACGAGCACCTCGCCTACCGCATGGATGCCTATGCCTCGAAGCACCATCCAAGCATCTCTACCATTACCCTTTATCTCAACTTCATGTTGGGCATGCTCCAAAGATATCAAAGGGGCGATAAGAACCTTAACCTCATCATCGACATCATGACCAAGGGCTTCCAGATGTCCAAATGCATATGTTCCCTCTTGGAAGATGGTTTCGAGACCGAGGCTTTCTCCACCTGGCGTACCCTCCACGAGAATGAGTGCATTCTCCAGGTTTTGGTTAAATATGGCCTCCCGACCATCCAAAGGTATTACCGGCACTTAACATACGCGATCGCTTTCCGTAAAGGCTTAAAGACCAAGGAAGAGACCGACGCCATCTTCGTCGAGATCAAAGAGAAGATGAAGGAAGTCGACCTTAAGAGCAAAGACATGAAGCGCTTCATCGAATATGGCTGGCTTTTAGGCGTGCCTGATGTCATGAAGGTCGAAGGCTTTAAATTCAACTTCCGCGATGGCGTGGAACGCATCTCCGGCTTGACCCAGTATCGCTCCGCCTACGAAGTCTCCAGCGAAATCGCCCATTCCTCCCCGATTCTTATCTACTCCCAGAAAGAGTATTACCATCACCTTTCCTTATTGCTCCTATATGAGTCCTTCTTCCGTATGGAGAAAATCTTCGCCTCCCTCTTCATGAGCATGGTCGGCAAAGAAGAGCAGGAAGCCTACGTCAGGATGCGTAATCTCTATTCCAACGAACTCAAGCTCTCCTACGAATACGAAAAAAGGCAGATGTCCCGTTTCGGGAAACCTGCCGAGGAGAATAAGCCTTCTGCTCCAAAGGAGGGCGAATAATCACACGTCCTTGTAGCAAGAACCACCGATGAATTCCCTGATCAAGGAATTCGATGGAATCCATTGATCGTCCATATCGACGAAGAACTTAAGCATGTGCTTGAGCCTCGACGCCGTCGGATAGAACTCACTGTCCCTCTCGATCTTCATAAGAAGCGGGAGGGCGTATTTTTTCATGACCGGTAATTCATATGGGAGGTAGGAGTTATAGACATAATCGCAGCCTTCCTGAGTCTTATAGATCCACTTGAATTCGCCGCGTCTGACGCTTGGCCACATGGACATGGTCTCTTCCGCGCTGGAGTTGCGGTACTTATGGTCGCGGACGATGCGGCGGATAAGACGTAAGTCGGTCAAGGAGACCGGGTTATGGTCGTCGAGATTCATCTGCGACTGCGGGGCGATGAAGATCTTGAATTTCGCGTTCTTCGGGATGTCGCGGGTGAGGATCTCATTGAGCGCGTGGATGCCTTCGATGATGAGAGGTTCATGCTCGCCGATGGAAAGGGTTCTGCCCGGAACCGCGTGACCGAGCTGGAAGTCGAAACGCGGAAGGGTGACGGTCTCGCCGTTGATTAACGCGACCATATCGGAAGCGAAATGCTCGATGTCTAAGGCGTTGATGGTCTCATAGTCTGGTTTGCCGTCTTCATCGAGTGGGGTCTCTCCTTTTGGCTTGTAATAGTCATCAAGGGAGATGCGGATCGGATGGATGCCGCGGGAAAGGAGCTCGATCCTTAAGCGGTTGGCAAAGGTGGTCTTGCCAGAACTAGATGGACCCGCGATGCAGATGAGGCGGATGTTATCGATATCGTTCTCAATCATCTGACCGAGTTCGCAGAGCATGCGGTTATGCTTGGCCTCGCAGAGATTGATGAATTCGATGGTGCCCAAATCCTGGATCTGGGAGTTGATGCCGGCGACGGAAGCGGCACCGACGATTCTGCCCCAGTGATGGGCATCGTAAAGGGTGCGGGCGAAGGTTGGGGAATCCTCGTATTCTGGGATTTTGCCGCCTTCTTCGGCGCGTGGGTATCTGATGAGGAGACCTGGGTTATAGAGCTTGATCTCGTAATCGGTGATATAGGCGGTTGATGGGGCCATATGCTGATACATATAGTCGATGTATTCGCCAGCCTTATTCAAATGGACGGTCTTCTCTGGGCGGAAAGGCAAGATGGCGAGCTTATCGTCAAAGCCTTTTTCCTTATAGAATTCGGCCGCTTCGGCATTTGACATGACCAAACGTGTGATTGGGAGATCCTCTTTGATGATCTTGTCCATTTCGGCCTTGACCTTATCCATCATGGCCTTATCCGCGTGGTGACCTTTGGTCAAGATATGGACCGAGATGCAGCGGGAGACGTTATAGGCCAAGCGGAACTTAAGCTCTGGATAGATGCGGTTCCAAGCCATCGAGAAGATGAAGCGTAAGGTGGCCTCATAGACGCGGACGGCGTCTGGGTCCTTAACGGTGAGGAAGTCAATCTCCGCGTCGAAATAGATCTCGAAGTTGAGCTCGCGAACGCGGTTATTGACCCTAGCGCAGATATACTCGTGATTCGGGTCTTGGTCTTTAATCAAATCGAGAAGGCGAACTTTTGTTTCAAAAGTTCTTTCCTGCCCGAGGTATTTCAATTTGAATGACATTTTTCTTTTTCCTCCGACAAAGCCTGTTATCTTATCGAGAAAGCGCTTTCTTTGCAATAGAGATCAATGAGTTTTTGGGATTTACCGATATTTCATTTTTTCATCTTGTTTACGCCCAAAGCCCTGTTTCGATTGAAACGAGAAAGGAAAATACTTAAGATTGGTCTATATGCTTTTAGCATAAGACGTCTATGAAGTTGAGTGAGAAATTCGTTAACTGGGAAGAATGGAAACGCAATGTCTTCATCCTTTCGATATTCGCGGTCGTGGTCACGATTGCTCTGCTCCCTTTTGCCTTGCTTGGTAACCCAGGCATCGCCATGGGTTTCTTGCTCGGCTCCGTGATCTCCGTTTTGGCTTATTTATCTATTGTCTATAGCTCTTTCGCCATCCTTCGTAGGGACAATGACGGCAAGGGCATGGGACTTAGCGTCTTTTTCTCTTTCGCCCGCATGGGCCTATATGCGATTGGCTTAGTGCTCGGCGCCCTTATGACCTTCGTCTTTAAGAATGCTTGGCTCAATTTCTGGGCCATCTTTGCCGCCTATATGCCAATGCCTGCTCTTATTGCCGTCCTTCACCTTATTGGACTCGGCAAGAAGAAAGAGAACGCTCCAGAAGCGAACAATCACCTGATGAAGGGTGAAACTAGCACCGAGGGGAGAGAAGACCATGAATGAGCGTCTAGAGACCTTATTCGATTTTAATCCTTCCGGCGCGCTTATCTCTTCGCTTTTCGTTATGCTCATCGTCGTCGTTTTGGCGATTGTGGTGGGCATTATGGCCAAGAAGGCCGATCCGCTTAAACGTCCAAAGGGTCTTTTGTTGCTCGCTGAATTCTTCGTCGAGAAGATTTCCGGCTTCGTCAAAGAGAACATGGGTGAGAACTGGCAGCATATGACCGCCTACTTCATGACCTTGAGCGCTTACCTCTTCGTGGCCTTCATTTGGTCCATCACCGGTTTCCCAAGCATCATGGATAACATCTTCGCCCCGTTATCCCTCGCCCTCGTCATGTGGGTAATCATCACCTTCACCGCCTTGCGTTATCAGAAGTTCGGTTATTTCCATCGTTACATCGAGCCGATCTTCCTTTTCCTTCCGATCAACATCATCTCCCAGTTAACCCCGATTTTATCTACCACCCTTCGTATGTTCGGTAACGCCTTAAGCGGCACCATCATGATCCTCATCGTCCAGTGGGCCTTAAAAGGTCTTTCCGGCCTTATCTTCGGCTTCATGGGTCCGAACATCTCGACCCTTTGGCTCGCCCCGATTCCAGTCGGCGTGCTCAATCTTTATTTCGCGCTTTTCTCGGGTTTCATCCAAACCCTTGTCTTCATATCCCTCAACGCGGCATGGATTTCCGCGGAACGCCCAGCAGAGGCGATGGGTTTAAGAAGCCAGGCTTTGCGTGGCCCGGAAGAAAAAGCGTCCATATAGGAGGAAACAGAATATGGGTATTTTCAATGCTTTAGCGAATGTGTTCGCGGCAGTTGACCAGGTTGGCCTCATCGCCATCGGCGCCGGTCTCGCCATCATGGGTGCGGGCGCCTCTTCCATCGGTGAAGGTATGATCTGCGCCAAAGCCATCGAAGGCATGACCAGGAATCCAGAAATGCAGAGCAAGCTCCGCAGCACCATGATCTTCGCGGTCGCTCTCGACGAATCCTGCGGTATCTACGCGCTCGTCATCTCGATTCTTTTGATCTTCGTTCTCGCTGTTCCAGCGCTCAACGCCTAATTTTTTCTAAAAGAAAGCAGGGTCACAAAACATGTTAAATCTCTTGGCACATGTTTATGGTGATGCCGTTCTAAATCCAGAGGACATCATCAATAAACTCATCCCGAATTTCTGGGATTTCATCATTCAGCTCGTCGCGTTTATCGTGCTTATTTTCATCGTCTGGCGCATCGCTTATAAGCCAGTCAAAGAATTCATGAAGAAGCGCGCTGACTATATTGAGAAGAATATCCAGGATAGCGAGATCAGCAAAAAAGAAGCGGCCCAGTATGCGAAGGAAAGCCAAGAGAACATCGCCAAGAGCCGTGAAGAGGCCAATCGCATCGTGAGCGAATCCAAGAAGCAAGCCACCGCGGAAGCGGAAAGCATCAAGGAGAGCGCGAAAGAAGAAGCGATCGCCGTGAAGAAAGCGGCCGACGAAGAAATCGCGCTCGCCAAAAAGAAGAGCGAGCAGGATGTCCAGCGTGAAATCGTTGGCGTAGCCATCGCGGCTAGCGAAGCCGTGCTTGGCCGTGAGGTCAACAAGGAAGACGAAGAACGTCTCCTCGCTGACTTTGTGAATGAGGTTAAGAAATAAGGATGAGCGATTCCCTCTACCATAATTACGCATCAGCCCTTTTCGATCTCGTGGAAGGGGACCGTTACGAAGACTATCTTTCAGCGGTCAGAGAAACGGAGAAGAATCTCTTGGAGCAAAGAGAATTCCTTTCCTTCCTTTCCTCGTATGAAATCCCTCTCTCCGACAAGGAGAAGGCCATCGAGAAGATTTATGGTCCATTGAAGCTTCCTTATTACACCGATTTCTTAAAGCTTCTTATCAAGAAGCATCGTATTGGCTCCTTTGAGATTATCAGCCGTGAGTTCGGAGAACTCGTCTGCGAAAAACTCGGCATCATCGAAGGCATCATCTATAGCGTCGAAAAACTCCCGGCGGCAAAAATCCATACCGTCGAAGACGCCTTCGCCAAAAAGTTTGGCAAGAAAGTGGAGTTGAAGAACGTGATCGAACCAGGCCTCATCGGCGGGGTCAAGGTCGCCTTAGACGGCAAAGTCTATGACGGCTCCTTAAGAAACCGCCTCATGGGTCTTGAGAATACGTTAATGAAGAGTGGAGGTAGTCGGTAATGAAAATCGATTCCAGCGAAATCGCCAGCTTGATCAAGGCACAGATCAAAGGCTACGAACAAGAACTCAAGGAAGATGACGTCGGCACCGTTATTTCGGTAGGTGACGGCATCGCCCTTTGCTATGGCCTCAACAACGCCATGTTGGGTGAGCTTTTAATCTTCCCGCACGATGTCTACGGCATGGTCATGAACCTCGATACCGAGGACGTTGGCTGCGTACTTCTTGGCTCCGACTACGAAATCCTCGAAGGCGATACCGTCAAGCGTACCCACAAAGTCGTCGAAGTCCCTGTCGGCGATGGCCTTTTGGGCCGTGTCGTCAATGCGCTTGGCCAGCCGATCGATGAAATGGGCAAGATTGAATATAGCAAAACCCGCCCAGTCGAAAGAATCGCCCCAGGTGTTATGACCCGTAAATCGGTCGATACCCCACTTGAAACCGGCATCAAAGCCATCGATGCCATGATTCCTATCGGTAGGGGTCAGCGTGAATTAATCATCGGTGACCGTCAGACCGGTAAGACCGCGATCGCTTTAGACGCGATCATCAACCAGAAGGGCAAGAACGTCAAATGCGTTTACGTTGCCATCGGTCAGAAGAATTCCTCTGTCGCCTCCATCGTTGAGAAATTAAAAGAAAAGCAGTGCATGGATTACGTTACGGTCGTCTCCTCCTCGGCCTCTGAATCCGCGCCATTACAGTATCTCGCCCCATTCGCCGGCATGGCGATGGCGGAAGAGTGGATGGAGAATGGACAGGATGTCCTCATCGTCTTCGATGACCTCTCCAAACACGCGGTCGCCTATCGTACTTTAAGCTTATTGCTTAAGAGATCCCCGGGTCGTGAAGCTTACCCAGGCGACATTTTCTACCTACATTCCCGCCTCCTTGAGCGCGCTTGCCGCCTCAACAAAGACTATGGTGGCGGTTCCATCACCGCTCTCCCGATCGTTGAGACCCAGGCAGGTGACATCTCCGCCTACATCCCAACCAACATCATTTCCATCACCGACGGTCAGATCTTCTTGCTCGTCGACTATTTCAACGCCGGTCAGCGTCCGGCCATCGACTCCGGCTTCTCTGTCAGCCGTGTCGGTAGCTCCGCTCAGGTCAAGGCGATGAAGGAAGTCGCCAAAGGCTTAAAGATCGACCTCGCCAACTATAACGAAATGCTTTCCTTCTCGCAGTTCGGCAGCGACCTCGACAAGGAAACCAAGAAGGTTCTCACCCACGGTAAGATCCTCATGGAAGTCCTTAAGCAGAAACAATACGCCACCTGCAGCATGGAGCGTCAGGTTATCGAACTCTACGCCGTCAAGAACGGTTTCTTAGATGACCTCGAAACCAAGGATGTCCATCCATTCTTAGATGGCTGCTATAGCGCCATCAAAGCGAAACACCCAGAAATCATTGCCTCCCTCATCGAGAAGAAGGCTTTTGATGATGCTACGCGCGACGCCCTTAAAGCGGCGGTCGCCGATTTCAAGGAGGGCTTTAAGGCCTAAAGGATATGGCGAGCGGTTTGAATAAAACCAAAAGGCGCATCGTCTCGGTCAAGTCGACCAAGAAGATCACCAAGGCCATGGGCATGGTCAGCACGGTCAAGCTTAAACGCTACCGCGATGTTTTCGATGCCTCCAATGGCTATAGCCTTGAAATCGCCAAACTCATGGCCGAGCTTTTCCAACAGGACATGGGCGAAAGAACCCATTACGCATCCTATAACGATGGCGTTGAGGGCACTTTGTATATCCTTTTCACCAGCGACCTTGGCCTATGCGCCGGCTATAACAACGAGTTATTCAAGTACACCGACAAGGTCCTTAAGCCAGGTGATACCTTGATGCCGCTTGGCCAAAAAGGCGTTAACCATTATCAGAGAAACGAGCCTAAAGGAGTCACCGTAGACTTAAGCCTTGCTCCTCTAGGACTTGACCCAGATCCTGCTGCTGTTGCTAGGACCATGCAGTCATTGAAAGAGGACTTCAACGCGAAGAAATACCGCAACATCGTCCTCATCTATACCCATTACGTTAATTCGCTTCGCTTCGTGCCAGAGGAATTTCAACTCCTCCCGGTCGATATGCCATTCGAAAGAAAGGCTGAGGACGATTATTGTCCGAAGATTATGGAACCGGATGCGAAGACGATGATTCATATGCTTCTCCCCGAATACTTAGCCTCCCTCTTCGCGGCTAAGCTCACGGAAAGCAAAGTCAGCGAGCAGGCCTCCAGGCGCAGCGCCATGGACAAGGCCAACGACAATGCGGACGAACTCATCGAGAAACTCACGATCGAATACAACAAAGCAAGACAAGGTGCCATCACCCAGGAGATCACAGAAGTCGTCTCCGGCGCGAAGGCCCAACAATAAGGAGGAAAAAACATGGAGAAAGTTAACGAAGGCATAATCGTCCAGGCCGTCGGCCCGGTTATCGACGTCAGATTCCATGATGCCCATTTGCCAGAAATCCTAACGGCCCTCATCATCCCGCTTGGTGAAGATAAGAGCCTCACGGTTGAGGTCATGCAGCATATCGGCGACGATGTCGTCAGAACCGTTGCTATGGGTCCAACCGATGGTTTAATCCGCGGCATGAAGGTCATCGACACCGGCGCGCCTATCAGCGTTCCAGTCGGCGAGAAGACCCTTGGCCGTATGTTTAACGTCCTCGGCCAGCCAATCGATGGTCTCGGCGGTGATTTCGACAAAGAACCACATAACCCAATCCATCGTCCAGCCCCGACCTTCAGCCAGCAGAAAGTCAGCCATGAAATCCTCGAGACCGGCATCAAGGTCATCGACCTTCTTTGCCCATATGTCAAAGGCGGCAAAATCGGTCTTTTCGGTGGTGCGGGCGTCGGTAAAACCGTCCTTATTCAGGAATTAATCTTCAACATTGCCAACGAGCATAACGGTATTTCCGTCTTCGCCGGCGTCGGCGAAAGATCCCGTGAAGGCAATGACCTTTACTATGAAATGAAAGAGAGCGGAGTTCTTAAGAATACCGCCCTTTGCTTCGGTCAGATGAATGAACCGCCGGGAGCTCGTATGCGTGTTGCTCTTACCGGTCTTACCATGGCGGAGCATTTCCGTGACAAAGAACACCAAGACGTTCTCCTCTTCATCGATAACATCTTCCGTTTCACCCAGGCTGGTTCTGAGGTCTCCGCGCTTCTTGGCCGTATGCCAAGTGCCGTCGGCTATCAGCCGACCTTAGCCACTGAAATGGGTCAGTTACAGGAACGTATCACCTCCACCAAAGACGGTTCCATTACTTCCGTCCAGGCCATTTACGTTCCGGCCGATGACTTCACCGACCCAGCTCCGGCCACGACCTTCTCCCACCTTGATGCGAGAACCCTTCTCGACCGTAACACCGCGGCTTTGGGTATCTTCCCAGCCGTCGACCCTCTTGATTCCACCTCCAACGCCCTCGACCCGAACATCGTCGGCGAAGAGCATTACGAAGTCGCCCGCGGCGTCCAGAAGCTCCTTCAGCGTTACAAAGAGCTCCAGGACATCATCGCGATTCTCGGTATCGACGAATTAAGCGACGAGGATAAAGCCATCGTCAACCGCGCTAGACGCGTCCGTAACTTCCTCTCCCAGCCGCTTCACGTTGCCGCTGCCTTCAACGGTCAGCCTGGCATCTATGTCCCAGTCAAAGACACCGTCAGAAGTTTCAAGGAGATTCTCTCCGGCAAATACGACTCCATCCCTGAGAACGCATTCCTCTATTGCGGCTCCATCGAAGAAGTCGAAGCCAAAGCCAAGGAAATGGAGGCTAAATAAGCATGCCATTCCGCCTCAAGATCGAAACGCAGAAAGGCCTCTTCTTCAATGAAGAGGTGGATGAGGCGTATTTCCCATCGGTGATGGGTCCTTTGGGCGTGCTTCCAGGACATACCAGGATCATCTCCAAGATGAAACCTGCTGGAATCCTTAAGGTCGTCAAAGATGGCAAAAGCCAATATTTCGCTATCTTCGGCGGCATCCTCAATTTCGAGCATGATGAAGGCTTGCTCTTAGCGCCTCTTATCGAAAATGGTTCCTCGATCGACTTAGCTAGGGCCCAGGCCGCCAGAGACAGGGCTCAGGAGCGCTTAGAGAAGAAAGCCGAGGACTTAGACGAGAAGAGGGCCAAAGCGGCCTTACTCCGCGCCTTGGTGCGCATCGAGTGCAAGATGTTTAGCGATGGTGGAGGCAAGGCATGAACTTTGTCTTCGTCTCCCCAAACTTTCCAATCAGATACTTCAAATGGGTTGAATCCCTCAAGAGGCGTGGCATCAACGTTTTAGGCGTCGGTGATACGCCTTATTTTGATACATTACCGCGTCTTCGCTCCGCATTAACGGAATACTATTACGTCCACAACATGTCCGATTTCGAGGAAATGAAGAGGGCGATTGGCTACTTCCAGGATAAGTATGGCCATATTGACTACATCGAAAGCGACAATGAATGGTGGCTCGAAAGCGATGCGAAACTTCGTGAAGTCTTTGGCGTGACCACCGGCTTCCATCCATCTGAGATGCGTAAGATCAAAGCCAAAAGCGCGATGAAGGAATGCTTCCAAAACGCCGGGGTTAAGACCATGCGTTATCTCTTAGTTAACGGTCCTGAATCCTTGGAGGACGCGCTTAAGTTTTCTAGCAAAGTCGGATACCCGTTGTTCGTCAAACCGGATATCGGGGTCGGTGCTTCCCATAGCTATAAGTTAGAAAACGAAGGCGAATTAAGAGACTTCCTTAAAGAGAAACTCCCTGAGACTTACATCATGGAGGAATATATCGACGGCATCATCGTGAGCTATGACGGCATCTGCGATGATTCTTCTAACGTCGTTTTTGAGACAAGCGACCATTTCCCGATCCCACCATCGGAGATCGTTGATGGCTCGAATGACGATTACTATTACACCAATCCATTCTCCCTCCCGATGCCCGACGTCGATAAAGAAGCCTTCTCTAAGGCGGGGCGTTCTGTCATCAAGAGCTTCGGCATCAAGAAGCGTTTCTTCCATATCGAGTTCTTTGTCTTAAATAAAGACAAACCAGGCTTTGCCTCTAGAGGTGAGATCGTCGCCCTTGAATGCAACATGAGACCGCCGGGAGGATATACCCCTGACCTCATTAACTTCGGCGAATCCCTCTCTTGCTATGAGATTTACGCGGATGTCATCGCCTATAACGAAAACAGGCAAGACGACACGAAGACCAAGTATTATTCCATCACAGCAAGCAGAAGAGACAATCTCTCCTATGTCCATAATGATGAGGAGATTTTCGCCGCCTTTGGCCAATCAATCACGGCGACTGGACGTTATCCAGATCACCTTGCGGATGATATGGGGAATAGCTATTTCTTCGCCAAATTCGAAAAACTCGAAGACGCATTGGCCTTCGAGCGATTCGTTAGGGAGAAAAAGGCTTAGCCTTTGAAATAAGCGTCGACCATCTTCTTGGCCCCGATATTCTCGGAGCGGAAAGATGAAGCGGTGGCGTCGCCGCCATCCTGATATAAGAAGTCCTCGGAATAGCTCGTCGGGAACATGCTGGCGAGCTTTTCTTTATCCATGTCGGAGAGTTTGTTGATATTGATATAGGCCAAGGCTTTACGGCTCTTCTTGGCAAGTTCATAGATGTTCTCGCGGTAGAAAGCATCGTCCGTGCCGGAGGTGAAATAATAGAGAGCCTGCTTATTATCCTTACGGAAGGCAACGATGCCTTCGAGGGTTTCGAAATGATAGATATTCGTGCGGTTAAGCTGCTTGATGAAGAACTCGGAAAGCATCTTGCCACTGGAGGTGCTGGCGTAGAAGTTCTTGTAGATGGCTTCAGGTTTGCCATTATTGGCTTTGACGAGGTGGATGACAGGGGTAGCGAGGTTTTCTGAAATGCTAGACATATCAGAGCCTTCGCCATAGCTGGAGGCCCAGCTCTTCATAGCCTCTTGGTCGGTGATAGGATCGCTATAAATCTTGAGTCTGCTCTTGAGGGCAAAGTCAACGAAGGACGGCTCTAAATCGAGGCAGTGGCTGCAGGTATCGCGAGTGAAAAGAAGGAAGAAGTCCTGGTTGGAGGCGATGTCGTTACGATAGGCCTCGATGTTTCCTGCGACGGTGACGTTTTTGTATTTAAGATTGGCGGACGAAGTGTAGACCAAAAGGTCGCCATTTTGGTCGATGGTCGGGATATCGTCGCTTCGATAACCGAAGGTGGCCTCACCGCAAGCGGATAGGCTAAAAAGCGGAAGTATCAGCGTAGCAAAAAGGAAGGCCTTCTTTTTCATGCCATTACTATAAACCTTTTTCTTAAGAATGAGGCGTCTATGTTGCGTCTTTCTTGCGACATTTCAGGAAAATGCGACAATATAAATAACAAATCCCCTTTGGAGGAAAAAATATGGATAAGTATGTCTGCTCTCTTTGCGGCTACGTCTATGATCCAGAAGTCGGTGATCCTGACGGCGGCATCGCCCCAGGCACCAAATTCGAGGACATCCCGGACGATTGGGTTTGCCCGCTTTGCGGCGCGACCAAAGATATGTTCCAAAAGGCCTAGAACCTTTTTTCTGCTGCAGGTTTTTTCTATTAGCGGCACGACGCTTTCGGGGCGTTTTGCTGTGTCTGCATGGCTGAAATGCCAATTGTTTTCGAATCGCTGTTATGACTCGGCGGAACCTGATTTGGCTCGGATAGACACATAGAGGCGGCGGCAAGCGTTGTTAATAGATCAATCATTATTCATTTTCCTCTAGCGTAAAGGAAATCAAATCGTTCTCGTACGGGATGCTAAGTGTATAGTGGCCTGGCCACTCGGATTCGCCTGGTTTGTAGGCTTGGAATGGGGTGAATTCGGCTCCGTTGTCATCTTTGTAATAAACGAGTTCGAAAGTATCATCCACTAGATTTTCGAAGATGTAGGCAAACGTGCTGCCATCTTCTTTGACAGCGGAAAAAGAAACGGAATAGTACTTTTTGTTTATGCGATCGCGGACGACGTTAATCCCGTTTGCTTCCACGTATGTTTCGCTGTCGATTTTCTCTACAACGAAAGTGCCTTCGATGGTGTGATTATCGTCATAGCCGGAGAAGACGCCAGCGGTTATTGGGAATCTTAGTTCTCTCCAACAAGAAGATAACAGGAGCGGCGTTATCAAAAGACCAATAATAATTGGGGTTTTTGTCATTTTCGTAAGCCTCCTCCGAAAAACTAGAAAAATTATGCTTCGGCTCTTTTTGCCTAGCAACAATTCTTGAACAGCTAAGGAAGTGGCCGAAACGTATCATTGCTCCGTGAAGGCTTTCTTTTTGTCTTCCATTATCGTGAGGAACGCCTCTTGCTTGCTGTCCGTGTAACGGCATTTCGCCCAATAAAACCATAAGGCGTCTTCGAATTTCATCACGCGTTTTACGTTCTGATATTCCTTTTCGATATCTTCTTTGCCGAAGTATTCCCTTAGGAATATCTCGATTCTATCTTTGTCGGTAATCTTGTTCTCGCTTAAAGTCGAGGCTAAATCAAAAACAGGGGAATTTGTACCGGCGAATTCAAAGTCAATTAGGTAAGGTTTGCCGTTTTTTATCAGCATATTGCCTTGCCATAAATCGTTATGGCAGATCACTTGCTTGCCTTCTAATAGAGGCGCGATTTCGCTATACAAATCGCCCTCATCTAAGTCCTCTTGGCTCTTGGCTTTATAGTAGTCATAACGTCCTTTAACGCCGAAAGGGGCGATGCCATCGCTCGGTAAGGAATGCAACTTTTTGAGTAAGGCGGCGTAGAGCTTAAGATCTTCTATGGACCCATTAAAGAATCGCGCGCCGGAGAGATATTCCTCAACTTTATCGCCCGTTTTTGCGTCGTATGCAATCTGCTTTGGGGCGATGTCGATGGCCTGAATTCTTTTTAAAATTGCTTCTTCTTGTGGCGGCGAGAAAAAAGGAAAATCGCTTTCCTTCTTCTTGCGGTAAACGTATCTGGCATTAATCAGGTACGTGTCGTTGGAGGTTCCGTCTTTAAGAGGTTCGCAGGCGGCGACTTCTATGTCTAAAAGAGGGAAACTCACTTTAGGCTCACCTTCTTCGCATTGGCAAAGATTGCTTTGGCCTCTTCATCGGCTTCTCCGCGGATGCTTCTAAAGGAAAGGAGGACGGCTTGTCCTGGGACGCTGCCATTACGGACGTCTTTCCTTAGGGAATAGGAGACCATGCCTTCTTCTAAGCCCGAAGCCAATAAGGCTAACTTCACGCCAAAGGAAACTTCATCTTCGTTCGGATGATCTTTCTTGATGATGACATGTGCGCCGGAATCACCTTCGACATGGAGCCAACCATGGTTCCTTGATGTGTCGAAGTGGAAGGTGAGGAAATCATTCTGCTTAGCGCTTTTGCCATAAAGGTAAGTAACGCCATTATAGGTAACGAAATATGGGAGCAAAGCACTTCCTACATCGTTCTTCTTTTTCTTCGCATTCTTTGGCCCAAAGCCATACTTTTCCGATAACAAAGCTAGGTATTCTTCGCTTGCGCCATTAGATAAGGCGATATCTTCTTCAAGGGATTCTAACTCCTTGACGGTCTTGTCTTTGTTTTCTTTGCTGATGGCTAAAGCGGTCTTGGCCTTCTTGGCTCTTTTGAAGAAAAGCTCGGCATTCTTAACCGCATTAAAACGCGGATCGAGAGCTACTTCTTCGCCATAATAATCCATCTTCCCAGTCTCTGGGTGGATGGAGTCGATATCGGTGTAGATGAAGTTGCCATAGTCGCCATCATGGAGATGGGCTTCGGCTTTCTTAACGTCATCATCCAAAAGCAGGAGTTTCTTCTTCAAAGAACGTTCTTTGCGTTTGAAGAAATCAAAGAGAGGCTTATAGATTTCCTTTTTACGTTTCTCGATAAGAAGAGCCTCGCTTTCGGAGATCTTGCTTTGGTATTCGGCAAAGGAGAATTCCTTCTTTGGAAGGAGCCTCTTGAATTCTTTCTTTTCCGGGAAAATGTAGGGGGCGTGGACTAATAAAGCGCGGGTTTCGTTGATCGCGCCCATACGGAAACCGCCCATGATGCACTTATCTTCATCAAGCAGGAAGAAGTTGCTTTTCCCTGGTAATAGTTCCGAGACCAAATACCTGGTGACTGGCTTAAATGTCGCGGAGATCGCCTCTAAGACGAAGACGAGAATCCTATCCTCATTCCAAACCTCAACATCCATGATTCTGGCGTTCTGGGTCTCTTTCCTTAAGGAGAGGTAAAAGGAAGAGGAAAGCGAAGTGACGTCCTCCAAAGTCTGGCTTACGTTGACATATGGAGAAGGTCCCTCAAAGGAGAAGACGAGTTTGCCTCCACGAGAGAGGTGGAAAGCGAAAACAGACGGAGAAACGAGTACAAGGTGCGATACTTTTGCTCCGACGAGCTCTTTTTGATAGTAGGAGGCGAGGGCCTCGAGTTCGTGCTGGTTCAGTGCCATGCGGGCATTATAGCACGCTATATGCGCGTAAGGCGCATTGCCCTATGCAAATTAAATGGCTAAAATACTTGCATTATGAAAAAAGGTTTATTGATTATTCTTTCCGGCCCTTCCGGCGTAGGCAAGGGCACCGTCAGACAGGAGATCTTAAAGAACCCGGCTGTCGACCTATATTATTCCGTGTCCCTCACCACCAGAGCGATGCGCCCAGGCGAAGCTGATGGCCGCGAGTATTATTTCGTCACGAATGAAGAATTCGATGCTAATTTGGCTAACGGCAACCTCCTTGAATGGAACCAGTTCGTCGGTAACCGTTATGGCACCCCGAAAGACAAAGTCGAAGCCAAGCGACTTGCCGGACATAACGTCCTCCTTGAGATTGACGTCAATGGCGCAACTCAGGTCTTGAGCAAGATGAAGGATCCAGGCGTTGTCTCCATCTTCCTCGCCCCGCCAAGCTTTGAATCCCTCGAAGCCAGAATCCGGGGCAGAAGCACCGAATCCGAAGATGCTATCCAGGCTAGATTAGAGAAAGCCCGCCTCGAGGTTGCCCTCAAAGATCGTTACGACTATGTCGTCGTCAATGACACCGTTGAGCAGGCCGCCAAAGATATTGAGAAAATTATCTTTGATAAAATCCGCGCACTCGACGAAAATGCGATAGAATAACCTCGTGAAGGTTCTATCAGTCTACATTCAATACGACAAGGCCTCCCTTGACCGCCCCTTTTCATATTTATATGAAGGGACAAAGAAAGTGGGGCCGCTTTTTCGTGTCCTTGTGCCATTTGGCCATCAGACCATCATGGGCTTTGTCGCTGACGTCCATGAAGTAGAGGAAAGCAAAGAAGAACTTGAAGAGATCAATGGCTACGCCCTCCAATACATCATCGATGTGGTGGACGACGAGCCTTTATTGAATGAAGAGCTAAATACTTTGGCGGATGAGGTTGCTAGGTATTATCTATCCCCTAAGGTGGCGGTTCTACAAAGTATGTTGCCGTCGTCTTTGAGGCCTAATCGCAGCGCGCTTAATGGCCCGAAGATTGCCTATGACAAATTCGTTGAGCTTATTGACGCGAATGAGGATGGCCTCACCAGTGACAAGCAGGTCGAATTACTTAGGCTTATTGCCGCGAATGGCAGGGTGCTGAAGAAAGATTGCTCCTCGCCATCGTCGTTAAAGAAACTCATCGAGCTTAAAAAAGTCCGTTACGTCAACGTCGAGAAAGAACGTTTCCATTTGCAAGAATACGAGAAGGAGGAGGCTCACCCCCTCACTTTCGAGCAGCAAGCCGCCTATGAGCAGATCCTCAAAAGCGAAAAGCATGTCTGTTTATTAGAGGGCGTCACCGGCTCAGGTAAGACGGAGGTCTATCTCCATCTTTCCGAGGCCTATCTATCCAAAGGCAAAAACGTCTTGATGTTGGTGCCTGAAATCTCCTTAACCCCGATTATGGTTGAGTATTTCTCCAGGCGTTTCCAAGACAATGTCGCCATCTTGCATAGCGGTCTAACCCCGGCGGAGAAGTACGACGAATATCGCAAGATTGCCGGCGGAAAAGCCCATATCGTCATTGGTGCTAGAAGCGCCGTATTTGCCCCATTAGACAACATCGGATTGATAATTCTCGACGAAGAGCATGTCGAATCATACAAACAAGACTCGGTTCCGACCTATCACGCCCGCGAAGTGGCCATTATGCGCGCCAAACACTTCGACTCTAAAGTGGTCCTTGGTTCGGCTACTCCAAGCCTCGAATCCCGTGCGAGAGCGCAAAAAGGTCTATACGAATTTGTGCGTTTAACCAAGAGGGTCAACGAGAGGGCTCTCCCGAAGACCAGCATCATCGATTTGTCGAAGCGAAAAGTCATCTATGCCAAATACGATATCTTCTCCGATGCCTTGGTCTCTAAGATAAAGGAAAAGTTGGAGAAACAAGAACAAATCGTCCTCCTTTTGAATAGAAGGGGCTATTCGCCATACATCGGCTGCCATGATTGCGGCTATGTCTATACCTGCCCGAATTGCGGTTCTTTCCTTAGCTACCATAAGGCGGACGAGATGCTTAAATGCCATCATTGCGATTACGTCCAGAAATACCCTGATTCCTGCCCAGAATGCGGTTCTCATAAAATCAAACGCACCGGATATGGCACGGAGAGGGTTATCAAGAAACTCGCGGAGATTTTCCCGTCCGCTCGCATAGCGAGATTAGATAGCGATGTCTCCAGAGTCAGAACCTCGATGCAAAGCACCCTCGAAGGCTTTAGGCATCATGAATTCGATATCTTGGTCGGCACCCAGATGATTGCCAAAGGACATGATTTCCCATTGGTTACTCTCGTCGGTGTCGTCCAGGCTGACATTGGTCTATATAGCCCATCTTATCGGGCTAGCGAAAATACCTTTGAGCTTTTAGCCCAAGCCGTCGGCAGGGCCGGAAGAAGCACCCGTCAAGGCGAGGCCATCATCCAGACCTATAACGCGAATAACTATGCGATCACCTATGGTGCATCCCAAGATTACGAGGGATTCTACCTTAAGGAAATGGAGACTAGACGCATTGGCAAATTGCCTCCTTACGTCTATCTCGTGGTCATCAGGGTCAAGAGCAAAAACGAGGAGAAAGCCAATGAGGCGAGCTTCCAAATCAAGGAGAACCTCGAAGGCAGGCGTTTCGAAAATGTAATGGCGGTGGGACCAGCCACACCATATATCGCCATCCAAGGCGGATATTACATCAAGACCATCTTGGTCAAATACCGTAAGAGGGATGAGCTTTTCCCATATTTGATAGAGCTGCAGAAGAAACTATCGGGAAGAGCCGGAATCGAGATCGAATTTGACGTCGATCCGCTCGATTACTAATGGCGCTCACGCGTATGTGTGTTATACTTGTCCAAATATGAGAGGTAGCAAATGATTACTATTTCATTCCTTGGCCTAGATCAGTTCGTTGTTGGCCACTATTCCAAAGATCACACCGCGAATATCGCGAATCTTTTCGAAACCGATGAGGCTTCGATTAATTTCTATGCCCCGAATTCGATGATGTTCCACGCCGGAGTCGAGCAGACTTCCTGGAACGTCCAGATCATCGTCCGTGCCCCAAAGAAATACCAAGTCCTCGAGGACAAGGTTGCCGAATACATCCTTAAGACCATGACCGACTTTGCGGTCCACGTCATCCTCGACTTCGAATATTACGACAGCGATTCTCATTACGAGAACATCAACCCTTCCTATCCGCGCTATATGGCGCCATCCAACATCAAGGACGAATACAACTATTCCGAAGATGAGGAGGAAGCGGAAGAGGAGCATCATCACCATCATCACCACGATGAGGATGAGGCTGACGAAGCTGAAGAGGCCGAATTAAATCCGGACGATCCAGATTCGATCTATCTCGGCAACGCCTTCGAAGGTTTCGAAGAAAAAATTGCCGCGAAGCAGGCCGAAAACAAAAAGAAGTAAGACGAAGGAGTTATTAGTATGAAGGAATTAGACTTATCCGTTGAAATCATTGCCGATATCGTCGATAACGGCGTCAAATTCAACGACGCCTTGAAGGCGAAGTTCCAGAGCGATGTCGAAATCCGCCCATTCCGCAAGGACGTCGCCGGCTTAGTCGGCTGCGAACTCAGGCACGACATCCTTTTCGCCTATCTCCTCAAAGGCTTCGACTGGGCTCCAGAAGATAAGCGCGTCGCCAGCGTCTTGCTCGCCAATAACTATTTCTACAAGCACTTCCCAGCCGACATGGTGAAGGCCGCCGCCGCCGAGAAACTCGGTGAAGAGAAGATGGCCGCCCTCGCTGACCTCCTTGCCAAAGAAGGCAATCCAGAGGCCTTTGTCCCTGAAAATATCAAGAAAGGCTCCCTTGAATACCTTTCCCTCCGTTATAACACCCCGATGTGGGTCCTTAAGATTTGGGAACACTTCGGCTATGGCATCGCCTATCGCGTCCTCCGCAAGAACATCCGCCCAAGAGGCTTGACCCTCCGTGTCAGAAACCTCCCAGGCTTAGCGGAACAGGTCGCCGCCAGCGCCGACTACCAGTCCACCGCGGTCGAAGGCATCGTCTCCTATCAGGGCAAGACCCCAATCCGCAAAGTCGACTTAGTCAAAAACGGCTCCCTCTTCGAAGAAAAGACCGCCATCAAGGCCATCCTTGATCAGGTCAAGGTCTCCGAACCGGGCGAATTCTTCCTTTTCTCCGACTTAAAGCACGACCAGGCCATCAAGGAACTCGTCGAAGAATACGGCGAGAACATCGGCCTCAATGTCGGCGTTGCTTCCTTAGACAACGAGCACGCTGACGCGGTTAGATTCATCAAGGAGAAGAAACTCCGCAACGTTAACCTATTCGCTTCCGCTGCCGATGGCTTTGAAGCGTCTATCTCCCGTCCGCAGGACGTCGTCGCCGTCTTCGCCAACAGCACCGATTTCGATGCCATCCGCGAAACCCCAGATTTCTTCGTCCATTGCAAGACCGAACAACTCGATGAGCTCATCCAGAGACAGAAGGACCTCCTTAACGGTGCCGCTCCATTCGTCGCTATGGATGGCAGACTCGTTTACTGCGTCTTCACCCTTTCTAAGAAAGAAGGCCGCAACCAGGTCTCCGAATTCATCAAGACCCACGACGAATTCACCCTTGAGAAGGAAGTTCAGCTCTTCCCATACGATAACCTCGACTCCACTTGCTACTACGCCATCCTCAAGAAGGGTGCCAAATTAGCCAAGGCCACCCCGAATATCCCGGAGTCCGCGCTTCTTAAGCCAGCCAAGGCGGAGCTCAGAGCGGAGGGAGAATAAGAGAAATGCCGAAGAAGAATCTTTTCGGCTACCCCATCCAAGAGCTCCAAGACGAGCTCGTAGCCCGCGGTGAAAGCAAATTCCGCGCGAAGCAGCTTTTCGAATGGATCTACGGCAAGAAGGTCTATGACTTCGACGCCATGACCAATGTCTCCAAGGCCTTCCGCGAAGTCCTCAAAGATGAATATTGCTTAGAATTACCGAAACTCTATACCCGTCAGGATGCCAAAGACGGCACGATCAAACTCCTCCTCGAGATGGAGGATGGCTCCAAGGTCGAGACCGTTTTAATGCGTTATAACTATGGCAATGTCTGCTGCGTCTCCAGCCAGGTCGGCTGCAACATGGGCTGCGCTTTCTGCGCCTCTGGCCTATTGAAACGAGACCGCAACCTAACCGCCGCGGAAATGGTAGGTGAAGTCCTTATCCTCAACCAGATCCTTGCCGAGGAAGGGGAGAATGTCTCCCATATCGTCGTCATGGGTACCGGCGAGCCTTTCGATAACTATGAGAACGTCATGCGCTTTGTCCATATCATGAACGACCCATTCGCCCTCGCGATCGGCGCTAGACACATCACCGTCTCTACCTGCGGTTTAGTCCCAGGCATCATGAAATACGCCGAGGAGACCATCCAAATCAACCTCGCTATTTCTTTGCATGCCCCAAACGACAAAATCCGTAACCAGATCATGCCAGTCTCCAGGGCTTATCCTATGGATAAACTCATCGAGGCCATCAAGTACTACGAAGAAAAAGGCGGCCGCAGGGTCACCTTTGAATACATCCTCATCGCCGGTCTTAACGACTCGATGAAGGAAGCGGATGAATTAGCCAAACTCATCCATGACAATCACATCTACGCTTACGTCAACCTCATCCCGGTCAACCCAGTGAAGGAGAAGGGTTTCCTCCGCCCAAGCGAGAAAGCCATCCATGCCTTCCATGACCGTTTGATGAAAGCTGGCGTCAACACCACCGTCCGTAAAGAATTCGGCACCGATATCGATGGTGCCTGCGGACAGCTTAGAGCCAAAGTCGAAGGGAAACTATAACGATGCCGAAGCGTTACAAAGGCAACATAGCTTTCAAGACCGATCAGGGCCGCGTCCGCATCAACAACGAGGACCAGGCCAGAGCCGCCATCAATAGCCAGGGTGACGTTCTTTTGATCGTCTGCGATGGCATGGGCGGTCAGAACAAAGGAGACTATGCCTCCCGTTTGGCCGTCGAGACCATCATTGAAGCCTTCCGTAACAAGGAAATGAAAGGCCCTCTTTTCTTCCGCAAACTCTGGTTCGAAGGCATCATCAAGAAAGCCAATTCCGCTATCTTCGACGAAGCCCAGAAGAGCGACGAATACAAAGACATGGGCACGACCCTAGTCGCTTGCTATATCACCGGCGAGAAGCTCGTCGTCTTCAATATCGGCGATTCCCGCGCTTACTGGCTCAAGAACAATCGCCTTGAACGTCTTTCCGAAGACCAGACCTACGTCGATTACCTTTACCGCACCGGCAAAATCACCAAGGATGAGACTATGTCTCACCCAGACCGCCACGTCTTAATGAATGCCCTTGGCATTTATCCATCTTGCTCGATGGACGTTAAGACCTACGCCTACCATGGCGAAAGGGTGATCCTTTGCTCCGATGGTCTATATAACAACGTCAGCGAGACCGAGATTTCTCAGGTCGTCTCGACCGATGAACGTCCTGACCAAAAGGTCTCATCCCTCATCAACGAGGCAAATCTAAACGGCGGCTCCGACAATATCGGCATCGCCTATTGGGAGGCTTTCGATGATTAAGATCGGCGACAAAATCGATGGGCGTTATCGCATCGTGAGCCGCGTGGCGACCGGTGGCATGGCGGATGTCTATGAGGCGAATGACACCGTCACCCGCAAAGTGGTCTCCATCAAGGTCATGAGGAGCGAGCTTTTAAACGACCCGAAAAACATCGAGCGCTTCCAGAATGAATGCGAAGCGGCTTCCTCTTTGAATAACCCTAACGTAGTTAAGGTCTATGGCAGTGGCTTCATCGAAGGCCGTCCGTATATGGCCAACGAATTCATCAAAGGCCAGACCCTCCGCGATAAGCTCCGCTTCCAGGTGGCCTTATCTTTAAGCGACGCCTGCGAGGTTATGCTTCAGCTTACCAACGGCATCGACTACATCCATAAGCACGGTATCATCCACCGTGACATTAAACCTGAGAACTTGTTCTATCTAAGCGATGGCACGGTCAAGATCACCGACTTCGGCATCGCTTCCCCGATCGGCGCGAAGGAGAAGGGGGACGCCATCCAAGGCACCATCTTCTATTGCGCTCCGGAAATCATCATCGGCCAGGCCGCGACCGAAGCTAGCGACGTCTATTCCATGGGCGTTCTCTTCTTCGAGCTTTTGACCGGCCGCGTGCCATTCGATGGCAAAACCTTGGAGGATGTCGCCTGCAAAGTCGTTAAGCAGCGCTTCCCAGAACCTAGCAAAATCATGCCGTCCATCCCGACGAGCATCGATAAAATCATCATCACCGCCTGCAGGAAACGCCCGAATGAGCGTTATGCCTCGGCGCTTGAGATGCACGACGCCATTCGTAAAGCCATGGCGGACAAAGAGAATTTCAAGGAGAAGAAGAGCTTCCTAAGCAAAATCTTCGGTTTCAAATGAGCAAAGTTATCCTCGCACCATCAATCCTTACCGCTAACACCAGGTATCTCGACATTGAATTAGGCATCGCTGAATTCAGCGGAGCTGAATATATCCATGTCGACATCATGGACGGCCTTTTCGTCGCCAATAAAACCTGGGATGCCTCTTTCCTTGCCTCTTTCAGCAAGAAGACCAAGTTAGTCAAGGACGTCCATATCATGGTAGTCGAGCCATGGAAGTGGATCGTTCGTCTCGCCAAGGCCGGTGCGGATATCATCACCTTCCATTTGGAAGCCTGCAAAGATGAGCAGGACGTCACCCGCACCATCGACTTAATCCATAAATGCGGCAAGAAGGCCGGCATCGCGATCAGTCCAAATACGACCTCCCACGCCTTATTCCCGTTCATCCATAAACTTGAGCAGATTCTCATCATGACCGTCGTTCCAGGCAAAGGCGGGCAGAGCTTCTTGCCTAGCGCCCTCGCCAAAGTCCGCGAGATCCGTCATGAGATTGATGAATTCACCATTGGTGAGAAACCGCTTATCGAGGTCGATGGCGGCATCAACCGCTTAACCGGTCGCCTGGCTCGAGAAGCCGGCGCGGATATTCTCGTCGCAGGCAGCTACCTCTATGGCCATCCTGATTTCAAGGAGAGGGCCGCTCACTTATTGAAGCTATGATATTCACATTAGAGACCCTTCCATCCTTACCCTTTGTCTTGGCGGGGTCTCTTTTGTTTTCCTTCCTCCTTTTCCTTTTTTCGGGGCGTTTTGTATCCGAAAAAGCCAATAAAGAGCCTTATAGCCTATTAAGAGATTTCCCTTTTGAGATCTTCCCTAAAGAGAATAAGAAAGAGTCCAATATCCTCAAGGTGATGTATCTCATCTATGCCGTAATCGGCTTGGGGCTTGTCTATCTCTTCGCATCCTCTTTCTTCGTCTTGCCTAGCCCTTTGACTTCTCTTGGTTTGGTCGCCGCGCTTGTTCTGCTGGCTAGAGCAATCGTCTCCTTCGCTTTGATCCTTTTGCCGGCTTATTACCACAAAGCCCATATCAAATTGGACGCGCTTGGATATTCTTTAAGCGTGGTCTCCGCTATTGTTTCTGGTTTATTCATCGTGAGGATCAATTCGCAGCCGATCGGAGTATCTTCCGTCTTTGGTTTTGTAGCGGAAGCGCTCGGTTTGATTCTCGCCCTCTCCATGCTTAGTCCAAGGTTTAAGGATTGGGTGAATTATTCCGCCAAAGAAGAAAACGGGGAGACTTTGGTTTCGAGGCCGCGCTTCTTCATTTTGGCTGCAGGGGAATGGTTCTTGTATCTAATGAATGTAGCGGTGGACGTCATCCTTTATATATCAATAGGTTTATATATCTTGGGTCTCTAAAGCCTAAGGCATTAACTCCACTATTGCGACGGATTCGACCGCAAATAATAATGGTAAAATTAGAATTCAAAGACACGAAAAAAGGGCTCATTTCAGAGCCCTATTTCTTCATCGGTAAAAGACTTACTTCGCTTTCTTAGCGGTGGTCTTAGTGAGGGAGCGATAAGCGCGGGCGCTCATGCGGACCTCGACCATTTTGCCATCGATCTCGACTTTATACTTCTGGAGATTGACGTTCCAGCGTCTTCTGGTGGCACGTAAGCTGTGGCTGCGGTTATTTCCGCTGACCGGGCCTTTGCCGGTGACTGGGCATACTCTAGACATAATTCTCACCTCGTTTGCGATAAACGCGTGTAAGAATATAGCATAGTGAGCCTACGTTGACAAACAAAAAATCTCATTTTCTAAACTCCGTTAGAAGAAAGCGTGAAAACGTGAGTAAAAAAATGCAAAAGCGAATCATTCTTGTCTTCTATGATGTATCATAGAGAGGAATTCAAAAAGAAAGGTTTTAGAAACATGTCAACCAAATTGGCGGCCATGATTCTTGCGGGTGGTAAGGGCACCCGTTTGAAGGCTTTAACCAGGAAGATTGCGAAACCAGCAGTATCATATGGCGGTAAATATCGCATCATCGATTTCCCTTTGAGCAACTGTGCCAATTCCGGCATCAATGACGTTGGCGTTTTGACTCAATATGAGTCGAGCGTTTTAAACGGCTATATCGGAAACGGCGAGAAGTGGGGCCTTAACGGCGTTCGTTCCCTCACTTCTGTCTTAACGCCGAAACAGACCGAAGAAGGATCAGCCTGGTACTTAGGTACCGCCGA
The DNA here is from genome assembly GCA_900316365.1 of uncultured Erysipelotrichaceae bacterium. GTDB lineage: Bacteria > Bacillota_I > Bacilli_A > RFN20 > CAG-826 > Alloenteromonas. The sequence continues at coordinate 126,691 of ONCO01000001.1, forward strand.
CGCGATTTATCAAAACCTCGACTGGCTCGATATGGTCGATCCGGAATATGTCTTGATTCTTTCTGGCGACCACATCTATTCCTGCACTTATAACGATATGCTCAAGACGGCCGAAAAGAATAAGGCCGACTGCGTCATCGCCGTCTACGAAGTCCCAATGGAAGAAGCCTCCCGCTTCGGCATTTTGGTGACCGACGAGAAAGGCAACATCGTCAAGTTCCAAGAAAAACCAAAGAACCCAATCAGCAACCTTGCTTCCATGGGTATTTATATCTTCAAATACTCCACTCTCCGCGCTGCCTTAAAAGAAGATGCGAAGGATGAGAACAGCGAACATGACTTCGGCAAGAACGTCATCCCGAAGATGCTTAAAGCCAAGAAGAAAATGGTCGCTTATAAGTACAAAGGCTACTGGAGGGACGTCGGCACCGTCGATTCGCTCCATGCGGCTAATATGGACTTGCTCCTTAAGAAGAACGACGCGACCAACATCTACACCGTCCAGGGCGCGAATAAGATCTATTCCGCCGATACCCATAGCGGCCCTCAATATATCGGCAAGAAGGCCAAGGTCAAAGACTGCTTGATCAACCAGGGCGCGATGATCCTCGGCGAGGTTGACCACTGCGTTATCTCCAGTGAAGTCGTGGTGGAAGAAGGGGCCGTTTGCAAGAACGCGGTCCTCATGCACGGCGTCCATATCGGCAAGAACGCCAAAGTCTTCAATGCCCTCGTCGGCCCAGCTTCCAGAATCGAAGATGGCCAAGAGGTCAACGGCACCGAAGATGATATCGCCCTTATTGCCAACGGCGACATGGAGGACTTATGAAAAACAACGACGTTATCGGTTTATTAAACTTCTATACCGCTCCATCCCTTGGGGAGATCACCGAAAACCGCCCATTAGGCAGCACCAGCTTCCTCGGACGTTATGCTTTCTGCGATTTCGCCCTTAGCAATTTCTGCAACTCCGGCATTTCCGACATTGGCCTCATGATCAAAGATCATCAGAGGTCCGTCTTAAAGCATTTAGGCTCCATGTCCGCCTGGGTTACCAACACCAAGGTCGGCAGAATGAACATCATGGTCAACGAGAAGGGCGTCCTTAACCCTCTCTCCAACACCGACGTCGCCAACATCCGCGAGAATGACTGGCAACTTTATGATTCCAAGGCCAAATACCTCGTCTTCCAAAGCACCCATATCATTGCCAACGTCGATTTGGGCCCAATCCTTCAGGAACACATCGACCGCGGCGAGAAGATCACCATCGTCTACACCAAGATCAAAGACGCTTCGAAGGAGTTCTTCTCCTCGAACCTTTTGAGAGTGGATGAAGAGGGTTATCTCACCAGCCTTAAGAAGAATGACCGTCAGCAGGAAGAGGCTCTAGCCTCCATGGAAATCTGGATCATCAACCGCGAGGTTCTCGTCGATATCATCCGCAAGAACGCCGTCTGGAATGAGAGGGCGGATATGAAGGCGATGATCGCCGATGTCCTTTATGCTGGCAACATCAAGATCCACACCCATGAATGGAAGGGCAAATACGTCCGTTGCTTCGATTGCTTCGACCATTATGTCGAATACTGCAATGAGCTTCTCGATCCGAAAGTCTATTGCTCCCTTTTCGACCAGCCTTCCCAGCATTACACCCTGACCCAGGATACCCCGCCAGCAATCTATGGCGAGGACGCCGACGTCAGGAATTCCTTCATCGCCAACGGCGCGATCATCGAAGGCAAAGTCGATGGTTCCATCTTGTCCCGTAAGGTCAAGATCGGCGAAGGCAGCGTCATCAAGAACTGCATCATCTTCTCCAGCGTCAAAATCGGGAAGAACTGCCACATCGAGAACGCCGTCATCGATAAATATTCCATCGTCACCGATGGCAAGACCTTCTCCGGCGATCCAATGAAGTACCTATTCTTGAAACAAGGAACAGTTATATGAAAATTGCAATGGTGGCCTCTGAGAGCAACCCTCTCGTCAAAAGCGGCGGATTAGCCGACGTCATCTATTCGCTTTCCCGCGAACTCGTGGGCATGGGTCATGAAGTCATGATCCTCATCCCATATTACAAGGGAATCGATGCGCGTTTACTCAAGAAGCCGGAATACCGCGGCAACTATGTCTTCAATATGTCTTGGAGAGATTGCTGCGCGGAGGTCTTTGAAACCAACATCGACGGCATTCGTTTCGTCCTCGTCAAAAACGACCGTTATTTCGGTAGGGATAACCTTTATGGTTATTTCGATGACGGCGAGCGTTTCGCCTTCTTTGATATGGCCGTCAGGGGCATCCTTCCGATGCTAGATTTCAAGCCAGATATCATCCATACCCATGACTGGCAGGCCGCGATGATGCCGGTCCTCATTAAGACCGAGAATAAGAACGACCCGTTCTACGCCAAAACGAAATATGTTTTGACCATCCACAATCCGGCCTTCAAGGGCATGCTTGATCCGGCGGCTCTCGATAACCTCTATAACCTTCCATACCTCCTTTACAAGGACGGCTCGACCGAATTTGAAGGCAGAGTCTCGACCCTTAAAGCCGGTATCGTCTATAGCGATAAGATCACCACGGTCTCGCCGACTCACCGCGACGAACTCCTCACCGAAGAGGGCAGTTTCGGTCTTTCCGGCGTCCTTAAATCCCGCGAATATGATTTCTGCGGTTTCGTTAATGGCATCGACGTTGCCGAATTCAATCCGGCCAACGATAAGTTGATCGCCAAGGAATTCAGCGCGAAGAACACCGTGAGCGGCAAGAAAGAGAACCGCGCCGCTCTTCTTAAAGCCTCCTTCCTCGAGGATAGCGGTGGACCGCTTTTCGGTCTCGTCTCCCGTCTAACTTTCCAAAAAGGAATCGACCTTGTATATGAAATTATGCCTAAACTCCTCCAGCAGGGCGCGATGCTTGCCGTTCTCGGCAGTGGGGAATATGGCTTAGAGCAGGCCTTCGAAGACTTAAGAAGACGCTATCCTCGTCAGGTTTCCGTCTATATCGGCTATAGCAACAAGAGGGCGCATGAGATCTATGCCGCGAGCGACTATTTCCTTATGCCATCTAGCTTCGAACCATGCGGCATCGGGCAGCTTATCGCCCAACGTTATGGCACGATCCCGGTAGTCAGAAAGACTGGCGGTTTGGCCGATACCATCCTTCCGTATAACCGCAAGAACGCGGATGTCGCGACCGGCATCAGCTTCGATGATTACGATTATGGTGGAATCGATTACGCGACGAACCTCGCGATGGAGCTCTACAAAGACCAGAAGAACTTCAAAGCCGTCCGCAAGAACTGCTTAGTCAAAGACAATTCCTGGAAGAAGAGCGCTGAACTTTATCTTGGGGTCTACAAAGAGTTGGTCGGCTGAGTTGCTAAGAGTTTTTGTTTCCCATACGCCAGACAACTGATCGGCTTATCGAAAATATGTGCCGGTTCTATTTAATGTCCATTAGGCATAACATATATAGTTAAAGGGAAACAGGATACATATTGGTTTTTCCTAAACGAAAGAAGGCCATGAAAAGAATACTAGTCGCTACTATTTTGGCAATTTTATTATCGTCGTGCGTTCGCCAAGTCTCGACGCAAAAGAGATTGAACGAGACTTACGACGGTGAACTTTTCGACGAATCTTGGACTAAGTCCTACCAATCTGGCGATTTTTACTCTGACATCTATGCCTATTATGTTTTTGAAATCCAAGACGCATCGTCTCCGAAAGAAAAGATGACTTCCGATGTCGATGAGCATTTCGTTGAACGTTTCACTGAATACGTCTCGATAATAGATGAGAAAAACCCGATTGCCGATGAGTATTCTTTCGCTTTTGACGCCCCTTATTCGTGGGCTTGGTATTATAGAGATTCCAATATTTTCTCATACAATGAGAAAAGGGAATATGGGCATCTTTTGCTCCACGACAACGGTGAATTGCTTTTGCTTTTGCCGGACAAATCTAGCCTATTGTATGTGATTGAGAAAGATTTTCATTAACGCAAGCCTTGGGTTTCTTTTTAGCAATTTCTATTGCCTTATAATCCCGTGCCCCCGAACGAACAATGATTGGCGTTTTGCCGAACAAACGGGAGACCATCTTCCAGAACAAGGTAGTCACAATTCTTTCCTGGCTTCAATTGCGTCAAGGAAACGTCGTTAATCAAATTAACGTGTTTTAGCGATCCATCTCTGTCTTCAACGCCGTCGTTTGAAGGACGGTTACCGATACTTTCTGCGCCAAGCGTCTCTAAATGGGGAGGCGTTTGCTCTTTTTGATTGTTTCCTTAAGGAAAACTCATATAATTTCCCCGTATGAGTTACGATTTTTTAAACATTGAGAAGAAGTGGCGCAAAATCTGGGCCGATAAGAATGCCTATTATTGCGACACTCACGATTTCTCCAAACCAAAATTCTACGCGCTGGATATGTTCCCTTATCCATCCGGCCAGGGTCTTCATGTCGGACACCCTGAGGGATATACGGCCACCGACATCGTATGCCGTATGAAGAGAATGCAAGGCTATAACGTCCTTCACCCAATGGGCTGGGATGCCTTCGGTCTTCCGGCTGAGCAATTCGCGATCAAGAACAACCAACATCCTGAAATCTTCACCAGAAAGAACATCGCGAACTTCAAGAATCAGATTCAATCCCTTGGCTTCTCCTACGACTGGAGCAAAGAGATTGCCACCATCGATTCCGATTACTATAAGTGGACCCAGTGGATCTTCATCCAGATGTATAAGCACGACCTCGCTTATGTCTCGAACGTCCCAGTCAACTATTGCCCTGAACTCGGTACCGTTCTTGCTAATGAAGAAGTCATCGACGGCAAATCCGAACGCGGTGGCTTCCCAGTTATCCGCATGCCGATGAGGCAGTGGATCCTTAAGATCACCAAATACGCCGAAAGGCTCGAAGAGGACCTCGAATCCCTCGATTGGCCAAAGAGCACCCTTGAGATGCAGCGCAACTGGATCGGCAGAAGCGAAGGCGTCGAAATCCGTTTCGACATCAAAGGCAAAGACGAGCACTTCAACGTCTTCACCACCCGCGTCGATACCCTCTTCGGCTGCACCTATTGCGTCATCGCCCCTGAGCATCCATTAGTCGCTAAGCTCTGCGCCCCAGAGCAGAAAGAAGCGGTGGACGAATATATCAAGAAAGCCGCCTCTAAGAGCGACCTTACCCGCACTTCCCTTGAAAAGGAGAAGACCGGCGTTTATCTCGGCATCACCGCCATCAACCCGATCAACGGCAAAGAGATTCCTGTTTATGTTGGCGACTATGTCCTTGGCTCCTATGGTAGCGGCGCCGTCATGGCGGTTCCTGCCCACGACCAGAGAGACTACGACTTCGCCAAGAAGCATGGTCTCCCAATGATCCAGGTCCTCGAAGGCGATATCTCCGAGGCTGCGATGGTTGATGATGGCAAACACATGAATAGCGAATATGCCGATGGCTTATATATCGACGATGCCAAAAAGGTCATCACCGAGAAACTCGTCGAGATCGGCAAAGGCAAACGCGTCATCAATTACAAACTCCGCGACTGGATTTTCTCCCGTCAGCGTTATTGGGGTGAGCCAATCCCTATGGTTACCCTTGAAGACGGCACCGAGGTGCCGGTCCCAGAGGATCAGCTCCCATTAGTTCTTCCAGATATGGATAACTACGCCCCGAGCAAAGATGGCAAGCCGCCTCTTTCCAAGGCCCCATCCGAATGGCTCGACGTCGAGATCAACGGCAAGAAGGGTACTCGTGAGACCAACACCATGCCGCAGTGGGCCGGTTCTTGCTGGTATTACATCCGTTATATCGATCCAAAGAACCCGAACGCGATCGCCGAACCGGAATTAATCAAGCACTGGCTCCCAGTTGACTTATACATCGGTGGCGCGGAACACGCCGTCCTCCACTTGCTCTATGCGAGATTCTGGCACAAGTTCCTCTACGACATCGGCGTGGTCAACACCAAAGAACCGTTCCAGAAGCTCTATCACCAGGGCATGATCCTTGGCGAGAACGGCGAAAAGATGTCCAAATCCCGTGGCAACGTCGTCAATCCTGATGACATCATCAACTCGCATGGCGCGGACGCCTTACGTCTCTTCGAGATGTTCGCCGGCCCGTTAAATGAGGTTAAGCCATGGTCGCCGACCGGCTTAGACGGCGCGAAGAGATTCATCGAGAGAAGCTTCCGCTTAGTCGATGAGGAAACTTTCGTCTCCCGCATCTCCGATGAGAATAGCGGCGAGCTTGATTTCTCCTATAACGCGATGGTCAAGAAGTGCACCGAGGACTATGAATCCTTGGCCTTCAATACCGCCATCAGTGCCATGATGGTCTTCGTCAATGACGTCTACAAAGCCAAGTCCATCTATCGTCCTTATATTGAGGGCTTCACCAAGATTCTCTCCTGCGTCTGCCCATTCGTCGGCGAAGAAATGTGGGAGAAGCTCGGTCATAAAGACCTCATCACCTATGAGCAGTGGCCAACCTTCGATGAGAAGAAGTTGGTTCTCGATACCGTTAACATGGTCTTCGCGGTCAACGGCAAAATGAGAGATGTCGTCGAAGTCGATAAGAACCTCGATGACGAAACTCTCAAGTCCATGGCCTTAAGCAATGAGAAGGTTAAGAACTTCATCGCCGATAAGACCGTCCGCAAGGTCATCGTCGTCAAAGGAAAAATCGTCAACGTCGTCGTTGGATAAGGAGGTCGAGCAATGCTGATTGCCATAGACATCGGAAATAGCGTCACCGACATCGGCGTCTTCGTGGGCAGAGAGCTCACTAGGCGCGTCAAGACCGAAAGCGACATCAATAAAGGCGTCGCGGAGATTCGGCATTTCCTTAAGGTTATGCTTGAGGAATACCAATTGAGCAGGGATGCGATAGAGAATGCGATTATCTCAAGCGTCGTACCGCTTCTTACCCCGGTTTGGGAGAAAGCGGTCTATGAGGAGCTTGAGGTGCGCCCAACCTTCGTCTCTACTGCCGAGAAGGCCGCCTTACCGATATCTAGCGAGATCGATGCCTCTGACTTAGGGGCGGACATCATTGCCGCGAGCGTCGCCGCCTTAAGCAAATACGGCATCTGTACCGTGGTGGCCGACCTAGGCACCGCGAACAAGCTCATCTACCTCAACGAGAAAGGCGAGTTTGCCGGTTTATCTATCGCCCCGGGATTAAGGATTGCCGCGAAGAGCTTACGTAACGGCACTTCCGCGCTTCCGGAGATTCCGCTTGAAAAGGTGGATAAGGCGATTGGCAAAAACACCAAGGATTGCATCCTTTCTGGCGTCGTCTATGGCGCGGCCACCTCGATTAAGGGTTTGGCCTTAGCCTTCGAAAAAGAGGCTGGATTCCCTCTTAAATGGATCCTCACCGGCGGGAACGCGCAATATGTCGCGGACCTCCTCCCGGAATTCAAGCTCGATGAGTCCTTGGTCCTCGATGGACTTAGCCTCATCGCTTCTAAAAACTAGTAGAAAGTCGTTTATCTTATGTCTGGAAACATCTTCACCATCATCTTCTTCGTCCTGCTTGCTGGTTTGCTCTTCGCAACCGCCATCCTCTACGCGCAGAATAACCCAACCACGGTCGAGGAGAATCGCCATAACCGCATCTTGGCTCTCACCAATGATGCCATCTTCCTCGCCATCATCGTCTTGATGACCTTCGTTCCGAATATCGGTTATCTTTCCGTCTTCGGCGGCGTCATCACCTTCACCCTTCTCCATCTCCCGGTCATCCTCGGAGCCAGCCTTTCTGGCTGGAAGAGGGGCGCTTTGTATGGCCTTGCCTTTGGCGTCTTCAACTGGATCCGCGCTTTAACGGCGGCCACCAGCGCCTTCGACATGCTCTTCATGAATCCGCTCATCAGCATCTTGCCGCGTTTCCTCTTTGGTCTTATCGCCGGCTTGCTTTTTGAGATTCTTAGGAAAGTTAAGAGCAAAGGCGCGAAAACCACCTTACTCGTCGTTTTCAGCGCTTTAGCTACCGTCATCCATACCTTCCTCGTCTTCGGCTCCATCTACGTCTTTACCATGGGCGAGACCGCTTGGTTATGGAATTGGTTATTCAGCGGCTCCACGAGTGCGCTTGGCATGACCGCTCTTCTTCTCACCAGCCTTGGCGCCGGTGGCGAAGCGCTCCTTGCCGCCATCTTCGTCCCAGCCCTTAACACCGCTTTAAGAAAGGCCCTCCCAAAATCCTGGCCTCAGTTATAAAGAAGAAAGGAGAATTCATATGGCTAACTTTAAGAAATTGGCGAAACAATATGAGGAGAACGCCATCCTCGCTTTACAGGAATTCGTAGCCAAGAATTCCGTCTATGATGAAAAGAGCATCACTCCTGATGCCCCATATGGTAAAGGCGTCAAAAGCGCCCTTGATTACATTGCCAAACTCGGCAACGATTTCGGCTTCAAAGTCGATAAATGCGATGGCCACGCCACCGAACTCACCTATGGTGAGGGCAATGGTCCATTAATCGGCATCTATGCCCATAGCGATGTCGTCCCAGCGACTGGCAAATGGACTTATCCTCCATTCTCCGCGAAGATCGTCGGCGAAGGCAAAGAGGCCAAGATGTATGGCCGTGGCACTTCCGACGACAAAGGACCTCTTATCGCCGCCCTTTATGCCTGCAAATTGCTTAAGGACAACGGCTTAGTCGATAACTACCGCATCCGCCTCGTCGCGGGCGGTGACGAAGAAAGAGGCTCCAGCTGCTTAAGGTATTATTTCCACGACCTCAAGAAGCCAGCTTCTGATTATGGCTTCACCCCAGATGCCGATTTCCCGCTTATCTATGCTGAAAAAGGCATGGTTGGCGATACCTTCGCCAAACGTAAAATCGACCTTTCCCCGATCATCGCCATGGATGGCGGCGTGGTTCGTAACGCCGTCTGCGACAAACTCGTCGTCACCATCGCGGCTGATAAAAAGCTTAAGGATGCTTGGAAGGCCGAACTCGGCGATCTTTCCGACTGCGGCAAGATCTTCATCCTCACTTTCAAAGGCAAATCCGCCCACGGCTCTACCCCAGAGCTTGGCGAAAACGCCGCCCTTAAGGCTTTTGCCTTCCTTGGTGGCTTATACAAGAACAAATTCTTAACCAACCTTGCTAAGATCTTCGAAGATTGCCATGGCAAAGGCTTCGGCGGTTATAGCAATTCCAAAGAACTCGGCGAATCCACCTATAACATTGGCATCGTCAAATACATGAATGGCGAATTCTCCTTCTCCATCGACTACCGTTATGGCGAAGAAGCCAAACCAGAAGAAGCCATCGCCAACCTCAAGAAGGCCGCGGAGATGGACGTCGATGTCGCCGCTTACGTTCCTTATCTTTTATATGATAAGAAGTCCCCGCTCGTCTCCACCCTTATGAAGAGCTACAAGAGAATGACCCTCAAGTTATTCGATAAGCCTCTCGCCATCGGTGGTGGAACCTACGCGAAGGAAGCCCCGAACTGCGTCGCTTATGGCTCGGCCTTTAAGAACCACCCAGGCGACATCCATTCCCCGAACGAATACATCTATATCAATGACTTCACCGCGCAGATCGCCATCTATGCGGACGCCATCTATTCCTTAGGACAGATCAAAAAGTGAGAGCGAGACACAAATCCTGGACAACTCCCTATTTAGCGGAACACGAAGACAAAGCCTTGCCGGTCGTTGACCCTAACTCCGAATTCTTTAAGAGCAAACCGCTCTACTTAGAAATCGGCATGGGCAAAGGCGACTTTATCCTCGGTTTATCCAAAATCCAGAAAGGCCATTATCTCGGCGTCGAGAAAGTGGTGGACGTTTTAGCCGTCGCCACCAAGAAGCTCATCGAAGACGGAAGCGAGGATATCTTGCTCCGCCGTGGCGACTTCGATGACGTCTATGAGGAGATTAAGGACCTCCGTTTCGAGAAGATCTACCTTAACTTCTCCGATCCTTGGCCAAAAAGGAAGCATTGGAGGAGGCGCCTTACTGAAGCGGGCCGTCTCACCAAGATGGTTTCTCTTTTAGAGAAAGGCGGGGAAATCCGCTTCAAAAGCGATAATGTCGACCTCTACGAATATACGTTGGAGCAGGCTGCCCTCGCTAATCTTGAAATCGTCTATAACACGAATGATTACACTCTCGCGGAAGATGACGTCATGAGCGAATACGAAAAGAATTTCCGTTCCCAAGGCGTCAAAATCACCCGCGTCATCCTAAAAGCAAAGGAGGAGAAATAATGTTCTCTCTATATTACGATTACCCGGTCAACGGGGATGTCCTCTTCTTAGTCAATGAACCTTCCCTTTATCCAGACCGTTCTGAGACCAAAGGCGATGTTACCATCTGCTACCAAGGCGATAAGATTGTCGGCATCAACATCTTCAAGATCGGTGAGACCGTCAAGCTTAAGACCAATGGTCTTATCGTCACCCCTGATGATAAGCTCGTCGATGTAATCAATGCCGTCTTAGCTAAAAACGGCGTCGATATTAAACTCGACTATTACCGTTCTTCTGGCTATCAGGTCGGCAAGATCGTTTCCCTCGAGGAACATCCATTAGACGCGAAGGCCAATATCGTCCATCTCGATTTCGGAGATGGAAAAGAAGTGGAGACCTTCTCCAGATATCCAAACCTCGAAGTCGGAAAACTCGTCGTCTGCGTCCGTGACGGCGCGATGAAATTCGACGGCACCAAATTCAAAGCCGAGATCATCCGTAACATCCATCATGACGTTGAGCTCTGCTCTGGCAAAGAATTACGCGTCAATGATGATTTATCCTCGGCCTTCATTCCTGAGGGCTATGCCGCAGGCGACGACTTCTTCTTGCCGAGCAAATAATTGCTTAAAAACCATATTCAATAACGTTAAAACCCCGAATCGGCCTAAAACTGAATCGGGGTTTTGTTGTTAATGCGTATTGGAACGGTTCCTAATTATCTAGCGAAAAGGCTAAAGTCAGATTCTCGCCATCGGCTTTATATAGATTAAAAGAAGGCGCGAGACTATCAGCGTGGGCGATCCAAAGGGAATATTCGTTGACGCTTAAGAAGTCGTTGTAGAAAGTTTTAGGGGTCTTTCCTTCCAAGAAGTGCAGGAAGTCATTGCAACCATCTGTTTCTTTGTCGAAAAGAACTTCAAAGGTGGATTTTGGATGATCATGGCGATAGTAGTATTCCTCGCTCCCGGAAGCAATAGCCTTAAAGTGTGGTAAAAGATCGTTGTAGGAAATAGACGCAACTGGAGTATCAAGCGAGAAACATTCTTTGATGAATCCTTCTTTTGTTTCGCCGTCATAAGGCAAGAGAGTCTCGCCGTCTTTGCTTCTATTCGAATAGACTTTGTTGTGGTGGTGACAAAGGAAAACGCCATCTGTTTCCTTGCATGATGTTTGCTCTAGGTGGTCTTCTCCATCGAAGTAAACTAGGAAATGAGATTGATCGTCGATTTCTTCAATTTTCGTAATGAGTTCTAATAAGGGTTCTTTGTCGGCTTTTATGCGACGATTGTCACCAGAGCAAGACGAAACGAGAGGGAGCAGTAAAAACAGAATTAGTTGTTTTTTATGACCATTCGCCATTATTTGCATAAATAATGCTACTCCGTTTAAAAAATATCAGTTGTTTTCTATGGAAACACCGCTGATATGATAACAGCGATTTCCATTTCATACATCAGACTTCGCATGAAAATCGCATGAAAATAGTAGTGTAATCCATTAAAAAGGATTCTAAAGTGCTAGGATAAAAGTGTCCAAAATGTGTGAAAACGGGTAAAAAACTGCATTTTATGCCCTAAAAGTAGCATTTTGTGCACTATGAAAGACTTTTCATTGAAAGCGTATCCCGTTTTCATATAATGAAGGCGTCTTCAAGGAGGTGTTCCATGAATAACTTAAAGGACAGAGTAACCATTTACCAGGTCGCCCAGGCCGCAGGCGTTTCCCTCGCCACCGTCAGCCGCGTTATCAATAAGAAAGGTAACGTCACCGAAGAGACCAGAGAGCGCGTTGAAAGCACCATCGCGAGACTCGGCTATAAACCAAGCGGTCTTGCCCAGGCTCTTGCCACGAACAAAACCACCAACATCGGCGTCGTTATCCCAAGCGCAAACTACGTTTATATTTCCAATATGCTTAACGGCATCACCGACGTCGCGAAAGAGAAGGGCTTAACCCTTACCTTATTCACGACCTCCCACAGCCGTGAGGAAGCCCTTAACGCGATGGAACGCGTCATCTCCAGCCACGTCGACGGCGCGATTGTCTTCGATGACGAGCTCGATGCCGAGGATGTCGATAAGATCGCTTCCTATAACGTCCCGATCATCGTCGTCAATAACCGAGTGACCGGTGACCGCGTTGGCTGCATCCCATTCAGCTACACCGAGGCTCTCACCGAACTCATCAAGGGCTATCACAAGAATATCGCCGCCCATCAGATGACTTTCCTCCACGTCCATAACTGTGGCCGTCTCTTAGCCAAATGCGAGAAGACTTTCATCAAGACCCACGAGGAAATCGGCAAAGCCTATTCCGTCATCAACTGCGATGATTCCTACACCCGTACCTACAACGACTTCAGAGAATACTTCAAGAAGAAACCAGAAGGCTTCTTCATCGCCTATCGTGACTCTATCGCTGCCGCGGTCGAAAATGCCGCGATCGACAGCGGTCTCCGCGTTCCAGAAGACGTTGAGGTCATGTCTTTAGTCGGTACCAAGTACGCCGCGATCGTTCGTCCGACCCTCACCTCTATGCACGTTGATATGCTTGAGGTCGGCAAGAGAGCGATGTACATGCTCATCGAGCTTATGAATTACGAACTCGTCGATAAGGTCAGCCATTTCGATGCTGAACTTGTCACTCGTAATAGCACCCTTCATAAGTAAAAACGAAATTTATAAAAATGCTTATTAACGGGAATTCCAAGTGGGATTCCCGTTTTTCGATTAGGCTCTCGTTAAGACGCCGATCCGATCATGGCCTTGGGCAAAAAAAGGCAGCCCTTTCGGACTGCCGTTGTCTCTACTCAATAAGAAGTAAGAGCCTTTATTTGTTGGTGTTGACGCCTGGACGATGCGCTTCAGGGGCCCATCTGTTTTCGAGGTAGTTGATACGTTTTTCGCACCAGCTGATGGTTTCCGCTTCAGCCTCTTTATAGTTCCTGACGTATTTGTATGGTTCTCTGATTTCGTCGAAGGAGTTGTTTTCGGCGGCATCATTGACCGGCCACTTTTCGTGGTTGTGCTGGATTTCGCCATCATAGGTGTTCCAGTAGGTTCTCATCATATGGAACATATCCTCGAAGGATTCGTCTTGTCTGACGGTGTTCCACTTGGCTTTGACGTCATTCATGAAGAAGTCTAATTTGCCAAGGTATTGGAGCCACATGTTGCTGGTTCTATCCATGTAGTATGGATCATAACCAGAACCACCCCACTGATTGCCGCCGGAAGAAGAATTGGCGGTGGTGATGAAGTCGCGACGGTTACCGAAGTTGCTGTCGAAGTCCCATGGGCAGTCGAATCTAAGTTTCTTCGCGCCCTCGGCGGAGTTATCGAAGGACATGTAGAAGGAGGAATAGCCGACATCTGGCGGGCAGGTGAAGGCATTGATGATGAAGCCATCGGTCCATGTGGCTAAATCGAAGTTGGCTCTGATAGCCTCTTCGACGGTGCCATCGAAGTCGACGACCTGGTTGTTCTCGTTGATCGTCTTAGCGTGATTCTGAGTGGCCTGATAGAGAACGGTGAATAAGGCTTGGAGCCTGGCCTGCATGAAGGCGACCTGGTTGCTGTTGGTGGCGTTGACCGCGGCATCGGCTGGGCCATCGGTAATATCGGAAAGCATCGTGTAGGTGGTGGTTGGACCAAAGTTGGCTAAGCTGCTTTCGATGTTATAGGAGCTACGGGTAAACATGTTGCCATAATCCAAATTGAAGGTTGGATCGCCATGATCGGCTTTCTTTGGCTCATCCTTGCCGTAATAGTCGAGCTCGAAGCAATAGCCGATATCGACGCCGGTGTAGTTGTCCTCCGGTGCCGGGAGGTCGATACGATTGCTCTTAACCTCTTTCTGGTCGGCTAAGTAGTAATAGCCCCAATACTGGTTGTTGAGATAGACGCTGACAGGGGTGAAGTCCGCGGTCCAGACTTTGCTATCGTGCTTGGAGATGGCTTTGGAGATATATAAGCCAGCGGCAGAACGGATCAAAGTGGTGTCCTTGGCATCGGCCAATAAGACCCATTTCTTAAATTTCTTGCTTTTGTTTAAACCTAAAAGGTTGTCTTTGGACTCAAGTTTGATGGTGAAGGCTTTCTTGGACCAACCGGCCGTCTGGTTGCCCCTGACCTTCATGGTGCAGTCGAGGTCGGTTTTCCCTAAATCACCTTCGACGTTGGTGATAGAGAGTTTACCGGCGACGCTTGGTCTATCAAGGTCATCCTTCGTCGCGGTGGTGGCGAAGCTGATTTCTTCAGGGACGTTGGAGGTGAATCTAAGTTCTGGGAGGACCGGGGTGTACTGGGTCTTAGCGGAGCTGCTGGCCGGGGCATTGCTGGACGAATTGTTCGCGGCGGCAGAGGAGGATAGAGAGGCTGCGACAGAAGAGGCAGGCTCATTGCTGGACTCTTTCACTTCCGCGCTGGAAGAGGAGCCAGGATTGGTGCAGCTGGCAAGTAAAAACGGAACCGCCAACGTGCATAAACGCTTGAAAGTTGTTTTCATTCTAATTCCTTTCTTTTTACAAAAGGATAGGCATAACCTACCCCCAACCTTTAAGGGTTTGATTTTTAAAATTGACAATATTGTAAACCCGAAATGTATAAGAAACTAGATAGTGATTGAAGAATGATGCACATCAATCAAAAATCGGGAAAATCTTTGATTTTGCTTAGACGTTTTTATGTCTAAAAAGGCCTAGTTTTACCTTCTTTGATAAAGAAAAGAGCCATTTAACGTACATGAGACATCTTTTTCACCCATTTTGTCCTTATTGGTGGTAAAGTATCACTCGCGAAAGTGAGGATTTCCTATGGAAAACATTATCGATGATCTTAATTACCGCGGATTGATTGAGCAGTATTCTAACGAAGAAGAGGTCAGGGAGCTTTTAAGCACCCCTCAGACCGTTTATTGCGGCTTCGATCCTTCGGCGTCTTCGATGCATTTAGGAAACTTCGTCATGATTTCCCTTTTGATGCGTTTCCAGAAAGCGGGACACCGCATCGTCGCCCTCGTCGGCGGCGGCACCGGCATGATCGGTGACCCATCCGGCAAGAGCAAGGAACGTAACCTCCAGGATGAGGAGACCCTCTACAAGAACACGATGTCCATCAAGCATCAGCTTGAGAAATTCATCGATTTCTCCGACCCAGAGAAAGGCTTGCTCGTCAATAACTATGACTGGCTCCATTCCATGGGCACGATCGACTTCCTCCGCGACTATGGTAAGTTCTTCTCCATCAACTACATGCTCTCCAAGGAAATCGTCAAATCCCGTTTAGAGGCTGGCATCTCCTTTACCGAATTCTCTTATCAGATCCTTCAGTCCATCGACTTCTATAAGCTCCACAAGCAATATGGCGTCAACCTCCAGCTCGGCGGCAACGACCAGTGGGGCAACCTCACTTCTGGCTTAGAGCTTATCCGCAAACTCGAAGGCGATGAGGCCAAGGTCGGCGTTCTTACCGCCCACCTTATCACCCGTGCCGATGGCAAGAAGTTCGGCAAATCCGAGAAAGGCGCCTTATTCCTTGATCCAAAACTCACCTCGGCCTACACCCTCTATCAGTACATGGTCAACACCACCGATGAGGATGCGGTCAAATACATCAAGGTCTTCACCTTCCTCTCCCACGACGAGATCGAAGATATCGCCAGAGAGCATTTCGCCAACCCAGGCGCTCGTATCGCTCAGAAGAAACTCGCCTATGAGGTCGTCAAAGAGATCCATAGCGAAGAGAAGGCCAAGGAAGCCGTCATGATGAGCGAAGCCCTCTTCTCCGGCAACGTCAAAGGCTTAAGCGAAGAAGAAATCGAAGATACCCTCGGTTCCCTTAAGAAGCCATTAACTGAAGGCATGCTCCTTGAAGATGTCCTTATCTCCTTAGGCGCGGCGACTTCCAAAAGAGAAGCCAGGACCTTCATCACCGGCAACTCCGTCATGGTCAATGGCGAGAAGATCACCGACCTTACCAAGAAGATTGAAAAAGCCGATGCGATGTATGGCAAATACATCATCGTTAGACGTGGCAAGAAGAATTACTACCTCGGCGAATTCTAATTAATAGCAAACGAAGAAGGCGGACTTGTTCCGCTTTTCTTTAATATTTCAAACGGCAAAAAACATAAAACTATAATCAAGTTATGTGTTTATTGCCGATTGGTGTAAACTATATGCATGAAAGAATTCATGAGCATTAAAGAAGCGTCTATCGCTTGGAACGTTTCCGAAAGAAGCGTCCGCAATTACTGTTCCAACGGAAGAGTCGAAGGCGCGATTATGGAGGGCGGGATTTGGAGGATTCCTCAAAATGCCAAAAAGCCGATTAGGTCAAATGAGAAGAATGGCAAAAACTACTTGTTAGAGAGGCTAAGAGAGGAAAAGAAACACCATATAGACGGCGGAATCTACCATAAGCTTCAAATTGAGCTGACATATAACTCCAATCATATGGAAGGTAGCCGACTGACTCATGATCAGACTCGCTATATTTTCGAAACCAGAACGATCGGTGCTGAAGATGGCGATAAAGCCCTTTATGTCGATGATATTTTTGAGACCGTGAATCATTTTTCGATGGTCGATAGGGTTATCGACTTTGCCAATTACGAGTTAAGCGAAGCTTTTATCAAAGAACTCCACAAAATATTGAAAAGCGGAACGTCGGATTCTCGACTTCCTTATTTCGCGGTTGGCGATTATAAAAAAAGGCAAAACACCGTTGGTGAGATTGAAACTACACCGCCTCAATTGGTTGCGAAAGAAATGAAGAAACTTTTGGATGAGTATAACAAAAAAGACCACCATTCCTTTGAAGAAATAGTTGAGTTGCACGTTAAATTCGAAAGAATTCATCCATTCCAGGACGGCAACGGGAGAGTGGGGCGAATGATAGCGTTCAAGGAGTGCCTTAAAAACAATATCGTCCCCTTCATCATCAAGGACGAAAAAAAGTATTTCTATTATCGCGGGCTTAAAGAATGGGACAAAGAGCGCGGTTGGCTGATCGAAACCTGTTTAGATGGGCAAGATATCGTCAAATCCTATTTGGATTATTTTGCTATCAGATATTAGCTAAGAGTTTTAGCGCAATTCTTCGATAATCGCCTGGACGCGGCTTTTGCGGTAGAAACAATCGTCCATCGGGCGGCGGAGGAAACGTTGGAAGACGTCCGCGTCTTTGACGACTTCGTCTAACGGAGTGTCGACTTCGAATTTGCGGTCATGACGCTCAATGGCGTTAAAGATCGCGGTTTTCTCTTCGTCGTTTAAGACGTCGATTCGGTCTAAGACCATTTCCTTGGCATAGACAGCGCATTTATGGGCGTGGCCATCATACATGCTGTCAGGGCAGAGGTACTTGCATAAATCATGGAGCATCGCGGCGATACAGGCGATTTCGCATTCTTCGCGCGTATGCCCGCGTTTTAAATATAGGATAGTAGCGACTTGCCCCGCGCCATAAAGATGGACGAAGGCGTCTCTTTTCAAAGTCGGATCTAAGATGTTGGAAAGCAAAATATCGAGGATTTTCGAAACCTCATCTATGCGCGTTAAATTACGCATCTCGTATCTATCTGGTGCAACGTTCATATTTGCATGATAAATGGAAAAGGCGTCTTTTTAAAGGCTTTCGCATAAACTTCCATTTTTTTCATCGCCTACAACAATGTAACGCATTAACAAGAAAAGACCCCGCCGAAGCGAGGTCTTGATTCTCGAAATATAACCGAAGTATTAGAGAAGACGGTTGTAGTATTCGATGATCTGGGATTCCTGGATGTCCTGGGAAAGCTCGTTGCGTTCTGGGAGTCTGGTGAAGACGCCGGAGAACTTTTCGGCATCGACGGTGACATAACCGACGGAAGCTGGTCTGGAATCCATGGATTCTTTGACAACCTTGAGTGGGCTGGTCTCCTTGAGGGAGATGGTGTCGCCGACGTTGCAGAGATAGGAAGCGATGTCGACTTTCTTGCCGTTGACAAGGATGTGGCCGTGGTTGACAAGCTGACGGGCAGCGGCGCGGGTGCGGGCGAAGCCCATGCGATAGACGAGGTTGTCAAGGCGGGATTCAAGAATGCGGAAGAAGGCAAGACCGGTAACGGTTGGTTCCTTCTTAGCAATCAAGAAGAGGCGGCGGAACTGACGTTCGTTGACGCCGTAAAGGGTGCGGAGCTTCTGCTTCTCGAGGAGCTGGGTTCCGTATTCGGACGCTTTTCTCTTGCGATCCTGACCGTGCTGGCCTGGGCCATAAGCACGCTTTTTGAGTTCGTCACCGGTCTCAAGGACGGAGAAACCTAAATGACGGGACTTTTTCCAAATGGACTTGGTGTATCTAGACATTTTCTATGTCTCCTTTCTTTGCGATTCAAAGATAGGTGCCTTTTCCACTCCCCGGGTGTTCCCTTATTTTCAGCCAAGTAGCACAGGCTTACTTTTATATAGTTGGGAACGTCGGTCGGGAGCATAAAGACATGCTGCCTTATTACGCGAGTGAAAGTATACGTAGTATAAAGACGTATTTCAAGCAAAAACGCATTATAAGTTCTTATAGATAAGAAAAGAGTCGCCTTTTTAGGGGACGACTCTAACTCTAAAAGTGATTAAGCGGCTCTATGATAGCCAGGGACGAATTTCTCGCGGATGGTTTCAAGGGTGTCGGCTTTGATGTTCTTGCTGAGGAGGTGGTTGAACATCTTGTCGGCTAAGGTTTCGCCTTCGAGGGCTTTGGCAGCGGACATCCAGCCATCGAATTCGACGGTGTGATCGACGTCACGCTCACCAGCGAAGCGGGTGAAGGAGTAGTCACGGCCGCAATCTTCTTCGCTAACGCCGAGAAGGGCGAGGAGGAAGAAGGAGACAATGCCGGTTCTATCGGCGCCGTTAGCACAGTGGAGGGCAATCGGAGCTTCATCGGCGTTGGCGATCTTTTCGAAGATGCCTTTGTAAACATCGGCAAAGCCAGAGAAACGGGTAGACTCGGTGCCGGATGGGATGGAAGCGCCATAGACTTCGATTTCCCAATCATCGCTAGAAGCTGGGGATTTACCTTTGAGGTTGTTGACGATGTAGCTATCTCTCATGTCGATGTCGACTTTGATGCCGAGCTCTTTGACGATGGCTTTGCCTTCGGCAGTGATGTTCTTGGAGTTGACGGCGTTGGTGTGGTTGAATTCGCCGCAGCGATAGTAGAGGCCCTGTTTGACGTAGCCGTTTTCGACTAAGGAGGACTTCCATCCGCCAGCGTCACGGAAGTTGACGACACCGCCGATTTCCATGTTTCTTGGAGCGACCATAGCGGCAGCTTTGTTCTTGACGGTGGCAGTGGCTAAGCCTTCTTCGCTGTTGGCGGCTCTATAGTAATAGGTAGTGCCGATTTCCGCGGTCTTATAGGCATAGCTCTTCTCGGTGGAGGTGACGATCTTGGAGTGCTCGAAGTTCGCTTCTTTGGAGATTTCGATGTAATAGGTATCGCCATCATCGACGTCATCGAATGGAAGGATCAAGCCTCTTGGGGAGGAAAGGTTGCCTGGGTTCTTGCCGCTGGCATTGGTCTTTGGGACGTAGGTCTTGATGGAACCCCATTCGTCGCAGAGATACTGCCACTGGAGTTCGGAGTGGATGTCGTTTTCTGGCTGATTATCCTTGTCCATGTCAACGGACCCTGGAATAGAAGAAGCAGGGATGAGGGAAGAAGAGACCTCTGGAACGCCGCTCTCACCAGCGGACTGGCTGCTTTTGACTGGCTTTGCAACATTGCAGGAAGCAAGGAGCATCGCGGAAAGCATGGTAATAAAAATAGCTTGTTTTTTCATAGATACCTCGTTTTTTAATATCACAAATCTTCTCACATGTATGCATAAGCGAAATGATTATCATATTTTTTTATGTCGCTTATCGTGCGCATGAAGGGTTGTAAATACGATAAAGTCCCTTAAATGACATTAGCTTGTTCAGCAATACCGCATCAGTGTCATTAAGAAGTAATCGGATTTGTTCGAAGTGGTGGAGAAAAGCCAAAATTAGCGTTATCTAATAGAAAAAGCGCAAAATTACATCATTTTTGATAATTGTAAGCGCTATTAAGTGAGTGCGTTTACAGATTTGCTGCTCGAGCGAAAAAGGCTGTGAGTTCAGCATAAAGTCCCTTTGAAATAGCAACATTGTCATGCAAACCGTGAACGCGTTCAATAATATATAGGTAATAAAGGAACGCGCGAAAAGACCAGTTTTGGCTTTTTGAATGGTTGTACCAGCGGACGAACATACCAATAAAGGCGTCAATTCTGCCCGCAAAAAAAAGAAAGGAAAAGCAACCAATTAGTTGCAAAAGGACAATTTCGATGAAGAAAAAAGTTCTAACACTCTTGGGCGCATTAGCCGCTTTAGGCCTCGCTGCTTGCGATCCTGCAGCCCCAGCTAGCTCCGCCCCAGCATCCACCCCGGCTTCTTCCCAGCCGGCGGCCTCCTCTAAGCCGGCCTCCTCCAAACCGGCCTCCTCCAAACCGGCCTCCTCTTCCAAGCCAGCCGGACCTGTCGCTGATGCCACTGGCCACATCTGGGCCGCTGACACCGACGTCGCTGCCGATGCCGAAGCTGGCACCGTGGCCTACAAGAAGGCCGTTACCACGACCCCAACGACCGACAAGGCAGTTCGCTTTAAGGTTAACGAGTCTGTCGTTACCTTGAACGAGGGCTCCACCAGAAAGGATAGAACCCCTGAGGGCTACATCAAAGTCACCAGCGATGGAATGGGCTTCTCCTTCAAGATCAAAGTTGACAAAGACTACTCTGGTAAACTTTACCTCTTTGGTGTTATGGACGGATGGAGCAGCAACACTGGCGCCAGCTTCTTCAATAACGGAACCCAGAACACCAAGATCGAAGTCAACGGCACCGAAGTCAACATGGACGCCGAAAAAGAACACACCTATGGCGACTATTTCGCGGATGGCGATCCTGCTGGCGACAACCTCTCCCCAGAAGGCTATGCCCCAACCGGCAACATCGTTCTCAGGGCTGGTGTCAATGAAATTAAGTACACCCGCGTTAAGACCCTCAACATGCTCATCAAGGATTTCGTCTTCGTTGTCGAAGAAGCGAAAGAATGGAGCGATCCAACGACTGTTCCTGCTGACGCAACTGCTGGCACCGTCGCCTATAAGAAATACGTCAATAACTTCGATGGCTCCATCAAGATCGAATTCAACGCGATGGATGGTTCTTTAGTTGGCACTTCTGCTCTTAAGACCGATGGGCCTGCTGGCTACATGAAGCTTGACAAAACCGGCGAAAAGCAGATTAGCTACAAGTTCAACTTTGACGCCAACCTCGACGGTAAGTTCTACCAGCACGGCATGATGGATAGCTACAGTGCCAACAAAGACCGCACTTATTACAGCGGTTCCGACAAAGACTCTGTCCCGAATTTCAAATTCCATGTCAATGACGTTAATGTTTACGTCGGCGAGATGAGAAACGTGAAATATAAAGAATTCTTCGGCGAGACCGAAGTCGATATTGGCGGCCTGAAATACTCGGAACTCAAGGATTGCGAAATCGGTGACTGCTTCCTCAAAAACGGCGAAAACAATATCACTTTCGAAAGAGTTAATTCTTACAACCTCTTGGTTGATAAGTTTGTCTTTATCGGCAAAGCCGGTAATGCTCACACCGCTCCAGAAGCCACCGCTGAATGGCATATGGACGAAATCTCTCACTGGCAGGAAGCCGCGAACGACTCCTTCAAGTGGAACAGAGCTGACAACGTTTGGGAAGCTGATCCGGACCATGCAGATGTTCCAGCGACTTGTGTTTCTACCGGCAAAACCTATGAGAGAGAAAAAGAATCTCATTTGACGAGAGAAAAGGATACCCCAATCAACCCGAATAACCATGCTTCACTATCTACGACAAATTCCGATGGTAAAGCTATTCATTTAGGCGGCGAGTGCCCAGATTGCCATGAACACGTTGAAGAAGGCATTAAAATTTCCGTCCTCGACTTCTCTGGCTCTGCTGGAGACTGCATTGATGGTTCCGTCAGCGACGGCGCCTTCAAGCCAAAGAAAGTCGACATCACCTACAAGATTCCAGTAGCTCAGGCTGGCAACTACGCTCTCTCTTTGGGCATGCTTTACACCAACGGCAACGGAAAAAAAGCTATGTCTGACCGCAATTTCTCCGTCAAAATCAATGGCGTAGCTGCTACTTTGACCATGGACGGAACCGCTACACCAGAGAGCCTTGGCATGGGTATGACCGGAGATCCTACCGATGTTGTGCTCATCGCTCCTCTCGCACTCGAAGTTGGCGAAGTCTCGATTTCTATCAAGAATCCTGACTTCCGTATGATGTGGAAGGGTTTCGTTACCCTCACTCCTTATACCGCTCCGACCCCAACTCTCGGCGAATAAAGGCTTATAGTCGCATCAGTTTAAGGCCATCCTTCGGGATGGCCTTTTTGCGCCTAAAAGAAAAGCCCTTGAAATCACAAGGGCTAGAATGCTTCCGATGTTTTTATTGCTCGTCTACGCGTTTCTTTGAATAACGCTGATTAGGGGAGTGGGGCTTATTCGGAATAGACATCTTAATGTATCCGCCTTTTAAGGCTGGCTCTAAGTAATTCCTCTTAATAGCAACGCGGCTCTTGAGCCCGAGCTTAATCATTAAGTCGTAGGAACTGTATTCTTGGCCCAAACGCATGACATCTAATAACTTCTTCACGCATGGGGATTTACGCCCTTCAAAGCCGGTGATGGCTTTCTCTGCTTCCTCTAAGGCTTTCTTGACCATCTCGAGGTAATAGAGGATATAAGGCGCCATGACATTCTCGGCTTCAGAATCGGCAAAGGCTTTCGCACGTTTCTTATTCTCGTTCTCAAACGTTGCTAATAAAGGGATGTAAGCAAACGCATGACGATAAGCGGCAAGGATAGCCTGAGAATAAAGGATGGACACTCCGAACTCTTCTTCGCTAAGAGGAGTCATGACGTTGAGGGAATAAGAGAGAACGGCGGCAAGGATCAAAGGATGGACTTTCTTTTCTTGTTTCTTGCTCCAGGAGAGTAATCTCTTGGCATCATCGCCAATCTTCTTTTCCTTCGGGAAATAGCTGGCGTAGCCTTCTTCGTTATATGGATTTGGCAAATCGATTTTGACTCCGCCGGTAATCAAAGAATGGTTGGAGTGGGGGTCGCTAAGCTTCCCAACCTCCTCCATGATGTCAGCGACGAGAGTCAGCATTTTGTTGTTGATGTTGTAGCTTGTTGCGTATTTTCCCATGGCAATATGTCCTCTATCTTTAGTTATTCTATACCCAAAAAGTGGTATACAAAGTGGTGTATTTAGCCACATCTATACAGTGTCTAAAAACAGACACATTTTTATAAATGTAACTTCGCACGCACCTATACGCGTGCTATATTTAACGCGTATGTACGGAATTAATATTTTTGCTATACCTCAAGGTGCGTTAATCGCCATTATCGCCGTCAGCGCGGCACTGATCATTGGCATCGGCATCCTTTTATATTTCACTGTCTTCGCCCATTTCCGCGCCAGGAAGCAGGTTCGTGAATTGGTCAGACGCTTCGAATACCTCCACGCCCTCGTCTTTGGTCAGGATTCCCAATTCGTCAAACGTCTTGAAATCATCAGCCGCACCAACCTCCTTTACGTCAACGTCCACATGAACTACAACCGCAGATACCGCGAGATCAAAGATAGGGACGACGCCATGATGACCGCCTCCATCAACCGTCTCAAGGATATGTCTGCCGATCGTAAGTGGAAGGAACTCAAAGCCTACTTCCCGATCATCAAGAACCAAATCGCCACTTATGAAAGCAGGGTCAACACCCTCAACAGCGATTTGATGAATGTCATCAAACCGGAAGAGGAATGCCGTCAGGAATGCCTCGCCCTCAAAGAAAAACTCCGCAAAGTCAAACAGGACTATTACGTCAAACAAGCCGACTTAACCTTATTAGGTGATACCTTCGAGGCTATCTTCACCAAGCTCGAACAGTTATTCCAGAAGTTCGAGACCCTCGTCGAGAGCGCTCAGTACGATGACGCGAAAGCGATTCTTCCGACCATTGCTGGAGTTATTGACCAGGTTGGACGTATCTTCCCAGAGCTTCCAAACCTCTGCGCGACCATCCAGACCGTTATCCCAGATAAGCTTGTCTCCCTTAAGAACCGCTTCGAGGATATGATGCGTCAGGGCTATCCTCTCCATCACCTTATCTCCATCCAGGATATCGACGCGATGGAGAACCAGCTCACCAATATCACCAAACGCCTTCAGGGCTTTGACCTCCGTGGCGTCCAGAACGAACTCGATGGCATCATCGCCCAGATCAGCGACTACATGGTTGGCTTCGACAAAGAAGAAGAGGCCAGAACCACCTTCGAGACCGAATGCGACACCATCTACGCCGAAGAAGCGCAGATCGAGAAGAAATACATCAAACTCTGCAACTCCCTCCCGGCCGTCAAACGCATCTTCGTCATCTCTGGCGATGAGCAGGCCAAGATCGATAGCATAAAGGTCCAAATCAATAGATCTGGTGCCACCAAGCGCAGCCTTGATACCTTCATCCATAGCGGAACCCATCAGCCATATAGCCTTCTCGTCGAGAGAATGCATCAGCTAAGAGACGAAGCCAATCAGGCCCAGAACGCCATCGACGACTTCGAAAGATATCTCCTCTCCCTCAAGGCCGATAGTGAGGAATCCCTCCAGTGCATCAAAGCCTACTACGAGAAACTCCGCGACGCCGAAAGCAACGTCCGCGACATTAACCTTGAAGCGGTGGACAACCGTTATAAAGGCGCGATCGACCATTTATATGGTTTGCTCGATAGTGCCTACAAGGTTTTGTCCCATACCCCAATTGATGTCTATAAGCTCGATAGCCTTATCGCCGAAATCAAAGGAAGCGGCGATGAGGTCGTTGCCAATATCCTTAACGACAAGACGAAGATGGCTCTCGCCGAAGCGGCGATCGTCTTCGCCAACCGTGACCGTAACCATTTAGGCGAGGTCGACACTTTGCTCCAGCAGACCGAAGGTCTCTATTTCTCTGGCGATTTCAATAGGAGCTACGAGGAAACCTTAAAGGAACTCAAACGCCGCCACGCGGGGGAATAAAATGATTTATCTAGATAACTCCGCGACCTCCAAGCCAAGCGCTTTAGCTTTAAAAGCGTTTGTCGAGGCCAGCGAACTTTATTTTGCCAATAGCGCCTCTCCGCATAAAGCCGGTAGGGAATCAAATCGCCTTGTGGAATCTAGCAGGAGCAAGATCCTAAAAGCCGTCCATCTTGAGAATAGCCATAAATGCCTTTTCTGCTCTGGGGCGACCGAAGCCAATAACTTGGCCCTTAAAGGTATTGCCTTCCAATATGCTAGACGCGGCAAGACGATCATCACCGATATGGGTGAGCATAGTTCAGTCAAGAATGCTTGCAAGGAACTCGGGGAACGTTTTGGCTATAACATCGTGAGCCTCCCGCTTAACGAAGAAGGCAAGGTCGATCCGAAGGAACTCGAGAAGGCGATGAATAATGACGTCATCCTCGTCTCGATTCTCGCGGTCAACAATGAGACCGGCGCCATCAACGACGTTAAGAAACTAGGCGAGATCGTCCATAAGTTCCCAAAAGCCTATTTCCATGTCGATGCCACTCAGGCGATCGGCAAAGAGAATTTCGACTATAACGCTGCTGATTTACTTTCCTTCTCTGGCCATAAATTCGGCGCGCCTAAAGGAACTGGGGCGCTCCTATATAAGAAGACCATCAAGTTCGTCCCTATCTCCAATGGGGGAGAGCAAGAGAATGGTTATCGTGCCGGAACGGTCGATGTTCCAGGCTGCTATTCCTTAGCCTTGGCCTTTGAGGATGTCATTAAGAAACTGAAGGAGCATCGTGAGAATGCTTCCAGCTTAATGGAAGAACTCGAGAAGGGGATTTCTTCGATCGAAGAATGCTCCATCAATTCCCCGAAAGGACATTCCCCATACATCCTTAACTTCACCCTCAAGAAAAAGAAAGCCTCGGTCGTGGTCGAGGCCTTAAGCCAGAAGGAGATTTATATCTCCACCCATTCGGCGTGCGATATCTCCTCCAATCAAGGCTCCCCGGTCTTATTAGCTATGGGCAAGAGCCAAGAAGACGCCGAAAACGCCTTACGCGTCTCGTTTAGCTATGAGAGCAAGATGGAAGAAGTGGAGACCTTCCTTGTAGAATTAAAGAGAATCCTATCGGAGATTAAAGACAGATGAATGCCAGTTACTTCATGATCCGCTTTGGGGAATTATCCACCAAAGGCGAAAACAAAAAGATCTTCATTGATTGTTTGTACCGCAATATCAAACATGCTTTAAAGCCATACCCAAGCCTTAAGTTTGAGAAGAATAGGGACCATATCTTCGTTCGTCTTAATGACGAAGACGCGGACGCTATCCTCCCGATCCTTCAGGAAATCCCAGGTATCCAAAGAATCTCTTTGGTCGTTCCTTGCGAAAAAGAACAAGAGAAGATCAATGCCCTCGCCGTCGAACTCGTCAAAGAGGAAGAAGGCAAAAGCTTTAAGATCGAGGCCAAACGCATCGATAAGCTTTATCCTCTCCAGTCCTACGATATCTGCGTCGCTACCGCGGATGCGATCATCGATAATCTCGGCTTAGAGGTTGATGTCCATAATCCTGATATCGTCTTGCATGTCGAAATCGGCTTTGAGTCCGCTTTCCTCTATTGCCATGAATACGAAGGCGCCGGAGGCTATCCATTAGGCATGAATGGCAAGGTCCTTCTCTTACTCAGCGGTGGCATCGATTCGCCTGTCGCGGCCTATTCCTTGCTCCGCAGGGGCATCAAGATTGAGTGCTTGCACTTCGCTTCGCCGCCATATACCTCCGAAGCCGTCCTCGATAAGCTTAAGGACTTACTTGATGTCATGAATGCCTATCAGGAGAGAATCAAGCTTAACGTCGCTCCATTTACCAAAATCCAGGAATCCATCTACAAATACGTCGATGAGCCTTATTGCATCACGATTATGCGCCGCATGATGATGCGTATTGCCGAAAGAGTCGCGAAAAAGACCAACTGCAAAGCTATCGCTACCGGCGAAAGCATCGGCCAGGTCGCTTCTCAGACCCTTGATTCCATGGTCACCATCAATAACGTCACCAATTACCCAATCATCCGTCCTTTAGCGGTTGAAGATAAGGTTAAGATCATCAATACCGCCAAGCGCATCGGGACGTTCGAAATCTCGATTCGCCCATACGAGGATTGCTGCACCATCTTCAAACCGAAGAAGCCAAAGACCAAACCGAAGATCAGTGAATGCGAATACTTCGAGTCCAAATGGGATTGGGCGAGTCAGATCGATGAATGCGTCGCTTCCTTGGAAGGCATCATCATCGCGGAAGAAGAATAATTACTTAATAGCGTTCTTCGCTTGAAGGACGCTTTTTTGTTCGCGTATTCGAAAACCATGTAAAAATTGGAATTCAACTCCAAATTTTACAAAAAACGCAATTAGGCTAGATTTTATCGAATGTATTTTGTGCCTAACAAGAAAAAAGCCCTCGTTGGAGGGCTGAATTCTGGGATTATGAGACGTAATAGACGAGAGTTGCGCTGACGATACGCTTCTGTTTGCCGTTTTTCACGTTAACGCTATCTTGGTTATAGATATCGACCTTATTTCTTCCGGCGTCGGGATTGATTCGCATGTGGGTGGCGTCGATGACGCTGATAGTGCAGTTATGGCACTCTTCGTTGCCGTTGAACGCGTAGCTGGCGGTCGTAACGACGTCGATTGATTTGATCTCAGAATAATCGGCGGTTTTAAACCAGAGTTTGCTTTTGACGTAGAAACGGTAATCCCCTTCGCTTAGGTAATCATGCGGTTTATGCTCGCCGATCGAGGAATTCTCGATGATGAAATTGCCTTTAGTCCAAACGTAGGAGGATTTGTTGCCATTTTCATTATAAACGCCGCAAGTGGAGGCTTCGTCGCTATTGAAGTTGATGGTGATGGTCTCTGTAGGGCGAGAATCGACGCTTGAAGATGGAAGCGGGGCTTCGCTGCTAGACGGTACGCTAGAAGGAAGGGCCTCAGAACTGGAGATGAGAGAGGACGAGGCGATGGAAGAAACGGCTCCGCTAGAAGAAACGGCGGGCGCGGAGGAGGCTGGGGTTTCGTTGGAGCAGCCAGCGGCCAGTAACATGACCGGCAAGGTGAGGAGGATGATCTTTTTCATATTGATTTGGTTAAAACACTCTAGGTCGAAATATACTCTTTTACCACGTGATAATCATGCATTTTCTGCAATTTGTAAAAAAAGAAAAACCTCTGCCCTGTGAGCAGAGGTTAGTTGCGTGAAAGTTGATTACTTCGCAGCCTTTTTCGCGGTAGCGACGAGTTCGGCAAAGGCCTTTTCGTCATTGATCGCGAGTTCGGCGAGCATCTTACGGTTGATTTCGATGCCGGCCTTCTTGAGGCCGTCCATGAACTTGCTGTAAGAGATGTCGTTCATGCGGCAGGCGCTGTTGATACGACGGATCCAAAGCTTGCGGAAATCTCTCTTGATAAGGCGACGGGAGATATACGCATAGCGTAAGCTGTGAAGGACCTGTTCCTTCGCGGTCTTGAAGAGAAGATGCTTCGCACCGAAGTAACCTTCGGCCTGCTTAAGGATTCTCTTTCTACGGGCTCTAGTGACAGTGCCACCTTTAACTCTTGCCATTGTTATCTATCCTCCTTATTTCGAGATGATAAAACGGATTCTCTTGTAATCGGTTTTATCGATGAGGCCAGCCTTACGGAGCTGTCTCTTCTGTTTGTGCGTCTTGTGTGGCGCTAAGTGACCTGTGTAAGCGTGCTTGATCTTGAGATTGCCGCTGCCGGTGACTTTGATGCGCTTCATTAAAGCGCGTTTCGACTTCATTTTGGGCATATTCTTGTCCTCCTTTTATTGCTTTTTCGCCTTTGGGGCGAGGATGCAGTCATACCATTTGCCCTCCCAATATGGGGCTTTTTCGGTGTTAGACACATCCACGAGGAGATCGCAGAAGCGTTTCATCAACTCTTCGCCGATTTCCTTATGAGCCATTTCGCGACCCTTAAGGACGACGCAGACTTGGACTTTGTTCCCATCTTCTAAGAACCCTTTGGCATGCCTGGCCTTGGTTTCAAGGTCATGCTGGCCGATGTTGACGTGAAGCTGAACCTGTTTGGTTTCCACGATGTGCTGATTCTTCTTGGAAATACGGCTTTGCTTTTGCTGCTCGTAGCGGTATTTCCCGTAGTTGAGGATTTTGCAGACTGGTGGATTGGCATTGGGTGCCACGCAGAAGAGGTCGAGGTCATAGGAAGCAGCAACCTTGTTGGCCTCCTGGGACGACATTCTTCCTAAAGATTCACCGTTTGGCCCGATAACAAGAACTTCCGGATAGCGGATCTTTTCATTGATTGGGTCAAAGCGCCTTTCTGGGCGGGAACGATCATTGAAGTATGCGATAGTGGATTTCCTCCTTTTATCAATAAAAACGGATGAGAGCATGTCCCATCCGCATAAATACTAACTTGTTTGTAGTTAGGGCCAATTCCCGTAAGGAATCTGGCGAGCTTTCTGGATGGAAAACTGCTTTCTACGTCTTATCGACGTCAATTATTATCCGCGCATCCGCGCGAAATGCAAGCAATTTCACCTAGGCAGCTTTGATTTCTGATTTGTAGAGGTCGACGCCGGATTTCAAACGTTCGAGTCCATCGTATAAAACCGCTTTTGGGCAGGCGATATTCATACGAATGAAAGATTTGCCATTGGCCCCATATGGCGCGCCGGAATTAACGAACAAGCCGGTCTTTTCCCTAAGGAAAGAGGCGAATTCATCGCTGTCGTTGCCTAGCTTTTCGATCG
Source organism: uncultured Erysipelotrichaceae bacterium (assembly GCA_900316365.1). Taxonomy (GTDB): domain Bacteria; phylum Bacillota_I; class Bacilli_A; order RFN20; family CAG-826; genus Alloenteromonas. Next base: position 156,884 of record ONCO01000001.1, read on the forward strand.
AGATCCAAAGTAGATACGTCGCTTCGCCGTCGATTAGCTTAAGGTCAGCTATATTCTCCTCGAGATATTTTTTGACGATGAGACGGTTTCTGCTGATTACCTTGCGGCATTCTAAGAGCCAGTCTCTGCTCTC
>ONCO01000016.1 GCA_900316365.1 uncultured Erysipelotrichaceae bacterium
CCAACCATCGGTAACCTCGCCACATTGTTGGCCGAAGGCCATCCGTTCTGCTTATGCAAAGAAGCCCTCTTATTGACCTTCAACTTCACAAGGCTTAAGAACCAGGCCAACGTCAAAGCCAATCAAGCGGCCATATCCGCGATGGTCGAGAAGCTCTTGGGCAGGAAAGTATTCGTCTATTCCTTAGACCGACTCGACTGCAACAAGTACTACACCGACTTCTCAAACAAGGAACAACTCAACAAGTTGCCTAATAAAAAAGAAATCCAGCTAGAGCTGCCAAAAGGAGAATAGAAACATGAACCAGATGCAACAGATGCTTATGCAAGCGCAGAAAATGCAGAGAGAAATGGCCAAGGCCAACGCTGCGCTCGACGAGAAAGAATTCAAAGTCAGCAAAAACGGCATGGTCGAATTGACCATCACCGGCAATAACACCATCAAAGCCCTCGACATCGATGCTGATGCCTTGGACCCAGAGAATAAGGAAATGCTCGAAGAAGCGATCAAGATGGCTTTCGAAGAAGCCCTTAAGCAGATCGCCGAAGAAAGAGCGGAAATTGAGGAGAAGATCACCGGACGCGCCGGCGGCTTCGGGTTCTAATGAAGGAACTCTCGACCTTAATAGCACTTACCGATTCATTCGCAAAGCTACCAGGCGTCGGCGTCAAAAGCGCGGAGCGCATGGCCTATGCGGTTTTAGAGATGAAAGAGGCCGACGCGGAGGAATTCGCGAATGCGATCCTTAACGCCAAACGCCTTGTCCACCGCTGCCCTAACTGCGGCTTATACGCCGAAGGGCCTCTTTGCGATATCTGCGGGGATCCACATAGGGATCATTCCACCTGCGTGGTGATTTCCTATCCAAAGGACGCCCTCGCATTCGAGAAGATCAACGACTTCCATGGAGTATTCCATGTTTTAGGCGGCACCATCTCCCCGTCGAAGGGAATGAATGCTGACTCCTTACAGATTGACCGCCTTTTAAAGCGAGTCGACGAGGAAGGAATTAAAGAGGTTATTCTCGCCACTAACCCAACCTTAGAAGGCGAAACCACCGCTTTATTCGTCGCGAAGGTCCTCGAATCAAAGAACATCAAAGTCAGCCGCTTAGCCTATGGCCTCCCGATGGGAGCTAGCCTCGACTATGCCGACTCCTTAACCCTTGAGAAAGCGTTGGAGGGAAGAAAGAAACTATGAGCTTATTCATCACATTCGAAGGCGGAGAAGGCTCCGGCAAATCCTCCGTCATGAAAGAAGTGGCCAAACGCCTCGCCGCGGATGGCTACGAAATCATCGAAACCAGAGAACCGGGCGGAACCCCGATTGCTGAGCAGATCCGTAACGTTATCTTAGATAAAGCCAATACCAAGATGGATGCGAGGACCGAAGCCCTTTTATACGCGGCCTCGAGAAGACAGCACCTCGTCGAAAAGGTCTGGCCAGCCTTAGAAGAAGGCAAGATTGTTATGTCCGACCGCTTCTTGGATAGCTCCCTCGCCTATCAAGGCGTCGCCCGTGGCTTAGGCGTCGATAACGTCTTAAACGTCAACCTCTTTGCCACCGAAGGCAAATATCCTGACCTCACCCTCTTCTTTGACATCGAACCAGAGCTTGGCTTAGCCAGGATCGCCGCCAACAAAGGTAGAGAAGTCAACCGCCTCGACCTCGAGGCCCTCTCTTTCCACCATATGGTCCGCAACGCTTTCTTAGACCTTTCGAAACGTTACGCCGACCGTTACGTCAAGATCGACGCCTCCAAAACCTTCGAGGAAGTCATCGAGGACGCCTACCAAGAAATTAAGAAACGCTTATGAAGATTGCCGGGTATTTAAAGGAAAAGCAGCCGATTTTGTATCGGACTTTTGCTAATGCCCTGCAGAATAACACCGTCACCCACAGCTACCTAATCGTGGGTGAAGCCGGCACTCCGTTACTTGAAACAGCGACCTATTTGGCCAAGAGTTTGCTCTGCGACCATCCTGATCCCCTCGCGGATGAAACCTGCGTCACCTGCGAACGCATCGACCAGGGAGCCTATCCAGACTTCCTGCTTTTAGATGGCAGCAAGAAGAACATCAAGAAGGATGACGTCGTCTCTTTGGTAGCCGATTTCCAAAGAACCCCTCTCGAGCATAAAGGGGTCATGATCTATGTCGTCCACCTCGTGGAGAATATGACCGTTGAGGCCATTAACTCCCTCCTTAAGTTCCTTGAGGAGCCATCCCCGAACACTTACGCCTTCCTTACGACCAGGAACGAATCGAAGATTCTCCCGACCATCGTCAGCCGTTGCCAGAGTCTGCGCCTAAGATTGCTACCGAGATATCAAATCATCGAGGAAGCCGTGAATGACGGCGTCCAGCGTGATGATGCGGAACTGCTCTCTTATTTCTACAACAACGCGGAGCTCATCAAGAGGGAATGCAGCACCGTCGAGTATAGCAATGCGAAAAATGCTCTCGCGGCAACGATCGAAAGCCTAAACCAGAACGCTTCCTATGCCCTTTATACCGTCGAAAGAGAGGTCATCCCCCTCATCACCGACAAACCTAGCGCTCGTTATTATTTCGACATGCTTAGCCTCTTCTTCCAGGAGCTAGCCAAGGTTAAGGCTGGGGATGCAATTAATCTTACTTCGTATGCTAATATATTAGACGAACTCGCCGTTAAGCTTCCTCATATTGAGGAATCGCTCCTCGAAATCATGACCCTCAAGAGCGACATCGAGTTAAATGTAAACATGGCCCTGCTACTGAGCCATTTAGTGAATACAATCACCAAGGAGTAACCCCCTATGGACGAACCATCTTATTTCGTCGGAGTTAAATTCTCCGGTACGAGCAAATCATATTATTTCTCCACCGATATGGATGACCTCAAGATCGGTGATCTTGTCGTCGTTGAAACCGTCTCCGGCATGGAGATGGGCACGATTTCCACCAACTTGATGGACACCGCGACCTACCATAACAACCTCGTTTTAAAACCAATCCTCCGTAAGCCAACCCAGGCCGATTTAGACGACTACGCCTTCAATCAGAACGAAAGCAAGAAGGCTCTTCGCATCGCTGAGAAACAAATCAAGGAATTAGGCCTTGATATGAATCTCATCGACGCGAATTACACCTTGGACGGCTCTAGGGTCACCATCACCTACACCGCGGATGCCCGCGTTGACTTCCGTGAGCTTTTAAAGATCCTTGCCCCGCAGCTCCACTGCCGCATCGAACTCCGCCAGATCGCCCCACGCGATAAGGCGAAGATGATCGGCGGTCTTGGCACCTGCGGTCTCCCGCTTTGCTGCTCTACCTTCTTAGACCAGTTCGATGGCATCTCCATCTCTAGGGCTAAGAACCAGATGCTCACCCTTAATATCCCGAAGCTTTCCGGTGCCTGCGGCAAACTCATCTGCTGCCTTCTTTACGAAGATGACATGTACACCGAAGCGAAAAAGGATTTCCCACGTTTAGGTACCGTTGTCCATATGGACGATGGGGATTACACCGTCTCCGGTTTCAACATCCTCAATAAGCAGGTCAAGCTTTCTAATGCCGCGCAGGTCCGTTTCTACACCTTAGAAGAGACCAAAGACTTAATCGCCGGCATCAAGCGTCCAAAACCAAAGATGGAAGATGAGATGGCTATGCCTACCTTCAAGAGCGATCTCGTCGCCAGGGATGTCAGCCATAACGAGCATAGCGATAATCGCAACGCCAACAAGAATGGCCGTCAGGACAATAGGGATAACCGCCGTCACGGTGGCAAAGACCAGAAGCAGAACAATAACAACCGTCCAAACAACAACCAGAAACAGCAGAATAACAACAACCAGGGCAACCGCAACCGCCACTTCCATCACCATAGGCCAAACGGCAATCGCCCGAACAACAATCAGGGAAACAAGAAATAACCATGATCGAGAGAGAATTAAATTTCGAAGGAAATAGACCCCTTCTATACCTCGTTGCCACACCGATTGGCAACCTTTCGGAATTCACCTCTCGCGCTATCGAAATATTAAAAGAAACCGACTATGTAGCCGCGGAAGACACCAGACACTCCGGCGAACTACTGGCTCGTTTCGGTATCAATAAGCCATTTATCTCCTGCCATGAGCATAACGAAGAAGAGGCTGGCGAGAAGATCGTTAACCTCCTCCTTTCCGGCAAGAAGGTGGCCTATATGTCCGATGCTGGATACCCAGTCATCTCTGACCCAGGAGAAAGACTCGCCAAGAAATGCATCGAAAGAGGCATCAAGGTCTCGACCTTGTCCGGTCCTAACGCCGCGCTTAACGCTTTAACTTCCTCTGGCTTAGATTCCCGTCATTTCTACTTCGAAGGCTTCCTTCCAAGCAAAAGAAGCGAAAGGAAGAAAGAACTCCAGAGCCTTAAGAAGCGTGAGGAGACAATCATCTTCTATGAGTCCCCACATCGCATCATGGATACCCTCGAGGATATGTTTGAGGCTTTAGGCGACCGTAAGGCAGTCATCGCTAGAGAACTTACCAAGAGCCACGAAGAATTCATCCGCGGCACTTTAGGCGAATTCGTCACTTTAGACCCTGAGACCCTTAGGGGCGAGATGGTCATCGTCATCGAAGGCGGTATCGTCGAAGAAGAAAAACTAAGCGACGAAAAGATCATTTCCTTAATCGAAGAGAAGATCAAAGAAGGCAAAAGAGCCAAGGAAGCCGTCGCGGAAGTCGCAAAAGAAAACGGAGTTCCGAAGAACGCCGTTTATAGTCTTTATTTAGCCAACAAGGATTAACGGGTCATGCCGTCGAAGAAGCCGTCCTTGCCGGCTTTTTTTATTGCCAATACGCCACGGACAAAGTCGTAGCACATATAGGAGACATAGACCATGAATCCCGCGCTCGCAATACCGAGGGCACCTTTAAGATATGGAGTCATATAGGCCAATTTGTATTCGGCATCGCCTTTTGGGGCGAGGAAACCAACGAAGCCTCCGTCGACGCGGAAAGTCTTGATCTCCTTGCCATTCGCATAGGCCTGCCAGCCTTCATCATAACCAATCTGGGTGACGACGACTCTGGCTTCTGGGAAGTCGGTGGAGAAAGTGTATTCGTCGTTATTCACTCGCTTGACGTTATTAAGCCTATATTCAGGATCGTTGATGATTCTGGAACGGGCTTCGATAGAGTCGCCTGGGTTATCGATGCTATAGGCCTCATGACGTTCCTGCATGTAGATGGCGATGCTGGATGGAATCTCAACCGTGTTATAGGCATCCTCAGATCCGCATGGACCATTGGATTCGAAGATGATGTATTTGACCCTGCCTTCGGCATAGAGGCCATAGTTGCCATAATAGGAACCATAACCGCCGGTGCTTTCTAAGGCGTGATATTCAAAGGTTAATAAGGCGTTACTTTCCTTAACCGTGACTCCATCGTTCTCGAAGGTGTCGCCGATAAGGATAACGCGGACAGGTTCTTCCGCTGGGTAATGGAGGGTGAAATAAGCGCCAGTTGGGTCGTTGTTGAAATAAGTACCGCTGAGTGGGCTAAGGACGAAGTGACCGCAGTCACGTGGAATTACGTAATTGCCGTTACGGAGGAAGCCGGTCTTAAGACTATTGCCTTCGACCACGGTCTTCTCGACGTCGTCGTTGAAGAAGTAGGCTGGGCCTTCGTTATAATGTGCGCCTTTGTAATAAGCGCCACCGCGGATATCGTAATCAAGGAATAAGTCACCGGCTGGGCCGTTGGTGATATAGAGAGTCTTCTTGATTTTGTTGGTGTCGAAATAGCGTTTACGATACCTTTCCGCGTATTCGCTGACGCCTTGGCCTTCATCAATCGGGGTGCCCTTGTTGATGCTCATGCCATCAAGGACGACATCATCATCGATAATCGCGCCTTCAAGCATGAAGTCTTCGTTAAACATCACTCGCTCAGCACCGCCCATCGAGCCGCGTCCAGCGCCCCAGTAATTGCCATAGAAGGCGGTATTGTAGCTGTTCTTGCCGTAATCGCTCTTCGCCTGCATGTAATAGAGCTTGCTGGAATCAACCGCATGGCCAAGTTCTGGAATGTTATCGTTACGATAGACCTCATAAGCGTTATTGAAGTAATAGGAATCGTCATTGAAGACCCTGGTGGATCCGAATGGAACGTTATGACCTTGGAATTCGCCATAACCGTCTTTCTTGACGGCGTAATACTTAATGCCGAGTTCCGCATCGGTGGAGAAGCGCTTACCAAAATAGGCCGCCGCCCAAGAGGCGTTGTAATAACGCTCGCCGCCATAAGTCTTAGAACCAGAACCTGATTCCGCCATATGAACCATACGGCCATAATCCATAACGCCGAAGTTGGCTAAGCTATGGAAGGTCGCCGTGCCGTTATAACCAACGGCCATCGCGTAGTTCTTCGGATCGCTATTGCTATCGAAATAGGAACGGTAGAAGGATTGGTCTTCCTCTTTTAAGGTATCGGCCAAGGAAGTTGCCTTTGATAAGGATACTGGTCCGCCTTGGAACCAATTAAGGGAGTAATAGGAGCCATATTCAAAGGAGCAGTTACCCATAACGATGGCTTCGATGCCGGTGATGATAAGGATTGGGTAAACCGACCACTTCTTCTGATGGAAGAAGATAAGGATGACGCCTTCCACTATGACGAGGGCGGTCTGGTAATAGACATACCACATTCTGGAAGAGACGACCGTTTCGCCAGATTGGGTTTCGCCAGCAGTCATATAAGACGATGGCCAATAGGTCATGCCGTTGGTGACCTCGAAGGTTTTTCCTTTAAGGACAACAAGGGTAAGAGCGTACGTGCCGATGGTGCAGATAAGGGTCATTAAGGAGGCCGCAGTCATAGACCACTTCGGTAATTTCTCTCTTCCATCGAACGCCCAGCAGCCATAGTAGATGATGACTGGGATCAAGACGAAGAACCAACGACCGTAGCCGTTGCCAGAGAAAGCGAAGAAGAAGTAATAAGCGAAAGTGGTGAAGAGGAAATAAAGGATGATCGCGATGGCGATGAAGTGGCTCCACTTCTTTTCCTTTGCGGAACGGATGATACCGAGGAAGAAGAGGATAGCGAAGAAGGTGTAGCAGAAGATAGATGCCGTCCAAGCGTCGTAATGGTAATCAACGCCGACATTAGGAAGGGTTAACGGCAAATAGAGATAACCACTGGTTGGGTAGAAGAAGGAGACAAGGGCCATCAATTCACGGCCTGGGTTCTCACCGACCGGGGTGAAGATCAACTGGAAGAAACGACCAAACTTTAAGGTCTTCAAAGACTCTAGAAGCGCGTGGAAATATGCGCTACCGATAGAGACCGTACGACCAGATAAAGACGACTCGCGGATAGATGGGAGCAAGACCCAAGAGCAAAGGGCTAAGCCTACCGCAAAGCTGCCTATACCTAATCCCATGACCCATAATTGCTTCTTCCAGGTTCTCTGCTTAAAGGTCTGGAAGAAACGGAATAACGCATACATAACGCCCCAAATGCATAATGGGACCAGCATAAAGAAGGAGGTTATGCCCTCTAGGAATATGGCAAATACAAGTAGGGTTGGTTTCCTCTCCCTGATGACTTTCTCAATGCCCCAAAGGATCATCGGGGCGTAGATAGCCGCCGAGACGAAGTTCGGGAAGCCGACCATGAAGTTAACGAAACCGGAGAAGGCGCAGGCCACCGCACCAATCCTCGCCGTCCATTCGGAGATGCCCATGTACTTGAGGTATCCGCGCATCAATAAGGCGGTGACGATAAGCTTCGCGAAGGTCGTGATGGCCGTCATCTGCGGAATCCAAACGCGCGGGAAGAGAATCATCACGGTGACGAATGGATCGAATAAGCCGTAGTAAGAGTTAGAACCGATGTTGTCGGTGCCTAAGAATGTGTTGTAGCTATAAAGGTTGAAATGGCCGGTCCTAAAGAACTCATGCCAAGTATCCCAATAGGTGTAATAGAAGCAGACATACTGATGCTCATAGTCCCAGCCATAAAGCTGAGTGAAATAGTTATTCCATAAGCTCCAAGCGCACCAGCCAAGGGAGACGATGACGAGGAAAAGGATGAAATAAAAGAGAGACCTGACGTCGAAAAGGAATGGGAAATGCTTTTTGATGAAGTCTTTGACAAGGTCTTTCTTATCCTTCGCGGCGGCTAAAGAAAGCCCGACCACTGGGGTGTCGGAAGGTTGTTCGTTTTCGAATTTGATTGGGTCGTCAGACATGCGCACCGCCTATTCTGCTTAATCGCAAAAAGGCGATTAAACGCTTTCGTATTGTTGATTGTAACACCTAGTCATACGCGTGACACGCATATATTAAGGCGAATGGTGGATTAAAGTTTTCCGCCCTTCTTACGCTTATAGAACGGAGTTTGTGCGCGTTTCTTCCTGATTTTCGCCACCGCTTTGGATTCGCGGACCTCGCGTTTTGGCTTAGAGGAAGTCGCTTCCTTTTCTTCGACTCTTGGTTTTGGGTCGTCTCTCTTGGTGAAGAACATCTTCTCAAAAGAGGAAGGCATCGGAGCCTTGAAGTCCATGACTTTGTCGGTCAAAGGATTCTTAAAAGTTAACTGATAGGCATGTAAGCCAAGACGCTTCAATGGGTCGGCTGGCTCGCCATATTTATCGTCGCCGATGACATGATGCCCACGATGTCCTAACTGGACGCGGATCTGGTTCTTACGGCCGGAGGCGATATCGACATCGAGAAGAGAGAAGTTCTTATTCTCCGCGACGACGCGGTAGGAGGTAATAGCCTTCTTGCCCTTCTTAGGGTTATTGGTGACGAAGACCAACTGCATGCTGTTCTGGTCGAGATAATCTTCAAACGTCGCCTTCGGGGCTTCCATATGCCCTTCGACGATCGCGTAGTAGCCACGTTTGGTGACGATATGCTGCCAGGCATTCTGCAAAGCTTCCCTGGTTTCGTAGTTCTTGGCGAAAACCAAAACGCCGGAAGTGTCTTCGTCCAAACGGTGGACGACGAAGATTCTGGCTTTCGGATCTTTCTGGGTAACGTAGTCAGAGACTAAACGGTAAGCAGTTCTGCCCTTTTCTCTTTCGGTCGCGACGGAAAGGAGGCCAGATGGCTTATCGATAACGATGAGGTCTTTGTCCTCGTAGATGATTGGGAGGTCAGTACGGGTTCTCTTGGCGATACGATTCCTAGAGACTACGACAACGTCTTCTGGGTAAAGCTTAAAGTCGAATTGGCTAACAGGCGCACCACCGACTGAGACCTGATGATTGGAAAGAATTCTCTTAATATCCTTCCTCGATCTTTTAGGCATTTTCTCAAGCAAAAACTCGAGGAGCAGAGCCTCGTGGTAGACAGGGATTTCTTGGACCATATTCGGATTGATTAATCCTTTTTGGCTCCGGTTACGTTTTTTATCGTTCTTATTCATTGCGATGAATATTATTATTCATCCGCGTCATTTTAGATAGGAAAGAAGTTCCGGAAGCATCTTTTCCATGTCTTTTTTGCCTAATTGGTAAACCTCTTCGAGCTTCTTGAGGTTACGTTCCGCGACCGCGACCTTAAGCGGTTTGGATGGATACATAACCAAGATTTTGCCTTCATCATGCAAAGCATCCATCTCGTCCATTTCCTCGTTATAGGTCTTATCCCAATTGACGCAGGCATTAACGAAATCAGGGTATTTCTTGTAGGTGCGTTTATATCCGGCATCCTTCCTTTTGGTGGACGCGCTTTTGACGAGTTCCTTGCGGTATCCCTTAGGTCTGGTGGTAATAACGAAAGTCTTATAGCCGTCCTTTAGGGCGAAACGGAAGCCGATGGAGCAAGATGGTCCCCCATCAAGATATGGTTTCCCATCAATCATGATCGGAGTCTTGGCGATGCCAGGCAAAGAAGAAGAGGCCGCGATCGCATCCCAGATATCAGGGACTTTGCCTTTCTCTAAGAAATAGGCTTTGCCATCATCTAGGCAGGTGACGCCTAAGAAGAAACGCATCGGGCTCTTATCGAATTGCTCAAAGTTAAACGGAAGCTTCTTCGGAAGCTCATCGAAAAGATAATCGAAATTGAAGAGATTGCCGGTAAAGAGGAGTCGGGTAAAGGAGACGAACTTAAGGTCCATCATGTATTTGGTCATGAGGATCTTGGTGCGTCCAATATCACCGGAAAGATAGTCAGTGCCACAGAGGGCGCCGGCCGAAGTTCCATAAACGGCATCGAAGGTGATTCCTTGTTCCATTAAATAGTCCAAGGCCCCGGCGGTGTAGATGCCTCTAGTGCCACCGCCCTGCATTACCAAAGCGCAATTCAAATTCATACCCGCAGTATAACACCTAAATAAAAAACGTCTTTCCTTTAGCGTCTCTCCAAAGCGGAGAAAGCCCATTCTCTAGACAGGGAGGCTAAATAAAGACGTTCTCTAATTACTTCCAAATGTCGATGGAATCGGAGGCAATTGTTATTTTTTGACTGCGCTGAGCTTGAGGAGGTCCCCATAGAGGTCAGTGCGGCGGTCACGGAAGACGCCCCAGTCGTTTCTCTCTTTGTCGCAAAGGTCGACATCAAAGGAGGCGACTAAGATGTTTTCTTCTTCTCTGGAAAGCTCGGCGATCTTCTCGCCATATTCATTGCTGACGAAGGAGGAACCGAAGAACTTCATAGAGCTCTTTCCGGCTTTCTCCACGCCGACGCGGTTACAGGCAAGAAGCGGGATGATGTTCGCCGCGGCATGGCCACGCATGGTGTTCTGCCAATGGTCTTTGCTATCTTTTGGGAGAACCGGCTCGGAGCCAATCGCGCTTGGGAAGAGAAGAACCTGGGCACCCTGGAGGGTGAGGATACGGGCGGTTTCTGGGAACCACTGATCCCAGCAGATAGCCGCGCCAATACGTCCAGCGGCGGTATCGAAGACCATGAAGCCGGTATCGCCTGGGGTGAAGTAGAACTTCTCCTCATAGCATTCCCCGGTTGGGATGTGGCTCTTGCGGTAGATACCTAAGATGGTACCGTCGGCATCAATCATGGCTAAAGAGTTGAAATAGACTGGTCCGCTCTTCTCAAAGAAGGAGATTGGAAGAACGATGTGATACTTCTTAGCCATTTCCTGGAAGTGGGCCAAGGTCTTGGAGTTCTTGGCTTCCTCGGCTAAGGAATACTTTTCGTAATCCTCAACCTGGCAGAAATATAAGCCTTCGAAAAGCTCTGGCAAAAGGAGGAGTTCGGCGCCTTCTTTGGCGGCCTTCTCAATCATCTTGTCGGCTTTTGCGATGTTCTCGTCATAGTTATCGCTCATCGAGAACTGCGCGACTGAATACTTGTGTTCCATGTGCTTACTCCTTAGGGATCTGCATCGTGATGCAGTGAATGTTTCCACCGCCGAGAAGAATCTCGCGGGTTAATATCTGATGGACTTTCTTCTCGGGGAAGAGGGCTTTGATCTGCTTTAAGGCAAGCGCGTCTTCCTTCACGCCGAAGGCTGGGAGGATGACGAAGTCCTTTCCTTGATAGAAGTTGATGTAGCTGGCGGCTAAGCGGCCACCGTCTTCACGCGGTTTCGCATTATACGCGCCGGTGACGATGCCCTTGCTTTCTTCCTTGGTCATATAAAGGGCCGGGGAAGGTACCAAAATCTTGTGGATTTCGAATGGTCTGCCTTGAGCGTCAGTAGCTTTCTTTAAGACCTTATAGGTGGCTTGGCAGAAGGCGTATTGAGGATCGTTTTTATCCTTCGTCCAGGCGAGAGCAATAACGCCAGGCTTGATAAAGGCGACCATGTTGTCGATATGCTCGTTGGTCTCATCAAGGTAGATGCCATGCGGAACCCAAACGACTTTCTCTAAGCCGAGGTAGGATTTGAGGTTCTCCTCGATTTCTTCCTTGCTTAGATCCGGATTACGGCCTTTGGAGAGGAGGCAGGCTTCGGTGACGATGCAGGTGCCCTGACCATCAACGGCGATAGAACCGCCTTCGAGGATAAAGCTCTGGAGGGAATAGGCGCTGACCTTAAGTCTCTTAGCGAGAAGTCCGCCTAAACGATCATCGTCTTTCCAGTTGGAATAAAGACCATCGACTGTGCCACCCCAAGCGTTGAAGCGGAAATCGACTGCACGGACGGTTTTGCCATTGGTGACAAAGCAGTCGGTGTTATCTCTAGCCCAAGAGTCGTTATAACGGATGGAGACGGTTTCGACATTCTCCATACCTTCGTATTCTGGAGCGACTTTCTTAAAGATACTCGGATGGATGCCGACGATGACTTTCTCATGTTCGGCGATAGCCTGAATGACCTTCTTATAGCAAGCGCGCCCTGGGACGCCGCCTTTCCTCCAAGTGTCTTTGCGATATGGGAGGAGCATAAAGGTAGCCTGATGCTCGTCGCCTTCGAACGGCATAACGAAACCATCCTGACGCGGAGTGGTCTTGCGGGTGTTGTAATAGTCCGCGAGCCTATTGGTGTACTTGCTGAAGTATCTCCAATGTTCCTTGTCGATGACTTCGAAGCCATTCGGATAGTTGGAAAGAACGGTAATCTGGGTCGATTTGTAGTGTTTCACGCGCTCAATGAGCTCGTTGGTCCAGACTTCGCCCGGGGAGATAAGCGGAATTCCCGGCGGATAGATCATGACCTGCTCCTTGGAGATTTCTCCACCGCATTCTTCAAGCGGAACGACCTTGCCAGTGGCGTGGAAGGCGACGCGAGGACGGGTAAGAAGGAATGGGAAGGAAGAGTCAAAGTGATGATCTGGATAAGTGACCTTCTTGTGGTAATGCTCCTTGGAGATTTCCTTTAAGGCATTTACGAGATGGTCGACATGGCTCTTCTTGGTGCCGATGGCGAAGATGCAAAGGACCGCATAAGTCTCGGCAAGCTCAAGCTGGATCTGATATTTCTTCTTAATGAGGTAATAGAGGTCGAAACCGCTGATATCGAGATGGTCAAGGCTGATAACGACTTTGCTGGAGTCGTAGTCATAGCAGCCATGCTTTAAGAAATGTTCCCTTCCAGCGACGGAGAAACCTGGAATCTTGTTAATCTTCTCCGCGGCATAAGCAGCAAGCTCATAGCATTTTTCCATCTGGGCTTTGCCTTTGGTGACCATGAATTGTCTGGCCGCATCGAGGGAAGCGATAAGCAAAGTCGATGGCGAAGTGGTATTCAAAATGTTGAGGGCTTTCTGGATATCGTAACGGTTGAAACGTTCGGTGTGAGCCAAAAGGACGGAACTTTGCGTCAAACTTCCGCCGGTCTTATGGAAAGAGACGGAGGATAAATCGGCCCCAGCTTCCATCGCGGTCATAGGGCAATTGCCGGCGTGGAAATAATAATGTGCGCCATGGGCCTCATCGACGAGAACCGCCATATTGTGGGCATGGGCGAAGTCGACGATTTCCTTTAGATCAGTGACTGCGCCGAAATAGGTTGGGTTGATAACAAAGACCGCTTTCGCGGATGGATAACGGACGATGGCCTTCTTGAAGTCTTCGACAGAAGGCTGATTGGCGATCTCAAGGTCGTTGTCGATTTCCGGCATGATGTATTCAGGCACGGCACCGGAAAGGATAAGGCCATTGATGACGGACTTATGGACGTTACGAGGGAGAAGGATCTTCTCGCCAGCGCGGACCGCAGTCAAAAGCATCGCGAGGATGCCGCTGGTGGTGCCGTTAATAAGGAAGAAGGCTTCGTCTGCACCGCAGGCTTCAGCCATCAATTTCTCAGATTCCAAAATAACGCCGCGAGGATTGGCGAGGTTATCCATGCCAACTGGTGCGTTTACGTCAGCGCGGTAGACGTCATGACCCAAAAACTTAGTAAAAGCGTTCTCGACATTACCCATGTGATGTCCTGGGACATCAAATGGCGAGACATCTTCCGCGATATACTTTTTCAGCGCTTCAATGTAGGGCGCTTTTTTCTGTGCTAATTCATCCATTTCGGGGGTAGTTTATGCGCCTTTAATATGATTATCAACAAAGGTATTAAACCTTTGACTCTAAAAATTCGACGATGGCTTCGTTGACTTTTTTCGACTCAGGAAGGTTCATGGCTATAACGTTATGGACATGTCCGACTTTTTTATTTTTGGTCTCGATCCAGACGAAAGAATGTTCAGCTCCAAGCTCGTTTAGCTCTTTGTCTAATTTGATTGAGTGTTCCTTAAGGAAATCGTTAAAACAGCTGGAGACAAAGAGTGGAACCGAAAGGGATTTGATGTGCTCTCTAGGATCCAAAGATTTGGTCCATTCTTCGTCTTCATAGCCAAGGCCATACATATAGGTCTGGCCAGACTTAGAAAGACCACTGCTATAGACCGCGGTAGTGAAGTCATAGACTGGACAACACACCACCGTGGCGCTAATTTTTGGCAAATTCGCATCTACGCCCCACTTCTTTTGGAGGTTTTCGTCTAAGCAGATCTCGCTTGTGAGCATCGCGAAATGACCACCAGCAGAGTCGCCCATGATGACGACCTTATCGTTCTCTAGGCCATAGTCTTTAAGATGCGCTTCTAAGTAAGCGAACAACTTCAAAAGGTCTTGGACCTCAGTTTTAACGGATAGTCCTTTGCTCGCGTCAGTCAAACGGTAATCCGCGACAACGACATCATAGCCTTGCTCACGGAAATAATTGGAGAAAGCATAGTTGCAGCTACGATGGCCATGGTAATAGGCCCCGCCATGAATATCGATAAGCAGGACATTCTTACGTTTCTCTCCACTGCTCTTAAGAAGATCGAACTTAAGTCTTTCGTCTTCAACGTCAGAATAAGGGATATCAAAAATAGTGTTTGGACTTCTATCGAATACGACGTGCTTAAGGGCGGCCTTTTCTCCGCTGCCCATGCGCCATCCGATATATTTGAGGGCGAGCTTACCAATCTTCATATGTCAAAGTGGGCAAAGGCTTTAGCGATTCCATCGTCGCTGATTTGCTCAGCGACATAAGTCGCTTCCGCTTTCGCCTCTTCCCTTCCGTTACCTACTATAACAAGTTCTTGGCAACTTTCCTTCATATAGACGTCTGGGAGGTCATCGCCAAAGGCGATAGCTTCTTCTTTCTTTATGCCTAGGGCTTCAAGGATAAGCTTGCAGCCAAAGCCTTTATTTCTTCCTGGATGAAAGGAGATATCAGCCGCCCAGTCGCAGTAACGATTGAAGGTCGCATTCGGGAAAGCCTTCTTAAAGCCTTCATCGAAGTCTTTATAGGCATAGATGACCGCGCCGATAGCTTCGCCGCCTTTGTATTTACCCACCGGAGGATATGGCTGCAAGTAATGTTTATGGTAATCAACGACCGCAGGGGTGATATTGCCAGCAAGAACGCGATTCTTGACGCCTAAGACCTCAAGCCTTCCGTTGTGGGCGTTGCAATAGGCGATCATCTTCTTCATCACGGTCGGTGGCATCAAAAGCTTTTTGACATAACGGTGACCTATATGGGTCACGCCGCCACAGAAGCTAGACCAGCCATCCCATTTGACGCCTAAATCGAAAAGGCCAAAGCTACGAATTAAGTCATAGCATCTGGCCGAGACGATAAAAGCCTTACCGCCGTTTTTCTGGAATTTTTTAATACATTCTAAGGTGGATTCGGTGAATCTCATCTTAGAGTAATCGTACAAGGTGTTGTCGATATCGAAGAAGGCGGCCTTAAATTTCATGTCCATCATTATAAGGCACAGCCTATCTCTAGATAGGGGTGACTTTAGAATTTAAGCATCGCGTTGAGACTACGCATCAGTTCTGGGTCAATCTTGGTGATCTTGCGGTCATAGGTAACTAAGCCGTTGATCTCCTGCTCAACGTCGGTGAGCTGAGTGTAAACGGTAGTAGAAAGACCCTCTTTCTTCATAAGCGGCACGATCTCTGTCTCATAGAGTTTCTTCATGCCCAAGTTAAGGTCTTCGATGGTCTTATATTCCTTATAACCGAAGGACTTCTCATCGAACATGTGTCCTGGGGTCTTAAGGGAATAACCGCCGAACTCGCTTAAGGAAAGCATTCTCACGTTGTCGTGACGAATCTTAACTTTACGGAAATAGATGTGTCTGGAGGAATAATCGCCAACCTTCTGGTCATACCAGCCAGAGTTCGCGTCGATGGTTCTGGTGTTATCTAACGCCAAAAGCTTCTTATATGTTTCGGCGGTGTCGAACTGCCCCCAGCCCTCGTTGAATAGGACCCAGCAATAAAGGGAAGGAACGTTAAAGAGATGGTCGACAATCGGGGCCATGTCTTTTAAGAATTGGGCTTTGGATTCTGGGTTTCCCCTACCGAGCAACTTATGGATACGCGGTTTTGTATCGTTAAAGTTGAATTCAATGAACGGACGAAGATTGATAAGGATCTTCTTATATGGGGCACCGCCGGTAATGAAATCCTGCATGACCAATAAGCCAAGTCTGTCGCAATGGTAGTACCAACGCATCGGCTCGATCTTGATGTGCTTTCTGACCATATTGAAGCCCATGTCCTTAAGGAGCTTCACATCGTTGATTAAGGATTGGTCGGTAGGTGCGGTCAAACCGGATTCTGGCCAATAGCCTTGATCCAAAACACCAGAAGCGAAATAAGGTTTGTTGTTTAAAGCCAAGACAAGATGCCCTTCATGCATGATGGAGGAGAATTTACGCATCGCGAAATAGCTCTCCACCACATCTTCGCCATCTTTTAGGAGCAAGTCATAGAGGTTAGGTTCTTCTGGAGACCAAGGATGGACGCTTCTACCTAAACGGATGGTGGTTTCGCCTTTCTCGTCAAAAACGCCATTCGCGACGCTCTTCCCTTTATAGGTAACCTCCGCGACCGCATCTTTAACCTCACCGACAAAGGTGGCCTTAATCTTAAGGGTCTTCTTGTCTAAATCAGGGTAGAGCTTAAAGCTTTCGATGTAATTTTCAGGTACAAACTCGAGCCAAACGCTCTGCCAGATACCGGAAGTCGGGGTATACCAAATGCCACCGTTTTTATTCATCTGCTTGGCTCTAGCGAAGATTTCGCTATCGGTATCATCGCTAACGGTGACGTCAATGACGTTTCCGGTTTGTTTTAGTCCTTTGAGTTTAGCGATAAACGGGGTGTATCCACCTTCATGATGGGCTACCAATTCGCCATTAACAAAGACATCAGCGATCTGATCTACCGCATCGAAATGGAGAATGGCAATTTTGTGTTCTAATCCTTCTGGAATATCAAAGGTCCTATGGTAATGGAGGAAGTCATCCTTCGCGACACGTTGGGTGATACCAGAAAGCTCTGTCTCAACGGCAAAAGGAACGAGAATCATCTTCTCGAAGGAAGCGGGGATATCCTTGTTCTTATTTATCTCAAAGTCCCATTCGCCATTAAGGATAAAGACGTCTTTCCTCTTGGCTTGTGGTCTTGGGTGTTCTTCTAAAGGGCAACTGCGCACAACCCTCGCGCCTTCGTAACTCATCAACATATGACAATATTCTACGCCTCTTGAACCCTAATAGGGCGTTCAGGTGTAAAATGCGGGCATGACAATACAAGAAATCCAAAAAACTATCGCTAACGAGAAGGCTGATGCCTGGGTCATGGTGGACTATGAATGCCATAATCCAGCTATGAACGCCTTGCTTGGTCCAAAGATGCTGACCAGGAAGATCTTTATGGTTATCCCAAAAGAAGGGAAACCATACTTGATCACCCACGCAATAGACACCGTTTATCTAAAAGACAAAGAAACCAAAAAGAACTTCGACCTCCATGTTTATAAGACCTGGCAGGAAATGCTCGAATTGGAAAGAAAAGACTTAAGCCAATACAAGAAAGTCATGATGGATATCTCCGAGAATGGCCTTTTGCCACGCGTCTCCCTGGCAGACTGGGGTTCCGTCGACTTCATCTCTTCCTTAGGCATCGAAGTCATCTCCAGCCAGAATGTCCTTCAGTCCATCACCGCGGTCTATGGCGATAAGGGCTATGCCCTTCAGCTTGAGGCCTGCAGCTTAACCCTCGCCATCAAAGACGAAGCCTTTAAAAAGATCCGCGAACTCATTGAGAAGAATGGTGAGACCGATGAATATGAGATTCAGCAATTCATCGCAAGACGCTTCGAGGAAGAAGGCATGGTCTATGACGAGGCACCGCTTGTCGCGACTGGAAAGAATGCCTCTAACCCCCACTATTCACCGACCAAAGAAAGCCATAGCAAGATAAAAAGAGGCGACCTTGTATTAATTGACATGTGGGCCAAGATGAATGAGACAGAAGCCGTCTATGCCGACATCACCTGGATGGGATATGTCGGAGAGAAGGTCCCGGCTAAATATAAGAAACGCTTCGAGATTGTTAAGAATGCCAGAGATGCGGTCATCGCCTTCCTTAAGAAGGAGATCCCAAATCGTCCTGTCATGGCCTATGAAGCCGATGATGTGGCCAGAGGCGTCATCACCGAAGCGGGTTATGGCGAATACTTCCTCCATAGAGTTGGCCATAACATCGCCGCTGACGTTTCCCCACATGGTTCCGGGGCGAATTTAGATAACTACGAAACCCACGACACCAGATACTTAATCGAAGGCACCAGCTTCTCCGATGAACCTGGAATCTACGCCCCAGACTTCGGGGTCCGTAGCGAAACCAACCTACACATCATTAATGGCGAACTTGAAGTCGTTGCCGGCTTACAAGAAGAAGTCATCGCCATCATGGATTTCTAAACTAAAAGGAGAGGCGAACCTCTCCTTTTCCCATAGCCGGTCAGGCGTATTAGGTTATTCGATTGCGATCGAGTGCGCTTCGGCGACTTTCTTCGCGTCCTCTTTCGGGAACATGACGGTAAGCACGCCGTTATTGAAGGAAGCTTTGATGTCCTTCTCTTCGATATCACCTACATAGTAGGTTCTGGTCGTGGTGCCAGAGAATCTTTCGCGATGGATATAATGGCCTTTCTTATCCTTATCGTTCTTATAACGGTTTACCTTCGCCGAGATGGTGAGATAACCATCATTTAAGTTAAGGCCTAAATCCTGTTTATCGAAGCCAGGGAGCTCGACCTCCATCTTATAGCCATCACCCATATCCTGGATGTCGGTTTTCATATCAAGATGGCCGAAGCTTTCGTTTTGTCCCTCCTCGAAGAATGGGGCAAAGAACGGATCGAAGAATCCGAAGCTGCCCATACGATTGGTTAATTCATGATTCATAAGAATTCCTCCTTTTTAGCACTCTCACTACCCAAGTGCTAACTATATGATAGCCCCGTTTTTAGCACTGTCAAGCGTTGAGTGCTAAATTTTACAAAATTCGTGATTTTCCCGAACTTGTCTTACTTTTTCTTTTATAAGACAGAAGTAATTCCTCGATTCTTCCGGCGTAAGAAAACAAATTTGGCGTCAAAACGAAGTGCGATCCACCCTTGCTAAAGGCCCTCTCGTCAATGACTCCATTCATCGCTCCACAATACTCGGCAATTGCCGCGGCCGGTCTATCAGAGCTCTCCTGGTATCTCTCTAATAACCTTTGATAAGATCCTTTTTCTATAGATATAGCCGCGGCCTGCTCTTCGCTGGGCTGATAACCGAAATAACGGTCATACAAAGCCGCGGATAATAAGCTGTTCTCATATAAAGCATTCTCATCAATCGGGTATTCCGATCTTTTCCTATATAAAGGTCTTGTGACCTCGTGCAGCAAATCTGCCATCGAATCAATGAATTCCAAAAGTTTGTTGTTATTCGTTTCCATTAAAAAGCCCTCCTTTATATAAGTAGGAGAGCAGGATGACTTTTGGCTGTTATTTAAGCGAGAATGTCGCAAAATTTGGCGTTGCAGTACTCTTTTAAGGCGGTTGGAGATAGACCAATCTGGAAGCCTTTCCTGCCACCTGAAACATAAACCCTATCAAAGAGTTGGGCAGTCTCATCAATGGTGACCGGGAATGGTTTCTTTAAGCCTATTGGAGAACAGCCTCCATGGACATAACCAGTTAAAGGGAGGAGTTCCTTCTGGTGGATCATGGCAATGGACTTAGCACCCACCGCTTTGGCGGCCTTCTTAAGGTTTAATGTTCCATTAACAGGAACGCAGAAGACAAAATATTCCTTCTTGTCGGAAACAGTGACGAGAGTTTTAAAGACGCATTCGGGGTCTTCGCCCAATATCTTGGCGATGGATTCTCCGTCGGTTAGTTCTGCATCATAGGTTCTCTCGACGTATTCGATCTTCGCCGCATCGAGGAGGCGCATCACATTAGTCTTATCCATAGCGAGGTAATTCTAATACAGAAAAAGCCCCATGTTCTCCAATGGGGCTTAAGTAGTATCTAATTAGGCTTACTTATTTCTTGGAAGCAAGATCGACAGCGGCTGGAAGGATGGCGCAGACGCCAGCAACGATAGCAACGATAGCGGAGATGATCCAGCCAGCGCCAAGAGCATAGCCAGAAGCATCGCTTCTACCGGCGGCACCGAGGAAGGTTGGGACCTGGATAAACATGAAGATGCCAGCGACGACTAACGCGATGACAACAATGAGGTTGAGAAGACCGGCGAATTTGGTGAGGGCCTTAACTTTGAATAATGGGAGGATGACTCCGAGAAGAAGGATGACGACAGCGGCCATCATAAGGATCCAAGCGATGATCGCGGACCAGGTAGCTGGAATGACACCATCTTTATTGCAGAAGACAGCGGCTTCACCAAGTGTGAGGTCGTTGGCTTTGCCGAAGATAGCAGCGGTTCCAGCGAGTTCGTAATTACCGCCGGTGAGAGCACCTTTGCAGGTAACGGCTGGGGTGAACATCATGAGGATGAAGGCTAAGGTCGCTAAAACGGCCGCGAC
>ONCO01000022.1 GCA_900316365.1 uncultured Erysipelotrichaceae bacterium
TGTTTAGGAACTTGGCTAAGGATGAGGATTTGTTCTCATCACTAAACATAGTTTTTTGTTCTTTTAGAACCTCCTTCGCCCGTCATTATACAGGAAAGATAATTTATTGGCAGTCCAAGGCAACCAAAAAGCACCCCTCCATAAGGAGAGGTGCCTTAAGAATGATGTTAGCTTATTCCGCTTCAGCAGCTGCGGTGGCATCAACGACTTCAGCCTTATCCATGAAGGAGAGGACGCTGACGGCGGCGTTCTTGGCGGATTCCGCGCTGGCGTAGGTTTCGCCTAAGACAAGGATGGAACCGTTGCCAGATTCGACGACGAACTGGTAACGATCCTGCTTATCTTTGAGGATGCGGAAGGCATCTTTCTCACCAATCGCGCCTTTGATGTTCTCGATAGCTTCGAGAAGGCCAGACTTGGAGGCATAGTTGTTCGCGGTAACGAAGAGGATTTCGCCATTGGAGGCAAGCAAGCGGGCTAACCACTTATCGGTGTCGTCCTTGAAGAGTTCGAGCTTACCGTTCTCTTTGTCTTCTTCCTTGGCCGCTTCATAGATCCATTCGCGACGTTCGTTGTTTGGAATCTCGTCGAGGTCGACAATCTTCTCGGTCGCATAGAATCTCTTGACGGAGTTGCTGGCGCTTTCGGCGCGATCCTTGGTCTTGTAGAACTCACCAGAGACGATGAGGCGGGCTTCGTTAGCGTTGAAGATACGGAACTGGGAGTAGCCGTTCTTGTCGGTGACGATGCGGATGACACCGCCTTCGACATTCTTCTTCAAGGTTTCGATGCCGCTCTTGGCGCCGGCACGGGAGCTATAGCCGTTGGAGACGATGAGGATTTCACCGTTGTTGGCCTTTAAGCGATATTTGAATTCGCCTTCTTCTGGATAGACTTCGTATTTGCCGAGGACCTTGGTTTCTTCGACTGGGGCTTCTTCAGCTGGAGCGGCAGCCGCTTCTTTTTCTTCGCCGGCTTCGATGCCATCGGCCTTCATCATATCGGCGATGAGGGTCTTGGCACGACGGAGGGAGAGATCGCTCTTAACACGGAGCATGGAAGGCATATCGGCGAAGGCCTTCTTTTCGCTGACGTCCTCAACTGGGATTGGGGAGCCAGCATATTCTTTTGGATCGAGGGCATAGTAGGTTCTGAGAGTCTTGCCGACGATCATGATCTTGAGGTAGTTCTTACGGCCTAAGTGATAGGTGTCACCGGACTTGGAGACACGGCCCTTTAAGCCATAACGAGCAGCTTCCGCTTTGAGTTCTTCGTACTTGTTACGGAGATCGTCATCAGCGAGCTCAAGTTTTTCAGCGAAGCTTCTGCGGGTGATATCGCCAAAGCCATTGCCGGCTTCAGCTTCTTCCGCTGGGGCTGGCTCTTCGGCTGGGGCTTCCTCGACAGGAGCTGGCTCTTCTTCTTTGGCCGGCTCTTCCTCGACTGGCGCAGGTTCTTCCTCGACTGGAGCTGGCTCTTCTTCTTTGGCTGGCTCTTCCTCGACTGGCGCAGGTTCTTCTTCTTTTTCTTCTTCGACAGGAGCCGCTTCCTCTTCAACAGGGGCTGGTTCCTCTTCTTTTTCTTCTTCAGCTGGAGCTGGTTCTTCCTCAGCCGGTTTTTCTTCTTCGGCTGGTTCTTCCTCAGCTGGTTCTTCTTCGACTAAGGTTGGCTCATCGACCGCTTCTTCTTCGCCTTCTTCCTCGTCTTCTTCTTCAAGAGGTGGGAGGGCGCTGGAGATGAGAGGTCTCATGGCAGCGAGCATTAAGACCCAACCAACGACCAAGAGGGCGATGGCAAGGATGATCATCAAGCGGGCAACGACTTCCAAGACGTTATGAGCTAAGAGACCATAGGTCAATAAAGCAAGGAACGCGAGGAAGGCAACCGCAAAGCAGGCAGCGATGTCTGGAAGGATGTAGATTGGCTTCTTCTTAACGCAGGCAAAGATAGCAGCAATAAAGAAGAACAAGACGTCAATGCAGACGATGATGGCAATGAGGCCAAGGACCTTGGAGCCAGTGTTGGTAAACATCTGGAAGAAGGTGTCGCTGGCATAAACAAGACCGTAGTTTTCACCTCTTGGGATGTACTTGAGTGGTCCGCCAAGCAAGACAATGGCAACGCCAAGGATGATGAGGATCAAGGCAACGAGGCCGAGACCCATACCTTTCCTGCTGACCTTGCCGCCATTTTCATTGGACATTTCAGCCGGTGGCAAGAAGTCGGCGATTAAACCTCTCATGGCAACGAAGATAACGAGCCAGGCAACGAGAGCGAGGGCCGCAGAGCCAAAGATCAAGGCAGAGGCAAGACCCTTCATCGCGTGGTTGGCCAAGAGGTTGAACGCAAGGAGCGCGTCAAAGGCAATTAAGAGGATGGCCAACGCCGCAAAAATCGCGTGGAGGATATAAACAGGTTTTTTGCGGATGCACGCGTACACGATGTTGAAAAGGAGTAACACTGCATCGATTACCACCACGCCGGTAATGATGAAGAGAGTCTTAGATCCGGACTCTCCGAACATAGCGAGCATTCGATTCATGGTATCCTTGACACCATAACCGGAGCCGCTCGGGATGAGGTTAAGCAACCCGCCTAATACAACGGCGAGAGCAGCCAAGATGAAAATAACAATGCCAACAAAAGCGATGGCTAAGCCCTTATTAGCTTTCTTTCGAGTTTTTCCCATGGACAAACTCCTTTCTTGTGAAAATATTTTAGCGCATCTCCAAAAAGTTGAACAAAAAAGTACCCCACTTTGTGCCGTTTTTGACCAAAAAGAAAAGTCTAAGCACAAAAAAGCCAGTGATTTGGGCATTTTAGGCGGATATGTATCATTTCTTAAGGGTGCGAGTTTAATTCACTTTTTTGCACTTAGGGCGTTATGCACCATTTAAAAATCACGGTTCGCCAGTATTTGGAGCCATGATTCGGGTCTTAATTCATTACTGGAATATAAGCAAAGAAAGCTGCAAGCCACTCAAAGCGAAGAGAAGGCTGATCAAGGAAATAGCCAAACCGCATTTGGTAAACCTAGCGAAGGAGATGTGGCAGCCTTTGCCATCCAACATATTCATCCACATGATTCCGGCAAGCGCGCCGAGCGGAGTTAATAGAGCACCGAGGTTAGAACCGATGACCGCCGCATAGTAATTGGCGACGTAGTTTCCGCCAACGGCAGGAATTAGGTCAGCGAACAGTACGGACATAGGAATGTTATTCATGAGGCTGCAGGATAAGAAACTGGCCACGCCAACACCATAGATCGGAGGTAAATTAGCTAAGGCTCCCGCCACTGCCGCATTCACGCCGCTAAGCGATAAGGCATCCACGATGGTAAACATGGAAAGAAGGAACGGAATCAACGCGTAAGGCACACGCTTAACGGAATTAATAAGTAAGGAATAAGGATGGTCTTCTTCCTTGATATCTTTGCTGACGCAATAGAAGAGGAGGAAGAGGAACTCTGCAGCGCAGAAAAGGAAGCAGATTAAATGCATCTCAACCTGGATGAAAGAGCTAATCGAAAGAAGCAAGATACAGATGCCAAGATTAACGACGCCGACGATCGTGGCAACCTTATCCTTAAGTGGTTCCACTTCCGCATGGGCCTCTAATGGTGCGCTTAAGCTCTTACGGAACAAAAGGAAGAGCATCAAGAAGGAAACACCTGCCGCTAAGGTGGTTGGCAATAATAGGACCTCGAGGTATTTGAAGAAACCAAAGCCCGCGCTTTCGGAGAGGTAGATGTTAGTTGGGTTACCGATGAGCAAGGCCATCGAGAAGGTATTCGCGGCAACGAACTCCTCCATCAAGAACGGGAGAGGAGAAATCTTAGCCCTCTTGCAGAAGCTGAGGATGAATGGGGTGAAGGTTAAGACGACAATGTCGTTGGAGGTAAAGACGGTAAGGAGTCCAGTGACGAAATAGATAAGCACGAAGAGGCTCATCTGATCTTTGCCATAAGCGATGGCCTTGGAAGCGAGGTAAGAGAACAAACCAGCCTCGTCTAAGGCAAGGGAAAGAAAACTCATCGAGAAGAAGAGAGTCAAAAGCTTAACTGGGTTAGTTGGGGCATCGCTGATTAAATTGGCAACGAAAGCATCGGAGAGTCCGTTTTGGAAGATAAGCAATAAAAGCGCCCCTAATAGCGGCGGCCAGTAGAAGGTAGACAACTTAATTGGACCAACCTTGATGCTTGGCTTCCAGATTAGAAGCGCAACCATTCCAAGGATGGAGAGGCTCGCGATGACCAGAGTAAGTGCCATAACGAGTGGCAATTATAGGCTTTTCTGTGGCTAAAGCCATAGAAAAAAGAAAACGTGCCGTTTCCAGCACGTTAATTTTCTTTACCAATCGTCGGAGCAGACGTTGTTCTTTCCGAGTCGTTTGGATTGATACATCATGCGGTCAGCACGCCTGACCACCGCTTCAACGCTATCGCCTTCCTTAGCCATCGTCACGCCGATGGAGGCAGTGATACGGAGGGTAATTCCTTCGAAGGCGATTTCGGCCGCTTCAATCGCCGCGCGAACCCTTTCGGCAATGGCTTTCGCATCCTTAACGGAGTCGACCATGTAAACGCCGACGAATTCCTCGCCGCCATACCTACCCATGAGGTCTTCCTTCTTAACGGCGCTGGAAATGACCCTGGCCATCGTCTTCAAGACGGCGTCACCGGCCACGTGACCATAACGGTCATTGATGACCTTGAAGTCGTCGAAGTCTAAGAAGAGGACGGCGAATGATTGCTTCTCGGCAGATGGCAAATCCAGTTTGCTCTGGATGAAAGTGTCGATATAGGAACGGGCTGGTAAGCCGGTTAAATAGTCGTGGCTGGAATTAAAGGCAAGCCTAGACAAGGTCTTCTCTGCTAATGGGTCATAAGGACCTTCTCTTTCGAAGATCTCGGCCACCGCGACGGTCTTATCATCGCGCTTGATCGGGACGAAACGGACGCGCACGGCAACCCTGCCGCCGTTCTTGGTCTGGGCCAAGACGACATCGCCGCGGGTTTTGCCATCGCGGAGGGTCTTTAATAACGGGCAGAAGCCATGGCAAAGAGGGGTGCCTTTATCATCGGTGTGATTAAGCCCAGTCTCTGGGCAGCTTTTGCCTACCATTTCTTCTGCGGTGTAACCAGTGATTTCCTCCGCTGCTTTGTTCCAAAACAAAATGCGACGTTCATCGTCTACGATATATACTCCGGAGAAATCTTCGGAGACAATCTCTTCAAATGTTTTTAATGAGCGGATGTCCATCGGGTTTTAAATATAAGCAGGAAATGGAATTTGTTAACAAAATGTTTACTTTTCTGCTTATTTGCCTCCATTTTGTTGCTATTTTGATAGTCAATCTTTCAAAAATCTCAACTTAAACGATTACTTATTTTTCACCATCAGTTACTTTCTCTGTGGTGAATGTTTCCTCGGCCAGTTTGTAGTCTCCGGCCTTGATTCTGTTCATTAATTCATCGAAGGATAACGGCTTGCCATAGAGGTAACCCTGAAGCCTGCCGCAGGAAACGGATTCGAGGAATTCAGCCTCTTCCTGGGTCTCGACGCCTTCGGAGAGAGTCATCATGTTTAATTCATTCGCGACCTTGATGACCGAGGAGATTAAGGTCCTCGATTTCTGGTTGCTGTCGAAGCCGCTTAAGAACTTCATGTCGAGCTTAAGGACGTCGAAGTCGTAGTCCTTCAAGACGTTGAAGGAGCTATAGCCAGAGCCAAAGTCATCTAACCAAAGGGCGTAGCCAAGCTTATGGAGCCTATCGATCGCATCGTGGAGCACGCCTTCATCATCTGTTAAGGCGGACTCGGTAATCTCAACGTGGATTAAATCATGTGGGAGTTTGTATTCGTTGACGATGTCGTCAATGGCCTTAACAACATCAATGTGACCGAAGTCGGCACGGGAGAAGTTGATAGAGGTCGGTAAGACAGGAAGCTTATTGTCGATGCAGTGACGGAGCATCTTACAGACGCTTCTAAGCATCGCGGTATCAAGCTTATGGATTAAGTGGGCGGCCTCTAAAACAGGTACAAACTTGCCTGGAGATAGGAAGCCGAACTGCGGATCGTTCCAACGCGCGAGGGCTTCAACGCCACAAAGGCATCTGGAATCAGACCAAACGACCGGCTGGAAGTATGGCTGCAAGTAATCTTTCTCAATCGCCTCATCGACATGACGGACGATGTACTGGGCCATGATGTATTCGTCATGGAGTTCCTCGGTGTAGAGCAAATAGTCCTCGAGTCTGCTGCCCTTGGTAATAAGGGAGGCGACATAACGGGCTTTATCCACCGCCGCATGCATATCGACGCCATTCTCTAAGACATAGCCACCGCAGGCGATGGTTGGCTTGACTTCTTCGTCATATGCCTGGATAGCGGCATTAGCCGCGGCGACCTGCTCGCGGATATTCTCGTTCTTGGTAAAGACGACAAAGTGGTCATCGCTTGGGCGGGAGACCATCGCGCCATTAAAGGCCTTCTCAATCATTTGGCCGATATCTTTAAGGAACTTGTTACCCTGCTCGAAGCCCTTCTGGTCGTTATAGACCTTGAAACCACGGACGTTCGCGAAGACGAAGATCCATTCCGTATCTGGATGGCTATATCTTTCTTTCTCCGCAAGGGTAAGGAAGTATTCGAAAGCATATAAGTCGGTCAACTCATCTTTGGTAGCGAGTTTAACCAATTCCTTATCTTTCGTGGCCTCGGAAACACGCTGGTTATATATGGATACAGCAATTGCCACAAGGGAAACCATGAATGTCACGTAGTTGACCGCGTCACCTTCTGGTAACTGCCTAGAGCCATAATCGACCGCGTGATTTAAGACGATGAAGAAGGCAAGGAAGACGGAGCCCAAAAGACCGATGGAGATGATTGGGTTCCAAATCAAAAGGCAGCCGACATAGATGACCATCGTGAGGAAGCAGATGATCTGTTTATGCTGCAGGGTAAGTCCGTCGGCGAATTTGGCGGTGCTGGTGAAGTCGCTATAGGAGACCATAACGCCGAACATCAAGCAGACGAGAGAGAACAAAGAGATAACAATAACGGAGCTTAAGGAGGCAGCACGGCCGCCTTTGTAGTGATAAATGGAGGCGAATATGACTGCGACGGCAAAGAGGAAGACGGCGATATAGAAGGTCAGCTTAAAGGCGCCTGCGATGTCGCCCCTGGTGCTCTTGCCGAAGGCAATGGAGTTAAAAATAAACTCGAATGGGAGCATCGCGACGAAGGCAAGGGATAAAGAGGCAAAGACAATCGTGGTGATCATCTTGCCCTTAGAGCTCTTGTTGCCTAAGTACTGGGCGCAGTAAATCATCATGGCCGCGCCGAAGGAAAGCATGATCCAGAAGTTAGAAGTATTTTTGAAGACCAGTTCAAAGAAACCGGGGAAATCATTGACCCCTGAGAGGCTAGGCAAGATGTATTTGTTGGTCTGCCTGACAAGGAGCCACATCTCCAAGGCGAAGATAATAGCCGCCATGAAGACGCCGGAGCGCATGTTGGCTTCGTTAAGATAATTTCTGACGTACTTGTCGTTCCTTTTGAGACCGAAAATCTCGCGGAACTTGTCCCAAAAACTCTTTATAAATTCCTTCATAGTTATTTCTCTGGCTCTCACGAGCGTTATTTCTAATGCGACGTTATTATAACCAATTCAAATAACGATACCTAGCATCGCGCATTGTGCGTAAAAGAAAACCGGCATAGCCGGTTATCCTATTTGTTAAGGAATTTTTTAATGTCTTCAAGGTGTTTCAAGGCTTCCGCCCTGCCGATTTGATAAACCCTTTCGAGTTCGTCTGGATTGCTTTCGGTCCTAGAAATTCCTAGTGATTCGGGAGGTCTAACGACGAAGATTTTGCCTTCTTCTTCAAGTTTTTCGATTTCGGCGACTTCTTCGTTATACATTTGGCTCCTCTTGGCCATCTTCTCTTTGATCTTCGGGGTCTTCCTCAAAGCAAAGAGCAAGAAGAACGAAGTCTTTTTCTTGCGGTAGCCTTTAGGCTGGGTGAGGACCACGACATTACGGTCATAGCCTTGCTCAACCAGGAAATGATATGGAATCGCATCGACTACCCCGCCGTCTAAGAGGCGGTAACCATCTACTTCGACTGGACGGGAGACTAAAGGCATAGAGGCCGAGGCCCTGAGCCAAAGCAAGTCAGTATCCCCACCATCAAAGCACTTATGGTAACGAGGCTCGCCAGTATCGACATCTGTCGCGCCAACAAAAAATTCCAAAGGGTTCTCTTTGAAGGCCTCGCGGTCAAATGGATCGAGTTTGTTAGGCAATTCGTTATAGCAGAAGTCGACGTTATATAAGTCGCCGGTCTTGCGCAAGGATTTCATGCTGCAATAACGAGGGTCTCCGGCGTACTTCTTGTTATATCTAACACCCCTACCGATTTGGCGGGATTTAAAGTTGGAACCGAATACCGCGCCGGCAGAAATGCCCGAGGCTCCATCGAAGGTGATGCCATTCTCCAAGAACACATCAAGCACGCCACAGGTAAACATGCCGCGCATCGCGCCGCCCTCAAGCACCAAACCTTTTTTCATAAACAACTCTCCAATACGTGCTCTATCTTATGATAGGTTTTCATCCCGTCAATATCATATTGATGGAATGCATCAATGGAAATAGACGCTAACAACGGTATCACCACGATTGCCGACATAGTACTCGACTAACCCAATCGACAATCGAAGCGTAACGTATCTAGACGCTAACAACGGTATCACCACGATTGCCGACATAGTACTCGACTAACCCAATCGACAATCGAAGCGTAACGTATCTTCCATCTTCTAAGTAGTAAACGTAATAAGTAGTTCCGCTACCTGTCGCACCTTGAGGGAATCCGTATTTTTCGACAATCTTGGAAAATGGCGTGTACGTTTTTACGTCATCGACAAAAGACGCAGGAACCTTAGAATTGCCTTTGCCCAAAAGATCATAATGGGGCGCTATTTCAACGCCAGACACTGAATAGTTCTCGTCCAGAGTAAGCCTGGTGCCTCTACGATCTGTTATGTAATCGATTTTCGTATTGGCCCCCTTGCTAGCTATATAAGTCGGGCAGCCAAATCGTTTGACCAAATCGACAAAGTTCAAACCTACAGCTTCTTTTGCTTTTTCGTGATCTATTGTGAGATTCGAAGATCTCGCAACGCATTTAAACGTCTTATCCATCTCGAAAACAAAATTTTCGGTGCCGGTAAAGGCGACAATGTATTTCCCAAGGAAAAACGCATCGTGTTCCTTCAAATAAGCAAAAGTTAGATTGGGGCTAGTGAGAACTGCTGGATCTGGGAAATCTAGATAACCCATGGTTTTCGCATAGTTATAGGCGTTATCTATACCAAGCGTGTCGTAAATGCTTTTGTCTTTGCAGACATATGGATAAGGGTTCTTGAGAAGCTCGCGGCATTCCTCCGGAGTGATGTTCTCAGGAATCTCATAAACATCAAAAAGGGAAATGTTTTGACGGCCTTTGAAGCCAATTTCCAAGAACTCCTTCATCTCATCCAACGTATAGGAGATAAACTCGACCTTGCCCGCTTCGTTTTTGACTGCGACGCCATTCCCTTCAATTTCCAGAAGATCTTTTTGGCTATTTCCGCTCTCAAAGTAAGAAGGGAAGCAACGTATCTCGCCGCAAGATGTGCGAAAGACGAACAGACTCATCACAAAATTGCCTTTCGCGTTTTCTTCGACGCTGGAGTTGTTTGGATAAATCGGGCAAGGGATCGGTTCCTCGGAAGAAAACGGACTAGACGAAAATAAAGAGGGGGACTCTTTCCGGATCATCCGGCAGGATGTGAGAGCCAAAACACCAATAAGACCGAACAGCATTGCACGATTCTTCATTGAAAAAGCCTCCTCGATTGTTACGATTTTTGACCGCTTATTTCTTAAATGGGTTCTCGCTTGGATACGGAAGAGATGCTGGCTGGTTGTAGCCCACTTTCTCGACACCCAAATATTTGAAGACCTCGAACAAGGCTTTGCCCTGCTTACCGAAGGCAACCGCGCCGTGATGCGGGAAGCCGTTCTCAATAAGGACATGACGGTAGAACCTCTCCATATCCTTGATGGCGAAGACGGCGATGGAACCGAAGGAATGGGTGGCGACCGGTAAGATCTCCCCTTCTGCGACATAGGCATATAAATGGTTATCCGCGGTGGACTGGAGACGGTAGAAGGTAATCTCGCCAGGTTTGATGTCGCCTTCCAAGGTGCCATTGGTGACTTCTCTTGGGAGAGACCTCGCCATGATCTTCTGGTATTTCATCTCTGGGTGGCAGAGAAGCTTCGCGCAGGTGTTGCCGCAATGGAAGCCCATGAAGGTATCGCGGAACTTGTAGTTGAACTTACCTTCGATGTCTTTCTTGTAGAGTTCTTTCGGCAAGGTGTTGTTGATGTCGAGAAGGGTAACGACATCCTGGGAAATGCAGGTGCCGATGTATTCGGATAAGGCGCCATAGATATCAACTTCGCAGGACACGGGGATGCCTTTTCCGGTTAAACGGGAGTTAACGTAGCAAGGGACAAAGCCAAACATCGTCTGGAAAGCTGGCCAGCATTTGCCGGCGATCGCGACGTACTTACGGTAGCCCCTATGTTTCTCGACCCAATCCAATAAGGTGAGTTCGTACTGGGCTAACTTTGGAAGAATGGAGGCAATCTTATTGCCCTCGCCAAGTTCCTTGGCCATATCTTCAACAACAGAAGGGATTCTTTCATCGCCTTCATGTTTCTTGAAGGATTCGTAAAGGTCGAGCTCACTGTTCTCCTCAATCTCAACGCCGAGGTTATAGAGTTGTTTGATTGGGGCATTGCAGGCTAAGAAGTTCTGCGGACGTGGGCCAAAGGAAATGATCTTTAAATCATTTAAGCCGATGATCGTGCGGGCGATTGGAAGGAAGTCGTGGATCATGTCCGCGCATTC
Source organism: uncultured Erysipelotrichaceae bacterium (assembly GCA_900316365.1). Taxonomy (GTDB): domain Bacteria; phylum Bacillota_I; class Bacilli_A; order RFN20; family CAG-826; genus Alloenteromonas. Next base: position 10,976 of record ONCO01000022.1, read on the forward strand.
TTCCGCATCACCGACCGGGGATTCAGGGATATAGGCCTTAACGTTCCTGAGTTTGAGGTTATAGGAGGCGTTAAGCATGCCGCAGTAGGCATCTCCTCTATCGCTAGAGAGAACGCCGATGTTCTCTTCTTCGGCGGCGCAGAACATCTTCGGGCCTTCGAAGTGTTTAGCCAAAAGGGTCTCGGAAATCTCTGGCCCAAAGTTGCCTAAATAAACGCATAAGGCGTTGCAGCCGTGGGCTTTGATGTCCTCTAAAGAGTTGACCATATCGATCTCGCTTTCGAAGATGCAGATCGGGCACTCATAGATGTCAGCCTCTCCGTATTTGGCCTTATAGGCTTCGACTAAGGCCTTTCTTCTTTTGATGGATAATTCGATTGGGAAGCAATCGCGGGATACGGCGACAATGCCGACTTTAACAGTAGGGATGTTATTCATATTGATACCTCGACTGAATTATCTCTTTATAAGGAAAAGCATTCTTTGACTAATATGCCGTAATCTTCCGACAACTAATAGATTTAAGGAAAAGGAGGTGGCTTATGCCAACCTCCTCTTATAATCTTCTACCCTGCCGCCGAGCATCTTCTTATGCTCGTACATCAGGTTGTCCGCCTCATCGAAGACGTTCTTCGTTGAGCGGTGAGTTCCCATTTTATATTCCGCGCAGCCAACGGAGACGCAGAACTGTTGCCATGGTTCTTTGGCCTCGAGGTTACGACGGACTTCGCCTTTCCTAAGTTCGGAGACGAGCTTATCGCGGTCTTCGTAATCCCTGCCCTGCAAGATGACGACGAATTCGTCGCCGCCAATACGGAAGACAGGACTATGTTTGAATGTTTCGCAGATCTTGTGGCTCGTAACCTTAAGGGCGATGTCGCCTTTACCATGGCCAAACATGTCATTGACGACCTTAAGGTCATTCATGTCGACCATGACGACGGCGAATACCGCTTCGCCGGATTTGATTTGGAGATCGAGCTCCTCGAGCTTCTTATCGTAGGAATTGAGGTTCTTCACGCCGGTGAGTTCGTCCTGATACGCCATAACGCGAATCTTCTCGACGTACTCCTCTAGTTTCTCTCTATCACTCAAGATGACGTCTTCCATGTCGCTTAAGGCTCGATAAAGCGCACCGAATTCATCTTTTCGTTTAGCCATGCTTTGGGCTTCTTCGTCCTTCGACATGTTCTCTTTGAAATGAAGCGCGGCTTTCTCAAGTCTAAGGAGCGGGCTTAAAACGCTTGAGCGGAAGAAGATGTAAATCGAGGCGCCGAAGAGAATTAAGAAGGTGCCTTGGATGAAGCCAAGGACCATACGTAGTTTGTTCGTTCTAGCGACAACCAAATTAACGTCGATATCGACGCAGACATAAGCAATGACAGAACCATCATCCGCGTTGACTGGGTGGTAAACGCTGATGAGCCAGCCCCACTTACCGGAGCTAACCATTGGACCAACGATCTCTTTATTCATCGGGTCCATTAACGGAGTGTCCATCTCGGCCTTATAGTCCTCTTCCATCGAGAAGACGGTGCCATAGGTGTCCGCGCTTTCAGGGTCAATGTCGCAGACGACGCGAATCATCTTATTGCCCTGCTCGTCGGTGAAGAACTGGTAAATGTAGAGATAGGAAACGAATTCGTCAGACTGATCGTAGAATCGTTCCAACTGATCCTGTAATTCAGCGTATTCAGGAGTTTGGTCGCCACCATCGGCAGTGACAATCTCCAAGGTTTCCTTATTTACCAAGACCGTCGCAGCGTCCAAATAGCTCTTGCCGATACGGCCATAGTCCTCGAACATCGTGTTGTTATAAGCGGTCGAGGTAAGCCAGAAAAGGAGCGAGCCTAAAACAATCGCGATGCCGCTAAGCAAGGCAGTGATCTTAAACGATAGGGAGGAAAAGAAACTCCTCTTTTTTGTTCCGCTCTGCTGCATTTTGATTGGTTAAATTAGCGGCTCAGCAATCCAAAATGACCTGGCCTTATACCTACATACTAGGTCTCGAAATCATGAGGCTGAATTAATATGCTCACGATTAAAGGGACCCTTCTAAGTTCTATTATTCTGCGTATTTCAAATTTTTGAAGTCTTTTTTTGTAATCGATTCACTTAAAAAGGGCTCAAAAGGCATTTCAATTTTTTAGCGAGTTTTTAGTCAAAGGATTTTTTATATCGGTAATTCGGTAAACGCCTGTTCGTTTCCGTTTTGTTTGTTAAAGACCCATAACAAATATGTAATATCACTAGGGTTAATGCGGATTTTCCGCATTACGTCTATGTTTTTAGTGAATGAATTACAAACACAAAGGTTCACATGAAAAAATGGGTAAAAAAGTGAAAATAGCAAAGTTGACCATTGTCTTTTCGCTTGATTGTCTAAAGGCACTTTGTTAAATTGTCGGTGCATTGTAAGCGCATACATCACGTAGCGCTAAAAGCAAAAAGGAGAAAAAACAGAACATGAAACCGAGAATGAAGCCCGGAAAGTTCACAGCAATTTTCGGGCCCCTCAGTGCTGTTGCCCTCGCGGTTGCCATTGCGGTAAACCCGATCGCGGACAGCTTTGACGTCACCCTCAACAACTTAGGCGGAGGCCTAGGTCAAGGCGAGCTTGTCGTCAACCAAATCAAAGGCAGCGAGAATTGGGACACCAACTACGTTAACGCTACGTTAACCACTGCCGAAGCCACCAGAGCTCATGGTGCGGAAGTCACCACCAAACTCGCTCAGGAAGGCATCGTCCTCTTGAAGAACAAGAACAACACCCTTCCACTCGCCAAGACCGAGGCGATCGCCCCAATGGGTTACTACTATGCTCACCCAGTCTATGGCGGCACCGGTTCTGGTAACGTCAACACCTCTGCCGACTATGTCTATTCACCAAAGAAGGCCTTAAACGAGGTCTTCGGTGCCGCTAATGTCGATGCCACCATCGGCGCGGTCGCGGAGAATGCTGAAAACATCCATAACATCTCCGAAGCCGAAGGCACCATGGCTGCTAGCCGCGGAGGCGGCATGTTCAGCGCCGACGACGTCATGCACGGCATCAACATCGATGCCTATACCGCAGTCCAGGACAATCTCACCGGCAAAAACGCCCTTATCTTCATCGGTAGAGGCGGCGGTGAATCCTTCGACTTAAAGAACGACGGCTATGCCGACGGATCCAAGCATAAGTTGGTTCTAAGCAAAGATGAGAAAGACCTCATCGCTTTAGCGAAAGCCAAGGCCAAATCCGTCACTGTCGTCATCAACTCCTCCAACGCGATGGAGTTAGGCATCTTGGAATCCGGCGACTATGAAGTCGACGCGATCCTTCTTGCCGGCGGCCCAGGCGCGACTGGCTTCAAGGCTTTAGCCCAGATCCTCGCGGGCGATGTCAACCCAAGCGGCAGAACCGCGGACATCTTCCCAGCTGACTTCACCCTTGATCCAACCTTCGCGAACTTCGGTGACTACAGCTACACCAACGCGTCCTATACCTTCAATGGCAATCCAGGAAACGCCCACTTCGTCGAATACGAAGAAGGCATCTACGTTGGTTACAAGTACTACGAAACCGCCCACGATATCGGCGCGACCGGATTCAACTATGACAACGCGGTCGTCTATCCGTTTGGTTATGGTCTCTCCTACACCAACTTCACCCAGACCCTTGATTCCTTAACCTTAAACGGTGACGTCGTCACCGCGACCGTCACGGTCAAAAACACTGGCACCGTTAAGGGCAAAGAAGTAGTCCAGCTCTACTACAACGCCCCATACACTCAGAAGGACAAGGATAAGAAGATCGAAAAGGCGACTAAGAATTTAGTCGAATTTGCGAAGACCAAAGAACTTGCTCCAAATGAATCCCAGACCTTAACCGTCACCTTCGATCGTGACGATATGGCCTCCTACGATTCCACCGGCGCAGGCTCCTACTTCCTCGAAGGCGGCGAATACACCGTCTACCTCGCCAAGAACTCTCACGAGTCTTGGGGTTCCAAGAAGATTACCATCGCTAACGATATCTCCTTCGATGGTTCCAACAATGAGCACGTCCGTAAGTCGGAAAGAGACGGCCAGGCCGAACTCAACACCGACGGCACTTATAAGGATCATCCAGATACTTATAACCGCGACGGCAATAGAAACTTCCGCGCTGCGAAGAACCAGTTCTCCGAAGCCACTGAATACATGGCCGAAAGCGGAATCAGCAACTTGACCCGTGCCGATAACTTCGCCACTAAGCCAACTGCTCCAGCCGCCACCAAGGAAATGGCCGCGAAATACTTGGCAAACTTCAACCTCTTAGCTGCCGGTCACTTCGACGTCAAGACCAACGAGCTCCTTGGTAATGCCGCTAACTCCCTCGTCTATAACGACGAGAAGATCGAAGTTAAGAAGAACGGCCTCGTTGCTTCTAACTTCCGTGGCAAATCCTACTATGACCCAATGTGGGAAGACCTCCTCGATCAGATCGATTGGGAAGACGCCACCACTCAGGAAGAGCTCCGTGACCTCTTCTTCTACGCCGCTTATAACACCGCCGCCCTCTCCGCGATCGGTAAGAACGGCACCAAGGACTATGACGGTCCTCAGGGCTTCTCCTCCTTCATGGATAACGGCCTTGTCGCCTGCGCCTACTGCTCCGAGGTTATGATTGCTCAGACCTTCAACAAGGAACTTGTTAAGGAAATGGGCGACGCCATCGGTCAGGAAGCCTTAACCAACCCATCCGGTCGTATCTCTGGCTGGTATGGTCCAGCGATGAATACCCACCGCTCCCCATTCTCCGGTCGTAACTTCGAGTACTACTCCGAAGACGGCGTCTTAGCCGGTAAGATTGCTGCCGCTGTTGTCTCCGGCGCGGCTGATCGCGGCTTATACGCCTACATGAAACACTTCGCCATGAACGACATGGAAACCAACCGTATGAACCACCTCTGCACCTGGGCGACCGAGCAGACGATCCGCGAGACTTACCTCAAGTCCTTCGAGCTCTGCGTCAAGGAAAGCCGTGGCACTCTCTACTACACCGACGTCGAAACCGGCGAAAAGGTCTCTAGAGTTGTCCGCGGTACCACCGGTGTCATGTCCTCCTTCAACGCGATCGGCACCACCATGTGCTCCAACAACTACAACCTCCTCAATAACGTCCTCCGCTCCGAATGGGGCTTCGAAGGCTTAGTCGAAACCGACTTCGGTCCATATGTCGACCACGACGCGATGCTCCGTGCCGGTAATGACTTACTCCTCAACGCCAACTGGGGCGGTGCTAAGACCCCATGGAACGAAGTCTTCAAAGACACCACTTCCAACACCTTCAAGCACGCGGCCAGAACCGCTGTGCACAACGTCGCCTACACCTACGTTAATTCCAACGCGATGCAGGGCGTTGCCCCAGGTTCCACCTCTTACTACAAGATGGCTGGCTGGAAGAAGCTCACCATTGGCTTAGCGATCGGCTTCGGCGTCTTAGCTGCCTGCGGTGCGACCTTCATCTGCTTGAAGTGGCTTGACTGGAAGAAGCATCCAGAACACTTCGTCAAAGAAGAAGCTTAATAAGCAATCTCCCCTGTTGCCTAGTGATGGCTAGGCACTCACTCCTAGAAAGCCCCGTGTCACCCCCCGATACGGGGCTTTCCCTTTTTGAGGCAGCAAAAAACGGGGCCGTCCCATAACGACCCCGAATTTCTATTTTCGCTTTTTTATAAATCTTCTTTGCAGGCTTCAACGGAAAGTTTGCACGCCTTGATTTCTTTGCCCCATTTGATCATGCGGACGAGATCGACGATGAACATGATAGGACCGATGATTAAGTCAAGGAGCGCCCAAATGGCGATGTCCTTCCAGGTCTTCTGGGTGTCCCTGTTAGCCACGAGCGTGTAGCCGAAGGCATAGCCGCCGGTGGCCGCGTAGAGGCAGATGAGCGCGGTCATGCCGCCATCAAGCCCAGCGCTACCCATAATAATGCCGAGGGCAACAGCGAAGACAATCGCTAACAAGATGCCCCAGATCATGACTTTCCTAAAGAGTTTCTGGTCATGCTTTAGGAGTTTCTTGGCACAATCTAGGCACATATGGCCCTGAAAGTAGTTGTAGCAGTCGTCGCAGAGTGGCTGGCCGCATTCTTCGCAGACTTCGGTCGCTTCAATGTTGTGGTGTCGGGAGCAATATTTCATGTTGCATTCCTCGCTTTCTTTAATCTCATAATACGCATTTGCCATAAGGCGTCAAATTAAGATGCTTCTTTGAGGAATGTGTATAGCTATCTCCCTCTTTTCCGTTCAGGACGCTATATAAAGATAAGGAAGTAAGCCCAGAAATAAGGCGTTTTTATACATCGAAAACAGCAGTCATTATTAGGCTCTATTTTCTTTTAAATAGAAATAGAGAAAAAACGCCAAAGTCGGCTCGTCCCGAATACATTATTGGTTCGGTGGCCAAACTATCGGCGTTTGATGTCGATTCTTTAATGCGCGTTCAACTGCAAAAAATTTTTTAGCAATCCATCAAAATGGCCCTGCAAGGTGCTCCATCGCAACCTCCGAGGTTGATTGGCTGGGCCGCTAAAAGGTATTTACCCTCTTTAATGCCCTTAAGTCGAATTCCCTCAAGGAGAATGACTTCTTTGCCAAGGAGAACGTAATGGGTCATGGCTGGAGAATCAACGGTTCCAACGGTCTGAGATTCGTTGCCAATAAGATCGATCTCCGCGTCTGCGAATACTTTCGCCGCTCTTTCGGAGATGGTGCACTTGCCTCCGACGAGAATCTTCTTAGCCGCTTCTTCTCCGCCTTCCTTTTTGGCTCTTTCCAAGATTTCGATCGCATCGCTTTGGGATAGTTCGCCTTCATGATGGATGACGTAGCAAGGACCTACGAATTTCTCCAAAGGCAATTGGTCAACGGTTTTGCCTTCGTTATAGAAGTGGTAAGGCGCGTCGATGTGGGTGCCGTTGTGGGCGCACATGGAAAAACCGGTGAGGTTGCAAAGATAGCCCTTATTAATCGACATCAAATCCTTTTTTGATGGGGCTGGGTCACCTGGATAGATTGCACCCGAAAAAACTTCCTGCGAAATGTCGTAAATCATATTGCGATTCTCCTTTGGGATTCTATCTATATTGTCACAAAGGAAGCGCGGATAAAAAAGGGTTTATCGCATATTTTTGCAGTTAAGTGCGAATTAGTTACTGCTTATCCATAACCTCATCGACGTAGAGTTCTAGATAACGGCCCCTTTTTCTGACAAAACCTTTTTCGGAAAGTAGTTCCTCTAGCTCTGAGGCTAACTCTTCCGAAACGGAGACGATTCGATCCTTAAAATTCGGGCGATTCGGAAGGTATCTCGTTCCTTCCCAGGCGCTTAAATTGATACATTCCTCCGCCAATTCTTTAATCTTGCCAGAGAAAGAACCATCTTTATCTAATTCCGCAAGAGCCCTAAAGGTCCATTTGTAATAAGGCGGATATTGTCTATTGAGCAGGAAGAATAACTCCATCGCAGACTCTATTCCTTTGTTCTTGCAGATATTCGCGGTGACGATATCTCCCCTAGCCATGCACCTGGAATAGTTGGTTTGGAGAGCGGAGGCATATTTATGGAGTTCTTCCGCGATTCTCCTCCGCCAGACATTGTCCGGATAATAACTAAGCAGATATTCCCTAAATGCAGTAAATGCGCCTAAGTCATCTCTAAAGATGGCGCCGTTGGTGGCGGTCTTTAGGCATGTATGGTCTAGGCGATACCAATCCTCTTCGCTAATCCTGAGGTTAGCGATATCGCAATCGACGCCCAGGATGTCGGAATAGAAATCATGGATCGACATGACGCCTCTACGCTCACGAAGCCTCCTGGTCATAAAGGAACGTTCCTTCTCATCGACCAAGGCTTCATAGGCTTCGGA
>ONCO01000010.1 GCA_900316365.1 uncultured Erysipelotrichaceae bacterium
AATAAGGTCTTCTTTTTCATGATTAGGCACCCCACAATTCGCCGCCGTCGCTATTGGTTTCCTGATCGTTTTCGCCGCTAGTGACGATAACGTCTTCGGTAAGAGTGATGATTTCTAATTTTGGAGTCACGTAAATAAGCTGCTCTTCCATGGTCTTCTCCTTTGGATGAATGGACATCCTAAATTTACGAAACTAAAAAAGGAGATTGGTGGCCTTGTCATAACTGGGCATATTTAGTGAATGAAAGGGCTTACGAGCGTCTAACGTAATGGATTCTGCCGCTTTCGGTGAATTCGTTATCGACCGTAAAACGGGAGGAAACATAGCTTCCGAGATTAACGTTTTTGGAGATTTTGATGCTGGTTAGAGCATCAGAGAAATCAAATAGGGGCGCATTTCCATAACGGGTAACGCTTAATGGGACATCGATAGAAGTGAGCTTGCTGCAGTTATTGAAAACCTTCTCTGATAAGCCATAAACATCATCAGGGACAATGAAGTCGCCTTTCACGCTTTGGGCATAACAGATCCAATGATCGATGATTAGGGCTCCGTCAACGTAGTTAGCGGCGTTCTGATATAAGCCGCTATCAAAGAAGACCAACTGACCAATAGAGGTGAGGGAATTAGGTAAATTAATGTCTACCAGGGAGTGGCACCAAGAGAAGGCTTCATCTTCGATGGTTTCGATTCCTTCGTTTAAAGTAACGCTCGTTAAAGCGGTGCAGGAAGAGAAGGCTCCAGAGCCAATTTTCTCGATGTTTTTGCCGGAGATAAACGACTCGATTTCCGTATCGTTCTTAAACGCGTCTTTGGCGATTTCAACGATCGGAAGATCCTGATATTTATCTGGAATGACAATTGTTTTATCAATACATTCTCCCTTATTTTTGACGATATAACCGTTTCGGGAGGCGTTGAGTTCATAGGTCAATCCACTAGACGCCATGCGCTCAATGGAGGAGGAAAGAGTAGGCTCGCTAGAAGGGATAGGGCTAGAGGAGTCATATTGGTGGTTAGATGATGGTTGAGGAAGGGGTGAGTGTGGGTTACAAGAACAAAGGAAAAGGGCCGAAGCTAAACAAAGTAATGAGATTCGTTTCATGGCCTTTCCCTCCTATATTTTTTATTTAAGAGATTCCTTTATCCAAAAGACAAACACTTCTTTGTTTTTCGCCATTTTATGTAAAGAAAACGCCTGATTATTATCGGTTTATAAATTTGTTTCCCCTAGGTGATACATTTACACCGAGGTTAAACATATGATTAACAGAAAAAAGGCCGCTATCTTAGTTTTATCTTCTTTTGCCCTCTCCCTTTTGGCGTCTTGCCAAGACTCCAAAGTGGTGGATGTTGAGAATAAGGAATTCGTCGAGCAGGTTCTCGTCGATTTCACCAAAGGCGAGCCTAACTCCGCCGTCATGGCTCCATCCAACGGTTATTCCAATGGTGGTGCATTCGGCTGCATCTGGAGCAAGGATTGCGTCACCTATAACGAAAGCGGCATGCAGCTGAATATGTACCGCGATGATTCGGCTACTTATGGCGGCGAGATTAAGACCGTCGGCGCGGATGGTTTATTCGATTGCGGCTACTTCAAGACCACGATGAGGCCATCTGATGTTAAGGGCAGCGCCTCCACCTTCTTCCTTTATACCGGCGAGGGCGATGGCAACCCACACGATGAGATCGATATCGAATTCTTAGGCAAAGACACCCGTAAAGTCCAATTCAACTACTTCAAAGACGGCGTTGGCCATCACGAATATATGTATGACCTCGGTTTTGATGCCGCGGAAGAGTTCCATGACTATGGTTTCTATTGGGACTATAGCAAGATCATCTGGTACGTCGATGATAAACCGGTCTATGAAATCATGGGCGATGTCCCAACCCACCGTATGCGTATGTTTACCAATTTCTGGTGCGGCGACCAAAGCAAGAAAGACATCACCAACTGGATGGGTGAGATTAACCCTTCCGAACTCCCAGCTTTCTGCTCCTATAAGAAACTCTATTACGCGGATATCGACGGTAGGGGAATCACTGTTCCTGAAAAGGGAAGCGACTCCTCCTTTAAGGAGGCTAACGCCATCCACGTCAGCAATGATGGCTTTACCTCTAATAACAACTACACCGTTAACAAGGTTGATGATGGATATGATGTCTCCTTCGTCTCTACGGAAGGCTCCTATGCCTATATCGCCCCTAACGGTTATAGCGGAAAGAAGTTCGGTAAGCCAGAATACGCAGTCCTTAAGATTAAGAACCTCTCCGACGCTTCATATGACGTTCTCCTTAGCTACTATAACGGCGAGAACGAATATGTCGGCTTAGACGGCGAAGTTATCTCCGAGAAGAATAACTCCTCCTTAAAGAAGAAGGGCAGCACCTCCATCTATTACACCTTGGGTGCCGGGGACACCGCGACCTTCAAGACCACCTTAGCGGAAGGCATTACCCGTTTCTCTAAGATGAATCTTCTAGCCGCTCCGAATAGCAACACCTCCGGTTCCTTTAAGATCATGGATTGGTATGTCTACGATAGCGATCCAGTCGATAACACCGTCGTTGAAGAGGGCAAGAAGACCTCTTTGATGAATAATGGTTTCGGCGGTAGCTATACCGTCACCAAGAATGGCGATGCTTATGACGTCGAGTGGAGCCAGTCACAAGGCGCCTTCAAAAACGTCATGGTCAATAACCCTGCTAGCATTGTTGTCAGCAAGCCCGAAAGCACTACGGTCAAACTTAAGAACAACTCTAATACTGATACAAATCTCATTGTTTCCTTAGAGAGCACTGATCAGACCTACCTTACCACTGGCGGCGTTCTTAAGAGTTCTGCCAAGGGAAATTCCTCTTATACCCGTCATGGCTCAACCGCGGAATATTACGTTCTTGGCGCGGGCGATACCGCTGAGTTTGAGGCCTTCGTCAATAACAGCGTGACCAGCTATCGTAAGATTGAAATCATCTGCGAGCCTAAGACGACCGTTGACGTATCCGGATCCTTCACAATCCTCGATTGGTATATCAACGAATAAAGTCTTCTACGTAGCGACTAAGGGGCCTATACGGCCTCTTTTTTGATGGAATATCCATAAGCTTAATGTCACGAAAAGTGGGTCTAAACTGAAAAAAATTTAAAAATTTGCAAAAAAATGCAGATTAGGGCCTATTTTCGGAACATCGAGTTTTCGCTTTGCGGTCGGGATAATATAATCGACAAACTTGCAAATGCATACTAAAAGGATAAAAATAGAGTGCATATGATAGGAAACGGCAATTATCAGAAACTCGAAGCCATCTTTAAAAAGAATGGTGGATTCATCACCCGCGAAGATGTTGATAAAGCGGGCGTCAATTCATGGTTCCTTTCTGATTTCGTGAGAAAGAAGAATCTCCAAAGGATCGCGCCGGGGCTTTATGTAGATGAAAGCTATACGCCGGATGACTATGCAATCCTCCAAAGAAGGTACCCAAAATATATCTTCTCAGGCATGAGCGCGCTTTATCTGCACCAACTCACAGATAAGATTCCAACGAGGCTAGAAGTTACATCGCCTCAAAGCTACAATCCTTCGCGGAAGAAAATCGATAGCCTTTCGGTCCGAAAGGTTTCCAGCGTGGAAATATATGGCCTGGGCGTTTCAGAGGTTAAAACCATATTCGGAAACAGCGTGAAGGCCTACGACGAAGAACGAACAATTTGCGATGTGATTAAATTTCGTGACAAATATGACGCAGAGACCTTTGTAAAAGCGATTAAACTTTACATTAGGAGGACCAATAATCAGGTAAAGCTGTTTCAATACGCAAGAATGATGGGTATAGAAAAAGAAGCGTTCGAGCTGCTTGAAGTAATCAATAATGAGGATTAATAAGGATTCCTAAAAGCTAGAGCCAATAAAATATCACGAGAATGCGGCGTTTCTCACAACGTTATTTACCAACGCTTTTTCTTTGATGCGTTTTTATCTAGATTGGCCGTTTCCAAGCATAAAGATAAGTTTGTTCTAAAAGGAGGGTTACTTCTTTCATCCATTATCGGCGTCGATGCCAGGACGACAATGGATATGGATTTCTATTTGAAAAAAGTTTCCATGGGGAAAGAAACCGCCGTTAGTCTTGTTAAGGAAATAGGGTTTATCGACATTGAAGATGACATACATTTCGATGTAGTGAATGTAACGGACATAAGAAACGATGATATTTATGGCGGTTTTTCGGTTGTTATAGCAGCGAGGCTTGATAACGTTAGGTGCCGTTTCAGTGTTGATATTGCAACAGGAGATCCAATCGTACCATCGGAAAGAAGTTACGTTTACAAATGCCTTCTCACCGGAGAGATGCTCCCAATTAAAACATATAGCCTTGAGAGCGTCGTCTCGGAAAAACTAGAAACGGTTTTGTCTAAGGGAATCGTGAATAGTAGAAGCAAGGACTACTACGATTTGTATATTCTAAGAAAATGCCGATTAGGGGACGTCGATATTGCCGTTCTTAAGAAAGCGTTTATTAAAACGTGTGAATACAGGAAATTCTTCATGAGCAAAAAGGACGCTTTCGTTCTGCTAAGGGAAATTGAATCTAATCGTCAAATGCAGAAAAGATGGGCGAATTATTGTGGTAACGTTGGATACGCTGAAGGGATAGACTTCACACAAGCGATAGGTGCCATCAAAGAATGGCTTGAAGTGGTGCTCTAAATCGCTGCATTAAAAACAACTGGTAGTTTTCGCTCCAGTTGTTTTGTGTGTAATCAACGTTAATCGCAATAACCGAAGGCCAATAAGATACCTGTATCAGCCGCGTTCTCCATCTTGATGGAAATGTTGTAAGTCGCGGAGGCATCATTGTCGATAAGGATCATGCAGCATGGGTTTTCCCAGCCGTTGCCGTTATTGACGACATTGGTGAGGCTGGATTGCTTTCCGGTGACGGCGGCATCCCATTTAAGCTCGCCCTTATCAGAGGCATTAGCCTGGTTCGCGTAGTTAGCGACGAAGTTGCCTTTTGGATCGCCTTTAACCTGTGGGTTGCCAGCAAGGTAGATGATGAAGAAGTTCTTGCAGGTGACGGTGATGGTAAGCGCGTTGTTCTCAGTGGTGGAAGTCTTCTTCCAGCCTTTCTGGAACGCTTCGACGTCCGCGGTATCCTTTAAGACGCGGTATAGGGTATCCGCTGGGGCGAAGGAACCGGTGGAAGTGATGATGGAATTGTTGACGCTGTTATTCACGTAAGTGAGGTTGGTGTAGCAATCATATCCAGCTTTCCATGGGGTCTCTGGGACGCTATAGCTAGTCGCGCTACTTTCCGCGTTGATTAAGTTTCTTAAGGTATGGACTAAGGTCTTCGCGTAAAGCTGATGGCCCTGGTCATTTGGATGAACTCCGTCGGTGGTGAAGAACTTGAAGATTGGATCGGATAAGTCGGTCTTCATGTTGCCGCAGACCTGACCGAGCGCGTTGACGAAGGAGAACATCGGGAGGTTGTAATGCTTGCCGATCGGCATCATGTAGGAATCCTGATGGTTCTTCGAATAGCTGGTCGCGGAGAAGAGGAGGACAACGGCTGGCTTGTTTGGCTGCATCAAGATGCGGCGGACAAGTGATTCATAGGTCTTCTGATCGTAGATCGAGGTGCCGTTATTCGCGGCGAATTCCACGAAGACGAGGTCTGGGTTGTACTGAAGGACGTCTTTCTCCAAACGGACGGTGGCGATAGAGGTATCGGTGCCGCTGATGGAGGCATTGATGAATTTGGAATTCTGGTTCTTGTCGTAATGCTCCTTCATCCAACGATAGGAGTAATAGGCATAACCCTTTTGGTGTTTCTTGCTATCTAAGGCGGTGGCTTTCTCGCCGACGGTGATGGAACCGCCGATATAGGCGATGGTCTTGGAGTTACCGGCCTTCATCTCATCGATGACGTGCTTGAACGCGTAGGTGTTGGTGGTGGAGTCGTTGACGTTGCCGGCGGTAAACATCTTGTTGATGCCGCCTTCGCCGATACGTTTTTCCAAACCGGTCTGGAGCTTATCGATGAATGGGTCATAGGATACGCTCTTATCCATCTTGCCATCGACATAAGTGATTGGAGAGACGCTTTCTCCCGCCTTCCAGGCTACGCCGAAATGGTAGGACTTATTCTCTTCAAGGAAAGGGATGGTGACATAAGGCTTATCGACTTCTCTGATGACTTTGTCGTCCTGATAGACGAGATAGCTATCGGCCTTTTCTTCGGCCTTCCAGCTTAAGAGCACGCCTTCGTCGTTGCCCTTCGCGGCCAAGCCTTCGAGGGCGGTATCGGCCTTAACGGTGTCCCCGCCGCAGGAAGTGAGGGAGAAAAGTAGGGCCGCTAGAGGGAAAAGTAATTTCTTATTCATGGTAATCCTCCAACATAAGATTCTTGAATTGGTTGATTTCGTCGTTCGTGATGCCGACTTTGTTGACGAGGTAATACTCGATCATGCTCTGGATGTCAGGGTTTGCCTCATTCGCGTGCGATACGCTCTTTAATCCTTCGATTAATGATGGGAAGTTGCTATGCTCCCCGAGCTTATCGTGCTCACGGAGGTTATAGGAGAAAGAGGTCATCTCGTAGTCGATGATTAAGTCGGTATAGCTCATGCCGAGCAAGCCGCCGAGCAAGAAGGCGATCGTGCCGGTTCTATCCGCGCCACCCCAGCAATGGAAGTAGACGGAGGAGTTTCTGCTCGCTTCTAAGCAATCCTTGAAGATGGCTTTGACGTGTTTATCCTCTTTTCCGCTCGTGTCGGTGAGGAGTCCGCCATAGGCGCCGATGGACTGACGGTCATATTTGACGGACCAACCAAGGTTAGAAGAAGTAAGTCCGCCGGATTCGGCCGCGCCCCTGAAGTCGATTTCGGTGCCGACATGCATGACGTCTTTGAAGATCCTGACGGTTTCGTCGTTGATGGTGCGTTCGTGCTGGGCTCCGCTAGCTTCATAAGGGACAGCATTAAGCTCGCAGCCACGATAGATAAGACCCTGTTTGATGATCTTGTTGCCTTTGACTTTCTTGCCGCCTAAGTCACGGACGTTATTGGTGAGTCCGGCATCAAGGCCACGCCAACCATAGGTGGTTTTGAAGGTCTTGACGTTAGAGGAGACTTTGCCTTCGACGTCGCTTACTTTCCAATAGTATTTGGCGTTGCTTTCAAGCGAAGTAGCGGAGAATGTAGTGTTTTTGCTTAAGTAGACGATCTCTTCGGAGAAGTCCTCTTTGGTGGAAAGATGATATTTGTAGAGCTTATCCTCGCCAAATCCCTTATGCTCGAAGCCGAGTTCGACTTTGACGCCTTTGCAGGCCGTGAACTTATCGTTATAGGAAGCGATTTTGACTTTGTCGCCCCCGAGGTCATTGAGGCAATAACGCTTATCCTCAGGAATGCTTTTCTCCTGTTCGTGCATCGCCTCGATGTAACGGAGTTCCTCTTTCGGCTGAATCTGGATGGTTTCGCCATCCTTTGGGCCCTTAAGGGTTAAGGATTTGTCATTGCCTTCGACGTCGCTACATGAAGAAAGGCTCACGATGAGCAAAGGTAATAAAAGGAAGGAAGATCGGTTGTGATTTCTTTTCATACTTTGTCCTCAAGCCTAATTCTAGGGGAAAAGAAAAGACGGAAATCATTCCTTCACAATCGGGTTTATTTCCGTCATAGATGGCTCTTATTCGGATGGCAGCATGATCTTGGTGACGAATTGATGGCCTTTGTTCTCGATCGACATCTCGCCATCATATCTTCTTACAATCTGCTCGATGGATCTCATGCCATAGCCATGTTTGGTGTGGTCTTTTTTGGTGGTCGGGGAAAAGTGGCCATGGATCTCGACCGGTTTCTCCACATAGTTAGACAAGGCGATGAAGGTGTTGCTTCCAGCCTTATTGATCTTCAAATTGATGCGCCTCTTGTCCTTATCGAGCTTCTCGACGGCCTCGATGGAATTGTCGAGGAGGTTGGAGAGAAGGGAATAGACGTGGTGCGGCTTCATGAAAGGAAGGGTATCGCCATCTAGCAAACAGATGAGCTCGATGTCTTTGGAGATGCATTTAAGCTGGTACTCATAGATGACGACGTTTAAGCCGCGGTTGGAGGTTTGGACGATGGATTTGTAATTGGTCAGGGTTTCTTTGATCTCCTTTTCCTCGCCTTCGTCCAGGTCATGCTTTTTAAGCGCGTGCTTTAAGTCATGGTATTTGATGTTGATCTCGTCGATGGTGATCTTGGCTAATTCATACCTATCCCTCTCTTTTTCGGAGATCATCTTCAGCATCGCGTTCTCTTCTTTGACGCGGGTCGAGATAGCGGAGGTATTGAGGAAGAGGATGATGAGGACGGTGGTCAATATCTCAAGGAGGTTGACGAAGAAGGAAATTAATCTGCCATTCTCGATGTCCATGAAGAAGAGATCATAGGTGATGATGTTGATGACGACGCCGGAGATGAGGAGGATAAATAGGCCGACGATGTTCGCGGTGGAGTTTTCGGCCTGGATATCATCCGGGTATTTCCTGATGACCAAGAAATAGAAGATGGCTTCGGTGGCGATCTGGATGCCATAGCCGATCGGGAAGGAGAGCTTAGACCTTAAGATGCCCGGATCGATGAGTAGAGCCACCCCGTCGGTAATCTTATATGACAAATGCTGCACGGCCACGACCATCGCGGCGAGGAATAAAGAGGTAATCCAGCTTTCATGCTCCATGGAGAAATGGCAGGCCAGATAGATCAATACGATGACCAATAGGTAATAGAAGATATCCCAATAGCCGCCGTTATAAGGGAGGAATTTCCTTAAGAACGCTATCGCGACGATCGCAATGAAACATAGGGAGGCAAAAAGCCAGCCATGCTTCTTCTTTCTCAAAGGGATGAAAAAGACGAGGAACGCCAAAAGCATTTCCGTCGGGTAATTGATGATCCAGATTACATCGTTCCAGGTGAATGGCATGGGTTAGTTATAGTGCCTTAGGTAGGCTTGGATGAAGCTCTTTTTCTTGTTCTTGCTGATTTTCAAGAGGTCGTCCCCGATCTTGACGTCGTTTTTGAGAATGGAGTCGACAAAGTCGAGGTTGACGAGATAGCAGTTGGAGCAGTTGACGAATTTATCATTTGGGAGCTGCTTCTCAATCTCTTTAAGAACACCGCGGGATTGGTAGGTTCCATTCTTGCAGTGGTAATAGAGGTCATGGATATTGACCTCGATGTATTTGATTTCGTTAAGGGGGATGGACTGATAACCAGACTTGACCTTGACGATGATCTTCTCGTCATCGGCCTCATCCTTGATCTTCTCTAAGAGCTTATCCAAAACGTCATTGACGTCTATTTGCTTAACCGGCTTAACGATGAAGCCTAAGGCGTTGACGCTATAGCCATCGATGGCCAGGGAAGAGTAGTTGGTCTCAAAGATGATAGGGACCTTGTTGCCAGCCTCTCTAAGCTTGTGGGCGCATTCCATGCCGGACATGAAAGGCATATCGATATCGAGGAAGATAACGTCATAGACCTCGCGTTTATCCTCTAAGAAATTAACGGCACGGGTAAAGATATCGACCGTTCCTTTGACGTCGATTTCCTCTAGATGCATATTGATGGCATTTTCTAGCCTCTTTGCGTCTAGTTCGTTGTCATCTACCAGTGCTATTTTCAACATGATGTTTGCCTTCGAGCAAACCAATTTTACCAATTTCTGGTTATCTCTTAAACACCAATGAAGAGAATAAGTAGGCTGCTTTTACTTAATTTTCAGGAGTTTTGCCGGCTCCTTCTTAAGCGGGTTAGATAAGAAGAGAGATAACATGATGGTAGAGACACTAAATGGGGCTAAGATTAACAGAATTATGTGCCAGAACTGGATGGTTAAAACGTTGGCGATGAAGAAGAATTCCCTCGCGAGGATCCAGTTGATCAAAGCCGGCATGAAGAAAACAGCGAGGAGGCAAATTACGCTAGAAAATAATGTCAGGATCAGCGTTTCCTTAAAGAACAAAGAGAAGATGTTACTTTTCGTTGCTCCATAAGCGCGATATAGGCCGATATGTCTTCTTTCTAGCGACACGGTTGAAGAATGAAGATGCAAAAGAATAAGGAAAGCCACGATGGCGTTAAAGGCCGCGACAAAATAAATCAAACGCGCGATAACCTTAATATTTATTGACACAAACTCCACCAACTGTAGGTGTGGATTATTAAAGACAAATTCCGGGAACGGGCTCTTTAAACCGGCGTGGAGGGAATCATAGATTCTTGTTAGAGCATCCCGATTCTTGGGGATGGTGAGCAGCGCCTTGGTGTAGTCGCTTACGTCATAGTCTGATAAGGATTTCACATACAATTGCCAGGCAAAGTCGTTTTTGTGGGCGTCTTTTAATTCATTCGAAAGGCTGTTGTGTGCCCCAGAAGCGGTTGGGTCTCTGTTATCTAGCAATTTCTTATATGGTGAGTAGTCGCTGGAGAATTTGACAATTCCTTTGATGGCGAAAATATCGTTGTCTCCTAACCCACCGATGATGAGTTCTTTCCCAATTAACTCCTGATAGGAGAGGCCGATATCGACTATATCGCTGTAGCCACCATAAGGATAATCTATCATCAATTGGTAGGTGGCTGGGTCTCTATACCCATATCTTCTTATGACATCGGCGGCTTCGGTGGAGATGACTATGTCACCGCTATCGATCGGATAACCGCCGGCTTCGAAAACGAAGTTGTTTTGCTTAAAGAAGCTTTCATTAGCTTCGGCGAGCCCGGAGAAAGAGGTCGAGGTGTATTCGTCTTCGAGTGCGTTATGTTTTCCGACCGAGCAATGAAAACTGTGGTTTCCGTCTCTGACCCCCATGATTGGGGTATCGAAAAAGGAAGAGAGTCGAGCGATATCGTTATCGGTGATGGTGGTGGAATGGCTTGTTCCCGTATCTGCCGTTTTGGTTAAGCAAATATAATCGAGTTTGGCATTGGCGAGGGTCTCAATGGAATGGGTTCTCTCGTCGTAAGAATTGGCGACTAACGCCGTGCCGAAAAGGCCGCATGTAAGTCCAAGCAAGAAGGAGGGGATCACAAAACGCTTGGGTCTTTTTCTTATCATGAGGGAAGAAAGACGTTTTGATGGGGAGAAATAACTATGCAATTTCCCTCCGCTTTCCTCGACTTTTAATTCTTCTTTGTCCTTTTTCGTTGCCTCGAAGTGGCGGGACTTAGGGCCAGCGAATACTTTGGTCGCGCCCCTTTTGAAGAGGTTGTCGTTAAATTCGGGAAGTTCTTCGACGCTTATGCGGTGGTTCTTCGGAACGAATATCCTGTCATCGGAATAAATGATTTCTCCGCTTTCGCCACCGCTGGTGAGGTCTTTGGCGACTTTTCCGTCGACGATTTCGATGATGCGGTCGCCGTATCTATATGCAGCGTCTCTATCGTGGCATGAGGCGATAACCAAACGGTCTTTAGAAAGGTTCTGCAGGATATCAAAGATGTTTGCCGAGGTCATCTCGTCGAGGGAGGATGTTGGTTCGTCGCAAATGATAATCTCCGCATTTCTTACAATGGCTCTGGCAATGGAAACCCTTTGCCTTTCGCCGCCAGATAAATCGGAGACGAGCCTATTTTCAAAGCTTGGAAGGGATACTTTTTTAAGGGCTTCCTTCATGGATTCATTCTTTTCCTCGTCTCTTTGACCCAGGCCCAACAAGATGTTTTCGGCCACATCTAAGTCTTCGACAAAAGAGCTCTCCTGGAAGATGGAGGCGACATTATGGAAACGGTAGGAAGATAAGGAGTAATCATCCATTAACGAGAGGGGACGGCCTCTAAAAAGCACTTCGCCGTGCGTTGGCTTACGCAGTGCCCCGATAATCGAAAGCAAAGTCGATTTGCCAGATCCGCTTTCGCCGAGGATGAAAACGAAACCGGTACTAGAAAAAGACAAGGAAATGTCCTTAAGCGCGGGCTTAGGGTCCTTGTCTTTACCGATGTAAGTTTTGTTTAGGCCCTTTATTTCCAAAAACATGGCGTGACTTTATTAAAGGTAAGTTATGTTTATGAGCGAATTGGATTCTATCATTCGCGGTTTTTGAAGCAAACGTGTGGCCATTAGAGTGGTAAATGTTGGTCTTTCAAACAATTTAGGCAGGCAATTTTACTTCTCGACTTATTTTGAGCGCCCATAAAGAAAAGGCAAGGTTTTTTCCTTGCCTTTGGGTTGTTGCTATTTATTCAGCGACTAAGTTGTCGTGGATAGTCCAACTGATAAGTTTGATTGAGCCGCTCTTGTCGCCGGACGGATTTGGGTCGCACATAAAGCGCATTTTCGCGAAGGAAGTTGGACTTCCGGCAATCATGACCTTGAATTCGGCGGTGTCATTGGCGCCGACATGGAGATAGGCGCAGGTACTGCCGACTCTTTCAAAGCTAGAAGTGCCTTTTTCCGAGCTGATCAAGACGCCGGAGTTTTCGCTATTGCCCTTTACCAAAGCGGAGGTTGAGATATCGGAATATAGCATTGGGCAGAAGACCACTTCCTCGGAGCCGAGGTTTGTCAATTTGACGGTGGTGTATTCAGCGTTGGTGAAGACGAACGTATTATGGTCCGTGATTAAGGCTGGCTCATATTTGCCGCTATTCTGGGTGAAATCGACTTTGATTGATCCATCTTCCATGGCGGTTGATGTGTAATGGTCATTGTTATTGATGCCATGGGAGAGAATGTTCACCTCTTGATAGGTTGGCGCGCCTAGTCTTGGGATAACGACTTCGCGAGTTTTGCCGCAGACGCTGCATTTCTCATAATGGACGCCTTCGGTTTCGGTCGTAGCCGGAATATCGGTTTTGGTATCGTCAGCAACCCATTCGTGGGCGCCTTTCTCGCTGATAAAGCCATAGCCTTCATCGGTGCAGGTTTTCCAATGGTGGGTATCATCGCTGGAATAGGTTTCGCTGTAGTGGAGGTCGGCGGTGACATAGCCGGTCTCGATGATGGTGAAATTGACTTCCTCGGTGTGGACGGCGGTTAAGACGAATTGATCGTAAAGGTTATCGACCATCGGGATGGCGATGTCAGCGATGTCTCCGCCGGCGATATTCATCTTGAAGTAGCCATCCTTAACCTCGCGGATTTTGGTGTTGGAAGAAGAATCTCTAGAGGTGAGGGTGTATTTGCTGGCATCAGAGGAATTGCTGAAGGTTCTTGGCTGTACGCTGGTGTTGCGGTAGCCGAAGCGGAGCTCGATGCGAGAAGCGCCGTCGTTTTTGATTTTGAAGGTATAGGTCACGGCATTATCGATTTTATTCGCACTGAAAGAGCGATACATACCTCCGTAAGCGTCGCCGCCGGAGGCCTTGAATGATAAGCCGCGGGTGGATTCGCTCATAGTGTAGGAGCCTTCGGTAACGAAACCATAATTAACCTTGATCTGTTTTCTTGGGATCGCTCTGGTTTCGATTTCACCACAGGCGCAGGTTCTCTTCTCTACGCCGTCCTCGGTTTCGGTTGGTTCGCTTACGACGGTCCAATCGCCATAGGCATGCTCATGCTGCTCTTGCTGAGAGCTGGACGATGCCGGTGGGTTCTGATTGGTGCTAGAAGCAACTGGCGCGGTGGAACTAGAGACGACAGGAGCTTCTTGCGAAGAGGAGACTTTTGGAGCCTCGCTGGAGGAAACTGGAGTTTCGACGGAACTATTGGTTGGGGCAGCGCTGCTGCTATCGCCATTGTCGCCTTCGTTCCCTCCGCAGGCGGCAAGGATCATAGAGGCGAATAGCGGTAGCGCTAAGAATTTGACGACTTTCTTCATAACTCTTTCTCCTTAATTTGTATTAAGCGGCTTTGCCGTAGATACCTTTGATGACGAATTTGCCCTTAGTGGCAACACCGCCGACAGCGGCGACAATCGAGAAGGATTTCGCATTGCCTTTGAGGGTCATCTTGAACTGGGCGGTTCTGCCGCCAGAAACATAGACATATGGGATGTTCGGGCTTCCGGAAGAGAAGCGATCGAATCTACCGGTGGATGGGGCGCTGATGAGCTCGCAGGTCTCTGCCAATCCGCCATCGGCGTCTTTGATCTTGAATTGGTAATGCTCTTCTTTGCGGTTGCAGTTCTTCATCGTGACGATGAGTTCCCTCGCGCCTTTGAGGGTATCGCTGCCGCCATACCAGCCAACCTGTTCGTAGTTGGAGGCAGGGCAATCATAATCGATCTCGACGCCTTCTTCGGTGTTGGTTACGGTGTAGACGCTGTTGCTGCTAAATTTAGGGCTGAGTTTGGTGTAGCCCTCGGGGATGGGGGCTAAATCGGTCTCTGGATCGGCGATGCCGTCTAAGGAATAGATCTCCTCAACCGTTCCGGAGGTATCTTCTGGGACATAATCCTGGACGCCGCCGAACTTGAAGTCGGTGATGATGAGGTGACCATCTCTTTGACCTTTGCCATCGACGACTGGGCAATCGCCAAAGTCATCGAACATGAAGGTTAAGCCATTGACGTCCGCGCCGTAGTATCTGAAGGTCATGATGGCCTCTTCGCCAGGCTGGAGGACATAAGTAGCTTCGAGGCTCTTGTTTTTTAGATAAGCGGAACTCGAGACTTCGCCATTCTTCCAAATGCCCTTGAATGGCACCTGGGTAGAATCGCTTTCTCCGCGATGATCGGCGGTTAAGCGGCAGAGGGCTGGATAATCAGCATCATGGAGATTCTTGATCTTGTATTGGACGTAACGCATCTCGCCGATGCCTTCGACGTCGAGCTGGACGCAGCGGTAGTTGGAAGTGATGTCCTC
This sequence comes from uncultured Erysipelotrichaceae bacterium, assembly GCA_900316365.1. Lineage (GTDB taxonomy): Bacteria > Bacillota_I > Bacilli_A > RFN20 > CAG-826 > Alloenteromonas. The sequence continues at coordinate 14,805 of ONCO01000010.1, forward strand.
TTTCTTATAGGAGACTTCCACGCTATCAGTGGCACTTTTATCCGAGACCGTGTAGGCGGTGACGTTACGGAACTTGATGTCTTTGTGGGATAAGGAATCAGCCTTTGGGCAGATATCGTATTCGTTAAGCCTTGGTTTTGTGGCTAAGGCTTTGCCGTCTTTATCGGCGATATCGATGCTTTTGTAGTAGCAGAAGCTTGGGCATTCAGCCTCATCGACTTTGCCCATCCAGGCGACGATGTTCTTATCGGTGGTGGCACCGGCCCAGTGGTTGGCGAGCAATTTGCTCTTGGCCTTTGGGAGGTTATCGCCTTCGACGCGGTAGACCGGCTGATGGTCAACGTACCAAGTGAGTTCCTTCTCGCCCCAGTAGAAACCATAATGGTGGTATTCCTCAGAGGCATCGAAGCCGAGGTCATACATGTATTCGTGATGGCCAACGCCATTGACGAAGTAGTTGAATTGGACCTTGGTGGTGTCCTGACCCAAGAATTCGATATCGATCTCATCGTGCGGGTTATCGCAATAGAGGAAGAAGGTCGAGGCGGTGCCCTTGACGTTGCTTGGCTTCATTTCGGTGCCGAAGAAACCATATTGATAATCAAGGGTGCTTCTCATCTCCGCGCCGATATAAGGATCCCCGCTATCGGCTTTGATGCGGGATTCGTCATCTGTGACTTCCAAAAGGAGCCTCATGCCGTAGTCGGCGTCATATTGGATGTTGTCTTTGCTCCAGGTGGTGCCGAAGGAGCCATTATTGCTATATCCGTCCGCGCAGCCGATCAAGGTGGCTGGCTCACCTTCGGTGAAATTGACGTACTTCTCAGCGACGTAAGCTTTGGCCTCATCGGTTTTGCCGATGGTGTTGCCAGAACCGTCGTTATCGCAGCTGGCTAAGCCAAAAAGAAGCGTGGTGCCGAGAATTAGGGGGAAAAGGGAGCGTTTATTGTTCATAGTATGCCTCTCTTACGGGTGTAATCTTAGAATCAGGCGATGGAAGCGTTTACCAATTGGAATAAATGGGTATTTTTTTGCCACGATTGGACTTTAGTAGGTAAAGCCGTCATCATGCATGGTGAGCTTTAAGGTTTCGCTTAAGGCTTCCGCGAGTTCCTTGCCGGCGATATGCTGCATGGTCTCGTTTGGATGTCCTGCGCCCGGCATGGTCTTGTCCTTGCTACGTTCGTAGGAGTCGTATTTTACGCGCATCAGTGGGTGTGTCAAAGAGTGTTGCTCGTTATACTCGCTGACGATCTGATCCATGATGTCGGCATAGACTTGCTGGATTGGGATGACCTCATCTGAGACCACGACCTGGGTAGATGGATAGGTCTGGAAGATGGTGTCGAGGAATTCGATGTATTTGCTCTTATATTTGTTTAAGGCCATGTTGTAGGCGGTGGTGTCCTTCTTGAATTTGGCCAAATAAGAGCCATCGTTCGCGCCTAAAGCGATGACGACGACATCTGGGATATAAAGGTTATTGTCCCAGGCGATTGGTTTAGTGACGTTCCAGTCGTTATCCGCTCTAGAGAACATTGCGGGGATATTATCCGGCTCGCCCTTTGCGTATTCGGATTTATAGATTGGATAACCGCCGCAGGAGATTAACGATGCATCGGCGTTGAGGTAGTTGGCGGCAAAGTTAGCAAAGCTCTTCATGGAATTCTCGCATCTGGTGGAGAAGTTCTCATAGAAATCTGGGGATTCGACGGCATAGCCGCAGGTGACGGAATCGCCATAGAATTCCATCTTTAGATCTAATTGCTTGGCTTTGACCGGAAGGAGAGTGCCATCGGTGGAGATAGACTTAATAGCGACCTTGGAGTTATTGATTTCGCTCCTCTTGTAGATTCTGACTGTGTGTTCCTTATTCTCTAATCCGTGCGCGAGTACTACGTGCGGGTGCGAGAAGTAGCCGCCTGTTTTACCTTCGGCGTTGGAATGATCCAAGGAGGTAAGCTGGATCGGGGTGGCGTGAGAAGGGTCATAGTCGTTATCGATGCAGACGGCGATATATGGGCGGTCCTTATCTCTATCCGCGTTGGTGGTATATAGATGGGCCTCGAGGGTGGTGCCGACGAAGGTAACTTCAAAGCCGGCGTTGCTCCAAGAGAAGAATTCGGCGTTTAATCCGTTATCCTTATAGTGGCGTCCATGCCACTTGAAGTACTCAGTATCATTTATGGTCTTGGTGTCCTTAACGGTATAAGGCGCGACGTTGGAGACGACCCCGAATTCGCGGTCAACCTTGTCGTAGTAAGACTTATTGCCGTTAGAGGAGCCACAGCCCGTGGCCATAAAGAGAGTCAAAAACAATGGGAATATGCGTTTACGGTTCATAGTAAACCTCCACTTCTATGGTGGATTATATCTAGGGTATATATCCCGATTGTTTGCTTGGAATAAATGGGCGAAAAATTATCGTAATGGTTTCTTCCCTTTGCTAATTATGCCCAAAAATAACCAAATTAAGATAAAACGAGAAAGGGCGTCCCTCTTCCATTTATAAATAGGGCGAGGTTTGAGAATATGAAGAGAACTAACGCTTTCAAAATCTTTTCCATCATTGCGGTTTTAGCCCTCGCTTCCTGCGATAAGAAAGGGAATGATAACACCGACAATGATCCAGGCTATGGGGTCGAGGAGACCGTCTACGTCGATCCGACTCAGGTTGTCGTGCCTGAGGGCTGTTTCCACACCAAGACGCAGCTTGCTTTTATGCAATCCAGCATTGATACGGTTGGTTTATTCGCGACCGGCAACGAGGATTTATCCAACCCAGCTGGCAATGTCATTAATTTCACCAAGACCGGAGGCGTGCTCCTTCAGGTGTCTACCTTCAATGATTTCCATGAAGACGATGCCACCCCGTATTTAGATACCCGCATGTTTGATATCACGGACCACGAGAAGGCCCGCGTTAAGAACCTTTTAAGCGACACCACCTATTATTGGAGAACCTTCGCCGATATGGCTACTGACGGCGAGGCGTTAGAGACTGGTAGTTTCAAAACCTGCGATTGCTTGCCGCGTTTCATCGACATCGATGATATCTCCAGCACCAAATACGTCACCAATGTCCGCGATATGGGCGGCTATGCCACTTATCTCCCGGGTTATAGCAAAGTCAAACAGGGCTATATCTACCGTTCTGGCAGAATGAGCGGCTCGACCAGTGCCCCAAGGGCGGAGAATACCCCAAATGAAAGACCGGTCACCGACACCGGCAAACCTAGCATGCTCATGAGCGAGGCGGGATACGATATGCTCACCAAAACCCTTGGCATCAAAGGCGAGATCGATTTGCGTAACAATAAATGCAAAGACAATAACGACGGCAGTGACTATTACGTCGAGAATGGCAACCGCGCCAAATACGAAGACGTCATCCCGGGCGTTAAATGCTGCGACGCCGGGATCTATGCCGAAAAGTCGGCCTTGCTCCAGGGTTTAGATAGCAAAGGTTTGGATTCTGGCTATGCCCAAATCAAATTGGCCTTTGATTTCTATAGCGATCCAAATAACTATCCAAACTTCGTCCATTGCTATATCGGCACCGATAGGACTGGTTGCGTCTGCTATCTCCTTGAGTGCTTATTGGGTGTCAATGATGAGATGATGTATAGAGATTATCTCTGGTCCAACTTCGGCCTCATTGGCGGCACACGTGATTTAAGCGCCATCCGTACCTACGAGAAGGTCTTAAAAGGCTATGGCAAAGCGACGATGGCTGAGAACTGCGAAGCCCTCCTCAAGAGCGACAAGATCGGCATCACAGACGAGCAGATCAAGACCATTCGCGATACGCTTCTAGTTAAGGCGAATTAAGCGAAAATAGTTTTCTCCCCAAGGCTCTGCCAGCGACGACGGAGCCTTTTTCGTACTGAGAAAAAGTGTGCGCCCGCACAGTTTTTTGAAGTAGAAATTGCAAAAAGTCTCTGGTTGAAAATGCAAAAAGTCTCTTGTTAAAAAAGCAAAAAGTCTCTTGTTGAAATTGAAAAATCTCTCTGGTTGCGGTAGTATTTGGTCGAGGTATATCCATGGAAATTGGCCATTACAAAGCACGAATCATCGATAAATTGGTTGATTTATATCTTCAAACTTTTTCAGCTGTTCTGATAGAAGGCCCGAAATGGTGCGGCAAGACTTGGACTAGCAAACATCATTCCAATAGCGAATTCATGTTGGCGGATCCACGGGGCAATTTTAATAACAAGAGACTTGCCTTGCTCGATCCTACTTTAGCCTTGTCTGGCGATAAGCCAAGACTCATCGATGAATGGCAAGAGGTTCCTGCTATTTGGGATGCCGTTAGAGGGAAAGTCGATGAGACAGTGGAGAAAGGTCAATATATCCTTACTGGCTCTGCCACGGTGAATAAGGATAAATACATCCATTCCGGAACCGGAAGAATCGCAAGACTCAGAATGAGACCGATGTCTCTTTATGAAAGCGGCCATTCTGATGGGAAAGTATCGTTAAAGGACATCTGCGAAAAGAAGGCGCAAGACCTCTATGTTGGCGATCTAGAGTTAGGTAAACTCATCGATTTTATCTTGGTTGGCGGTTGGCCAGCCGCTTTAGGTATGAGCCCCGAACAAGGCGTTTTATTGTCCAAAGAATACATCAAAGCCGTTCTGAATGAGGACATCTATAGAGTTGACAACGTACAACGTGATTCCCATAAGATCGAGCTTCTACTTAAGTCATTGGCCAGAAACGAGTCGACTACCGTAACCAACACCAAAATCAGGGCCGACATTAAGGAAAAGGATTTCGATGATATTAACGTCAATACCATTGCGGAATATTTAGAACTCCTCAAAAAGCTTTACATTACGGAGAACATCCCTCCTTATGCCAATAAGATTCGTTCTTCTTTAAGGGTTAAACAAAGTGAGAAAAGGCATTTTGTCGATCCTTCTTTGCCCTGCGCCCTTTTAAACCTCACGAAAGAGAAATTACTTGGTGACTTAGAACTCTTAGGCTTCTTGTTTGAGTCATTGGTCGAAAGGGATCTATTAACCTATGTCTCATCGTTCGGCGCGAAGTTATATCACTATCAAGATTATGGCGGCAACGAAATGGACGCCGTAATTGAGATGGAGGATGGCTCTTGGTGCGGCGTTGAGATTAAGCTCGGGGCCAATCAGATTGACGATGCTGCGGCAAACTTGCTTCGCATTAACGATTCTTTGGCTAAAACAGGCGGCAAGCCCGCTACTTCCCTTTGTGTTATCTGCGGCTTAAGCAATGCCGCCTATATGCGACCGGACGGCGTTTATGTAGTGCCAATAACCTCTTTGAAGGATTAAAAAAGACCGACAGCGGGTGTGAGGTGAGCCCCATATGCCGGTCTTCGTCTTCTTAAGCGTCTTTCTTTTCGTTTGGCTTGATGAGTCCAAGATTAACGTGGCAATAGCCATGTGGGTTCTTGGTTAAATAGTCTTGGTGATATTCTTCGGCGGGGAAGTAGTTGCAGAGCTTTTTGATTTCGATTTTGTAGTTAGGCTCCAAAACAGAGGAGAAATAAGTCTCCGCGGTGACGCCGTCTAAGAGGTCGTTGTAATAGACTCCGGTACGGTATTGGATGCCTTCATCTTCGCCTTGCTTATTGAGGGAATAAGGGTCAACGAACCTTAGGTAATGGCCGAGTAACTCGGTCAAGGTGATGACGTCGTCGTCATACTTGATCTGGACGGTCTCCGCATGGGTGGCTTTCCCTGCTTTTAAATCTTCGTATTTCGGGTTCATGGTATTCCCGTTCGCGTAGCCGACAGAGGTCTCAAGCACGCCTTTCAGTCTTTTGAAGTAGGCCTCGACGCCCCAGAAGCAGCCGCCGGCCAAATAAATGGTTTTAATCATAACGCCAAGATTATGCCTAAAAGAGAATGATATTAGTAGTCTTAAGCGCTCAGGAGTTCCTTGATCCTGTAAACGAGATATAGCGGAAGGCGGAATAGCGATTCCCTCCGAATTCGTTATATAAGTCGGAGGAATAAAGTATATCTTCCGGTGAAAATTTTTCGTTAAGTCCAAAAAATGCAATTTGGAGTGCAAAAATACGGCAATAAAATGTGCTCATAACTGCAAAAAGTAGACTTAACGCAAAAAAGTAGCATTTTCATCTTTTAAGGAAATCGCCGCTAAAAGGCATTGCCTCTTATCAAATCGGCAAAATGCTATAAACTATCTAACCATGAGCGTCCTTTATCCTTTCGTCAAAAGACATTTAGCCAACTTCTTCTCTTCTAGGAGCGATGGTTCTCCAGTAGCCCCAACCTATTTCCCGTGGGACTTTGAAGGCTTGGCCTATGATCCTTTCTCTTTCTTTAGCCGTGGCTGGAAGATCAATGGCTATCGTTATACATATGGCGGTGAGGAGCCAAAAGGATTGATTGTCTTCCATCATGGTTTAGGCGCGGGACATTTTAGCTACACCGCCTTGATCTACGATTTAGCCAAAATGGGTTATGTCGTATACGCCTATGACAATATCGGCTGCTCTTTAAGCGAAGGGAGAGCGGTGGAGAATATGGCTTTGGCTGCTTTGACCCAAAAGGATTTCTACGCTTACTTGGATAACGATCCAAAAGCCGAAGGACTTAAACGCATTTCCGTTGGCCATTCTTGGGGTGGCTGGGTCGCCTTATGCGCGCTCGCGGGCGCGTATAAAGTAGATAAGGTTATATCCTTCGCCGGATTCACCTCGATGCTTAATATCCTTACCTCTAGGGCGCCTAAAGATGCGCCTCATGGCAAAGGGGTAGTTAATGATATGCGTCATTACCTTAAGTCAACTTATGGGGATATCGTCCTTTTCGATGCTCTTGAAGAGCTTAAGACCACCGATAAGGATGTCTTATATATCCAGGGCGATAAAGACAACATGGTCAGCTTTGAAAGAAACGGCAAAGCCATCATGGATGTCGCTAAAGAGAATAAGCACGTCAAGGTCATGGTCCGTAAAGGAATGGACCATGATCCATTCTGGACCAAGGAAGGCGAGAAATATTATCTGACCCTTATTAAGGGCAAGAATAGCTTTACGTCGAGGGAACGCGAGAAGAACGTCGTCTATGATCGGCGGCTTTTGACGGAGAACGACGAAGAAGTCCTTAAAGCCGTAAATGACTTTTTGGCCCGGTAACGTTATAGTTATCCACGTGCACTGGTGGCGCAATGGTAGACGCGATGGTCTCAGAAGCCATTGGGGCAACCCTTACGAGTTCGAGTCTCGCCCAGTGCACCAAACTCTTCGAATACGTGCCCGTAGCTCAGTTGGATAGAGTACAACCCTCCGAAGGTTGGGGTCAGGAGTTCGAATCCCCTCGGGCACGCCAAGATAGATAGTAACCCTTTCTCTAAACAGAAAGGGTTTTTCATACCTCAAAGGATAAAAAAGAACCCTGAGTTTTCGCTCAAGGTTCTTGGTTTAAGATTTAGGCTGGATTATTTGCCGATGATCTTCATGTTGGTCATCTTGGCGCGATAGCCACCATAGGTGTAGAGGTCGATCTTGTTGATGCCTTCGTTTAAGGCAAACTCGGTTGGCATCATCTGGGTGGAGACTTCGCCTTTCACTGGAGAGTTGTGCTCGGCTTCGTTTAATTCAGCAACGGTGCCGTTGACCTTGATGCCCCAACGATATTCCGGACGATACCATTTGCCATCGGCGTCCTTTTCATAGCCTTTCGCGGTGTCGCCTTCTTCTTTGGCCCAATAGGTCGCGGTCTGGTTGTGCCAGGTAGCGGTGATGTAAAGGTTGGCCTTCGCGATGGCTTTCGGAGCAAAGATCTCATAGACGAGGTGGGAACCTTCGTCATCGGCGTTCTCGTCTTTGTGGACTGGGCCATCGAAACGGATATAGTCGCTCTGCTTGTCGTATTTGGCAGATTCGCCTTCGATGATGTCGAGGGCGCTCCAGGAGATCTTGGTTAAGCCTTTGGTCGCATCGGTGCTAGAAGCGTAGGCGCTTGGGGTTTCGTATGGAGCGGCGGTTAAGCTGCCGGCTCTGGCGGTGGCGGTACCATAGTCATGCTTCCAAATGGCGTAGACGGTGGTGTCGGCTTCGTAGACGTCGTCCTTGGTGACGGTTTTGCCGGTTCCATCGGCCTTGGTGTTCCAACTCAGGAATTCGCTGTCTTCTTTTTCTGGATTTTCTGGGAGGCTGACTTTGCCGTTGGCATCAGCAGTCTTGGTGGAGCCGGTTGGGGCGCCCTGGTAGTTGAGGTCAAAGGTGACCTTGATCTTCTTAGCGGCGGAGCTGGATGGCTTGGTGCTGCTTCCGTTGGCCTTAACGCTAGACGTTGGAGCGGCTTTGCCGGATTCGGCTGGGGTGGTGTCATTGTTGCAGGCAAAAAGCATGCTGGCAGCAAGAACACTCATGAGAAGAACTCTCTTTTTCATAATGATGTTTCTCTTGCAATCTCTTACGGATTGCTTTTACTTTCTCGGGTTTTAAAAAAAAGGACGCAACAAACCCGCTAGTTGCATTTCATTGAAGTATATGAATGCTTCATCGCGGGCTAAACGACAATACAGCGGTATTTATGCGACTATTTTAGCGTTTTTTATCAATTGGCAGTTGATAGTGGCTATTTTGATTTAATCCCTCTCATAACCTATCAAGGTAAGAAACTTGCACTAATGGTGTAAAAGACTTACACCGATGATGCAAAACGTTAATTAATTTTGTTAAGACAGTTACGCTCGGCGCTTGGGGCTTGTGCTAATTTCAATTGCTCTAATGAATCGATTTCTCCCATAGCCTGGATAGTTTTGATTGCAAATTGATTGAGGCAAATAAGCACTTTTCTATAATAGAAAAAGCTTAGGAGGTGCTTATGAAAAAGAGACACATTGCCTTCTGGATCGCCTTTCCGATTTCCTTTGTTTTGGTCGGTGCAATCTTAATATTCCTTTTTGATTTAACAAACGGACCGTTGGTCCTTTTTATATTGATGCTTTTCTCTCTTGTGGCCTTAGCCGCTTCAAGCATCATTTTACTTAACAAGAAACTCCTTTTCCGTTTTATTCCCTGGGTTTCCTTCGTGGGTGTTATCGTTTTGCTGCTTTCCTTATCCAAACCAAGCGTGGAAAGAAGATCTGCAACTTTATTCCCAAACCCCGAGAAAACCAAAGTCCTCCAATTAGTTAATGGCAAGGTCCAAGGGGCATATACCAAAGATAAACAGGTAGAGGTTTATGCCGGTATCCCATATGCGAAAGCACCAGTTGGGGATCTTCGTTGGAAAGCGACCCAACCAGTCGAGGATTGGGATGGGGTAAAAGATTGCACTTATTTCGCGCCTAAATCGATGCAGTCATATGGAGACCCGATTACGGGAACCTTAGTGGAGATGTATGCCGAAAAAGGATGGCACCCAGATTACTCCATGCATCCAAACGAACCCGTAAGCGAGGATTCCTTGTATCTAAATATTTGGAGACCAGCCTCCTTTGAAGGCAAACTCCCAATCCTTGTCTACATCCATGGTGGTTCTTTAACCACAGGTTCTTCGGCCTTCCAGGAATATAACGGCGAGACCATGGCCCGTAATGGGGTGATCATGATTACCATTACCTATCGTTTAGGTATCTTTGGCTATTTTGCCCATGAAGACCTATTAAAGGAAAACGATGGTTTATCCACCGGTAACTATGGTCTATTAGATCAGATTGAGGCTTTACGTTGGGTCAATGCGAATGCAGCTAGTTTTGGAGGGGATGTCGATAACATCACCATCGCGGGTGAATCGGCTGGATCTAGCTCCGTCAGCGCTTTATGCTCCTCGCCTTTGGCCAAGGGCTTATTCAAAAGAGCGATCGGTGAATCATCTTCGATTGCCTCTTTCCGTGCGCCGCATACGTTTAGGAGTTTGGATGATGCCTTATCTACCGGAAAGAAGATCATGAAGGAATTTAACGTTAATTCCATCGAGGAACTTAGGAAGGTTCCTGCCACTAAGTTATTGACTACTCAGTATTCCAACTCCTCCATGTGTGTCGATGGTTATGCCTTAACCAAATCACCATATGAAGTCTATAAGGCTAAGGAGAATAACGAGGAAGCCCTCTTGAATGGTTATAACGTCAAGGAGGCGGATGCCTTTGTAGTTCCTACCTTCTTATTCGATCCAACCAATAAGAACAATATCGAGACCCGTTTAGCGGACACTTTCGATAAACAAGCCGCCTCCGAATTCATGGATGAATATAGGACTGAGATAGAGAAGGACGCCTTCTCTACCTTCAATGACATCATCACCGCCTATTGGTTTATGCAACCGCATAGGGATTGGTCATATTTAGCCTTTGATAACGGTGAAGATGTCTACCGTTATCAATTCACCAAGGAGAATGGTTATTTAGGTACCAACCATTCTGGCGAGATGGTTTATTGCTATGGGAACTTAGATAAGACCGGTAAGTCATTTGCCTATGACCAATCTGACTATGATTTATCTAAAACCATGGTTTCCTATTGGGCCAACTTTGTTAAAAGCGGTAACCCGAATGGAGAAGGCTTACCTACTTGGGAGAAGATGTCCGCCCATAACTCCCCATTATTAGAATTAGGTAAAGAGATCGCTCCGATCGAAGAGAAGGCCGAAAGAGCATATAGAATCCTCGACGAATGGAAAAATAGAGAGGCGGAGAAAGAGCTCAATAAATAGGCTCACCAACTTAAATAGTCTTATTTTTCATTGTTTAAAGCCCGTCGTTGTTTTATCGTTATCGCGGTTTAAACATGAATGTAGCCGCGACTAAAGAGGAAAGTGTTTTTAAGCAGGGGAGCAAGCCCACCCTTTTGTTTAACTTCTTTTTAATCATGGGCGCGTTGGTGTCCTTCATGCTCTATGAGGCCTTCAGGTTATTAAAGGAACCCAACACATCTAACCTTATGGGTGGGGCGGAGTTCCTAGTAACAGTCTTAGGCTCCTTATTAATCTCTGGCTTATTAATCTATTTAGGGCATAGGTATTTCACCATCAAATTCAGAGCGCCTATTGCCATCATCACGTCGATCTTATTCTTAGGTAACTTGATGGCGGTTCTTCTCTTCCCAACCGTGTGGGCTGATCCAAATGGGGTGGAATATGTCTTAACCGGGGAGCTTAGGTTTTCCTATATTCTGGCCTACGGCGCCCAGATGCTATTTATGTATATCTTCCTGGGCATGGGCCCTCAGGTCCAAAAAGGGGAGAATGGTTTAGCCTTTGTGGTGGAGTTTATTATCGTGGCGGCGATCGTGGGCGTTATCTATAGCTACATCACTGAGTGGTCCAAATACGTTAACTATTTCTCGGCCTTATTCTCTGGTCAGGCTATGCCGCCTAGAGAAGACATCAAGTCCTATACCTATATATGTAATACATATGGGGCTCTTTTGTTTTATGGTGGTGCCGCTGAATTAGCTTTGCATCACCGCGATCGTAGGATGTGGCGTTTGGCACTATCGTTCCTGTTCTTTTTGGCCTGCATTCCAGTCCAAAGCAAAACCACAACCATTTCCTTTGGTTTGATGTTCTTCCTCTACCTTATTCTTGATGGCTTTATCCTCATCAAGGAGAAGAAGAGGTTACATGGTTACATCCTCTTATCCTTATTATCTATATTCGTTATTGTCTCTACGATTCTCTACTTCACTCCGTCTAACCTCAGGGCGTTCGTTAATAACTTCTGGGATAATTATGTTTTAGACAAGAGTTCTTCCTTCGCCTCTAGAGTTAGGATCTGGAAAGACATCATAAAGTTATTAATCAGTAACCCAGCGCGGTTTGTATTTGGTCTTGGCCATGTCAACTATATGTATGTAACTCTATACACCATGAGTTACTGGCCGCCAACGGCAGCCGCACATAACGGTTTCGTTGAGGTTCTTGGTAGGGGTGGCATTATTGCCCTCTTGGCCTATCTCGCATTCTTAGTCTACTTTGCCGTTATCTTTATCAAGTTAGTCAAACGTCAACATACCCGCCATTATTGGTATTACGTAATTTTCCTTATCGCTTTCTTCGCTAGATCGATGGCTGAAAGCGAGGCCCTTATTAGCCCAGATTGGAATGGCATCATCGCCTGTGCTTTCGGTGTGTTCCCTGTCTTAAGCGCATATTACGGAATGGGGCATAACGATGATGAGAAGGCTAAGGAGTTTAAACTTAAAACTCTTTTTGAGTTTGCCTATCACATGTTGCCAGGTGTGGTGGCCACAATCGGTTTTGTCCTAGTCTCCTTGGGCATCTCATTAGCCTTGCCATTCCTAACTGGCTTAGGCTTACTTGCCCAGATTGGCTCCTTTATCTGGATCGGCGTTAAGTCCAAACGTAATAATGGAGTCTTTATTTGTTTGGTTATATTAGCCATCCTAGATATCTACCTATTCTCTATTCACTACATCCTCCCGATGTGTTTCTTTGTAGATAAGGTATTCATGGCTACTGTAAACGTAGTCAATTTCTATGGAGTAGGCATTATCTCCTCCATATTCATTGCAGAGTTACTACCTATCAAAGATGCATTAGATTGTAGAGATATCATCGAGGCTAGATACGCCTTAAACCGTTGGTAGGGATGACTATTTACTGTACAAAAATGTAAAGAACCCTGACACATCTACTCCAAACACGCCTACTATATGTAGACGATGAATTACACCAAACGTCCCTTAACAGTAGGGGACATTGTCATCTACGTAGATCTAGCCATTGTCCCGATTGCCTACATTGTTATGGCAGTCGGTTCTTTCATGTGTATGGAGTGGCCTTCCAAAAAACCGACTGCCATAACACTAGAGGAATCCCTGCATATCCTAAAAGATGACATTAAGTCCAAGTATGATTCCGGCTATTCCGTTAGGGAGGCCCCTATCCAAGAGGATGCCTATTCGAATGGGGAACATATTAATAGGGATGGTATTAAGGCGTATGAAGACTACGATGCATATACCATCCTAGACTTCGAACGTGAGATAAACCTGCTAGTGGATTGGATTAATTATCCAGAGAAAGTCACTAGCTATGTTGCTTCGGGTACATATGGGGCAGGTGACCTTAGTCTGACTGTTATGGGTGAGTTAGATTCCTCGGGATTAACGGAGTTTTCCTTTACCTATGAGGACTACCAATTACGTCATTGGAGTAGCTCCGTTAATGGTGAATTAATTAGATACGATTTCTCATTCGCCTAGAGAGGAAACGCTTACATGGTTTTTAAACCCACAATTGTGAAGATAGGTGGGTTATAATAACTTGAAAATTTATCGGAGGAAAAAGCATCCCATGCTCGAAAACGCCATTCTGTTCTCACTCTCGGCCAATCCAAGCCTCGCCTCGTCGATCGCCAAAAAGCTCCACGTAAAGCTCGGCGAACGCACCATCAAGAAATTCCCTTCCGGCGAGACCATCGTAGAACCAGTCGATACCGTACGCGGCAAACAGGTCTTCATCATTCAGTCCACCTGCCCGCCGGTCAACGAGAACTTAATGGAAGTTCTCATCTTCGTCGATGCCCTTAAGAGGGCGTCCGCCAAAGAGATCAACCTCATCGTCCCATATTTCGGCTATGCCCGTCAGGACCGCAAGGCCAAACCGCGTCAGCCAATCACCGCCGCGCTCGTCGCCCATTTATTAACCACCGCCGGCGTCAACCGCGTCGTCACCGTCAATCTCCATGCCGCGCAGATCCAGGGCTTCTTCTCTTGCCTTGTCGACGATTTAACTGCCGTTCCGCTTCTTGGTAAATCCATCGCCAAAGAACGCAATGGCGATTTCTCCAATGTCGTCGTCGTCTCCCCAGACCATGGCGGCGTCAACCGCGCCCGCGACTTGGCAGAGCAGTGGGACACCCCGATCGCCATCATCGATAAGCGCCGCAATTCCAACCTCGAGCCGGAGGCCATGAACATCATTGGCGATGTCGCCGGTAAAGATTGCTTCATGATCGACGACATGATCGATACCGCCAGAAGCGCCTGCATCGGTGCGAACGCCCTTAAGAAAGCCGGCGCCAAGTCGGTCTCCATCATGACCGTCCACCCGGTCTTCTCCGATCCGGCCTATGAATTGCTTAAGGATGGACCGTTCGACCAGATCGTCGTCACCAACTCCATCCCACTCGATGAGCGATTCAACAAGCTTGATAATGTTAAGGTTATCTCCCTTGCTTCTATGCTTGCGGAGTGCATTGACCGTATCACCAGGAACGCCCCGTTAAGCGCGGTCTATGATGCTTACGCCACCCCAGAGAGCCTTAAGCTTAATTCCTAATTAAGACCCATTATTCTTTTGTTCCTCTCTCCGTGTTATCATCGTTGCTATGGAAAATAACGATTTGAATAAACAGAGACTGGACTATTTGAAAGCCACTCATTTGGAAGTGCGTAATGAGATTGCGATGCGCATTCAGCAGCGCGACGCTTACGCCAATCAGTTTATCGTCAGCACCGGCGTCGTTTTAGGCGTCGGTTTTATTGATTTCCCTTATTCGTCTTTCTTATTTTTCCTTTTGCCGGTTTTAGCTATCTTCTATTCCATCCAGATTATGTATTCCTATACGATCCACGATCGTTGCCATAGGTTTTTGGAGACGGAGATTGAGCCGAAGATGGCGGAGCTTTTGGAATTATCCAAAGGCAATGAGGACCGTTTATTCTGGGAACGTTATTGCGAGTCCAAAAGCCGCGAGATGAAGACCAAGACCCCTGGCATTAGGCAAGGTTTCTTCCAGGCCTCGATGTTTGTGGTTCCGCTTATTGCTTCGCTGCTATTCGTTCTACTTTCCGCTTATCGCAAGGTCATGGCGTTTTGGCAATTGATGGTGATCGCCGTTGGCGTCTTCGTCTTCTTTGAGACTGTGAGCGCCTTTATCCTCCTTAGGTTTAGAAGGGGCAAAAAGAAATGATCTACGCGGATTATATAAATGAGGCCATCAGAAACGAAAAAGCGCCTAAGAAAGCGGTCTTTTTGGATCGGGATGGCACGATAAACGTCGACAAGGTCAATACGGTTAGGGTTGCTGATTTAGAATATCTACCTGGGGTAATCGAGTCATTAAAGTCATTCGTGGACAATGGCTATATTTTGGTCATTGTCTCTAACCAAGACGGCGTTCGTAAAGGGATGTATGGTCCTGAGGATATGCACATCTTTAACATGAAGATTATCAATGACCTTAAGGAACATGGGATTGAGGTCGCGGGTGTTTATTATTCCCCATATTCCAAAGCCGATAACCATTATTCCTTTAAGCCAAATCCAGGGATGCTTTTAGATGCGATTGCTGACTTTAACATCGATCCTAAGGAGTCCTTCTTTATTGGGGATCAGATGTCTGATGTTATCGCCGGTCTTAATAGCGGAGTGCAGCCTCTTTTAGTCACTACCGGAATCTATAAGACCCCATTAGAAAATGATCCAGCTTATCTAAAATATCGCCCAACGACTTTTAAATATATTTCTGATTGCGTGCCTCTAATCATTGGCGATTAGTTTCGCCTAAGTTCTTGGTTGAAATAACCCTTTTTGTTACGGGTTCACTTTACAAGAAATCTAGATGGAATTATCCTCTTATGTTGCGTGCGTATATGTATGCGTGCGGTAAAACGTTGAGTTAGTAGTACTTGCGAGTTTACAATTATCTAGATTTGTAACGTTCAAGACCCCAAACTTCTGCGTTAGATAAGTGTGGCCAAAACTATGAATAAATTCTCCAGACTATCCCTCCTCTATGTCATAAGCGACATAATCGTTTCCTTTGGCGTGACCCTTCTTGGGTTCCTCTCCTTCTATGGCACGAGCGGATTATCTGCCCATTTAGTTCCGGCCCTTATCTACTGCGCTTCCTTATCTGTTGGCACCGTCATCTCCTTCTGGATCTTCAAGGTTTATAAGATCATCGTTCGTGATTTTGGTTTATTTGAGACCATTCGCATCATGATCGTTGTTTTCGTTATCAACCTTGTTGGTTTTGTAACCCTTGTCTTAGTCCCAACTCTCCCGCATTTCAGTGAGTTCGTCTTCACCTGGGTGTTAGAAAGTGGTGTCCTACTATTCTTGCATCCATCCTTACGTGTCCTTGCTCGTATCTTCCACCTTGCTAGCGTTAGCACCAAAAAGACCACCAAGATTAAGACTATCGTCATTGGTGCTGGCGCTACCGGTAAAGTTGTAGTTGACGAGACCAGACGCAACGAAAAGAACCGTAACCAGATTGTTGCTATCGTTGATGATGATCCAAACAAGATTGGTGGTCTTTTTGCTAACTTACCAGTTAAGGGTCCAATCGAGGATATCGGCAAGATTATTGATTTCTATGAGGCCGAAGAGGTCATCATTGCCATGAGCAAGATTTCCGTCGAACGTCTCCATGAAATCCTTGGTTATCTTAATTCCTGCAACGTAAGAGTTAGACGTATGCCATTACTTTCTGAGATGCAGGGGCCAAATGATAGACGTGTTATTGATGTCGACTTGGACGACCTTCTTTGCCGTGATCCGGTTAAGCTTGATAACCATGAGGTTAGACAGATGCTCCATGGCAAGACCGTTATGGTCACCGGTGCTGGCGGATCTATCGGTTCCGAGTTAGTCAGACAGATCTTTAAGACTAGACCAAGCACTCTCGTGTTATTCGATATCTATGAGAACTCTACTTACGATATTCAGATGGAGTTAATGCATAAGATGAGAGAGGAAAACGTCAAGGACGTTAACCTTGTTACCCTTATTGGTTCTACCTATAACGACTTCAGGGTCGAACAGATAATTAAAAAGTACAAACCGGACTATATTTATCACGCGGCTGCTTATAAGCATGTTCCGCTTATGGAGGACAGTCCAGCGGAAGCTATCAGGACTAACGTCATTGGTACTTACAACGTTGCTAGGCTTGCAGACAAATATAAAGTCAAAAAGATGGTCTTGGTTTCTACCGATAAGGCCGTTAGACCTACCAACGTTATGGGTGCAACCAAACGTTTCGCGGAGACTATCATCCAATACTTCTCTGATAAGTCTAAGAATACCGCGTATGCCGCAGTTAGATTCGGTAACGTATTAGGATCTAATGGTTCGGTTGTCCCTCTCTTTAAGAAACAGATTGAGGCCGGTGGCCCTATTACACTTACCCATAAGGACATCATCCGTTACTTTATGACTATCCCTGAAGCGGTTGCCCTCATCCTCCAATGCGGCTTATTTGCCGTCGGCGGCGAGATCTTTATTCTTGACATGGGCAAGCCGGTTAAGATCTATGACTTAGCCCAGAAGCTTATCCGTCAGGCTGGTATGATTCCAGGTATCGACATTGAGATTGTTGAGACTGGTTTACGTCCAGGCGAGAAGCTCTTTGAAGAGCTCTTGTTGGATAAGGAACATCAAACTAAGACCGCTAACTCAAGAATCTATGTTGAGGAGAAGGAAGCCGTTAAGCCTATCGAAGAAGAAATTAAAACGATCAGTAAGGTCTTCGAGATGGATGAGACCTCTGATGTTAAAGAATTGCTCAGCCAGATCATCACGACTTACGTGATTACTGATAACGAATAGTAGCAAGCCCGATTAAAATTGGGCTTTTCTTTTTGTTATTTAGGCGACTTTGTATATAAAAACTCTTGTGAAGCACCGGTGGACGACCATATAAAACTACCAACGAGGGATATATAAAGTTATAATGAATCCAACCTATTTAAAGGGAAGTATATTTACTTCCCATTAAAGAATAGGTAAACGGACCGGGTAGATTGGTCCTTCATGTCATAGTTCATAGTTTCGCGTCGAAGCCTGTGGCACCTCGTTGGAATTATGGACGTTCTTCTTCAACGCGCGTACGCGTATAGGCTTTTCATACTCATTTTTAGGCAAAAGGTTATGTATTACGTAGTCCAAGTCAAAACCGGCAAAGAAGACAAAGCGATCAAGGACATCCTGGATCACAATTCCGGAAAGTCTCCGATCGATGTCTTTTCACCATATCGAGAAGCTTTACGTAAATACAAAGGCGAAGTACGCAAGGTCAAGGAACGTTGTTTTCCGGGTTACGTGTTTGTAGAGACGGATGATGTTAATACGTTATTCATTGATCTCTATTACACCCCAGGGTTTACGAAATTACTTGGTAGAGAAGAAGGAACATATCACTTTGTACCTCTAAACAAAGAAGAGGCCAGGATGGTTGAGATTCTTTATAACAGGAATAACAACCGTACCACAGAGATTAGTGATATCGAAGTAGTGGAAGGAGATACAATCCGTATCCTTTCTGGACCATTGATGGACATGAAGGGCAAGATTAAGAAGGTCGATTTGCATAAACGATTTGTTACGGCTGAGATTTCCTTATTCGAGAGAATGACTGAAGTGAAGCTGGGGATTAATATCATCACCAAAGTTGAGGTTTAGTTTCCATTTAATGGCTTTGCTCCAATCTCTGGAAGGATTTTTACAAGAAGGAATGGAGAATCGGAGGTCCGTCTGAAAAAAATGAAAAGGGCAACAATAATCGAAAAAGTGATTGATAAATTGCGTGTTAAGACCATTGTGCCAATTCTTTCAAAAAAACGGCGCGAGAAACTAAATAGCACAGATTTTACGATTATTTCTAATAATTGCTGGGGCGGCGTTTGCTATGAATACTTCAATATCGAAAAGAAAAGCCCTACTATTGGATGTTATTTCTTTGCGGCTGATTTTGTTAAATTTTGCAAAAATTTAAAATATTACCTAAAGCAAAAATTGGTATTAATCGACTCACAAAAATCCATTCATCGCGAAGAACTGCACAATAAAGGCGAGGACGGGGTCATTGTTGGAAAACTTGATGATGTAGAGATAGTTTTTCTTCACTATAAGGACAAGAATCTTATTTTGGACAAATGGCAAAGACGAGTTAAAAGGATCAATTACGATAAAATCATTTTGAAGTTTTCGTACCAAAATGGTTGCAATGATGAGCTGATTAATGATTTTTTGGCCATTAGCGAGTATCCAAAAATATGTTTTTGCGGGGAAAAACTGTTCCAGTCTGACGATATCATCGTTTTCCCATGGCACGATGGCAAGACGACCTTTGATGAAACTATTCATTTCGGCAAATTTTTTGATGTTGTCTCGCTTATCAATTCCAAATTGAATTGAGGCGATTTTCCGACTGCCTTGGATGTTAACAATGAAAAAGAAACCAATATATAATTTCTTCAAACGTGCGTTTGATATTTTTTGCTCGTTCTTGGCAATCGTCGTTTTCTCAATTCCGATGCTAGTTGTTGCTATTGCCATCAAAATAGACAGCAAGGGTCCCGTTTTCTTCAAACAAGACAGAGTCGGCAAAAACAAAAAGATCTTCAAGATCCTGAAGTTTAGATCCATGTACACTGACACGGATCCTAACGCCCCAACCCATCAGTTAGGAAACGCCACAAGCCACATTACCAAAGTCGGCGGTTTTATCAGAAAGACTTCTATTGACGAGTTGCCGCAGCTATTCAATATCTTCCTTGGTCAGATGAGCTTTGTCGGTCCTAGACCTGCGTTATGGAACCAAGACGATTTAATCGCGGAACGTGATAAGTATCACGCGAATGAAGTTAAACCAGGTTTAACGGGTTTGGCCCAGATTAGTGGTAGAGATGAATTAGAGATTCCGGTTAAAGCTAAGTTCGATGGCGAATACGTCGAGAAAAGAGGGTTTTTCTACGACATCGGCCTCATCTTTAGAACTGCTTTCAGTGTCTTTAAGCATGAAGGCGTAGTTGAAGGCGGAACCGGAGAACTCGAAAAAGAGAAGAAAGAAAAAGAAGGAGAAGCCGCGAAATGAAAAAAATTCTTATTACGGGCGCTAACTCTTATATCGGCACTTCCTTTGAAAAATACATCAAAGATAACTTCGCTGATGATTATCAAGTTGATACCATCGACATGATTGATGGATCTTGGAAAAATAAGAGCTTCTCTGGATATGATTGTGTTTTTCACGTCGCAGGTATAGCCCACCAAAAAGAGACGAAAGAAAACGCCCATCTTTATTATGAGATAAACAGGGATTTGGCCATCGAGGTCGCAAAGAAAGCGAAAACTGAAGGCGTTCAACAATTCATCTTTTTGAGTTCCATGAGCGTTTACGGCATGGACACCGGCGTCATAACAAAGGACACTAGGCCCAACCCAAAAACTAATTATGGTAAATCCAAACTCCAAGCGGAAGAACCGATTGTCAATCTAAGAGATGGGAAATTCATGGTTTGCGTTCTAAGGCCACCTATGGTTTATGGCGAAGGATGTAAAGGAAATTACAATACAATTATTAAATTGGTTAGAAAATTCCCATTTTTTCCAAGAGTGAACAACAAGAGAAGCGCGATACACGTAGATAATTTGACTGCATTCGTTAAAAAAGCAATTGATGAAGAACTGGATGGTCTTTACTTCCCGCAAGATGATGAGTACGCCAACACAAGTAATCTAGCCAAACAAATCGCTGACTCGATGGGCAAAAAAGTTTATTTTAGTTATTTACTCGGCTTTGTTGTCATTTGTTTAAAGCCATTTTGCAGAACTGTTAAAAAAGCATTCGGGAATTTGATTTATGGTTTTCGTTAATAAGTTGGAGGTATACGCCATTGCCTAGAATATTGCTTTTAATGACAACATCAGAAAATGTCATTAATTTTCGTTTTAATCTTATTCAAGCGCTCAAAGAAAAAGGATTTTCCGTTTCAATAGTTGCGAACGATGAACAAAGAAGGGAAGAAATTATTAGTCTTGGGGTCGATTTCTATTGCATCGAGAATTCAAATAGGTCAGTAAGCGTCCTTAAAGCAAACTCATACAGAAAACGGTTGCAAAGATTGATTGAGAAAATTGGCCCTGATGTAGTCTTTACGTTCCAGGCTAAGCCCAATACTTTCGGGGTTTTGGCAGCCAAAAAAGCCGGTGTAAAGAGAATCTTCTCTATGGTCGAAGGCGCCGGCGATGTTTTTACAAAAAAAGGTTTGAAGTGGAATGCTATTCGCGCGATTGTCTGTCATTTGTATAGGAAGGCCTTTAAATATTCAAATAAAGTGTTCTTTCTAAACGATGATGATAAGTCAGAATTTATAGAAAGAAGGCTCGTAAAAGAAGAGCAATGCGAATTGATCAACGGAATCGGAGTAGATTTGAGGCGTTTTTCTTTCAAGCCAATTAAAAACGACAGAACATTCATCATGATTGCTCGTATGTTGAAAACAAAAGGGGTTTTTGAATATTGCGAATGCGCAAAGATCGTTAAACAAAAATACCCTGACGCCGTCTTTAATTATTTGGGTTCAGAGGGAGACGTTAGTGTCGATAATATTTCGATGTACATAGAAGACGGAACGATTAATTATCTCGGCACGACAAAAGATGTGAGGCCATATATAGAAGACGCATTGATGCTGTTATTATGCAGCTATCGTGAAGGAATGCCTATGTCAATTATGGAAGCACAAGCTATGGGCAGAGGGATTATAACAAGTAATAATGTCGGTTGCAGAGATACGGTTGTAGATGGTTACAATGGTTTTTTGGTAGAGCATAAGAATGTTGAAATGATGGCAAATAAGTGTATTTATGCAATTGAGCATTTCGACGAAATGGTGATTATGGGGCAAAATGCTCGAAAATTTGCAGAAGAGCATTTTGATAGCGTATTAATAAACAGTAAGGTGGTGGCTTTTTTAAATGAAAGTGTTGCATCTATTGGCGAGTGATCGTTTTTCTGGAGCCGAAAGTGTTGTATGCCAAATTATAACCATGTTTAACAATGACCATGGCATAGAAATGGCATACTGTAGCAAAGATGGTGTTATTGGCGAAATTGCGAAAAGGCGCGGCATCCAGTATATCGGCGTGAAGTGCTTTAGTATTTTTAAATTGAAAAAGGTATTGAAATCCTATAAGCCAGACATAATTCATGCACATGATTTCAGGGCAAGTGTTATTGGGTCATTGATTTGTGGGAAAACCCCAATCATTTTTCATTTACACAATAATTGCCCTTGGATGAAAAAGATAACAATCCGTTCTTTGATTTTTAAGTTTTTTTCGAAAAAAGCAAAAGTGGTGTTCGGAGTGTCGGATTCAGTGATTAATGAATACGCATTTAAAAATAGCATTTCGCAAAAGTATATAACGATAGGGAATCCATTTGACAGAGATGAGATAATAAAAAAAGCCAAGGCTTCTGTTCCGTTGAAACCATATTCGGTAGGTTTTTTTGGTAGGTTGGCTGAACAAAAACGGCCTCTTATGTTTGTGGACATCATCAAGGAATTAAGCGGAAAAGACCAAAACATTACTTGCGTAATGGTTGGAGACGGAAAACTTCGCGAAGCTGTTTGTTCCAAAATTCGCGAATCTGGACTAAGTAATACTATCGACCTTACTGGCTTTTCAGATAAACCGCTCCCTATCATGAACAGCTGTCGCGTAGTTTGCATGCCCTCTGCCTGGGAAGGTTTTGGTCTTGTTGCGTTAGAAGCACTTGCTTTAGGCAAGCCTGTAATAGCTTCTCCGGTCGGAGGTTTGGTTAATATCGTTAACGAAGAAAATGGTTCGTTATGTACTTCGGTAGAAGCATTTACTGAAAAAATTTCAGAGCTCTTACGGAACGATGACTTATATCGAGTAAAAACGGATGCTGCTATCAAAACAGCGAAAGCGTTCTCTAATATCGATAATTACAAAATGTCCTTGCTCGCCATTTATAGAAAACTGATAGATTAGCCATGAATATTTTATATTGCACTGACGAAAACTATAGTGAGATTTGTTTGGTTTCCCTCACATCTCTACTCGAGAAGAATGCTCATTTCGATTGTATTGCCATTTATATAATAAGTGATAATTTGTCGGCGGATACAATTGGGAGGTTTGAGGCGCTAGTCCGACAGTATGGTAGAGAAGTTCATATCATAGACGCGGATGATGTAAAACTTCCAGCGGCAAATTTTCAAGAATTCCCTAGAGCCGCATATTGTAGATTAATGATTTCGGATCTCCTGCCTCAGTGTGACAAAATTTTGTACATTGATTGCGACACGATTGTAGTCAATTCCGTGGATGATCTATGGAACATTGATATGGGAGATAATTTGTTTGCTGGTGTTAAGGATCCTATTGATGACTTTTTGGCCGAGGCGGTACAAACAACAAATTCTGAATATATTAATTCTGGGGTTTTGTTAATGAATCTTGTGCAGTTAAGAAAGTTTGAATTTGTAAAAAAAGTCTATGAAATGGTAGATGAGTATAAGGGGATGGTTCCGCACAGGGACCAGGGCATCATCAACAAGATAGCACGGCAAAGAATCATTTTTCTCAAGCCCAGATTCAATATGATGAACGGGTATTACGCTTTCACTGCCACGCAACTTAAACGCCTCTACAAAATATCGCAACTATATGATGTGGATATTGAAGAAGAAAGAAATAATGCCGTAATCGTCCATTTTCTCTCAAAATACTACGATAGGCCTTGGTTCCTTGCTTGCAAGCATCCTTTGAAAAACGTTTTCCTCAGCTATCACGAGCGGATGGGGTGTTCATTGAAACGATCTAATAAAAACGCAAAGAATTTAATAGGAGATTACATTTATAGATCGTGCCCGTTTTTTGTCGTGCTTTTCCTTGAAAGAATCGTGCATGCCATGCGGAAAAAAAGGTTTTCTAAACATGCCTTATAAAATAAAAAAAGTATTAATCATCGTCAGCGGTGACAAAGGAATGCCTGCAGTGAATGGCGGTGGAGTTGAAACATTAACGCAAGTTATTATCGATAACTCGCTTTTTGATGATGTTGATGTTGTCTCCGAATTCAACAAGAGATCTTTTGAAGAGTCTAAGCGTGCTAAAAAAGGCATTCGGTACCTGTTCGTTAGGAATAATGGTTTTGTTTGTTTGATTAAAAAGGCTTTTTGGAAAGTGTTATCGCTCTTATTTAAAAGACCGTTCGGCAATAGTTATATTCATGCTGTTGGGAGAAAAGTTAACTTTAAAGAATATGATTTGATTATCAGTGAAAACGGCGTATGTTTTGGAACTTTTATCAGAAAGTATTATTCCGGCTTGTTGATATTGCATTTGCATAATGATTGGCTTCATAAAGGCGTTGCTTTTGCCGAAGAGTATAAAAACTCATTCGATCAAATATGGTGTATAAGCGATTGGTTGAAAAAGAGAGTCGATGAGATTGGCGGAAAGACCAACACAAAAACCATTTACAATTGTGTTGATTATTCCTCTTTCAACATTAAAAAACGGGAAAAACAAAGAGCTCTTGTTCGTAGAAAAATGGGAATTAGTCCCGATGATTTTGTTTTTGCCACATGCAGCAGAGTCGTCCCGGAAAAAGGCGTTTTAGAATCAATCCTCGCCTTTAAACGATTCCTTGGCGAGGCGCCTCATTGTCGGGCCAAGCTGGTTATTATTGGTGATCTGTCATCAAATAGTCCTTATATTAAAAGTGTCCGTCAGGAGTTTTGCGATAACGTTCTCTCGTTTGGGTGGGTTAGTCATGAAAAGGTTGCCGACGCTTTGTCTGCTGCGGATGCAGTGGTAATGCCGTCGTTGGCTGTTTTTAAGTTTAATGAGTGTTTTAATTTGACGCTGATCGAAGCAACGAGCTTGGGCCTCCAAGCTATCGTTACAGACAATGGTGCGATGCCTGAAATTTGCTTCGAGCCTCTATCTATGATCGTCTCCGATGATGGTAATATTGTTGATTCTTTGTCAAAGTCCTTTTCTATGTCGTACGCTAGAAGAAAACTGTTTATAGACATAGGTGCTCTGCAAAACCATCTCAAACGTTTTAGTATAAAAAATTATTGTTTTAGCATGATAAAATCCCTAGAGGAGCTTGATTGTGACCTTAAGTAGATTTGCAAGGACGGCTAGCGACAGCAAAAAACAAACTTCCACCGTTTCCTGGTTGTTTCTTCGTATCTCCGTCTTTTTTATGACGTGCTTCTTTTGTAATGCTATCGGATTTACATCTAGTACGTATTGGTTGGTTTATTTGGCCATTATTTTTAATCTGCTCGCAATCGCCTTTGATTCTAAATCTCTGACGTTTGATAAGGGTTTTTATCCTTATTTATTGTGCATTATCGTTTGTTGTTTTAATGTCCTTTTTTCCAATAACGAAGAAGGCTTTAAATATTCTTTATTCTTGGCAAATGTGCTCCTCCTATCATATTCGCTAAGGTGTTTCGGAAACGCATGGGTTACTTTTTTTGTCAATTTGCTTTATTTTTTCGTGATTATTTACACGATTGCTACGATAATTCAGTTCATTGATCCTGATCTCATTTTTTCCATCGACAAGAAGATCATGACTTCTGATGATTACGCAAAGATTAGTTGGTTTTACTATGGTAACAACGCCTACGCTGGCTTGACAAATCAAACTGCGATGAATGCATGGTATATTTCTATCGCCCTTGGGATGAGCGTTTTTAGATTTGTTTACAAGAAAGGGCCAAGACCATTAAATATAATATTGATTATCGCTTGCTTGTTTGCTTTGTTGTTAACGAAAAAAAGAGGTTCGCTTTTATCGGTCGCTGCAATTTTGCTACTATTTTTATTTTTTCGGAAAGACAAAACCTTTAAGAGTTTAAGCGTCACCGCTTTTGTTCTGATGACCTCTGCCGTGGCTTTGTTTGTGCTATATTCGAGCGTTAGTCAAATAAGGGAAACGCTTGATAATTTTTTTGTCGGCAACAACAACGACATCAGTTCTGGTAGGTTTGCGATTTGGAATACGGCATTTGAGCGCTTTCTCTCATCGCCCGTTTTCGGTGTTGGCTGGTTTGGTCTTAGAAGCGCTTATTTATCTGGTGACGCTCATAACGTATATCTTCAATTGCTAGCCGAGACTGGTTTAATAGGTTTTGCCTGTTTTATGTTCTTTTTCATCAATGCTTTGCTTAAAACAATCAAAAAAACTAAGTATGAAAGTCGCGACGATAAAAAATATATTTTTTCGTTAAGCCTATTCGTCTCTCTGTTGTTTTTGTTTAAACGTATGAAGTCGTTGTTAAGATTTATGAAATACGGAAGACTGTTATCTTCTATATATAATTTTGTTTTGTTTTTTATTTCGAGATACGTTCCTTCTATATCGCTATCTTCGTTGTTTATTCTTATGGATATCATACCTCTAGCAGAACTTCCTCGAAATGCAGTATGTCCCGCGAGCTGAGCTAAACCGTGTATAGAATCCACGTTTCTAGCTTTTGCTATGCTCAACTCGCTTATAGAAGATTCTATATAAAACAGTATCAACTCACTTATATTGGAAAGAACGGATAGTATTTGTCCAAATGGACTAGCTGGAGTGAACACAAGACGCGACTGTTCATACGTCTTTTGCAGCCATTCAAAAGCATCTTCATATATTTCAGATGCTTTTATTCTTGTTTTTGATAAAAATGTAGATAATTGTGCCATAATTAAATTTAAAATAATGCTCCTATCACTCGTTCATCGTTTACATAAACGTCTACAAGACAACCATTTCTAGTTTCATCAATTGCAAAAAAGGAAACTTTTGAATAGACGTTCAATCTTGAATATGATGTACAATATTTGTATATTTGTTCATTTATAATATTTTCTATATACGATGCGTTAAGAACTTGTGAAAACACAAGGTCTTCCAGATTGCATCCGAAATCAGGCGATCCTAGAACTTCTCCTTTTCGTGTAAACAATACTTGTTCTACTTTTATAATTAAATCAGATAACTCGTCGTTTATTTCAAGAATGTCATTGTTATATGATTTGTAGTTGTCATCTCTTGTATAGAAGTCGCTTAACACAGAATTATTTTTATTTATTTATTTTTCATTAAACCTTCCGCTTTTGTGGAATAAAATATTAAAGAATTCAATTAACTTATTGTTTAATCAAAAATTTTAACAAATGAAAGAACAGTTTCTCACAGTGAGAACCAATGCAGACGATCCATTTGAAACTAAGACGGTCAAGGTCAAAGTTGGAAAAAGAGAGAAGATTTTGTGTCAAGAACCTTATGTATTAGAGGATCTTGAAAAGTACAACAAATATCTTGGTGGTACCAACTACAATGAGGCCGTTTCTGAACAAAATCTTAAGGGTCGTATTGTTTCCATTAACGTGAATAATGGAGTTAAAGTTAGTGCTTTGATTGATCTTAGCGGAAAATATTCATCAGAGTGCAACCTTCTTAAGGAGCCTGATTATATTGTCGACCAACTTGAAGTTGGAATGGAAGTTGACGTAAAGGCTCGAACAGTCAACCGTAATCTTATCGTTTCAATCAGTGAAGCAGTTCACGATGCAGTTCGCGAAGATATTTTCAATAATATCGGTAAGAAGGAGTCTGCATACAAAGGAAAGATTTTGCGTCGACTCAACGGTGGTTATTGGGTGTCAATCAATGGTGTTACCTGCTTTATGCCTGGTTCACTTGTCGCCCTTAACAAGATTAACGATTTCGACAAGTTTGTCGGCAAAGAGATGGAGTTCATGCCAGTTTCCTACTCAAAGGAGAAGCAGACAATTGTCGTATCACACAGAGAGTATTTGCATACTCTTATTCCAAGCGCAATCAAAGATTTGCGTAAAAACATTAAGGAGAAGATTACAGGCTTTGTTACCGGCACTACAAAGTTTGGAGTATTCTGTGAGTTTAACGAGTGCTTGACAGGTCTTATCGCAAAAGATGACCTTGATCCAGAAACTCTTGACAAATTCAACAGAAACGAAATCAATCCTGACGATACAATTTCCTTCTGGGTAAAGGAGATTGTTTCAGACAAAAAAATACTCCTTTCACAAAAAGGACCTATGAAAGACGAATGGGAGGAGGCAATTGAAGAATTTAAGGAGAAAGATGGCGGTGTCGGCACCATCACAAAGATAACGGATTTCGGTATTTCCGTTGAACTTAAAAAAGGTGTTTACGGATTCGTAAGCAAATATCGTGTAAAAGACAAGAACCTGCAAAAAGGTGACAGCGTTTTCTACAAGATTACGAATATTAACATGAAAGAGAAGAAGATTAGTCTAGATCTTGTTTTCTAACAAGTATACAACCTTTTTGGAGCCCGTTGAGAAACGGGCTTTTTTATTCACTAGTGGAGACGATGTAAGACTTCAGTAATGAAGCTAACGCCAATGAAGCTAGAAATTCGAAAGAATGAGTTCACAGCGAATAATTCCGTTAATATAATTAAAATATAAAATATATTAAGCAAAGAATTTTAAAATTCTT
>ONCO01000009.1 GCA_900316365.1 uncultured Erysipelotrichaceae bacterium
GACTTTCTGCGGGTTGCCGGCATTATCGGTTAAGGCCTGGGTATCGGCGATCATGATATACATCTCGTCGAACTTGCCTTCGTTCTGTAATTCGACCCTACGTCTTAAGGAACCGACGTAATGGCCGATATGAAGTCTGCCGGTTGGGCGGTCGCCCGTCAGCATGATTAATGGTTTTTTATTTTCAACGTTTTCCATAACTTGGACATTCTAACACGCGCGCAAGGAATTGTGTTTCCCCTAATCGAATAAGGGGGCCAATAAAACAAAAGACAAGCCTCAGCTTGCCTCATTTCAACGAGTGAGCCCCAATTGGTGCTCGGTTCGATTGCTATCAATTTGGTGGACCGTAAGAGGCTCGAACTCTCGACCTCCTCCATGCCATGGAGGCGCTCTCCCAACTGAGCTAACGGCCCAAATGTTTTTGCTGCGCTTTTAGGCGCGTACATAAGAATATTCGCGCCCGTTTTGGATGTCAATTACTTTTTGAAATCAAAGGCCGATTTCTTTACTATTTCACGCACGCGCATATATGTAATATAATGTGCGCATTGCAATTATCGGGATTCTTTTATGTTAGATTTCTACAACTTCCTCTCCTGGCTTTCAGGGACTTTCGATGAAGAACCAGGAAACTATGGTTGGTTCCATTTGATGTTTGTCGCCATCGTCGTCGTCCTGACATTCTTGGTCTGCCATTTCTTCAAGGACGCGAAGGACAAGACCTATAGACGCATAGTCTTAATCACTTGGCTCGTCATCGTGCTATTCGAGGTCTATAAAGAGATCATTTTCTCTTTCCATATCAACGAGGAGGACATCCTCAAATCGACTTGGGGCTATCAATGGTATGCCTTCCCATATCAGCTTTGCTCCACCCCTCTTTACGTCCTTCCGCTCATCGCCTTCCTTCCGGATAGCAACAAGGTCTGCTATTGGATCAGACGCGCTTGCATGTTCTATACCGCGACTTTCGCCTTCTTCGGCGGACTTGTCGTCTATATCTATCCAAACGACGTCTTCATCGAAACCATCGGCATCTGCATCCAGACCATGGTCCATCATGGTTCCCAGGTCTTGCTCGGCATCTACACCGCCGTCTATATGCGCAAGAGCTTCAAAATCAAAGAAGCCTGGACCGCCGTCTGCGCTTTCGCCGTCCTTTCTGGCATCGCCATCCTCCTCAACGAGACCGTCATTCACCTTATCCCGGAAGGCACGACTTTCAACATGTTCTACATCTCCCGTCACTTCGACTGCACGCTTCCGATCCTTTGCGACGTCTATAAAGCGGTGCCTTATGCCTTATTCTTACCAATCTATTTGCTTGGCTTCACTTTAGTCGGAGCGATCATCTTCTTCTCCGAATACGGCATCATCCACCTCGTTTACCATAAGGAATTCGCCAAAGCAAAGGAAAATGAGGCTAATTAAGAAGTTACTTTTCCCTCTCTTTTTGCTAATTGAAGCAACCCTCTTTTTCGTAATCCTCTTTGCCCCATTAAGTTTCCTTGCCGGCAACATACTCCGTTTCTCCACCGTCGGTATCGCCACGATATTCGGCTGGATCTTCTTGGACCAAAAGCCATATTTCGTCATCTGCGCGGCCTTAACCTTCACCTGCATCGCCGATTTCTTATTGGAGATTGTCGACCCGCCTGAAAGAAGCGCCGCCACGACGTGCTTCCTATTGGCCCAATTCGTCTATGCAGGCTATATCTGCTCCTTCGCCTACAACACCGCCGAAACGGTCGTGCATTTAAGCGTGCGCGGCCTTTTGACCATCGCCGCGGGCATCATCGTCTTCAAGGTCTTAAAGGACAAAGCTGACTATCTCTCCCTTGTTTCTGTGGTCTATTTCGCTAACCTCCTCTTGAACATCATCTTCTCCTTCATCCATTTCAAGGACCATCCTCTGCTCGCTATAGGCTTCCTCTGTTTCGCCCTATGCGACCTTAATGTAGGGCTATCCGTGGGCGTCTCCGCCGGCTATATCGATATAAGGGGCCCTCTATACGATTTCCTCTTCCGCTCCCACTTCGACTTCATCTGGCTCTTCTATATACCAAGTCAAACGCTTCTATCTAGCGAGATCTACTTCCAACAAAGAAAAAGCAGAGCCTCGTTGTAAGGCTCTGCTTGTTTTAATTCCCCATAAAGGTCGATGCCGATATCGGGAGAACGTAGATGTAGAATGCCGTGTACTGTATGTCGTAATAGAAATAGATGCAAGGCGCGCTGCTTTGGGTTTTGAAGCCCAAGTAGGTGGTGAAAGCCTCATCCTCTCCCTTGCCGGTCAAAACCGTATATCCGGCGTTTTGGCACGTGAGCGCGTAACGAGCGCCGATATCATATGGGTCGGCCACGCCGGTGACGGCGATGCCGACATAAGGTTTGTTGGCGCTGGAGGAATCGCCTTCCTGTTCCCAGGCTTGCATGGACTCGCCATCCTGAAGCGCGTATTCGGGAACATTGCTGCCGATGACTTTGCTAATCAAATCAGTCGGCCAAGCGTTCTTAGGAACGACGACATATGGATAAGCGTAGATGCCTAAGGCCTCTTTGCCGTTATCCGCGCCTTCAAGAACCCACATCTCCACGCCGTGAGACCCGGTTTCAAAGTCGCAGACATAGGCGGAATAGGACTTGTTGTAAGTGACCGCCCAGTTACTGAGGGTCAATTCATAGATGTAATCGGTGATCGCGGCCTGAATGACTTTGTCGCCGCCTTCTTCGCCCGGTTCGTTGGTCGTGGACGTATGGCCTTCGAAGAAGCAATAGACCCAAAGGGTTGGATCGCCATAGCTATCCACCCCTTCTTTGGTGCGGAAGGTATCATGCCTGGCTTCTGGGATAACCATGCCCAAGGTGCGAACCATGGTTTCCCTGGTCTCGGCGTCCCAAGCGGTTCCATTATCAACACAAGAAGATGAGGTAACCGGCTCTTGGCTAGAGGCGACCTCTTGGCTGGACGTCGGGTCGATTGGAGTCGAAGAAGGGTCCACAGGATTGGTTTTATCGCAGCCGCTTAGGAGCAAAAGCGAAAGGGCCGCTAATAGATAGGATTTCTTCATACTCGTCATTATTCAGCGGTGATATCCCAGTTATCGAAAGTGTAAAGATCATGCCAGGAACTACCCATTTCGATGGTGATTAAGATGCTTCCATCGTTATTGATGACCATGGTCATGCGATCGTTATCTTCGTTAAGGAGCGAATAGGTATTTCCATCAACGCTCTGAAGTACGAAGGTGGTGTCGACGCCCATAAGGTCGTCGACCATATTGAATTCGGTATCGGAAACAAAGGTATATGTCCAGGTGGCGTAATATGCGCAATCCATGTTGGAATAGGAATGTCCGACTAATTCGCTCGGGAAGGAAGCGGCTGGAGCTTCGGAACTAACGGTGACGGTCGCTTTGCCAACGATGCCGGATCCATCTTTCGCAGTGGCGATGATTTCCGCGGTTCCTGCTGATTTTCCGGTGACTTTGCCGCTAGAAGAAACGGTGGCAACGGCAGGTTTAGAGCTAGACCAGGCGACGCCTTTATCATCGGCATCGCTTGGGTTAACGGTGATGCTAGCCTGGGTGGTTCCGCCGATGGCGATGGTGTCGTTGCCCAAGGTAACGGAGATGCTGGTGACGAGTTTCGGAGCGGCGACGGTGATGGTGATGGTCGCGGTCAAGCCGGACTCGCTGGTCGCGGTGACAACAACGCTGCCAGAGCCTTTGCATTTGAAGGACTTGCTGCCTTCCTCAATGTCGGTGGAAGCGACTTCCTCGCCCTCATCGCCGGCGAAAGCGATGACTGAGGTATCAGCTACTTCGAGTTTGAAGGCCTGCGCGGTCGCGCCGTTTGGGCCAAAGGAAGCGGAGATGTATCCGTTATCGCCAATCTTGAGGGAGGATTTGGAGCAGGATAGGCTCATGCTGGTAGCCGCGACATACTTAGTTAAGGTTTCGTTCTGGCTATAGACATTAGCCTTGTAATTCTTGCCAGCGACGTCGAGGTTATAGCTGTAATCGGCTTGGTTGGTGAAGGAAGAGGAGACTTTGATCTTGAGATAGCCGGCGGTGTTTTTATCGGTAAAGGTTCCGAAGATGGCATAGCCATCATCGTCATTGCCGGAATAAGGAAGGGTGAATTCGGCTTCGCCGTCGAAACGGATCTTTACCTCGGAGGCGCTGACTTCGAAGAAGTTTGGCTTGTAGTCACCTTCTTTCCAAATGCCGATCAGGCCGGTAGCGACGCTATCCTCTGGGAGGACGGTGATGGTGATTTCGTTGGATTTGACCTCTTCGTCGGTCGCGCCATAGGCGCTGGTAGCGTAAATGGTGACCTGGCCAGGAGTAAGCGGCGTCAAGACGCCGTTCGCGCCGATGGTCGCGACAGAGCTATCGCTGACGTGCCAGGTGATGGACTTGTTGCTCGCATTGTTTGGAGTGACGGAACCATTAATCTGGAGAGTGTTGCCCATCTTGACGCTGGTGGCGTTATTCGCCGCGGCGATGCTGACGGAGGTAACTGGGTTGTTTGGAGCCTCATAGTGGGAATGGCACTGGTCATTGGCGATGAAGGCCACGCCTTTGAGGGACATCTCATAGGCGGTGCCGATCATGTTGCTATAGAGGTGGATTCTGACTTTGGAGGCAGGAGCAAAGCTCTTTTCCATCAAGTGGAGGTTATCTGGGGAGTTATGTTCCTTGACCTCGTCGGTGATATCAGCGACCTCGGTCCAAGTCTGACCATCATTGGAGGTTTCGATGGCAATCTTGGTGAGGTAGTTCTCACCGACATAGTAGTTGCTGAATAAAGCGCCGTAATAGAAGGAGATGCCAGAGACCTGCTGATCGGAGAAGTCGAAGGTGGCCACCGCATCACCCGGGAATTCCTTATTCATGGTTTCCTGCTGTGAGCTCTTCATGACCATGACGTTAGCGCCGTTGAAGATTGGGCTAGATTCGGTGCCGGTAAGGATTCTGACGCCTTCGTTGACGGTGACGTCGAATGGTTTGGTGTTGTTGATGCTGTTGGTGGAGGCGACATTGCCATCGATCAAGGTGCCATCGAAGGTTAAGTTATAGACCGCGCCGTCAAGATTCTGAGAAGCGAGTGGGTTAACGTGGACCTTGATGTGGTTGCTCTCGACTGGGGTCGCACCAGCTGGGGCTTCGGCGACGGCATAGATTTCGCAATCACCGGCGGAAGCGCCGACGATTAAGCGGGCATGGGTGTTGTTATAGCCGACAAAGGCGACGTCTTCATTGGTGGAGACGTAAGTGATGCCGTTATGTCTGACTTGTCTAGCTTCTTCAACGCCATCTGGGGCATCCCAAGTAGCAGAGAGGTCAAATGGAATACCTTCTTCGATTTCAACGACATAGGTATCGTCATTCTTTAAGGCATTCTCATCGACATCGATGGTCAAAGAGGCAGGATAGACCTGGACCTGAGGTCCGCTCCAACCTTTGTATTGCCAATACTCTTTGACGTTATTCGCATTCGGAGCTTCTGGAAGGGTGCCGGTCCAGGAGGTGGTGCCAATCTGATATAACTGAGCGGCGACGATGTTCTTGTCGGTGTCGATATCGACGTCGAAGCCACCGATTTTATTAAAGGTTAAGGTAGTTGGGTCAATGGTGAAGAAGATGGTGTTGATGGAGACGTCATACGCCCAGGCGTAAGCTTCCTCGACGATCTCTTGGACCGCTTCGGCGTTGACGATATAGAAGACGCCTTCCATGTACTGGACTTTGGCTTTGTATTTGCTAATGCCGGCCATGACCTCACGGATGTCGAGGGAGTTCATGTTGCCAAGACCAACCTTCGCGCCGTTATAGCCTTCCTTTAACCAGGAGTTCACTTCACCGGCATTGGCAGCCTTGAAGTATTGATAAGATTCGCCCTGGTAGTCATGGAAGTATTGGGAATAGTTCTCATCAAAGACGATCTGGTAGTCGTTATAGTAGGCCTCATATTCGCCAGTCTCGAAATCGTTGGCTAAGGCGCCGCTATAGACGGTCATATTGCTGTAATCCGCCGCTAAAGCGCGAGTCAAGGCTTCCTGGACGGTGATTACGCTGCCACCACCCTGGGAAGAGGATGGAATGGTCGCGGAGCTCTCAGAGACTGGGAGAGAAGAGATAGCATCAGAAGCGCTTGGGATGGAAGTCGCTGGATTATCGATGCTAGAAGATGGGGTGTCGTTATTGTTCTCGCCGCAGGAGACAAGACCCATTAACGCGGCGGTAGAGAGAAGAAGCAAACTGCTCTTTTTCATATACATAGTCCTTTCTTTTATGCTCTATAGATATCGAGGGTGACAACCGGGCGGTCGGTTTCAATGTTGGCCGCCATCGCAGTGTCGACATCGTAATAGGTAAGCTGGTTATATAAGCCCCAGGATTCCTGGTATCCGCTATAGGAGTCGTAATAAACCTGCATATCCCAACCTTCTTTCTTTAAGGTGTTGATATATGCGCTATAGGTTTCGGTGTCGACGCCATAGCAGGTAAGCTGCAAGACGGTGATGCCATAGAGGCTACCAGTGCCAAAGGTGTAGAAATCGGCAGCCAATGCCGGAAGCTCATGACCGCAGAATTCCATGACTTTGTCATTTGGGAAGACGCTGACCTTATCGTGGTAGAGCCATGCGGCGATCGTGACCGCCTTTTTACCGTTTGGATTATTCGCGGCGAAAGTCACGAGCAAGAAGGTATCGAAGGAGACGCGGACATTACCGACAAAGGAATTGCCGTCGGCTTCCACCGTCCATCCTCCAACCTTAAGCCCGACCTTATATAAAGCCGCCTTATCTTCGGAATCTTCGGTAAAACAAGTGATACGGGTATAGGTGACTCCGGATTCTGTCATTTCGTTTTGCGATTCGTACGAAGTCGCCTCAAGAAGCGGTAAATTGACCGCATATTGTCCTAAAGTCACAGCTAAGTCGGCATCGACTTGCTCGTTCCATCTGATCTGTTTGATATCGCTAGAAACAGGTTCGAGAGAACTGCTTACCGGGTCGATTGAAACGTCATTGCTACTGACTGGATCAACCCCGCCGCAGGCGCTTAAAATCCCCGCGGCCAAAACAAAACATATTATTCTATTCTTCAATCAAACCACCTCCCTAATAGTGGCGTAGACCTATAGGTCCACATTTTTTCCGAACGTAATTTTTGAACTGCTCCAAAAATTGTCAATCAAAATCTTAACTTATTTTTCAAGTTAACATCGTTACTTCTTTATCGATAAATCGGTAACGAACGGAAAAAGCCCGCTTTAGTCGAAAGAAGGAAGAAAAAAGACCTGCCGAAGCAGGCCTTCAAAGAGGATTATTTTTTACTCTTCGTTGCTGATGAGGTTGGCTGGTTTGGCGGTTGGCCAAGTGACTTCGGAGGTGCTATAGACCTTCAAGCAGTCGACCATCGGAGCGGTCGAGAGAGCGGTACCGTACATTTTTTCCATGTTATCGGTAATCA
Organism: uncultured Erysipelotrichaceae bacterium; assembly: GCA_900316365.1. Classification (GTDB taxonomy): domain Bacteria; phylum Bacillota_I; class Bacilli_A; order RFN20; family CAG-826; genus Alloenteromonas. Next base: position 7,488 of record ONCO01000009.1, read on the forward strand.
TCTCGATCTTGTTCGCACCGGCTTTGAGGGTAACTTCGGCCGTGAGAAGATAATCGCTGAAAGGCTTCCAGCCATCGCCCTGCGGTGGGACATTCTCGAAGGTGATGGAGCCATAGTTCATGGCAACGCCATTAACCTTAACCTTATACATATCCGCGTCGATTTGTACCGGAGTCTTGTATTCGGCAGAGAGTCTCATGTAGATGGTGGCTTTGGTGTCCTCGACGTCGACGTTAAGATCAAAGACAAGGTTATTGCCCTTCTCATAGAGGTGATGGACGAAGTAGCCATTGCTGGCTTTAGCCTCTTTAGTATCGTCCTTCTGAATGAGGTTACGGCCATTTGAACCACCGCTATAGGTGGCACCCTGCATGCCTAAGCCATTACGGTCTTCGGTGATGCATGGGCAATATTCGGCCTCGAAGGTCTTGGCTTTGACTTTCTTGGAGCCGACAGCGCCCCAAGAAGCATAGAGAGTTAACTTCTGTTGGACCGGTTGAGTGAAGTCGTAATATTGCGGACCGTTCGCGGAGAGCATCCAGCCGGTGAAGGCGAAGCCGCTTCTATTTGGGTCGCTAGGTTCAGCGATAGCCTGCCCTTCGGTGACTTTGGTCACGGTAGGCTGCGGAGCGCCTTCGTAGTTGAGGTTGAAGGTTACGTCAAGGATCTCAAACCAACCAGCATAAAGGTTGGTGTTCTTGGTGATCGTCTTATTGAAGTCGTAAACGTTAAGGCAATCTGCATCCTTGAACCAATTGTTGAAGACGTGACCATCCCAAGTAGGATCATCTGGACGGGCGACCTTTTCGCCTTTATTAACCGTCTTGGTCTCGATGACGTCATCTTTGGTGCCATCATTCTTATGGAAACTGACGGTGAAAGTGCTAGCTTCCTCGCTGCTGCTAGGAACATCTACCGGCTTGCTTTTTTCGACAGGCTGGACGCAGGCAGATAAACCCAAAGCGGCGAAAAGAAGCGTCGCGGTTAAGAGTTTCTTTTTCATATTCGTATCTCCTTTCTAAGGAATAGTTGCAAGGGACCACCGGTTACCCGGCAGTCCCTTTGGTTGGAGAGTTTAGGCCTTCTTCTTTTTGAAGACCAAGATGAGGGCGACGGCGATGCCCGCCATGATGGCGACGCCGCCAGCGCTTAAGCCGATGACCATGCCGACATTGACGCCGCTTTCTGGCGCTGGGGTGTCATCTGGGATGACCTCACGGACGAAGAGCTCGAAGCTTCTGCCAAGGTAAGTTGGGTTCTCATCGCCTTCGAGGGTTAATTCGACTAAGACGTGGACAAACTGGTTGGCGGTGACGCTCGGCGTGCCTTTGATGGCGCCGTCTTCTAAGACCAAGCCTTCGGGTAATGGAGTGACTGGGTCGATGACGAGCGCGCATTCGGTGATGGCCTTATCGTTATAGGTTCCACCGGCCTTTAATTCGTCTGGGATGGTGATTTCGATGTTGACCTCTTCGCCTTTCTTGCAGGAGAAGATGCCTCTTTCAACGCCGCTTAATTCAAGGTCGGCCTTGAGGTAGAAGGATCTGGCCATCGCGCCAGAGTTAGCGCACATCCATAAGCACTCTTTGGCGTTCTGACGGACGGCGTACCACCAGGAGTAGGATTCGACTTCCTCGCCAGTGGCTTTGGAGGTGTAGACTGGGCAGCCTTTGCCATCGAAGGCGTCGGCGTCCCATTTAGCATTGACGTCTGGGGTGTAGTCCTGAGAATCGAGCTGGTTGTTGCAGCCGGCAAGGATTCTTGGGTTGACGTTCTCATAGGAATGGACGTTGATGTCGCTGTTGCCGCGGTGGGTCATATCGGAGATGATGGATCCCTTGAAGCCCCACTCCTGACGCAAGACTTCGGTGAGTAATGGGTAGGAAGCGGCAGTCTCCATCAAACCAAGACGGTTGTAGGAGGACATGATGCCCATGGATTTACCTTCCTGGACGATCATCTGGAATGGTTTGAGATAGAGTTCGCGGAGGGCCTGCTCGGTTAAGAAGCAAGAGACGCCTTCACGGTTCTTTTCCTGGTCGTTGACGGCGAAATGCTTGAAGAAGCAGTAGAGACCTTTGTCGGTCGCGCCGGCGACGACACGGCCACCGATGCGGCCAGTGAGGAATGGGTCAGCGGAATAGTATTCGAAGTTACGGCCGCCGAATGGGGAACGATGGAGGTTGACGCCTGGACCGCACCAGCCATACTTTTCGCCACCGCCCCAACCGGAGCCCTGCTGATGGCCTTCGATACCGATGCATTCGCCTTCCTGGAAAGCGAGTTCGACGTTATAGGTCGCGGCAATGGTGCCTTCACCGCACCACCACATGGTGCTGAATTTGGATGGGCCGTCGGAGTCGGAGCTGCTTGGCTTGCCCAAACGGGAGATCGCTGGGTTGTGGGTGGAGCCGCCGGTGACGAAGCCGTCCATTTCGGCATAGGTGAGCTGATTCATGAATTCGTCCCACTTTGGATCATCCATTGGGACGCCGACCATTTCAGCGAACTTGATATCGCTGGAGGCCGCGGAGGTGGAGGCTGGCTGAGTCCAGCCGAGCTTTTCGATGTCTTCCTTGGTCTTCTTGACGACCTTTGGCATGTACTCATAGGTCTCGGTCAACTCGATGTCATCGAGGGTGAAGACGTGGGTGTAGAACTCTTCGACGCGGCTGCCTTCCTTGAGAGTACGATCAGCCATGGTCGGATGGGATGGGAAGGTGGTATCTGGGTGATCGCGATGGAACTGATCGAAGCCAACGTCTAATTCTCCTGGGAGGGAGGAATAGAAGCCCGCATCGGTGAAGCGGTTCTTGACTTCGTGTCCGGTGACGCGGTCAGTATCGTACTTGATGCCGCCCTTCATGACTCTGGTCTCGACGGTTTCGTAGGCGACGTGAGCGTTCTTATTGATGGTGATCTGATAGTTACCACCTTCAAGTTCATAGCCCATGAAGCCGTTTTTGTTGGCGTCGAAGCAGTCGTAGTTAGCGACGTCCTGGAGATAGAAGCTGAGCTTTAAGGTCTGCTCTTCGCCAGGATCGAGCATCTTGGTCTTGTCGAAGGCGCATAAGACTTCGCTGGCCTTCTCGATTCCGCCTGGGGTGTATGGGGCGTGCCAGTAGACCTGGACAACGTCCTTACCGGCAACGTCGCCGGTGTTCTTGACCTTGACGGTGATGTTGACTTTCTCGCTGGACTTATGGAGCAAGGCACCTCTGGCATCGCAATCAACGATGGTCTGCTCAAAGGTGGTGTAGCTTAAGCCGTGGCCGAATGGATAGATGACGCCGTGGTCACCGTTATACCAATCATCGGCTTCGGTTTTGTTCTTAGCGAGTTTATCGGCGTAGATGGTTTCGTAGTAACGATAGTCCATGTAGACGCCTTCTTCATAAGAGACATAGGAAGAAGCGCGTACGCCGTTAAGGCCGCCTTTGACGACCTTATGTTCTTCATCGGCCCAGTAGACGGAGCCGTCGGCTTTCCTGACGGTGCTCGAAGAGTTGACCGGGGAGCCGTCGGCATTAAACATCGTGTCGGCCGCGTATTCGACCTTGGTTTCTGGATCGATGTTGGTCTGGGAGTTATCGGCGAAGTTCTGGAAAGTTGGGTTGAGGGTGAAATCTCTTTCCCAAGTATCAACAGTCTTACCGGATGGGTTGACGGTACCATTGAGGATTTCGCCAACCGCCGCGGCGCCGTTCGCGCCTGGGACACCCATCCAAAGGATCGCGTCGACTTTGTCATCGGCATCGAGCTTCGCGCATTCGAAGGCGTTGCCGGAGTTGATGAGGACGACGATCTTCTTGAAGCCCTTGGTCTTGATCATCTCGAGGAGGTCTTCCTCGTTTTTGGAGAGCTCAAGGTAATGTCTTTCGCTGAGTTCTTTAGACTCCGGGGTGCATCTGTTGTTGGAGTCGTGCTTCTGGTCATGGTCGCGGGCATCGTAGGTCTTGCAGTCGGCGCCTTCGGTGCCACCACGAGCGAGGACCATAATGGCCGCGTCGTTATATTCGTCAATGCTTTCTAAAACGTCATCGGTGTACTTAACCAACGAAGTTTCGCCTACGGTCGCTTCAGAAATACCTTTCCAGTTAGAGTTACCGTTGGTACGCTGAACCTCAGACTTGGTATCGTCTTTGTAGAACGAAGTAAGCTTAGGGTTAATCTCATAGCCCGCATCTTTAAGGGATTTTTGGAGATCAACCTGGGTGATGCCGCTGGCAACAGAGCCAGAGCCGGAGCCACCGCCACCATACTGGAGGTCGACGCTGGCTTTGCCGAAGATGGAGACTTTGCTGATATCTCCGCCAAACGGGAGGGCGTTGTTGCGATTCTTAAGAAGAACCATACCTTCGCGGCAGAGTTCTTTGTTAAGTTCCATCGCCTTTTGGTTGTACGCGGTCTGTTCCGAGTACTGCAGATCGGCAATAAAGGTATTGCGTTTCTGCTGGTTGAAGGTCGGGGCGTTATTGCCTGGGGAAGCCATAGCAAGTCCTAGTACGGACATTGCCCCTAACAAGAGTAGTTTCTTTTTCATCTCTACTTGTTTTCCTTTCCTCTCACTTCGTTGCAGGCGCAAAAGGATTTCAAGCGCCGCAAAGAAGGAGGCAATTAGATTATCTTTGGCTTTAGTATGTTCTTCTTAGGTGAACAAATGCACGACAATTATGCGTTTCGCGATAAGATTTGTTTCACATGCGTGTGTGGAGAATAAAGTGAATGTGATATAAATAAGCCTCAGTTCTATCATTTAAAAGGATAAATTAGGTGCGATAACTACACGATTTTCACCACTTTATGCTAACGAAGAAGTATATCTTGTATTTTTTTATTAAATGGGTGCTATATTGAAAGCAGAAAAAAGGGGAAATACTCTCCAAGTGATTTACAGGAGCATCTCGAACATGAAAAAAAGAAGCAGCCCAAAACAACTTGATGAACTCTATGAGGCGTTGACCAAAGTCGAGACCAAAGAAGAAGCCAAATTGTTCCTGGATGACTTACTCTCCAAGAACGAGCTCAAGGCCTTAAGCGGACGTATCCATTCCGCGAAAATGTTCCTCGAAGGAAAGACCTACATGGAGGTCATCGAGGAAACGGAAATCAGCTCGGCCACCCTTGCCAGGGTTTCCAAATGCGTGAAGAATGGCAAAGGTTATTCCAGAATCCTTAAAAAGTTATAAGACGAGAAAAAACACCAGATTATGGGAACGCAACTTCGCGTTCCCATTTTTATTCTGCCCAAAAGGTATTCGGATCAAATGACTCCGCAAGGAATCAAGACGATTAAGAGAATAGCGACCAAAGACCATTCGGCGATAAGGAAGATGTTCCTGGCCTTTGGTTTCATGTTTGGAACATAGTTGCTGGCCAAGAAGAACGGGATGTAGGTGGTGATGAAGACTGGGAGAACGCCCCACCACTTATAGACCCAGATAAAGGAATGGTTGCTAGTCGCCGCGAGGAAGGATTCGAATAAGGCGAATAAGAGGGCCATTTCGATAGCGCCGACCAACTTACAGTCAATGCCTTTGAATTTCTCTGATGCGAAATAACGTTTGTTCGTGTCTTCCGGCAGCATCTTATAGGAGATGATGCCCGCTAACATAAACATCATCGAAAGTTCCCAGGAGACGCCGATTAAGAGAATGAAGGTCGTAGACTCATTCGAAACCGACCATAACGGATATCCGAAGATTTTGCCGATGATCGCGTTGCAGATTTCGTAAAGCCAATGCACGCCATAAAGCGCTAAGCCGGCTTGCACAACTTTCCAGTTTTTCTTGTGTATCTCAGACCAATACACATAGAAAATGACCGCTAAGATGAAGATAAACGTCCAGTTGAAATTCTCCGTGCTTCTCACACGAATGCCGTCAACTAAGTCCATGGCTTCTTGCGAGCCATCGCCCCAAAATTTGAACATATGTAATTACCTCTGCCGATAATTATATGGTTAATATTTAGCATTAGAAAGACGGCAATAATAGCTTAATTAAGGCAAACTCGCCTCTACTCAATGGAAAATAGTTTTATTGTCGAACCTTCTCCAAAGAGGCAAACTTGAAGATTTTTTGTTTTCCTTGCTGATCAATCTTTCTTCGACGGCCACACGCTTTTTTGGACTAAACCTTACTTTAAGAATAAGTAATGCAAAGTAAATAAATAGTAATGTTTAGTGCTGTAATGTCATAATAAGTCATGGATTGGAATATTGATTTCGCTTTAAGCTCGATTGTCTTTCTTGCATCAATTTTTGTTTTCTTCATGGCGCATAAGCGGCTTAGAATCATCGAAAACAAATCATACACAATCCTGTTCTTCGCTCTTTTCGGCTATTTTATCTTCGAATTAATAAGCACGGCGCTAGATTCGGAGCCGCGGCCGGAAGCGACTCTTTATTACCTTACATGGATCGCTAATATTGCCTATTTCTTCTTTTTGGGGCTGCAATCCTATTTCTTCTATTTATTCTTTGTCTCGCACATGCACCTGACAAAGTCGAAGTGGCGCGTTGTTTTCTATTGCCTGTCCACCTTGCCATTGATCGCCGCTTACATCATTCTCTTCCTATCCCCTTCGCTCCATACCGTATTCTGGATAAACGAAGAAGGCATATATAAAGGCGGCCAGTTATATAAGACATTCGTCATCTTGTGCGGCGTATACCCAAGCCTGGCTTTGCTGACGGTTTTATTTCTTTGGAAAAGAGCCCCAAAGATGATTGACCTCAAATTAGTTATTTCGTCGTTACTCCTTGTTATTGGTTACGTTTTCCGATTCGCCATGCCGGGAACGGTCATTCTCCCGACCTTCACCGTTTTATCGGTTATCGTCGCCTATATCGGCATCGGGAATCCACGTTATTACATGAATGAGAAAACAGGGCTTTTCTCGCAAAATGGTATGGTCTTGATGCTCGATGAGGCGATAAGAGAAAAAAAGAATGCTCCAGTGTTGCTTCTCGTCATCACCCAATATCAAAAAAGCCGCGATCTATACCGCGACAAAGAAATGGACCGTTGGTTGATAAAGATAGCGAAATTCCTAAATTCCCAACCTCTTAAGGTCGCCGTTTCGTATAACCACGAAGGTCGTTTCATGATCCTCACCAAAAGCGAAGAAGACGCAAGGGAGATGGAATTGCTCATTTTCGATAAACTCTTAAACACCGAGGATAAAGACGTCGCAAGCGGCCTTAACCAGAACCTCGGCATCATCGAATGCTTGGATTCCTCCTCCTATGAAAGCGGGGACGAATACTTAAGGAGCATAGAAAGGGCCGTCTCCCTTGCCGAAGCTGGCAAAGTCATCCCCGTCGATGATGAGGTCCGCGAAAAGCAAAAACGCGAGAGTTATGTCCAAAAGTGTCTAGCCAAAGCAATCAGAGAACAAAACGTCATTGTTTTATTCCAGCCGCTTAAAGACCTGAAAAACGGCACCTTCCACTCGGGAGAGGCCTTAACTCGCATCTACGGTAAAGATGGGGAAATCATCCCGCCTTCCGAATTCATCTACTTAGCCGAGCAAAACGGATCCATCCGCGATCTTTCGGATATTGTCTACGAAAAGGTGCTTGATTTCTTAGCGGCCAACCCCGAAGAGACAACTCAGATCAAGTCGATTTCTGTCAACTTATCGCCAATCCAATGCTTAGACCCTAACTTGCCAAAAGACTTAATCGCACGCGCTAAAGCCAAAGGCGTTGCTTTATCCCGAATCAACTTCGAAATCACCGAGTCCGCCTTTATCAACCTCGACTATCTGCGCAAGCAAATGGAGCACCTCATCGAAGCGGGCGGATCATTCTCCCTTGATGATTTCGGCACCGGTTATAGCGACCTAGCCCGCGTCACCTCGTTGCCGTTTGAGTCCATCAAATTCGATATCTCTTTGGTCCGTTCCTATTGCTCTGGGCAAAACACCTTCCTCCCATATCTTTCCAAAGCGGTCAAAAACAACAAACGCATGATCGTCGCGGAAGGTATTGAAGATGCGGATATCGAAAAGAAGGTATCCGATTTAGGCATCGACTTCGGCCAAGGTTTCCATTATTCGAAGGTCTTGCCGCCGGATGAGTTCGTCGAATTTATCAAGAATCAGGCCAATTAGTCCTATTAAAAGAAAGTCTCATTCCGTCCTTAAGCCAACATTGGCCGTTACTCATCAAAAAGGCACCTCGGAATTCCAAGGTGCCTATACTTTCGATGGCGCGCTCGAGGCGATTCGAACGCCTGACCCCTTCCTTAGGAGGGAAGTGCTCTATCCAGCTGAGCTACGAGCGCGCATATGTGGCCTTTCGGCTCGGCTATTGTATAACAAAGCGAATGAGGATTAAAGAAAAGCCCTAAGGTTTCTCCTTAGGGCATGCTTTTCAAGTGGTCGGAACGATGGGACTTGAACCCATGACCTCCTGGTCCCGAACCAGGCGCACTACCAAGCTGTGCTACGTCCCGATGCGCAAATCTGCGCGAGCGAAATTATATCGCACTACCAATTGAAATCAAAGAGCGACATCTGATTGGTTTTCCCGAGCCCATCCAAAACGTGTAAATCTTCCAACATCTTGAGGGCGGAATCGCCGATGGAGTAGTTATTACCATTCTCATCAACGAGCTTTTTGACGCGTTCTTTTAAGTCTTGCTGGGAGAGGAACTCACCATCTTCTCTGGCCTTAACGATACCGATAGCGGCACTCGTGGCGAAACCAGAGATAACTTTAAATGGCGGGATGATGGCGTTCTCCTTTTCATCGATGACCCATTCATCAGGCATGGAACGCATTAAGTCGATGTTCTTGATCGTGTAGCCACGGTCTCTCATCTCGACGGCGGCCTGGATGGCCTTGATGAGTTCCTTGTCCGTATCCTTGAAGTCGTCATCGTTCTTATGGGCATTGAGCCACATCGCGCGTTCGACGAGCTTATTGAAGTCGCCGGACATCACGTCGATCTCGAACTTCTCGCAACGGGTGGAGAAATAGGTCGCATAGAAGGCCAAAGGCTTATAGACCTTAAACCAGCCAGCACGGACCGCGCCAATAACGTAGGCGGCCGCGTGGGCGCGCGGGAATAAGTATTGGATCTTGCGGCAAGACTCAAGATACCATTCTGGGATACCTTTCTCGGCCAGAGTCGGAATCATGTCGTTGATCTTGGCTAAGTTGGCTAAGCCCTTGTTCTTACGAACGACTTCCATGAATTTGAAGGCAAAGCCTGGGTCAACGCCTTCGCCGATAAGGTAGTTCATGATGTCGTCACGGCATCCGATAACGTCGTTAAGGGTCGCGGTACCGCTGACGATGAGGTTTTCGGCGTTGTTATTCCAAACGTCGGTACCATGGCTTAAGCCAGAGATAATGAGTAAGTCGTTGAAGGTTTTCGGCTTCGCTTCTTCAAGCAAACCCTGAACGAATGGGGTGCCGAATTCCGGCAAGGCGACGGCGCCGGTCTTAAAACCAAGGGGATTTGTCTTCATCTTTAACGCTTTTGGCGAAGAGAAGAGGGAGAGGACCGCTGGATCGTCACAATGGATTACGTCCGCGACATCAGCGATCTTAATGCCAGTCTGCAAGCATTGCATACGGAGCGCGACTGGGTCAACGTGACCGAGTTCGTCGAGCTTGAGTACGCAATCATGCATGGACGCAAATTCGTAATGGGTTGTAAGCCAGGCTGATTCTGGATCGTCGGCTGGATGCTGGAATGGCGTGAAGTCGAAGATATCCATATCGGCTGGGATAACGACGATACCGCCAGGATGCTGGCCGGTTGTACGTTTGACGCCAGAGCAGCGGGAAGCGAGGTAAGACATCCACGCCCTCTCGTCTGGAGATGGCGTTGCTTGGCCTAAGACCTCGTTGTAATAACGCTTAACGTAACCGAAGGCGTTCTTTTCTTCAGCGCCAGCGATAGTGCCCGCCCTGATAACGTGCGGCTCATGGACAACCTCGCCTTTTGCATACATTTCGTTCTCTTCTGGGGTCGAGAGGACCTCGCGAGTGTATAAGTGACCCCTAGCCTGATAGTCGGCTGGGAAGTTTAAGTCGATATCCGGAACCTTTTCGGCGTGGAAACCAAGGAAGGTCTGGAATGGAATGGATTGGCCATCTTTCTTTAACGGCGTGCCACATTCTGGGCAGACCTTATCAGGAAGGTCGAAGCCAGAACGTAAGTTCTTAAACTTCGGATCGTCATTGGCCCATTCGAAATGGTGGCAATGCGGGCAGAGATAGAATGGCGCGAGAGGGTTGACCTCGGTGATATCCGCCATCGTGGCGGCGAAGGAAGAACCGACGGAACCACGGCTACCGATGAAGTAGCCATCGTCAGCGGCCTTCTTAACAAGGAGGTGGGCAATCCAATAAGTAACGGCGTAACCGTTGCCGATAATACCATCGAGCTCGCTGTCTAAACGGGCTTTGACCTTAGGGTCGCAGTTCTCGCCGAAACGGTCATACAGGTTTTTGTAGCAAAGATTACGAAGTAAGACGTCAGAACCAGGGAGGTTTGCGTCTGGTTTATAGAGCTTATCCTTAAGGATGGTTAGAGGTTCACACTGATCAGCAATCTTGTTGGTATTGGTGATGACAATCTCTCTCGTGATATCTGGATCAAGCCAAGAAGAGAAACTATCGAGCATCTCCTGAGTAGAACGGAAATGCTGGTCTGGGTTAGGGAACTTCTCCTTCTTCTTACGGAAGTTACGCATCAAAGGATGGACGGTTTTTCCTAAGCCTTCGGCGTTGATGTAGATATCGCGGAAGATCTTATCTTCAGGGTCGACATAATGGCAGTCGCCGGTGGCGCAGACCATCTTGCCCATCTTTCTGGCGGTATTGACGATCTTAAGCAAGACTTCCTTAAGTAGCTCTGGGGTGATCATGCCCATATTGATGAGCCAGGAATAGTTCTCGATTGGCTGGACTTCGATGTAATCGTAGAAGGCGATTTCTCTTTCTAAGTCCTCTTGGGTGCCGTTAAGGGCATTCTCAAAGACAAGGCCATTGAAACAGGCAGAACCGACAAAGAGGTTCTTCCTATTAGCCTCAAGGAAATCACGCGGCACCTTTGGTGTCGGCGGGTTCATACCTGATTGAGCGCTTAAGAAGGTGGTTTCGGATTCGGAGATGATGCGATATAAGTCCTTAAGACCCTGCGGGTTCTTGGCGATGACGCAGGTATGGTAAGTCCTCATATGGCGATAGAAGTTCTGACATGGGACTTTGAAGGTCAGCAAATCTTTGACGGTGACGTCAGTTTTGCCGAAGTGCTGCTGGATGAGCGGAATCATCGAAGACCAGATCTTGGCAAGTGTCTCAGCGTCGTAGTCCGCACGGTGGAATGTACCTTCGATATCGGCGGAGACGCCTAATCTCTTAGCGAGGGCGCCTTCGTTAACACGGGCAGAATCGGCGAATATGTAGTCAGCGACAGGAAGGGTATCGATAACGACGTTATCAATCGGCGGGAGTCCCCCCTCCTTCATAATGAGGTTAAGGAACGGAACGTCGAATACCGCGTTATGGGCAACGAGGATAGCGTCACCGATATAGTCGCGGATCTTCTTGGCCACTTCTTTCGCCGTTGGAGCGTCTTTGACCATCTCCTCGGTGATGTGGTTGATTTCCATCGCCTCTTTGGAGAGTTCTCTTTCCGGGTTGATGAATTGGTCATAACGATCGGTGATCATGCTGCCGGAGAACTTAACCGCACCAAATTCGATCGGTCGATCATAGGTGTGAGAAAGACCGGTGGTTTCAAAGTCGAACACGACATAATGCGCTTTCGTTAATACATCTTCGCTTATTTTGTTAAAAACAGGCACTGGCCAATCGAACATGAAAAGCTCGCAGCCATAGAGCATCTTGAGTGGATCGCACTTCTTTTTCGAAGCGTATTTCTTATTCGCGGTTTCGCCTGGAGGGAAGCTTTGGATTACGCCATGATCGGTAATGGCAAGAGCCTTCATGCCGAAACGTTGGGCGGTCGCGACATAGTCTTCGATGTCGCCTAAGCCGTCCATCGCGCTCATCTTGGTGTGTAGATGTAATTCAACGCGTTTCTCTTCAGAAGGGTCTTCTCTTTCTGGCAAAGGAGGGAGAATGTCCAAATAATGGCCCATGATTTCCCTCTCTTTGGAGAACTTGCTGATATCGATGGATCCGCGGACACGGACACGGTTTCCGACCTTAAAGCCGCCGAGAACTTCTTGAGTTAATCCTCTGGAGCTTGAGAAGGCGGTCACATAGATCGCGGATGTATCGTCATGGAAGCCAAAGGTATAGATGGCTTTACCGGTTCTGGTGGTACGGGAATCAATGGAGAAGATCTCACCGACAAAGTCGACGTTCTCCAAAGGCATAGAGAAGATGTTCTTAATGCGATCGACTGGATGATAATCGCCACGCTTAAAGACGCGCTGACGGTTTCTTTCCTCTTCCATGCGCTTCTGGTTCTCTTTCATCTTCTCGATGATTTCCATCTGAGCGGCGAGGAATTCCTTCTCGTGCTCGTCTTCTGGCTCAGCCTTCTCTTCGGTAGGGGCGTCGGCCTTCTCTTCTTTTTCTTCAGGAGATACTTCTTCGATTGGCTTGGCGAGGACTTCGGCCACTTCAGCCGGCATCGCCTCATATTGCTCAACGCCAGAAGCTTCTTCATTTTCCTGCTCTACGGGTGCTTCTTTTATAGGATTTTCCACTACCCGTGGCGCTTCTTTTTGTTTAATTACCTTAGGAGCCTCTTCTTCAAGAGGGGCTTCCTCTAGGACGGTTTCTTCAATTCTTTCGACGACTTCAACGACATCGAAAGGATAGTTAAGCCACTTCAAGAACTCTTTGAATTCCCTGCTTCTTCTCGCGTGCTTCTCTTTCGCTTCATCGTCAGGGAAAGTAATGACAAGCTCGCTCTTGGATTTACCCTTCTTAATGGCATAAGGCGGGTTCTTCCTATAAGAAGAGAAATACCAGCCATCATATAAGAGGATGGCATCTTCCGCTCTAACTTCGTCTCGATAAGAGAAACGCATGTAGTAACGGTAAGTGATGTTCTCTAAAGCGGCTTTGAATTCGGCGAGGTCATCAGGATTCCAAGGCGAATCCTTAACGATCTCCATATCCCACATATCATGGTCAAATGGATCGCGGGCAAGCAAATCGAAATCAAGGTCGAACCTTTCCGGGTTTTCGATCTTGATCGATTTTAAGAATCTCAACATGTTGTTATTCATGATTAGATGAGCCCCACGATATCCTTCACGGCCACGAAGACCATAAGGAGCATTAATAGGCCAAGGCCGATAAAGCTGACGATTCCTTTTACCTTGGCAGGAATCTTCTTGCGAGAGACGCTCTCGACGATAGAAACGATGATTTGCCAACCATCAAGGCCAGGGAATGGCAAGAGGTTGAAGAAAGCTAAGTTGATGGAGATGACGCCGGCATAGAAGAAGATCATGCTGGCACCACCCAAGGACATAACGGTTCCGACTTGGGCCGTCATACCGACGATACCAGAGACGTTCTGTAGACCTTGCGGGGTGAATAAGGAGAGCAAGCCTTTGATAATGGCCCCGTTCGCCATCGGCACGCGGTAAGCCCATTCGCGCCAGGCGGCATTCCAAGAGTTGCGTGCGGCGATGACTTGGATGTTAAAGCCTAATGGCTTCCACTTCTTCTCCGCATTCTCGATATCGCTGACATGGATGACCTGACGGCTCTCCCAGGATTGATTCCAGTCATTTGGAGCAATGCCGTCCGCACCATCGCTCTTACGGAGGAGGGTGATATCAAGCTCCATCTTCGCATCGCCTTCCTTGAGCTTATCAAGAGATAAGGAACGATCGGCGAGAAGCTCGATTTCATATGGAACGCCAATGGCTTTAAGCTCTTCATTGGTCTCACGGAGCACGCCATCATCTTCGTATAACGGATACAAAGTGAGGTCTTTTAATAAGTCACGGCTGCTGGTGAGGGTATCTGGCGCATAGATGGCCGCGTAATGTCTAGTGGCACCATCAATGGTGACTTCGACGTCGCCATCGAAGACGCTATAGGTCGCGGAATTCTTCGGGGTGTAGCTCGCGCCGAGATAGACGACATAGTTATCGACGTCCGAGAAATAAGAACGGATGACGCTATCTTCATTAGCCTTAACCAAGACATAGGCGGAAGAGACTTGATTGCTGCCATTCGTATAAGAATAGGAGTAGCCGGAATAATAAACCGGGAAAGCACTGCAGGAGACGAAGATGAGAATAAGGCCCAAGAGGTAGTTGACCACGACGCCAGCCACCATGATGAGGAGTTTTTGGTAGAGTTTCTTATTCTCCAAGGAACGTTCTTTTGCAGGTTCCTCCACTCCTTCAGGCACCGCCCCTTCTTCGCCATACATTGAGACATAGCCACCGACTGGGAAGGCTCTTAAGGTGAAGTAGGTTTCGCCGTCTTTCTTCTTAACGTGAAGAAGCTGCGGTCCGAAGCCGATGGAATATTCAAAGCAATAGACCTTAAAGAGTTTGGCCATGGCTAAATGCCCGGCCTCATGAAGGGAGATAAGAACGCCGAGGATGATAACTATTACGACGATGTTGATCACGATTTGCATCTTGTTTACCTCCTTTCGAATCTCTTAGCGCAATACCTTCTGGTCGATTGGTCTAACGTGAGGATTTTGCGTAAAGAGACCTTTTCTTTATCAAAAGCGATTTTCTCTAAAGCGCGCTCCACTTCCTTTTCGATGTCGGTAAAAGGAATCTTCCCGTCTAGGAACGCATAGACGGCTTCTTCGTTCGCCGCGTTAAGGATCGTCGTCTCATCTCCCCCTGCTTCATAGGCAGCGACAGCGATGAGAGGAGCCTTAAATCTATTCGGGTCGAATTTATGGAAATGATAATCGCCAAGTTCCGAAAGCGAATTGGCTTTGACTAAGTCGAAATCGACTTTGCTTTCGTATAAGGCATATTCAATCGGACCATGCATATCTGGAACCGAGACATCCGCTAAATAGGTGCCATCCTTCATTTTGAGGAGGGAATGTACGTGACTTTCGTCATGCATCAAGATTTCGATCTTCTCGGATGGTAAGTCAAATAAGACCATGGCTTCGATGACTTCAAAGCCTTTATTCATCATGGTCGCGGAATCGATGGTGATCTTCGGTCCCATCTTCCAGGTCGGGTGATTAAGCGCCATCTCAGGGGTGACGTTCTTAAGTTCTTCAAGGGACATATTGCGGAAGGAACCACCACTCGCGGTGATGAGGATCTTCTCGACGTCATTGATATCGACTCTCGATAAGAGTTTGGCGATCGCGACATGCTCCGAATCGATTGGATAGAGTTTGCCGTTACCTTCCTTTAGGAACCTCTTGATGAGTTTGCCACCGACGACAAGGGATTCCTTATTCGCTAAAGCAAGAATCTTATCTCTACGTAAGACGAAGATGCTTGGAACCAAGCCGCTGAAACCGACAAGGGCGTTGACCGCCATGTCATAGTCGCCTTCCTCGCAAATCTCCCTTAAGCCTTCATCGCCCCAATAGAAATGGATGTTCGGATACTGGGTGATAAGAGAATTGTAATCTTCTTCCTTACGGACACAGATGGAAGTGACGCTCGGGAAGTCCTTAAGAATCTCGGGGATTTTCTCAACATGAAAACCAACGGAGAAACCCGTTAAGAGAAACGATTGACGGTCACGACGAAGTATATCGAGGGACTGGCTTCCTATGCTGCCGGAAGCTCCGAGCAAAAGGATTTTTCTCATGCGACAGGATTGATGCCAGGGAAGAGGCGGAAATAGAAGCAAATCATGACGACCATGGAGAAGCCGATCATGCAGAAGATGGCGCTGTCTAAACGATCAAGAACACCGCCGTGAGGACCTAAGACGTTGCTATAGTCCTTGAATCCGAAGTGGCGTTTGATAAGTGAGAAGCTGAGGTCGCCAAGCACGCCAAGGAGAGGGAGAAGGATGGAAGAGATGATGATGACGTACCAATGGTCGAGGTCTAAGAAACCTGGAAGCATTGGGGAACCGCAGGCGGCGCAGATAAGGCCGAAGCCAGCCGCGCAGATGGTGCCGAAAGCCCAACCGATGAAGAAACCTTCCCAAGTCTTTTTCGGAGAAACGCGCTCATTCATGTGGTGTTTGCCAAAGAGCATGCCGCCAAGATAGGCGAAGATGTCATTGACCATCGAGGCGATGGCAATGAAGACAAGGATTTCGGTGGACTGCCAGAACTTATAGACCGGCGAATCGATTTCGCCCAATAACTGGCCTGACGTTTCTATGAAGCGGAGAGGTACGTAACGAAGATACAAAGCGGACTGTAAGCCAAGACCGCAGAGAAGGATCATCGTAACAAGGTAGCAGACTTCGGTGAAGTCGAAGGTTTCCTGACCGACGGCGACCCAGAAGAAGACGACGAACATGGAGATGAGGAGGAATGGCGAGACAAAGAGGAAGCGGGAATGTAATTCCAGCGAGAACTTCCATATCTCACCGTTTTTCTTCGCGTCGACGAAGGCGGAGAAGTTATCGCGGATAATGGTCCAATAAACGACCGCGGCCAAGAAGCCATAGACCAAGAGATAAAGCCACCACTGCGGCTTCTTCTGGACGGCCATGACGATTTCGCGACCGATTAAAACATAAAGCAAGCCGACGAAGGCGAACCAAACCCAGCCGCCGAAGATCAAAGCCGGAATAGCGATCACAGCCATGATTAGCGCGTAAACGACGCGTGAACGGAGCGAGGCCTTAGCCTTTTCGCTGACATGGTTGACTGGGATGTTACCGATGTAATCCTGGGTAACTTCCTCTTCCTTTTTCATTTCTTCATCACTCATTGATGAGACCCCCGAAACGACGGTTTCGATTTTGATATTCTTCCAAGCAGTCGATTACCTCCTGGCGATGGAAATCTGGCCATTTGACCGGGGTAAAGACAAACTCGGCGTAAGCGTTTTGATAAAGCAGGTAATTGGAGAGTCTTTGCTCGCCGGAGGTGCGGATCATCAAATCGATGTCCGGAAGTCCTGCGGTATATAAATGCGAGGCAAACACCTCCTCGTTGATGTCTTCTGGATTGATCTTGCCTTCTTTGGCTTCCAAGGCGAGAGCCCTCGCGGCTTTGACGATGTCGTCGCGTCCGCCGTAATTAAGGCAGACATTGATGACGAAGTTCTTGTTGTCTTTGCTCTCTTCGATCGCTTCAAGGCAGACCTTCCTGGTCTTTTCCCTGATGCGAGATAAGTCGCCAGAGATTCTGACTTGGCAGCCCCTCTTCATGAGGTAAGGCATTTCGCGGTGGAAGAATTCCTCGAGGTAATCCATCAAGTGATCGATTTCATCCTGTGGGCGATTCCAATTCTCGGTGGAGAAGGCGTAGAAGGACATGACATGGATGTTGTAGTCCATGCAAGTGTCGAATACCTCGCGCATTCTCTTGCAAGCTTCCTTGTGGCCTAAATGACGAGGCAAACCCTTCGCTTTGGCCCAACGGCCGTTGCCGTCCATGATGAAAGCAACATGTTCGCACTTTTTTGTTAAAACAAAACTCTTCTCACCCATACAACAGGATTATACCAACAGGGCGAAAAGAAAAAAGGAACAATATAATAATTGTTCCTTTCAGACTCGTAATTGTCTCGATTAGATGCTGAGAATCTCTTTAGTCTTTTCGGCAAGGATATCCTCGACGGACTTGTTGCTCTCAGTGACGACTTTCTGGATCTCGTCCTCAACTCTCTTCTTGTAGTCATCGGACATGGTTTCGTCGATCTTGAGAAGGTCAAGGGCGTCGCGGCGGACGTTGCGGATAGAAACCTTGGCTTCTTCGGCAAGGGCTTTGGCTTCCTTGGCGATCTGCTGACGGAGCTCGCCGGTGAGCGGCGGGACGATGATGCGGATGGCGTCGGCTTCGATCTGTGGGTTGATGCCGAGATTCGCGGCGGCGATGGCAGAACCGATGGTCTTGAGGTCTTCACGGCTATATGGTTTGACCAAAAGCTGACGTGGTTCTGGCATGGAGATGGAGCTAAGGCTGGTGATGTCCATCTTTTCGCCATAGTAGTCGCACATGATGCCATTGAGCATGGCTGGGTTAGCGCGACCGCTTCTTAATTTGCTTAAGCCGACTTTGAAGGCAGCGATGGATTTCTCCATCTTCTCTTTGGCTTCAATTGCGTATGCATCCATTGTTGTTAATCCTCCTTGGTGATGGTCGTTCCAACGTCTTCGCCTTTCAAAACTTTCTCGAAGTTGGAGCGTTCGTCCATGTTAAATACGCGGACTTGTATGTCTTTTCCCTGTAACATCGCCACAGCGGTGAGGTCCATGACCCCGAGCTGTCTGTTGACGACTTCGTGGAAACTAAGACGCTTGATCATCTTGGCGTTCGGGTTCTTCCTTGGATCGGAATCGAAGACTCCATCAACGCCGTTTTTGGCCATGAGAATGGCATCGGCGCCAACCTCAAGGGCTCTTAAGGTCGCGCAGCTATCGGTGGTGAAATAAGGGTTGCCAGTGCCACCAGCGAAGACGACGACGCGTCCCTTTTCAAGATGGTGGACTGCTTTGCGGCGGATATATGGCTCGCAGCATTGTGGGACGTTGATGGCGCTCATGACGCGGCATTCAATGTTCTTGAGTTCGACGGCGTTCTGGATGGCCATGGCATTCATGATGGTGCCAAGCATTCCCATGTAATCGCCCTGGGCCTGCTCGATGCCGATCTTGTCGCTCATTCTGCCACGCCAGATGTTGCCGGCGCCGACAACGATGCCGACCTGAGTGCCTGCGTCGCAAGCCTCTTTGACCACGTCAGCGATCATCTCGAGTTTCTTGCGATCATAGATCGAATGGTCATTCTCGTCCTGAAGCGCTTCGCCGGAGACCTTCAGGATTATTCTTTTGTACACGCTTTTCATATTGGACTAATTATAAGCCAAAAGGTGCGCGCCCGCGAGGGGCAAGAGCATTTATGTGTCTTTCCCATCAATTTAGGCCATTTTGTATAGAAAAAACCGCCTCGCGAGGAGACGGTTCGTTGGTTGTTTTCGAAGGGCGAATTACTTCGCGATGCCTTCGCCGACCTGGTAGCGGAAGAACTTGATGACTTTCGCATCGGCAGCCTTGAGGACCTGACCGACGGTCTGGTTTGGATCAAGGATGTAGCCCTGGAGGGTTAAGCAGGAGGTGCTGAGAACCTTATCGACTTTGCGTTCGATGATGTTGTTGAGCATAGCCTCTGGTTTGCCAGCGAGCTTTGGATCAGCGGCGACTTCGGCCTTGGCGATGTTTCTTTCTCTGTCGCGGTCAGCGGCTGGGACATCTTCAAGAGCGATGTAGCTTGGGTTGTTGGCGGCGATGGACATGGCGATTGGCTTGGCGATTTCCGCAACGGCCTTGTCGAACTGGACGAGGACGCCGATCTTGCCGTTCATGTGGCTATAGACGCCGAAGGACTGGCCTTCTTCGAGTTTGACGATCTCGAAGCGGCGGAGATCGAACTTCTCACCCATGGCAACGGTGGCATCGGCGAAGAGGTGGGCGGTGAGCTCACGGGCTTCTTCAACGGTGGCTGGTTCCTTTTCCATGAGGATGTCGAGGACGCCTTCAACGAGGGCGTGGAACTTATCGGAAGCGGAGACGAAGTCGGTTTCGCAGTTGACTTCGACGATCGCGGCTTTGCCGCACTTATCGCAGACGCGGAAGGCAGCTAAGCCTTCAGCGGCGGTACGGCTGGCTTTGGAAGCAGCCTTGGCGATTCCCTTCTCACGGAGGAAATCGATGGCCTTTTCGATGTCGCCGTCGGTGGAAAGAAGAGCTTTCTTGCAATCCATGATGCCGGCTCCGGTGCGATCACGGAGGGCTTTGATTAAATCAATGGTAACGGCAGCCATTATTTGGACTCCTCAGCGGCTGGAGCGGCAGCTTCAGCTTCGGCTGGTTTTTCTTCGGCCTTGGCAGCTTCCTGCTGAGCCTTGTAAGCCTGACGGCGGGCCATTCTTTCGGCCTGCATCTTGGCATAGCGCTCTTCACGCTCTTTGCGAGCCTGACGGATAGCGGCTTTGCGCTGTTCGTTGGCGATATCGGCGACGCGGATCGCATCGACCATGGTGGCCTCAGCGCCTTCGTCTTTGGTGTAAGCAACTTCGGTGACACCACCACGGGCCTCGACAACGGCGTCGGCTAAGACACCAACGAGGAGTTTGATGGCGCTGGAAGCATCATTGTTGGATGGGATTGGGAAGTCAACGGTGTCTGGGTCATCGGAGGTGTCGCAGATGGCGAACACTGGGATGCCAAGCTTCTTGGCTTCGGCGACAGCGTTATGTTCGACGGTTGGGTCGACGAGAACGATGGCGTTTGGAAGACGGCGCATTTCTTTGATGCCTTCGAGGTTCTTCTGGAGCTTAGCAAGTTCCTTGCGGAGAACGGCGACTTCCTTCTTTGGAAGTTTGTCGAAGGTGCCATCAGCTTCCTGGGCCTCTAAGTCGCGGAGATACTTGGTGCGATTGAGGATGGTGCGGAAGTTGGTGAGGGTACCACCTAACCAGCGGTTGGTGATGTAGAAGGAGCCAGAGCGGACAGCTTCGTCGATGACGATCTGCTGGGACTGTGGCTTGGTGCCGACGAAGAGGATCTTGCCGCCTTCGGCAACGATCGCTTTGAGGGCTTTGTAGGAAGCGTTGACTCTTTCAACGGTCTTGGCAAGATCGATGATGTAGATGCCATTGCGGGCGCCATAGATGAAGCGGCCCATCTTTGGGTTCCACTTTCTGGTCTGGTGTCCGAAGTGAACTCCCGCTTCGAGGAGTTTCTTCATGGTGATGATCGGAGCGTTTGGATCATGCATGACCTCGGCCATGGTTGGCTGAGGATTTTCCGCCTCAACGACGGTTTCCTTGATTTCGTCACTCATTTTGGTGACCTCCATTCGTTTATGCCTCCCCTGTTTCGAAGAACTGACCACCGATTCGCTTTTTAAGCTTTTTCGCCCGAATCGGAACACGGCGTTCCATCCACAGGGTGCGTATTTGACCCTCTCTAAAGAGAGCCGACTGAAAGTATACGCTTTTCTTTCGTAAACGAAAAGGATTTTTACTCCAGGCCCTTTAAGGGACTTAAAAAGAAACGATAGCCACTACTTTTTGTGAGCTCTCGGGAAAAACTTGTCGTATTGCTCTTGGAGGTTCTTCTTGGTGATATGGGTATAAACCTGGGTAGTATCGATGGACTCATGCCCAAGGAGTTCTTGGATCATACGTAAATCCGCGCCTTTCTCCAGCAAGTGGGTGGCGAAAGAATGCCTTAGTTCATGCGGATGGAGGTTGAGATGGATTCCGGTTTTGTTCTGGATTTCGGTGAGGATGAATTCGAGACCCCTGACGGTTAAGCCACGACCAGAGGCATTAAGGAAGAACTTGTCGCTTGGTCGAGGGTCTTTGTTTCTCGCCGCCAATACCGGACGGAGTTCTTTCGCGTATTTCACCATCGCATTGGAGGCGGTTTTGGAGAATGGGACGATACGCTCTTTCTTGCCCTTACCAAAGACACGGATAATGCGTTGGCTATAGTCGATTTCCCTGGCGGTCAGACCAACGAGTTCCGATGCTCGAAGACCGGAAGCATATAGCAATTCGAGGATGGCTTGGTCACGGATCATGAGGTCATCGTCACGCTTCTTATTCGCGTCGAAGAGCTCATCGATTTCGTCTAAAAAGAGCACACGGGGGTATCTAATTTCCGATTTTGGGGATTTCACGAAACGGAACGGATTGAGGGTGACGTAGCCCTTTTTAATCATGAAATCGTAGAACCCCCTAAGGGCGGACATCCTTCTTTGGCAGCTCCTCTTGCTGATTCCCCTACTGATCTCGGTCATCAGGAAATTGCGGACGATCATCGCGTCGACCTTATCGAAGAGGACGCCTTCGTTATTGATGTAATCGAAAAAGATGTCGATATCCTTCTGGTAGCTATCGACAGTCTTCTCGGAGTAATTCTTGACCATCAAGAGGTGGTCGCAATATTCGCGTTCTGGCTTATTCATCGAGTTCTGCCTGATACGATTGTACCAAAGCTAGACTTCGCATAATAAGTTCTTCTCGTTTATCTTTCGGGCAAGGCGGGAGCAAGGCCCAGTTGGCATTCATCGGGGCGAAATGCTTCGACGAGGCCGAAACGATGTAATCATTCAAAGCGCCCAAAATGGTTTCTCTTGGGAATGGCTTAAATTCTTTGCCGTTTTCTTTCTGGTCGAAATAGATTGCGGCGAGGATGCCCATGGCGGCGCTTTCGACATAGCCTTCAACGCCGGAAAGCTGTCCAGCGATATAAACGTCCGGTCTTTCCTTGAGGGTTAAGTCTCTCGATAAGACCTTAGGCGCGTTGATATAGGCGTTTCTGTGCATCAAGCCATAACGGAGGAATTCCGCATTCTCCAAACCAGGGATCATACGGAAAACCCTTCTTTGTTCTGGATAGGTGAGATTGGTCTGGAAACCGACGATGTTGTAATAGTCGCCGAGTTTGGTGTCCTGACGGAGCTGGACGACCGCAAAGGCGCGAGAGCCATCAGGTTTCTCTAAGCCAACCGGTTTTAATGGACCATGACGTAAGGTCTCTGGGCCGCGAGAGGCAATAACCTCAACTGGTAAGCAAGCCTCAAAGTACTTGGTGTCAAATTCGTGGAGCAAGGCTTTATCCGCGGTCACGAGCGCATTGATGAAGGCGTAATACTCCTCGCGATTGAATGGGCAATTGATATAAGAGGCATCGCCTTTGTCGTAACGGGACTTAAAGTAAGCTTTCTCGAAATTGATGGAGTCTTTCTTCACGATTGGCGCGGAAGCGTCAAAGAAAGAGAGGCTTTTTTCACCTACAATCTGGCCTAAATTGGCTAAGAGGGTTTCGCCGGTCAACGGGCCAGTAGCTAAGATTGCCGGTCCTTCAGGAATCTCTAAGACCTCTTCTTCGTGGAGGATGAGGTTGGGGAATGACTTGAGTTTGTCGGTGATATAGGAGGCGAAAAGCTCACGGTCAACGCCTAA
Organism: uncultured Erysipelotrichaceae bacterium; assembly: GCA_900316365.1. Lineage (GTDB taxonomy): Bacteria > Bacillota_I > Bacilli_A > RFN20 > CAG-826 > Alloenteromonas. Next base: position 30,552 of record ONCO01000009.1, read on the forward strand.
GGCGTTACCGCTTGGGACCTCACTTACAGCAGCGGCTTCCATCATGATGGAGCCGAGGATCTTCATCTCGCCTTTAAGCAAACCGCAGGCGTTGGTTAACTCTTTGTTCTTCAAGGAGTTGGAGCAGACAAGCTCGCCAAAAAGGGCGCTTTCATGCGCGCCGTCTTGGACTTTAGGTCTCCTCTCGTAAAGATGGACTTCATAGCCTTTCTTGAGGAGGTAATATGCAGCTTCGGAGCCAGCTAAGCCAGCTCCGATAATCGAAATCTTTTTCATTACTCGCCCTTTTTAGCGCCCTTCTTATCATCGAGCCATTCGTGATAACGGCATTTCGGGTAGTTGGTACAGCCGAGGAATTTCGCGCGTTTGCCTTCTTTGAGGACAAGATAGCCTTCCTTGCAGGATGGGCACTTCTTGACGTAATCGGCTTCGCTATATTGGACTTTAGCCTTCTTTGGGGCGGCATTTTCTTCCGCTTTGATGTAATCGCAGTTTGGATAGCCGGAGCAACCGATGAAGGTCTTTCCGCGACGGTTCTTCTTGATGACGAGAGGTTTGCCGCACTTCGGGCAAAGCTCGCCGGTTTCCTTTGGTTCGTCCTCAGGATTCTTCTTCATGTAATGGCACTTCGGATAGTTGGAGCAACCAACGAAAGTACCGAACTTAGAACGACGGACGACAAGTGGAGCGCCGCATTCTGGGCAGGTTTCGCCAGTTTCTTCTGGGGCGTCTTTCCACATGACCTTCTCGACGTCCTGGAACTTCTTCATGAATGGATCGTAGAAGTTATTCATGGCCTCGAGCCACTTCTGTTCGCCTTTTTCGATCTGGTCTAACGTGTTCTCCATGTTGGCGGTATATTCAGTCGAAACAATCTCCGGGAAGTACTTAGCAAGAACAAGGGTAGTACGGATACCTTGCTCAGTCGGGGTTAAGATACCTCCTTTGGAGGTAACATATCCGCTCTTCTGAAGGGTTTGGATGGTAGTCGCATAGGTGGATGGACGGCCAATGCCCTTTTCTTCCATGAGCTTAACAACCTTCGCTTCGCTATAAGCTGCTGGAGGCTGGGTGAATTTCTGTTCTTTCTTCTTCTCGTTGACCTGATAGGATGCGCCCTGACTTAAAGCCGGGAGTTCCTTGGCGGAATCCTCGATGAAGGTGTCGATGGCCTCATAACCTTTGAAGAGGGTATGGGAACCGCTGACGGTGAAGGTTAAACCATTGCCAGAGAAAGTGGCTTTGGTCTCTTCGACGACTTTCGGAGCCATCAAAGAGGCCATGGCTCTGTCATAGATCAAGCGATAAAGCTTCGCTTCATCAGCAGTGACGTATTTGGAGACAATCTCTGGGGTACGATGGGTGCCGGTAGGACGAATGGCTTCGTGGGCATCCTGGGTAAGGGCGCCTTTCTTGGCGGACTTAACGTAACCTACATATTCTTTACCGAAGGTTTCGATGATGAATGGTTCGGCGTGTCTCTTAAAGAACTCTGGGCTGATACGGGCAGAGTCAGTACGCATATAGGTGATCAAACCGACATTCTCGCCGGCAATCTCAAGACCTTCGTAAAGCCTTTGGGCGATGGACTGGGTCTTATTTGGGGAGAACTTATAACGGTTATAGGCCTCCTGTTGCATGGTGGAGGTGGTGAATGGAAACTTCGGTTCGACCTTCTTCTTGCTGGTATCAAGAGCGGTTAACTCAAGGTATTCAGGGATGCGGTCGAGGATTTCCTTGGCTTCGATTTCGTTATGGATCTTCACGGCCTTTCCGTCGACTTTAGCTAAGCTAAGGTTGATGGATTTGCCGTTAACAAGGACAGAGATTTCGACGGTCCAATACTCTTCTGGAACGAAGGCTTTTCTCTCCGCGTCATTATCGACGATCATCTTCAAGGTAACGGACTGCACGCGTCCCGCGGACTTTGAGCCCATCTTCTTCTGAAGTAAGGAAGAGAGCTTAAAGCCGATGATGCGGTCATACATGCGGCGAGTCATCTGAGAATCGACGAGATTCATGTCGATGTATTTCGGGTTTTCGATGGCCTCCATGATGGCTGGCTTGGTGATTTCATGGAATTGGAGGCGTTTTGTAGTCGATAAATCGAGATGGAGCACCTCGGCAAGGTGCCACGAAATAGCCTCACCTTCGCGGTCAGGGTCGGTTGCAAGAAGGACTTCGTCGGCCTTCTTCGCTTCCATTTTAAGTTCGTTTACGATCTTGGATTTGCCAGAGCTAAGGGTCCAGTCTGGCTTATAATCATGCTCAACATCAATGCCCAAGCCGCCCTTTCCGTGCATGGAGAGGTCGCGGATGTGGCCTTGGCTGGCAACAACCTTATAGCCGTCGCCTAAGTAACGGCCGATGGTGATGGATTTGTGTGGTGACTCAACGATAACTAACTTCATAACTTGAAAAACGCCACAAAATATAAACACTTATTTTGGCTTGTCAAATGGTCAGCACTGCCTCTTCTCTATATATAAATAAGGTTATTTATAAGGGGCTGGAAAATTTTTTTAGATTTGCACTTTCCCTAGGCAGTTGAGGATGTCGTCCACGTTCTCGACCAGTGGCGCTCCTTCCTTGATCAGGAGGTTGCATGCGCTACCTTCGTCACCCCGGAAAGGAACCGCCAAAACGTCCCTACCCATATCGAGGGCGAAAGAGACCGTGATTAAAGTGCCGCTATGTTGATAGGCTTCACCGACGACAACGGCCCTGCCGACCCCGGCGATGATACGATTCCTCATCGGGAACTTATCAGGCGTCGGCTGAGTGTCCCCTGGGTATTCGCTGATAAGGAGGCCTTTCTCCTTAATCTCGCTTTGTAAGACAGCATTCTCCGACGGATAAACATAATCGATGCCATTGCCTAAGACCGCGACGGCTTTTCCATACGGCAAAGCGGCTTCCCCTGCCGCCTTATCGATGCCGATAGCTAAACCCGAAGCGACTGTATAGCCTTTCTGGGCCATGCCCTCACAGAGTTTCTTGGCCATTTGGGCGCCGTAATCACTGGCCATTCTGGCTCCAACATAGGAAATGACCTTGCTTTCTTCCTGAAGCAAAGAGATGTTCCCGTAGTAATAAAGCGCGAAAGGCGGCTTGTGAGCGTGACGAAGACCTTCTGGGTAGTCCTTGTCGATGATGGTGGTTACTCCGCATTTAAGGCCCGCTACAAGCTCTTCTACGACGTTATGCTTAGGCACCTCATGATGCTGCACCGCGTGCATGATCTTCTGCCAATCGCCCTTATGGATTAATGACAAGGCGATAATGATCTTCCTAACTCGTATCTTATTTTCGGTTTCGTCCATTGAAAAACCCTCCTTTATAGATGTAGGAGGGTAAATGGGCTTTTGAATTAAAAAAGTTTAAGTTGGACCTCGTAGAAGGCTCTTACCGGCGCGAATGACTTGCGGTGAATTCCTTCAATCGGGCCGAATTCTTTGAGTTCGTCCATATGGAGCTTCGTGCCGTAGCCTTTATGTTTCCCGAAATGGAAATTTGGATATTTCTTCTCAAGTTCTTCCATGTAACGGTCACGCGAGACCTTAGCAAGGATGCTCGCCGCGGCGATGTTCTCGCATTTGGCGTCGCCTTTAACTAGAGGGAGCAATGGAACGTTATATCCAGATAGAGGCATGCAGTCGGTGATGATCATCTGATATGGGATCTTCAGCTGAGCGATGGCTTTTCGCATACAAATCTTCGTGGCTTCGTAGATGTTGTACTTATCGATCTCGTCCGCGGACACGGAGGCGATGCCATAGGATAAGGCTACTTCCTTGATCGTATCGAAGAGTTTGTCGCGTTTCTTCGCACTCAATTGTTTGGAATCATTGATGTCTTCGTTATGGTAGCCAGGCGGAAGGATGACCGCCGCGGCGAAAACCGGGCCCGCAAGAGGTCCTCTGCCCGCTTCGTCAACGCCGACGATCGCGGTTACGGTCTCGCTATAGAATTGGTCTTCGTAATCAAGCATTAGGAATCTCCAAGGAGAGACGGCCCAAAACGCCGTCTTTGAATTCCTTCAAAAGGAGGTAAGCGGCCTTATAGGTGGAAGGCTCGCCTTTATCGAGGAGTCCGCGACGTTTAGCGATGGAAATAAGCACCTCGTGGTCGCTTAACTGGCTAATATCTGGGATATCGAAACGCGCATTTAAGGCGGACGGGTATCTTTCTTTTAACTTCGCAAGGAGGATTTCCGCGAGTTCTTCGTGCGGCAAAACATCTTCTCTCATCGTGCCTAATAAGGCGAGGTTAATCGCAGTCTCTCTATCTTCATAGTTCATCGGAAGAACCCCTGGAGTATCCAACAACATGAAGTCTTCGTTAACGTTGATCCACTGCTCGCTTCTAGTTAAGCCAGCCTTGTTCTGGACTTTGGCTTTGGCCTTACCTCTTAAGGAGTTGATGAAGGTGGATTTGCCGACGTTAGGAACGCCGATGACCATAACGCGAATCGGCTGCTTCTTCATGCCAAGGCGAGCTTCTTTCTCGCGCTTCGCGGCGAATAGAGGCGCAGATGTCTCTTTAAGCCTTGCGACGATGCGGTCTTTCTTCAAGTTGCCAGCAAAAGCAACGACACCATCTTTCTTGGCTTCCTCAATCCAAAGTTTGGTGACTTCAGGATCGGCGAAGTCATCTTTGGAGAGGAGGAGCATATGAGTCTTGCTGCCAATTAATTCCTTAAGGAAAGGATTTCGGCTCGCATATGGGGCGCGAGCATCAACAACTTCGACTACAAGGTCGACTAATTTAACGTATGGAGCAATCTCACGAAGAGCCTTTTTCATGTGGCCCGGGAAGTAATGGATGTTCTTTTCTTTCGTAATCATTTATCAAATCTCCATGGCCAATGAAGGCTACTATACTGCAAATTGCATTTCCTGCCGTCATCGCTGACGCGGCAGACACCGACGACAAGGGCTAATCTTGCTTGGATGTTTTCTTTCTTGATTGGGCCGACGCTTCTAGAGTCGTAGGAATAGAAGCCATAACGATTATCGCCCAGGATGTAATATTCGTCTTCTCCTAAGGTAATCGGGTTATTGGCCCAGTTTACGGCGTTTGGATCGTCCTTAGACGGGAGATACTCTTTGTTGATGCCGGCTTCCTTTAATGGGGCATTGTACCTATCAAGGTCATTTCCTGGCTGCTCCACCACTTCGCCATTAATCAGCAAAATGCCCATCGGGGTATCGTCGGTCCTAAGTTCGACCGTCTCGCCAGGGAAAGCGATAACTCTTTTGATCTTTAAGGATGCGCTGGCCTTAAGGGCTCCATCTTGGTAGTCGCCCGGGAAATAGGTCGTGACGATATCGAAACGCTTAAGGTTATTGAAAGTGTCCTTCTGCGAATTAAGGAGGCCATAATCCAAGAGGTCGCCATCTTTGCAGACTCTTTCAAACTGATATCTATCTTCGTCTTTATAAAAGGGCTCATATTTCCCTTCCACCACCAAGCTCTTCGCATCGCGGTTTAAGGTCGGATACATCGACATGCCATTGACGAAGACGTTGTCAGGATAGTTGGTCCTTAAATAGAAGGTGACGGCCAAGACGCAGAGGGAAATGACGATGACGAGAATTAAGAAAGCCCGCCAGATAATCGCCCAAGGCCTTACTCTCTTCTTCGGGGCTTCAGTTGGCTTATTCTCGAGCTCGCTTTTTGTTACAAGCACGTCGTTACTCATATGGACATTATAGGACCCAAGCCGGGTCCTATCAACGCGCCCAAGCGTGAAAAAAAGCCCGAATTGACTCGGGCTTCTTTCCTACTTTGATAAGTGGCTTATTCAGCGGCCTTGATACGGGCAGCCTTGCCGGAGAGCTTACGCATGTAGAAGATCTTCGCGCGACGGACTTTGCCACGACGGACAACATCGATCTTCGCGATAGCTGGGGAGTTGACGCAGAACGTACGTTCGACGCCGATACCAGAGCTGATCTTACGGACGGTGAAGGTTTCACCGACGCCATGTCCACCGCGTTTGATGACAACGCCTTCGTAGACCTGGATACGTTCCTTCTTGTTTTCGATGATACGGACGGAGACCGCAACGGTATCGCCAGCACCGAATTCAGGAACGTCATGCTTAAGCTGACGGGCGGTGATTTCTTCGACGATTTGGGTATTCATCTTGTTCTTTCCTCCTATCAGTGACGTTTTCTCTTCAGGTTCATTCTCCATGTGGACAGCGGAGCCTGCGTATCGTCTCTTAGAGACGCGTTAAGGAGTATATACATTCACTCTCGCTTTGGCAAGCAATATATGGATTCTTCTCGTGTAAGGACACCACTACTAGGTATCTAATAGATACCAAGGGCCCGAAATATAACTATATTAAGGATGTTAAGTTATTTTACTTGACACCACCATCTAGGACGCCTATCATTGCCTCGTTAAAAAAGGAGAAACACTATGTCCGTCAAGATTAGATTAACCCGCATCGGCCGTCATAAGGATCCGTTCTATCGTATCGTTACTGCCGATAGCCGCTTCGCCAGAGATGGCCGCTACATCGAGCAGATCGGTACCTTTGATCCAAACCTCAAAGAGAACGCCGCTGACATCAATGAAGAATTAGCTCTCAAGTGGCTCAAGCTCGGTGCTACCCCAAGCGACTCCGTCCGTACCCTCTTCCAGCAGAAGGGCATCATGGCCAAGTTCGCCGAAGGAAAAGTCAAATCCAAAAAAGAAGGTAAATAACAATGAGAGACTATGAGGCGTTGCTTCACCCCCTCATCGATCCGCTCATCGAAAAACCAGAGGCTGTCATGATTCGCGAGCTTCCAGGAAGCACCGAACGTGACGTCACCGTGTTGATCGTTGCGGAGGACGACGACACCGCTCGCCTTATCGGCAAGCGCGGCGCAGTCGCCAATGCCTTACGCGAAGTCGTTTCTATCGCCGGCAAAGCCGACGACAGCAACTGCAGGATCCACCTGAAGTTCGAAAGCTTCGACGAAGATAAGAAAGATAACGGCGAGGATTAATTCCCGCCGTTTTCCTTTCCTGCTAAACTAAGAAATATGGAATTTGTCAGATTAGGCCACATTAGAAAACCATTCGGCGTCAAAGGTGAAGTCACCTGCTTTTCGATGACCGAATTCGCCAAGGAAAGATTCAAGAAGGGAACCACTCTTTCCTTATTAAACGAAAAAAGCGGAGAGAGGAAAGAAGTCACCCTTAAATCCTTCCGTGATTCCGGTTCCTATTACTTCCTCGGCTTTGAGGGCATCGATACCCCAGAACAGGCCGAAGAACTTCGCGGACTCTATGTCGAGATCGACAAAGAGCACGCTCCGATTCCAGAAGGTTATATCCGTTTCCAGGATTTGATGGGCTGCAAAGCTATCAATAAAGACACCAAAGAGGTCTTAGGCACCATCGTTGATGTACTCTCCTACTCACCGACCAAAAACCTCCGTGTTAAAAGAGAAAACGGCAAGACCTTCACCGTTCCTTTCGTCAAACAATTCATCGGCGAAATCGACTTAGAAAACAAAACCGTCGAAATCGAGGTAGTCGAGGGCCTCTTATGAAAATAAAGATCCTCACATTGTTCCCTGAGATGTTTGATGGTTTTCAAACTAACTCAATCATGAAGAGGGCCCTAGGAAAAGGGGTCGCTGAGATTGAGGTCATCAACATCAGGGACTACACCACAAATAAATATGGCAGAACCGACACCCCACCAATCGGCGGAGGCGCTGGTTTGATTGAGCAATGCCAGCCGATCGTGGACGCCATGAGAGCCAACTCTACCGAGGCCACTCACAAGATCTTGATGAGCCCTCGCGGAGTCACTTATGACGAAAAGAAGGCCAAAGAGTATGCAAAACTCGACGAGTTGATGATCATCTGTGGCCATTACGAAGGCATCGACGAAAGGGTTAATTCCTATGTCGACGAACTCGTCTCCATCGGCGACTACGTCCTTACCGGCGGAGAGATTCCCGCCATGGCCATCGCCGACTCGGTCATCCGCCTTTTAGACGGCGCGATCACCGCGGAAAGTTTGGAGGATGAATCTTTCAATGATTCCGCCTTGGAATATCCGCAATACACCGAACCATACGAATACGAAGGCCAGACGGTTCCTGACATCCTCTATTCCGGAAACCACGAAGCCATCGCTAAATGGAGGAGGAAGCAATCCTTACTTCTCACCAGAAAGCATCGCCCGGACCTCTTTGCCAAATTAGAGCTCAGCAAGCAAGATAAAAAACTCCTTGCCGAAGCCGAAAGCGGCGAAACTCCAAAATGGGAAAAAGACGCCTTGGAAAAGGGTCACAAATTCATCAAGAAATAATACAAAACGCCTCCTTTTGACTCAGGAGGCGTTTTTTCGATGTCATTTTAGGCCTTGATGTAACTATGGTAATTGATGTCTTGGCATCAGCGAAAGCAAAGCCTTAACGAATCTTAGACTTTATGTCTTTCGGGAATCCATTGATGCCCATCTTGCCAGATTTTTGATACTGACGAAGCTGTTTCATCATCTGTTGAGATTGCTCGAACTTTCTGATGACGCGATTAACGTCGGCATTGGTCTTACCGGAGCCTTTGGCGATACGGTTCTTCTGAGAGAAACGGAGAGTCTCCGGATGGGCCCTCTCGTATTTGGTCATGGAGTTGATGATGGCCTCGAAGACCTTCATCTCACGTTCGGCGGTTTCCTTCTGCTCATCGCTCAGCTTTGGCATGCCCGGAATCATGCTGGCGATAAAGCCAAGGGAACCGATCTTCTGGACCTGCTTCATCTGCTTGAGCATGTCATCCAAGGTGAAGGTTCCATCCATCATCTTCTTGGCGGCCTTCTCAGCTTGTTTCTCGTCGATTTGCTCCTTGGCTTTCTCAACGAGGGTGACAACGTCGCCCATGCCGAGGATTCGGTCGGCCATACGATCAGGATAGAAGATATCTAAGTCGCTTAACTTTTCGCCGACACCGGCGAATTTGATTGGAATACCAGTGAGATATTTGATAGAGAGGGCGGCACCACCACGGGCATCGCCGTCTAACTTAGACATGATAAGACCGCTTAATCTGAGGTCTTGGTTGAAGGTATTGGCAACGTTTACGGCGTCCTGACCACTCATCGCGTCAACGAGCAAGAGGACTTCATCAGGATGGGTTTCTTTGATGATGTCTTTGAGCTCGCCCATGAGTTTCTCATCGATGGCGAGACGGCCAGCAGTATCGAAGATGACTACGTCATAGCCTTCATCGCGCGCCTTATCCTGCGCCATCTGGGCGAGGACGACTGGGCTCTTCTTTGGGTCGACTTCAAAGAAGTCCACGCCGATTTCATTAGCGATGGTTCTTAACTGGTCGATAGCGGCTGGACGATAAACATCTAACGGCGCAAGTAATACTTTCTTGCCTAATTTGTCTTTTTGGAGCTTCGCAAGCTTACCAGCGGAGGTGGTTTTACCAGCACCCTGCAAACCAACAAGCATGATGGTTGTCGCACCATTCTTCTTGTAGACGATGTCGGTATTGTCTTTGCCTAATAACTCCTCAATCTCATCATGGCAGATCTTAACGAGCATCTGAGATGGGTTGACCTTGTTATAGACATCCTGGCCAAGAGCCTTTTCCTTAACATCGTTAGTGAAGGACTTAACAACCTTGAAGTTGACGTCGGCCTCAAGCAAGGCGACGCGAATCTCCTTAAGCATTTCGTCCATGTTCTTCTCGGTTAAGCGAGATTGGCCACGGAGCTTTTTAAAGATCGCGCTGAAGCGGTCAGTTAATGATTCAAATGCCATTTTTTAATCCCTCCACGTACTCGTCAAATGCCTTTAAACGCATAGACGGGTCTTCTATTTTGCAGATTTTAGCCAGGGCGTCCTCTTCTTTCTGCTTTTTGCTAACGAGGCCTAGCTTGCTCTCGAATTCTTCCATTTTGGCGAGCGCATTCTTAATCGCCTCGCTCACAGCGGCGCGGGAGATGCCATCTTGCTCGGCAATCTCAGCGAGGGAAAGGTCATAGAAATAATAGTTCTCCATGATTCTCGCCTGAGTCTCGGTTAAGAGAGCGCCGTAAGCGTTGATGAGGGCGATGGCTCTCTGCCTTTCTTTTAACGAAGTCGCACTCATTTTTCCTCATCCCCCATCAGCAAGCCATAGAGGTACTTATCGAGGTCGAATTCCTCGAGGTCTTCCATCTTCTCGCCCAAACCGATAAAGCGGACCGGAACGCCAATCTCATCACGGATAGAAAGGATGATGCCACCTTTGGAGGTGCCATCCATCTTGGTGATGACAATACCGGTTAATTCAGTGACTTCCTTAAACGATTTGGCCTGAATGACGCCATTTTGTCCGGTTGTACCGTCAATGATAAGGAAGGATTCATGCGGAGCGCCTGGAATCTCTCTACCCAAAACGCGGTTGATTTTACCAAGCTCCAACATGAGGTTCTTTTTGGTCTGGAGACGTCCAGCAGTATCAACAATCATGAGGTCGATGCCATGCTCAAGGGCGTATTTGGCGCCATCATAAGCAACGGAAGCTGGGTCGCCATTTTCGGCACCGGTGACGATTGGACATTTGAGTCTTTCGGCCCAAACCTTAAGCTGCTCGACAGCGCCGGCACGGAACGTATCACCGGCAACGAGCATTACTTTCTTGCCCATTTTCTGATATCTAGCAGCGAGTTTAGCGATACTTGTAGTCTTTCCGACGCCATTAACGCCGACGACAAGAAGAACGGTTGGTCCTTCCGCGGCGAAGTGGATTTCGTTTTCAATCGCCTGTCCACTCGTAGCATAAGAGACGAACATCTCATCGATCATCATCTCATTGATCTTCTTCGGATCTTTGACGCCTTCTTCCTTCGCCTTATCGAGCAATTCCTCGATTAAGCGGATGGAAAGCTCAACGCCGACATCGGCTTCGATGAGGATCTGCTCGAGTTCCTCGAAATAGTCTTCATCGACTTCGGAATAACGCTTCGAGAGGTTATCAAGCTTAGAAGCGAAGTTCTTGCGGCTCTTCTCTAAGCCAGCGGAGTATTTATCGACAGTCTTATCTTTCTTGCCGAATTTGTTTTTAAGAAACGAGAACAAACCCATAGTTATTTCTCCTCTCCTCTCGGGGCCATCTTCTTTAAGGCGTCATCCGCCGCGGCGGTCTCGGCAGCTTTCTTGCTAGAGCCGGTGCCACGACCAAGTTCCTCGCCTTCGAAGTAAACTGCGGCGACGAAAGTCTTCTTATGGCTTAAGCCAGATTCATCGATGATTTTGTATGTGACGGACTCTTTGTGGTCGGCCTGCATGAATTCCTGGAGCAAGGATTTCGGGTTTTGTTCCTGATGGATTTTGCCGTTCTTCACATCCTCCTCGAAGATCTTTCGGACGAGTTTGTATGTGAAATCTAAGCCTTGATCAAGGAAGACCGCACCAACGAAGGACTCGAAAACATCCTCTAAGATATTGAGGGAATCCGAGATGTTGCCCTGGAAGGAAACACCAACGCGGATGAACTTATCTAGACCTAGCTTTTTGCAATAATCCGCCTCGGACTGAGTACGGATAAATTGGGCTTTTAAGACAGAGAGTTCGCCCTGAGCCATCTCTGGATGGTAGATATAGCAAAGCTCACTGACGACCATGCCAATAATCGAATCGCCCAAGAACTCTAATCTCTCGTAGTCCTGGTGACGGGTTCCTGCCATGCCATTATAGGAACTATGAGTAAAGGCTAAATGGTATAAGCCCTCATCATGCGGCAAGAAATTAAATTTACGGTATAAAGGGGAAAATTCACTCATTCGCTAAACCCTCCTTAATCTTTTCGACAATATTGTTCTTCGCCAAGGTATAGGCGACTTCGATCGCGCTAGAAACTGCCTCTCCATCGCTACTTCCATGCGCTTTGACGACAACGCCATTGACGCCAAGGAGCAACGCTCCTCCGACTGATTCATAGCCCATCGTCTGGGACATCTCTTTGAAGCCCTTCTTGGAGAAGAGATAACCAATCTTGGAGAAGATGTTCCTCTTAAAGGAACGCTTGATCATCTCGCCCATGAATTTGGCTACGCCTTCGCTTCCCTTGAGGAAGATATTTCCGGAATAGCCATCGGTAACAACGACATCGGCCTGACCGCTTAAGACCTCTCTCGCCTCAATGTTTCCGCCGAAGTTAATTCGCTTATCTTCGGAGAGAATCTTGTAGGCGATTTTGCCTTCAGGAGAGCCTTTGTCTTCTTCGGTGCCATTGGCCAAAACGAATACCCGTGGTTCTTCAATCCCATAGATATAACGGGAATATAAGGACCCCATGGTAGCGAATTGGGCAATTTCCTCACCAGAGTTCTCGTTGCTCGCGCCGACATCAAGGATGACGACTTTCTTGTCCTTCATGGCGGTTGGGAATGGGGCAACTAAGGCCGCCCTTTTAACGCCAGGGATGTTACGGATGGTAACCGTCGCATCGCTGAGGAATGCGCCAGTACCACCGCAGGAAATAACGCCATCAGCTTCGCCGAGTTTGACCAGCTCGACGGCCTTAAACATGGAACTCTCCTTTAAACGGAGTGCGTCTAAAACGCCAGCGTCCGCTGGAACAACTTCGCGGGCATCAACGATTCTGCAATCTTTGATTTCCGCTAATTCTTCTTTTTTTCCAACAAGGAGGAATTCGACTTTGCCAGGATGTTTGTTTTGGAAAATTCGAACGCCTTCTAGGGTGGCCTTACTACCCAGGTCTCCACCCATCATGTCGATCGCTAGCCTTATCATTAAAATCTCCTTTTACTGGGCAAAAGGAATAATAACACATAAAAGGTCTTTATATAGACCTTTACTTTAACGGCGCCGAATCGATGGACTCTTTTGCGAGCTTGAGAATGTATTCGAAAGGATATTCCTTATCGTGGGCAAGAATGTAGGCGGCATCGTCTCTCGCACATTCAAACATCTTGAAGTCTTGGACGATATTGACGAAATGGAAGTCTGGAAGACCGGCTTGTTTGACACCAAGAAGTTCGCCTGGACCTCTTCTTCTAAGATCCTCTTCAGCAATCTTAAAACCGTCATCCGTGGCGGTAAGTACTTGTAATTTGTCGAGTTCTTCCTCGTCGTTGCCTTCATAGAGCAAATAGAAAGTAGACGGCGTGCCATCACGTCCGATACGTCCTCTTAACTGATGGAGAGAGGATAAAGCAAACCTGGTTGGCTCATAGACAAGCATCAAATCTGCATTCTTGACATCGATACCGACTTCAATGACGGATGTCGAGACCAAAATCGGGCAAAGCCCTGTTTTGAACGCAAGTATGGCAGCTTCTTTTTCGTCTTCTTCCATCTTGCCGTGCATCAAAGCGACTTTGCCTGGATATAAAGCGTTATATTTCTCAAAGATCGTCTTAACAGAGGCGTCTTTTTCATTCTCATCAACCTCTTCGATCTTCGGGGCAACGATATAGACTCGATGGTTGTTCTCCAAAGATTTATTGATGGCTAAAAGACTCTCTTTAACGGTTGGTTTGATAATTTTTGATACAACTTGGCGTTTTTTCGCCGGGAACTCGGTTAAGGTCGAGACATCCAAGTCACCATAGATCGTTAAGCTAAGGGTGCGAGGTATAGGTGTAGCCGACATAAGCAAAACATCGGCGAACTCGCCTTTAGATGCGAGGGTAGTTCTCTGGTTAACACCGAACTTATGCTGCTCATCAATAATGGCTAAGCCCAATTTGGCGTAATGAACCGACTTTGAGAATAATGCATGCGTGCCCACGATGATATCCGCGGTCGCATCCTCGATATCATTAAGGGTTCTCCTACGATCTCCGGCCTCCATTTTGCCTTTAAGCAAGACGACTTGGACCTTAGTTCCTTCATATAAGGCCTTCAAGGTCTGGTAATGCTGCTCTGCTAAGGTTTCAGTTGGAGCCATGAGCGCGCCTTGCGAGCCTCTGAGGTAATTCGCGTATAAAAGTGCACCAGCGACTAAGGTTTTGCCGCTCCCGACATCGCCTTGGAGTAAGCGATACATCAAAGAATCAGCCTCCATATCCATAAGAGACTCATCAATAGCCTTTCTTTGGCTGTTGGTAAGCGCATATGGAAGAGAGGAGATAAACTTCTCAAACTTATCTCTATCGATATAGCCCTTGCCCCTCACGGTTAAGGACTTATTCTCTTTTCTGATTAACTGGTTCTTAAGGGAGAAGATCAAAGCTTCCTCGTATTTAAGGACGCGAAGGCCTTGTCTTACATCTTCGAATGACGTTGGGAAGTGGCATTTGTAAAAAGCGTCACCCCTACCCGCCAAACGATACTTTTTCATGAATTCGAGGGGGACGTGGTTGTAAATTTGACCAATTTCACGGAACGACTTTTTGACTAACGCGGCGAATAAATGCTGCGGATAATCGCTCGGAAGGGAATAGACAGGAACCAAAGCCTGCTCTTCCCCGACGCGGCCTTTCTTAAGGCCAAGCACATTCATCTCGTGCTTCTTCGCATCATATGAGACCTGGAGGGTAAATGGGTCAGTGGTGTTAAGGCTCTTGCCTAAATATGGCCTATTCCACGCAACGCATTTGTAATCATGGTTATAGGCGTCCCTAAACATAAAGGTGGTATTAGAGACGTTCCTAAAACGAAGGACCTTTGGCTCGGTAATCAATTTGCCATAGATTACAGCTCTCTCCTTATCAGCAAGACGGATCAATCTATCGGGATCTGTATAAATAAAAGACTCGTAACGACGAGGTAAGTGCTCAATGACATCTAGGTAAGAAAAAATACCCATTTGACCGAGCAGATAATTAAGTCGCGGAGAATTGGTCAGCTTCACAATGATATTTTAGCAAACTATGTATGCGTTAGAGGCCCGAAATAACAAAAAGACCGAAGGTTTTTCCTTCGATCGTTTGAGTCGTTGTTATTCGATGCCGACAAGGAAACTGTAGACTGGCTGGTTGCCCATCTTAACGTCGATATCCATGTCATCGCCGTATTCAGAGACAAGTTCCTCGTTGATGGCAGCGGCTTCTTCTTCGCTGACATCGCTACCGGCATAGACGGTAAGGACGGTGCAATCCTCATCAACCATGGAAGCGACGAGCTCTTTGAGAGCGTCGTTCTTCTCTTTGACGCAGTTGACGATCTTCTTGTCCATCATCGCCATGTAATAGTCCTTGGTGATGTGTACGCCATCGATATCGGTATCCTTTATCGCATAGGTGACGGAACCAGATTTAACAGATTTCAAGGCAGCTTTCATGTCATTGTAGACGTCATCTGGCTCGCCTTCTGGATTAAACATCATAAGGGCGGAGATACCTTGCGGGATGGTCGTGGATGGAACGACACGGGCGACGGTGTCATCTTCGTCGAAGACTTCGCACGCCTGGCTAGAAGCCATGACGATATTGGAGTTATTCGGGAGGATATAGACGTTCTCCGCGTGGCATTTCTTAATGGCTTCGATGAAGTCCTGGGTGGATGGGTTCATCGTCTGGCCACCGCTGACGATAACGTTCGCGCCGAGTTCTTTGAAGATCTCATCGAGACCTTCGCCAGAGCTGACGGCGATGATACCGAACTTGGCTTTAGGACCCTTAGCTTCCGCGGCCGCGGCTTCTTCAGCGGCCTTCTTTTTCGCATCGGCGATGTTACCAGCCATATCGGTCGCGGTTCTGCCGTTCTCGATATTGTGATGCTCTTCGGACATGTTCTCGATCGTAATAGTTACGAATTCACCGAAGTTTTGGGCATAGTTGAGCATGTTGCCCGGGGTAAGGGTATGGACGTGGACCTTGACGATATCATCATCACGGACGAGAACCAAGGATTTACCATGGGTCGCTAAGAAGCGACGGAATTTCTTTTCATCGAATGGCTTCTTGCCATCTTCTGGTTTGCCGATACGAAGGATGAACTGGGTGCAATAGCCGTAACCTTCTTCGTCTTCGGAGAGCTGAGCGCCAGCATAGAGGGCAACCTCCTGTTGCTCAAGGGTTGGAACTTCGCTGCCGGAGGTCTCGACGTTCTCGATACGCTCGACCATTTTGCCATGGGCGGCGCTATTCATACCTTCGAAGATTCTCCATAAGCCGGTACCGCCGCTATCGACGACGCCGACATCTTTTAAGACTGGGAGAAGCTCTGGGGTGTGATCAAGGGACTTCTTGGATTCCTCGAGGAGGATATCCATGAGATCTTCGACGCTATTAGGAACTTTCTTTAAAGCGCATAAGGCTTCGCTGGATTCGCGGATGACGGTGAGGATCGTACCTTCGACCGGTTTCATAACCGCTTTATAGGCAACTTCCTTCGCGGACTTAAAGGCACCAATCAAATCTTCGATGGTGGCTTTCTTTTTGCCCTTAAGACCTTCGGCGAAACCGCGGAAGATCTGGGAAGTGATAACACCGGAGTTACCTCTGGCGCCCATGAGCAAACCACCGGAGAAGGCTTTGGCCAAATCGTAGACGTTGTCGTCGTTGCGATTCTGGATTTCCTTCATACCTGACGTGAAAGTCAGGTTCATGTTCATACCGGTGTCGCCATCTGGGACAGGGAAGACATTTAAACGGTCAATCTCAGGGTAATGGTTGTAGAGGTTATTAGCCCCTGAGATATACATTTTCTTTAATATTTCTGCGTCAATAGTTTTCATTATTCAGCATCCTTTACGTCCATGACGTAGACGTTTACGGAGTCGAATCGCATTTGGAACGTTTTCTCTAAGACGTATTTAACGTTCTTCTGGACCTCAGAACAAACTTCGGTAAGCTTCACACCGTAAGCGACATATAAGTACAGGGAAACATCGTAACCTTTCGGGGTTTTGACGGCATAGATTCCCTTCGCGTAATCTTCTTTGTTAAGGCCTTTCTGGATTTGCTCTGGAAGACGGTCGATAAAGGAAGGTCTTGGCGCTAGGCCAACGACCCCATAGCACATAGTCGCCGCTTCACCGGCAACTGAGGCGATCGCATCAACAGAAATGCTGACTTCGCCAAACACTGCTTTGGAATTCTTTTTCATGCTTTTGGTCTCCTTCGAGAAAAAAGGCTTGTCTATTATCTCACTTTAATGCCCTTTTGCAAACTACCCATCCCTAAAGGGATGGTATTACGTCACGAATTGACGATATCCATCAACGCCGAGAGCGTTGAGGCGACATCATCATACGTGAAAACCATGTGATTGCCCGCCGGATGCTCAAGGCAATCGGAAATATCGTCTTCAAACTTAACCCTGATTTGGGTACGGCAGATATCATCCTCTTCGAGGTTATTAAGGATTTTGCCTTTCTTTAAAACAACGCGGTCTAGCTCTGGAGCGATCTTAACCATCGTCACTTCTTGTTTTGCTAACTTAAGACGGATGCCAAATCCCATACCAGACTCGAAATGGGTCATAAGGGAATAGGTATTGCCCATGGAGAATGGGCAAGTGCAATGGGCATAAACCGCCTCTTTATGAGTTACATCCATCCTTTCTGGATTGGCCATGAAGCTTGGTTTATCCGTCAAGGCCTGGATTAGATACATGGTTAAAAGAGATGGCACATCGCCTTCACAGGCAGCCGTGAAGCCCGCGTCATTTAAAAGGGCGAAAGCCAAACAGGAAGTATTCTGGTATTTATCCAAGAGGTCGAAACACCTTAAGGTAAAACCGTCGATGGAATACTTCTTTTTGATGGCTAATAAAGCCGAATGGATATAGAGGGAACCACGTAAAGTCTCTAAGCGTTCCGTCTTCTTTCTAAGCTTAAAGAAGGTCTTCTCATCGCCTAGGTTTTGATTATTAATTTCCTTCTCTAATTCGGAAGTAGTGATCCTAACAATATCGATTCCAAGTTTCTTTTTAACGAGTCTAGGATCGCATTGGGAGGCGATAAGCCAATCAGATGGACCGCCGATCAAACCAAGACGTTTACCTTTGACTTTCTTAAGCAAAGAATAGGCCCTTCCACAGGAAAGAAGATATTCCATGGCGTCTTTATCGTTCCCATTCATGAAGACGCTCTTAAGGCCTTTTGAGGCTAAAAATGATTGGATTTCTAAGCTGGCCGCGAAGGAATTCCTATTGCCTAATGGACAAATAAAATATGGACCTGGATAACGTTTATAGATCGCCTTGAATTTGGCCTCGCTACCGCCACTAGCGATAACGAAAAGCGGGAAGGCTTTCGGGGAATCGACGAAGTTGATTCTTTTCTCTGGATCAAGTTTGGCCAAGAAATCATAGACCTCATCTTTCAAAGAGGAATCCTGCCCAGCCAAAAGAGACGACAGGGTTATGAGTTTAATATCTACCATAACTATAGATTACCTTAACAAAGGTAACCTATTCAATTTACTA
The DNA here is from genome assembly GCA_900316365.1 of uncultured Erysipelotrichaceae bacterium. Taxonomy (GTDB): domain Bacteria; phylum Bacillota_I; class Bacilli_A; order RFN20; family CAG-826; genus Alloenteromonas. Next base: position 48,905 of record ONCO01000009.1, read on the forward strand.
AGGCTTGATAGTGTATAACAAAACGAAAAAAAGCCCCGGAGGGGGCCGTAAAAGAAAAAAGCCCGGCAGCGCGCTATTCTCGCCCCTTCCGGGGATACCTTCGCCACTACGGTGCTTAACTGCTG
>ONCO01000011.1 GCA_900316365.1 uncultured Erysipelotrichaceae bacterium
CAAAACAAAATGGATGCCCCCGGCGAAATACCGGGAAGCATCCATGAGAGCCTTATGATATAATCCGATTAACTTGTCCAGGAAACTGGGTACATATCAGAATTAACCGATCCTCATTTTATTTGTTCGCGATTAAGCGACTTGGACGAAGGAGAAGTTTCTGAAGAAACCAGCATCCAACCCGCTGTTACCACTACTATCCTTGCGGAAAGAGATGGTAATCGTGTCGCCAGCGTTAAGGCTTTGAGAGAATTCAAACCAAGTCAAAGCTTCAAAGCTGCTTACAGGCGCCCTGTTGCTGCCTTGGCCGATCTTTTCTACGCCGTTAACGAAGACCTGCAAATAGTCATATCTGGACTCGCCAGAAGAGGCCCATTCAAAGGAGACGGTGCCAGCGACGGTGACGGTCATGGAGTAATGCGCACGCCCGTAGTTCTTACCTTCGATGTCAGACTTCATGACGCCTTCATGATTGGCGTCTTCAACCCAACCCGCACCTTCTTCGATAGTCGTAATAACGCCATTCTCGCCATTCAAGCCTTTTTTGTTGCTATAGACGCATGCCGGCGGTACTTCATGACCTAGGGTCAAGGTAACTTCACCAGCAGCCCCGCTAACGCAAAGGTAGATATCGCCAGGAATGGCTAAGATGGTCAAAGCTTCGGCCGAGCCGGAGGTGACACTTCCAAGAACCGTGGTGCCATCGCCTTTATAAACAGTGACGACAGCCCCATTTAAGCCGGAAGCCGAGATGGATAAGTAATCAGCCGCCGTGATGCTGGATTTATACCAATAACCACCAGCGGTAGCGGTCGCGGTGAGTGAGGCTCCGGAAAGATCAGCGGCAACGGCGCTATAAGCATCATCGCCAGCGTTGACCTTGGTGGCCTTAAGTTTGAAGGAGACCCAGGAGGACATGCTCGAGGCATAGCCAACCTTCACGATGTGGGTGCCGGCGGATAAGACCTTATAAAGGGTCACATCAGCGCCGCTGGATGGGGCTCCCTGAGCGGTTTCGGACTCAACTTCGATGCTCTTAGCAGTGTAGCTGCTGCCGTCGCTGAGAACGAATTTGATTGTGGATTCTTCTTCAAGGGTCAAAGAGTAATAGACATATTGAGTATGGACGTCTGGGACGCTAACTTCGGTGTCTAAAGCCAAGTCGATAGGATCGTTCTGCGACATACCGGCTGGAGTATCATCAACATAAATGGTGATGTGGCTCTCCGCGGTAGCCTCGGCATCGGCGTTAGCTTCAATGAGGTAGGTGTGACCAGCTTCCTGGTCAAAGGTCACGAAACCATCGACCGATCTGTTGTATGTGCCTAAAGCAACAGTTGGATCAGCAGCATCAACGACGGTGAATCCGCCATATTTGCCACCGGTCTGGGTCTTGTACAAGGCAACGGTCTTGGTGTCGTTGGCGACGTACTTGTAGATGACTTTATGGTACTTGGAGACGTTTTCGACATCGGCATGCACGCCATAAGCCAAATCGAGCGCTTCATCGGCGGTGTCGTTGGCGTAGGTGAAGAGTTGGAAGGCGATGGTGCCATAGACGTTCGAAGAAGCAGAAGTGTGGAGAACGCCTTTGAAATAATAAGTTTCGCCTGGTTCGGCATAGAAGCGGACTCTGTAATCATCGCGATTGACCTTCTGGGCTTTAGAGGCGTCTTTGATGTCGTCGGAACCAAGGACCAACTCCTCTTTGTTCGCATTATAGACAGTGATACCTGGGCTCATGTAGGAAGTGCTGGAGATATCAGCGGCAACGGAGCTGGAATCCTTGTCGACCATGAGATAGAACCAATCGCCATGGGCGGCAGTCGCTGGCATGGTGAACTTCATGTATTCGGCTTTCTTGCCAGGAACGAGGTTAGCGGAGAAGCTAGCCGGACTATTCGGATCAAGGATGGTTGGGTTGTCCATGGAAATGCCAGGACCGAAATCATCATATTTGGCATAGAGATCGAGATTGCCGGAGACTTCGGCGGTGAAGTCGGCTGGAGTCTGGAAGTTAGGATCAAGGTACCAGCCTTTGAATTCTTTGCCCGCTTCATTTGGAACTGGGTTGCCTGGGTTCTTGAGCAAGTGGCCGTTGATAGCGGTAGTCGCAACATCGCCCGTAACTTCACCGATCTTGCCGTCGCCATAGTGATAGGTTACGGTCGAGGTCGTGGTGTCGGAGCAATAAACCTCGTCGATGAAGAAACCGTTATTGGCGTTAGTGTCGGTCTTTAAGGCCGCCCACTGCGCCTCGGTGCCTTCGTAGATAACCTTGGTTGGGCCATAGCCGGAAGCGAAGAATTTCTCCGGAAGGGATTGGACTCCGGCGGAAACCTTTAGGACATTAACGTTGTTGCGATATTCATTCGTGTTTACGAGGTTAGCCGCATCATAGTCGAGTTCCTCGAGTCTGGCGCCGCTAGAAAAGATCGTGCTTCCGGTTGAAGTGACTCCAACAGGGATATTCGCCTTCTTCAAGGAGGAAGAAGACATAGCCCAACCACCGATAGAGGTAATCGAATCAGGCAAATGAACCTCTTCTAAGTTGCTCCAGCTTTCGAACACGCCATTGTTGTCGCCAGGATTCAAAGCGACGATGTCGCCAAGCGGCTTAGCGTAGAAATCGGTAATTTCGACGTGCTTTTGAGGCAAGTATGCGTGCTTAATGCTGGAACCGGCACTCTTTTTAAAGGCTTTATAAGTCCCGGTGCCTTCAATCTCTCCATAACGGATATTAGTGGCATAGTCGCCATGGATACCCATAGGGTTGAAAACGAGGGTCTTAGTTTTTTCGGTGTCAGCGGTCGCCGAGAAGGTGAGGGTGATGGTATCAAAATAATGGTCGAGCGGAATGTTGTTAAGGGTATAGACCATGTAATAAGGATTTGGGAACTCAACCGCGGAGACGAGTTCGCTCCAAGTGACGCCCAAATCAGACTTGATGGAACTATAAACGCCAGTGACCTGGAATTCCGTTTCCGCCTTGATGACGGTTTCATCCTGCGGGGCCACCGTTTTATCCTCGCGATAGCTGGTTACTTTGGAGGTAATCTTCGCCGCGGAGATGGCTTTATAACCGTCAACGACCGCGAAGATGCGGAGGCTCATCTTTTCAGGGGTTTCATTGAAAACCTGATAACCGATGGCGGGAGCGAAGTTAACCGTCTCCGAAGTGACAGGAGTATCGAGATTCAATCTAAGGAGATTGCCGATGGCATCGCTTTCGGTCGCTTCATCCTGAATAACCTCAGGTTCAGCTTTTTCGTTGGTCGGGATGGCTTTGGCCATGTCGCAGCCCATGAGCCCAAGACCCATAAGAGAGGTAAGGGAGAGGACTAATAATTTCGTATTCTTTTTCATTTTCGTTTCCTCCTATTACCAATCCTGAACGGCTCCACCGCCGTCATATTCGCCATCATCACCGACCGGGTAATCGGCAACGGTGATAGGTAGTTCGGAAATCTCCGTAACGCTAACGTCACAGACGGCTTCGCCAACGGCGAGTTTAATGCTAGCGATAGCGCCGGTAGTAGAATCAGCGGTGATTTCGAAATCGCCCGCGAGTTCTGGGTCAAAGCCTAAAAGGTCAACGACGTCATGGCCGAAGCCGCTAGCGGAAGAGACAGTGAAATAATCCTTGCCTTCTTCTGTTTTGACGTAAGAAGCAACGCCAGCGGAGGCGAAATTAGAAAGAGAAGTCGAAGCAAGATCGAAACCGGCGACCTCTTTTTTAGATAACTGATATTCGTGTTCTCTTTCGTTAAGAGAATAGCCATAGGCTTTGCCATCTTTTAGCAACACGCCGTTTTTCTTAGCGAACGAATAATAACCGACGCCTTCAACGCGGCTTAATTCGTATGAATCGACTACAGTGACCAAATCGGATGGGCCCTCTGGGTAAACTGGAGCAGCGCCATCTTTAAGCTCGACGTGAATGGTGACGTTCTTAGAGCTGGTGCATTTGACCACCATCGCATAATCGCCAGCCTCAAGGCTCACTTCGGTGTAATAGTCCCACCTATAAGTGCAGAAATTAGCCGCATCAGGATATCCGGATGAGCCATAGTCGTCGTTAGAGGAGAAACCGGTGTAATTCTCATTTGGCAATGTGCCGTCGTCGTTGTACTTATACAAATTCAAGATTCTCGGATCAGCATCAGCGGATCTGGCATAGAAGCGATAGACACCTGGGGTAACGACGCTGAAGCGGAAGCAAAGGCCATCACTGGATTTGAAAGCTTCGTTGGTGCCCAAGACTAAAACGCCGTTATTGTCATCGGCGCTTGGGTGGAAACTGACTGGGTCAGCTTTGGTGCCAGCGTGTACGAGATTTTCTTCGTGGCTGTATTTAACTTCCATCTTATAAGAAGCTGGAAGCCCCATCTTAGTCGCATCGAGCTTATGAGCAAGGATGTGGACGGTCTTGGTGGCGGTGACGCCATCAACGGCAGCGGTGATGATCGCATCACCTTCAGCAAGCGCGCTGACTTTACCATTCTGGTCGACGGAAGCGATGGCAGGCGCGCTGGAAGACCAAGCAACAGTGCCTTCGGCATTCTCGGTCGCGGCGCTTAACTGGATTTCACCACCGATGTAGGCCGAATCCTCACCAGAGATGGTGATCGTGGTCTCAAGGACGATGATGGTGATTTCCGCCTTAACGCCCTGGACGGCGCTGGAAGCGGTGATCTTGACGGTGCCTTTGGCGACGCCAGTGACAACACCGGCAGCAGAGACACTTGCAATAGCGGCGTTCTCGCTGGACCAAGTGACGGTCTTATCGTCAGCGTCATCCGGAGTAACGGTCGCATGGAGGGTTAAGGTTTTACCTTTCTTAACGGTAGCGGTCGCTCCCTCGGCGATCGCGACGCCCGTGGCTGGCTTCGGTGCTACAGAGGAAGAAACTGGAGCTTCAGAGCTAACTGGAAGCGAACCGACGTCGCTGCTAGCAGAAGCAGGAGTTTCAGAGGCCGAAGTCTTAGGCGTTTTGTCATCGCCACAGCCCGCGAGGATTAAGCACGCGGCGAGTGGGATGAGGAACAAAGACTTGTTTTTCATCTAAGAAAATTCCTTTCTTCAACAGATTGAAGTTACTCTCTAGCGAAAAATGGTCAACTAGTATTTTTATGGTTTTGGGTCGTTTTTTATGTCTTTTGCCATCGCGCGGGTGCGTTCTTCGCCCAACGCGCGAGCGGGCGTGAGAAAAATACATCCGATTGCATCGCCATTTTTAGACGACTATTAAAATCGGTATATCGCTTTGTTTGAATTAAAACATTGCGAATTTTAGTTCTTGAATATTTACCGAATTACCGATAGATACACCAGTATTTTTATCTAAAAAACAATATCAATAGTCGCGCACACGCACATAAGTAGTTGCATTTTTAGGCAGTCCTAGGAAAATAAGGTGTTTTGTTCCGTCGAAAGGACTTCACTATGAAGAAATCAATCTACGCCTTATTGGCCATGTCGCTCCTTGCAGCCTCCTGCAACACTATGGCCCAAAAAAGCAGCAACACTCCTGCCCCATCTAGCGAGATGCCTGGTAGTAGTGCCTCCATCCCAGAATCATCTACCACCACTCCAACCCCATCTTCCTCTAATGGGGACAATGAAGATCACACGATGACTTTTTCTGCCGTCGTTGATCTCTTATCCAAAGGCATCGCCGTTTGGGAAGGCAAAGCCTCAAGCGAAAGCCTAACCACCACCACTGGTCGCGATGGCCATAACACAATCACCTCCCTTCAGGCGTCTTTGTTTAATGACAACACCTCCAGAGTCGATGGAACCGTAACTAGCGAAACCGCTAATTACACCTATCAAAAAAGAGCCGGTGTAGTTAAAGACAAGATCAACTATGGCGGCTCCATCAGCGAATTAGAATTATTCGCCACCGCCACCGACTATGGCGATCCGAATAAGAAAGATGAGGCCACCAAGCAATACATCTTCAACACCGATGCCGAGGCAAAAGCTAATGGCGTCAGCGATGGCTATATCCTTAAGGGCCAGGAGAACTTCTATTCCTCCCTCCAGCTTACCCAGAAGCTCTATCTCTACGCTGGAACATTAGCCACCTCCGCCTATGTCTCTCAGACCGGCGTCAAAGGCTTTGATTACACCTACGACGAAAACGAAGACTGCATCTTCTCCACCAATGTCAGCTATTCCTATACCGAGGAAGGCATCATCGAGGAGATTACCTATACCGCCAGCTTCAAGATGGATAAGGGTTGGGACAAACTTAAGTCTATTGACTTAACCATGGTCCAAAAAGAGACCCGTGAGAACGATCCAACCGATACCAGCACTTACACCGATAAGAGCCAGGGAAGTATCGTTTATGGCACCAAAGGCGCCGTAAGCGAGGGCTCCATCAACGTCAACGACTATTTCATGTCCGACGTCACTGAGATCGATATCCTCAATGACCAAAGGCAGGTTGTTGAGAATAGCACCATCTACGAAGGCACCAGCCACTATATCTTTGCTCTCCCAAAGACCTATACCCCAGCTACTGCCGCTGATGTCAGCGAATGGTCTTTGACCCCTGTCGCCAGCACCAACGAAGACGTCGTTGCCTGCGTCAGCGATAATTCCGGCTCTTACTTTGAGATCCAGGATGTCGGCACCGTCACCTTGACCTGGGAATACTTAGGCAAGAACTCCAACAACATCTGGGAATTCAAGACCATCACCAAAGAGGTCACCATCGATTACGCCCCGATCACCGAAATCGCCTTTACCAACCAATTCTCCCCTGCGGTCACCAATAACGCTTTAACCGCCGGCAACATCTACACCCAGAGAATCACAATCAACCCAAGCTATGGCAAAGGCACCATCGTCGCCTCCTCTAGCGATACCGATACCTTAGTCGTCTCCATCGATCAAAGTGGCTCCTACGTTAGCCTTAAGCTTGTTCCTTTAAAGAGCGGCACAGCCGTCGTTACCGTTAAGGTCGAAGGGAACGACTCCACCGCCATCAGCGAGACCTTCAACATCGCCGATATCCCAGCGGCCGATATCCCAAATATCCTCACCGCCGCCAGCTGGACGATCAACGACCTCTATATGGGCAGCTTCGTTTTAACCTTCGCCGCCAATAACACCGGAACATGGACTTGGGATTACACCGATAGTTCCAAGAACCCGGCCCACGAAGAAGGCGAATTTGTCTGGACCATCAAAAATAACAAAGTCAAAATCACTTCTTTCTTCAACTCAAACGACGAAGAAGACGTTTATCTCAATAGGCATTTCGCCGAAAACCCAGGCTTGCTTGCCATGACTGCCGAAGGAGGCTATAGCCTTACCTTCGGAAGCGACTATTACACAAAGGATTACACTTTCTACCGCAATGAAACACTTAACTAAATACATACCTTTAATGGCGATGCTATTAGCATCCTGCACTACCCCGACAACCTCTTCGAGCAATGAGGTTCCATCTTCTTCCGAGGAAGCTAGCTCCTCTTTGGTGCCCAGCACTTCTTTAACTCCGCTTGAAGCGGATAAGAAGGCGATCAATGACTATACGTCCCTCTTAAAAGAGATCGACGGCCACGCCAAAAGCGCGACCGTCACGGTCGAAACCCATGACTATTACCCATTAGAGATGGTCACCGTCGATGAGTTCACCGCGACCGTTTATAAACGCGATAATGGCAAATCCAATATCCTCGTCAGAAGCGGAACCATCACCATCAACGGCAACACCAAGGACAAGACCACCTATGAGATGCAGGTCTTTGCCCAGGATGGCTCTATCTATCAGTTAACCCAAGCCAGCGGCGAACTCCCAAAGCAGAACTTTGTCGAAGACACCCCGGCTGGAAGAGATATCGAACTCACCCTCAGCTTTGCTAACAAGCAGGCCGATAACCTCTCTTTCCTTAGCAGGGTCATGGACCTTGAAGGCGTTGGTTACGGCATTGATTTCGGGGACATCCCAAATGGCGATGGCAAATTTGAATTCGGCTATTCCATGACCTCTTTTGTCGTGGAGAATGGCGTAGTTACCACCACCAAAGAAGAGGAAATCACTCACGAGCTGGAAGTTACAAAGCAAAACGGCGTAATCGCTTCTTACGACTACGCCTATCAGCTTGATATGTACTATGGCGGAGTTGTCGCCAACTCCAAGCTATCTTTCACCAGCGCAACCCTAGAACAAGGCGAATACGCCACGTTCGAAGGCGAGGTCTGGGATCCAGCCGACTTCCGTACCGCTTAAGCGTTCAACGCGCTAGAAGCAATCTCGGAATAGTCGAGGAAAGAAATCGTGACGGCGCCCTGATAGGTGCCGTCTTTTGTTGTGCTTATGCTGACCTGGATGCCATATTGCTTTTGGCTATCCGCATAATAATAAGACAAGGTCTCATCGCCACCTTGTTGCTGGCTGAACCAAGACTTGGCTTTGATAGCAGCAAGATAGCTTGCCATCGCCGCTTTGGCGGCATTTTCATCCGCGACCATGATGCTGCAGGAATAAGCGGCATCGAAATAATCGAAGCTTAAGCCGAGGGAAGAACGGAAATAGGCGTTATAGGCTTCGGTATCATCGATGATGGAGGCTTGGCTGCTAGACGGGAAAGAGGCGGCTAAAGATGGATAGACATCCGCGGTTGGGAGATGGCTATTCAACCACGAATCAACATCTGCTAAAGAACCGTTGGTGATTCCAGTGTAGGAGAAGGAATAAACGCCTTCGATCTGGAATAAGCCATTCGGGAATAAAGAAGCGGTCTCGGTGCCATAGGTTTCCGCCAAAGTGGATTGAGAGCTATAGGAGACATATAGGGTGTAGGTGGATAAACCATCGCTATCAGTCACCTCTTTTTGATACACATTGGCCTTATCGCCGCTTTCGGTGATGTTCTCGAAACCCGCGCGGATAAGTTGGGCGCCATAATTGCCGCGGATATCGCCAGCAAGGTAATCGCGGATCATGACTTCCTGGTAGGCTGGCTGACCAGTGACGCTTAAGGCATAGGTCGCTTTATTTGGGAACGGGAGCTCAACGGCCTTAGAAGAGCCAAAATAAGTATTAATCTCGGCGAGCTGAGTAGCAGACCACGCAGTCGAAGGAGCGACATTTGTGGGTGATTTTAGGTAGTTGGCCACCACTTCATTATTGGTTTTGCCGATATCAGAGATAACGACTTTCGCCGCGGCGACAGGACCCATCTCAATATCGAAATAGGCATCCATCACGATGGTGATGACGTCCCCTTCAACCGTCGCGGTCGCAGCCTGGAAATCAAAGGCAATACCCATGGAGCTAGCCATCGCGGTAAGACCGCTGACGGTAGAGATGGCCTGAAGGGTATCAGGATCCATGCTCTCATAGGCGTTAGAGCCGTTTTTCTTATACCAATTCTCCATGTTGGAGAAAGTAAGCGGGGTGTAATAAAGATCGTCGATGTCCTTATTGCCGCAGAGCTTATCGAAATCGCCTAAGACGAACGAGCCATTATCGATGGAGAAGGAGAATACGCCCTGCTCGCCATTGATGAGCTCGCCAGAAAGGAAGGCGCCGGTCTCTGGGTTATATTGGGCAAGGGCTTTAGGGCCGAATTGCTTGCTCATGCCGGTAGATACGTCCGTGCGGCTGTCCTTACCGACAACCTGGTAATACTTAGAGACCGTATAGGACTTAGTCTCAATCATTTTGGCCACCAAGGAAGCAAAGTCTTCGTCCTTCTTCGTTTCGGAACTAGATGGAAGAGGCGCTTCACTAGAGGAAGCGACAGGGTTTGGATCGCAGCTCGCGAGGAGCATCGCGCTGGAGATTAATAATAGGTTAAACAGTTTTTTCATAGGCAATAGACTACTGATTAAAACAAAGTTTTACAAGTGCCTGTAATTTAGTTAAATAAAAAATAGGTACGCGCGCGTGTAAAAAGAAAGCCCCCACTCCTACAGGAATGAGGGCAATCGTTAATTGATCAGGCGTTTCTGGTGAAGGTGACGTAAGCGGTCGTGAACCCGTATTCATCTTCATCGGCTGGGGAGACATAATCGCCGATGATATTGGTATAGGATCCGCCATCGGAACCGGTCCAAACGCCATAAGCGAGGGCAAAGCCGAAAGTGCCGCTCTCAGCATAAACCTCGCATGGGGTGTTGGCATCGTGCCAGCCCTCATTCAAAGTTCCGTGGAACTTAAGGGATGGGGTGTTGGCGTTATATTCATAACCCATAACGTAATTTGTGATGAATCTGTGTCCAGAGGTGACATTAAGGATAGCCTTGGAGTAGGTCTTGCTATGACCCGAAGGGCCGATGTCGACCGTCTCATCGGTGAACTCGATGGTCGCGTCGCCGAAATAGTCTTTTTCGACGGTTAAATCACGGCTGCTGGTCCAAGTGGTGCCGGCAAGGCTGGAAGGCCATAAACCGGCGGCCGGTTTCGGCATGACGACGACATCAAGGTCAACCTTGAAGTTGGCTTCACTGCGATAGGTTGGATCCCAGTTATCGGAGACGTAGAGCTTAACAGTCTCGTTGGAGGTGTTAGTCATCGCGGTCGCGTCGATATGGAGGATCTTCGCGGTGTAATAGGCGTCTCTGGAGGTGTCGTAGTCATTATCAAGGGTGACGACGAGGTTCGGGTTGTTGGTGGTGATGGTTGGGTTGTAGTTGGCGTTGACCGGGCTGATGACGAGTCTAACCGCGGTGGTCGAACCCGCTCTGACCTGGACGTGGGTGGCATCGACGAAGTCATCATCGTAGCCAGTGGCAGCCATGAAGAAATAGTTCTTTGGCAAGACGCCGTTGACGACGGTGACGTCGACTGTCTTGCTGGCAGAGCCAGGGACGTGGCCATTGATGGTTAAGGTGGAGGTGCCGGTTCTTAAGGCCTGGAAGCCATAAGTGCCATTGACCGGGGTGCCAACGACTCTCATGTCGCTAGAAGCGACGACGCCATACTGCCATCTGTTAAGAGCGGTAGCAGGCTCAAAGCTCATATGAAGGAGGGAGGAATAGCCATAGGAGTCGCTTTCGATCGATTCTCTCTGTGGGGTTCTCCAATCCTCGACGATATCGTTCTGCTGGATGTGGTTGGCTTCCAAATCCTTGGAAGTGACATCCGCGGAAGTGATAGAAGAGATGAAATATGGGGTCTCATCGAAGGCCGGGGCATTCGCGGTGACGGCGCCATATTCGTAGGAATAAGAGGAGATCTGGACGGTGGTTCCACTCTTGCCGGCGATGGCGCTACCGCCGTTATCGGCGTCGTTATCGTTGTAGTTCCAGTTGGTGTCATCGAAGGAGTATTCCTTGTAGGAACCGGACTTGACGGTGCTATCGGCGTTGAAGGTAACGCTGATTTCATAGGAGGAACGGCTTCTTCTGGAATTGCTGTCCTGGAAGTTCTTCCAAGACTTAACGGTGGTCGTGTAGGAGCCATCCGCATTAGCGGTGCCGGTGAAGACGCGGCCGACGGCTTTGACTTCGTCTTCGACGGTGAAGCCGGTGCGGTAGCCATAATGCATATCGCGATCGACGGAATGCATTTCGTGGCTTGGGGTGGCTAAGTCTCTCTTGGCGTAGTCGGCAGCCATCTGATAATAGCCATCAGTTGGGTTAGCGACGACTTCGTAGTCGGCGGAATAGGCGACTCCGTCATTTCTCTTGGTGTCATCCCAATAGATGCCAGAACGGTCTTTGCCGGTTTCGATGTAGGTATCGACAACGCGATAGTTGGTCGCGGTGAGTTTCTTATAGACGGTGGACTGCTCGTCGGTTAAGAGGTTGGTCGCAGTCGCGATGGAGATGTTGTTCGCGTAGAGGTTCCATTCATAGGAAACCGCGCTTCTGGAGCTCCTATAGGTGGCCTTTTTGATATTTGGGGCGTTATATGTGCCGCCGTCATTGACGTTACGGCCGGCATAATCGCCGCAGAAAGCGTTAGCTAAATCATCCTCGCTCTGCGGGGCGTGGACAAAGCCCTTTCTGATAATGGTGATTGGCTTCGTGCCTTTGGAGGCATCGAAGTTGATCTCATAAACGCCATTGCCGGAGATTCTGAAGGAATCATTGGAGGCATCGCCGATATCACCAAAGGAAGCATCGAGGTCAATCGCGCCATAACCGAAGGTGGTATTGCCAACCTTAACGGCGATCTTGGAGGAGACACTCGCGGTGACGGTGCCCTTGAAGGTGCCATCGCTCTGTTTATCAAGTCTTGCGGCGACGTCACCAGTGACAACCGCTTCACCAGTGACGGTGAGCTTGCTGGTTAAGACGACGGACTGATCTGGCATGACGAAGGTATAGGTGGTGTCATTGACCTTGGTGCAAGCGACATCATTCGCATAGATGCCGGTCAAGACAAAGCCTTCGGCGACGAGGGCGGTGATGTTGATGGTCTCGCCTTTTGGAGCCTCAGTTTTGCTTAAGGTAATGGTGACGCCCTCTCCGGTGCGGTCGACGATGGAATAGGTCGTGACCGGCTTAGAGGAGATAGGAGTATCGCCAGTAGAGCTATCTGGTGGGAGGATGCTGGAAGAGATATCGCCCGCGCTATTTCCGTTGGAGGAAGCTGGGTTGCCCTGATTATTGCAGCTGGCAAGCAAGGCCATGGAGACTAACAAGGCGGCAAATTGCTTTTTATTCATGGATTAATTCTCCTTATTCAACTTCGGCAGGATTGAAGATGCCGAGTAACGATTGGGTGGTATGGAGGTGAAGGGTATCACCAGTTTCCCAAACCGCGAAATAGGTGACGACTAATGACTGCTCAGTCCAGTTGGTGACTTGGAAGATGTACCAATGATCCAAGTCTTCGGCCGCCTCGGTGTAGGTCGGGGCGTAGGTGTAACCGAACTTAAGATGGTTGAAGGTGACTCCACCGCTTTCGGTGCCGTTGATATCCGCGGTGCCGTCTTTGAAGAAGTAGAGCTGCATGTTCCCAAAGAAGGAGGAGAAGGCTAGGTTGACATCCCAATGGTCGACCTCATAGACGGTCTTCTTGATGTCTTCGAGGGAGAGCTTTGGCTTAACTTCGATGTGGCGACGGAAATGCAAGATGTGATCGCCATCCTCAATGATGAGGTGGGCCTCGCCCGCCTTATGGGTATGGAGGGTCCAGCTGGAGCCGGAAGCATCGCTAGAGGCGGTAAGGACATTCTCGTTATCGCTATAGACTCTGGCGGTACCAGACGGGTTATCCGATAGAGTGAAGACGATTGGGTAATCGCTCTGATGGGCCAAGGACATACCGACGGAGATGTCTCCGAGGTAGCCCGAGGTGCTATATGAGATATTCTTGCTGATGTCGGATAACGGTTCGAGTTCAGTGTGGTCGTAGATATCCTCGCTGGAGGACGGTGGAACAATATTGGAGCTCTCGCTTGGGATAGAGCCCTCTTGGCTGGATTTAGCCTCCGGATTACCGCAGCTAGCAAGTAGCGACGCGGAAGCTAGAAGCACCAACCATTTTTTCTTTAAATACGTCATGCTTAGTAATATATCTCCCTAATTTTCACGTATATATATTATACGTACGCGCAAAGCAGCGCTAAAAGGAACAATAATAGTTGCGCAAAGATTGTCAACAATTTATTTATCTAAAGCACCTATTTGGTGTCATTTGGGACTTAAACAATAATTCCAAAGCCCCTCCATCGTGTTATAATCGCCACGCTTATGAAAAAGAGAATCTATTTAATCGCTTTGCCGCTATTACTAGCAGCCTGCACCCCAAATGAAAATCCAGGAACCTCCAATGCCGTTCCATCCTCCAAAGATGAGACGGTATATAGGGAATCCTTCACCGACATTTTGGACGCTATCACCTACCTCAAAGAGCAGAAGAACTACACCCTTGATGTCCGTATCTCTAGAGACGGCAGCCTCATGGAGGAGTTCGATATCAACTACACCAGAGATGGCTATTATTTCGGCATCAAGAATGGCGAATATGGCTATAAAGCCATAAGTGAGGGCGTTTTCGCCTATGAGATCTATGGCAAAGAGATCTATTTCTCTGAGTTGCTTGAGGATGATGGAGTTAAGTACACCGACCTCTGGTCCAGCGGTCTTATCACCTCTTTCGCCGATTGGTCTTTATCGGCCGTCGAGGCTAAGAAAAGCGACACCATCAGGGCCAAGGACAGCCGTCTTGCCATGATGGAGATGACTGGTTTCGACTCCAATTATTATTCCTTATTAGAAACTGCCTCTGCCGGTTTAACAAATGACGGCAACTTCTACTTCACCTATGACATGGACATCGAGTCCTACTCCTATACCGTTAAGGCTAGTGTCCTTATGGTCGGCGGCTCGATCACCGAAAAAGTCGATGAGGCCATGAATAAAGGCAAGACCTACTTCGTCCCTAACGCGAATCAGAAGAAGGCCAGGGAATTATTTAGAGGCGATAACTTCACCCATATCTATTACGACGAGAACGATAACGAGGCCGCCTGGGAGAAATTCCATCCTGAGTACTACAGCTTAACCGTCGATAGCACTTATAACTCCACCCATCAGGATTCCCCGCTTATCGCCGCCTCTTACGTGAAGATCGATAACAAATACGTCCCTGCTGCAAAGAGGGTTTTACGCGGCATCTACTACTGCACCATCCGCGGTAATGCCGTCTCCCTTATGGTCGGCCCAAACGGCGAAGGTTATAACAATGTCCCAGATATGGTCAGCTTCCTTAACTACCCGAAGCTCCTTAAACTCTGGAACTGCTTCGAATACGCCGTAGAGGAGAAGACCCCGATCTCCGGATACGAAGTAACCTATAGCTTCAGCAGATCCGATTTAGCGGAGGATGCGGCCAATAACTTCGGTTTAAGCACGGTGCTCCAAAACGCCGGCACCACCGCCTCCAACGTCCTCGTCAGCTTCAAGGACCTCAATAAGTCCTCCGCAAAAGTCTCCTTCCGCATCATCGCGGCGAATGGACAGTTCCAAGACTTTGTCTTCACCGACTTCGGCACCACGCATGAAGGCGCATTGGATAATCTCTTAACCACCTTCCTCGATCCGAGCGAAGCGCCAACAGCCTAAACGAAAAAGTTAGCCCGCCGGCTAACTTTTTTTCATGCGAACGTTTTGCTTCGTTCCAGAATTAACGCCTTGAATTCCTCTTTGTGTTTCTCGCTTAACGATGAATGATCGATAAGTTCGAACATCTTCGGGATGAATGAAATGAGTTTCTTCATCATCCTAACAACTTCCTTGCCTTCGAGATTCTCTCTAGGATCTTCGCTAGAGGCGAATTTGATGAAGTCATTCTTGGTGACGTTTTTCTTTTTGCCATGGAGGGTTAAGGCAAATTCCTCCTTGTCGCTTGGAAAAACAACGTTGACCGGAAGCAAATCATAAGCAGCCGATAACGAATAAACTCCGTTATTCTCGATCAAGGAGAAATTCTTAAGGTGCATATCGCTATTGCCGGTGAGATAGCAAAATAAAAGCAAATATACAAACCGGCTTAAATCAGCTTTTTTGCTATCGGAGAACTTAGCGATAACCTTTTTGCACTGCTCATAGGAAGAATGGTATTTATCCTCCGTAAGCCTGCCGCTGAGCTGGCAGAAATCCTCCATGGCAATTGCTTTCCCATCGACGCGGTCAATACGCCTTGTGATATAGGCCCTGCTTCCGTCTTTGAGACATAGCAAGCCATGGGGAACGACACGAATGCCACAGCATTCGGCCAAACACATCGTAAGGTTTTCGCCCTCTGGAAAATCGTCTCCTTCGCCTTTGACCTGACTTTTGAGAATTAAGCCCGAAGGATAATCAACGAGAGTAAGCTTACGTTCGTGGTTTTTGGAAAGGCCAAGGCTTAATTTCTTCTGCACTCCAGGGACGGTGTAGGACAAATCGACTCTGTGTCTAGCAAGTTCTTCGATGCTCTTCTCATCCAAATCGATTATTGGGAGTTCCTTGGTGCCAAAAACCTTAGCCACGCAGCGATCGTGCCAAAGTTTATTCTCATCATTGAGCTCCTTTCCACAGGAAAGGCAGTAATGCTGTTTCATTCTTTCACCCTCCTAACGCTGACGGAACCGATTGGGTCAGCGCAAACGGATAGGAGTAGCCCCATACGGTCACGACGGTCAACCTTCCAATTCTCCTCGCTAATCGCAAGCAGCCATCCCTCTGGAATCAGGCCATCGAAGAAGGAAAACATCGTTTTACTGATGTATGGCTCTTTTATTAATGGCAAGGTCAATGACACCGGTTTCGGATTATCGCCTTTCAGGTATTCCTCGTCATAGCAAAAACGATAACCATCGTCGTTCTCTTCAATGGTCCCGGCGTAGTTGGAGTAAACGTAAACGTAGCCAATTCGCGCCATGACGTTAATCCTCATCCTTAACCGGCTCTAAATGATATCCGAGCATCGACAAAGCCACTTCAACCTTATCCATGCGGACCGTCGCCTTCCCTTGTTCCAATTCGCGGATAAAACGGAGGCCTAATCCCGAATAAATAGAGAACTGTTCCTGGGTAAAACCCATTTCTCTTCTTTTTGCTTTGATCCAAGTGCCAATAGAGTTTTTCATATGCTTATTTTATACCTTTTAGGGTATATTTCAAGCGATTTTGGGCGAATAACTAATCTTTTATACCTTTTCGGGTATATTTTACATATTATCCCTTTAATTACTGCATTTTTATACCCTTTAGGGTGCATTTATCATTACTTTGATAGTTGGAGTGTCAAAAAAGACACAAACGGAACAAAATGGGGCATAATAGACGGGCACAAACATAAACTAAGGTTTATATAAAGGAGTTTTTACCAACTATGAACACCACTCTCGTAATCATGGCCGCCGGTATGGGCAGCCGCTTCGGCGGACTTAAGCAGGCCCAGGCCGTCACGGACGACGGCAAAGGCATCTTGGACTTCTCTGTCTTCGATGCGAAGAAGGCTGGCTTTGATAAAGTCGTCTTTATCATCCGTAAGGATGTCGAAGAGGAATTCAAAGAGCTTATCGGCAACCGTATCGCCAAGACGATCGATGTCGATTATGTCATCCAGGATACCTCCGTCTTACCAGAAGGCCGCACCAAGCCATTCGGCACCGGTCATGCGATCCTTTGCTGCAAAGACGTCGTTAAGACCCCGTTCTGCATCATCAACGCCGATGACTACTATGGCTGCCACGCCTTCATCGAGGTCGAGAAGCATTTAGAGAATGCCAAGAAAGGCGAATACGCGATGGTCGCCTATCAGATGGGCAACACCCTTTCTAAGAACGGCACCGTCACCCGTGGCGTCTGCTCCCTTAGCAAAGATGGCTACCTCCAGAGCATCGAGGAAGTCCAGAAGATCGATTCCACCGGTCATTGCGTCTACCAGGGCAAAGAAGGCACCCTTCCTGCCACCACCCCTGTCAGCATGAACCTCTGGGGTTTGACCACCGATATCTTTGATATCCTCGAAGAGGAATACGCGAAATTCTTAAAGACCGCCGACCTCATGAAGGACGAATTCTACATCCCGCTCGTTATCGGCGACGCGGTTAAGAACGGCAAAGCCACCGTCAAAGCCTACATCAATAAAGACGTCTGGCATGGCATCACCTATCGTGAGGACCTCCCAGAAGTCAAAGAAGCCATCGCCGGTTACGTCAAAGCCGGTTTATACGAAGGCTTATAATCGCAAACATGAGAGAATGACCGATTCGATCGTCGAATCGGTTTTCTTTTTGCCCTAGAACCCTTTAGCAGCAGCGACCAAAAACAAAGGCCCAATAACAATCTTTTGCAGGGCCATCATTTCAATTATTCGTCTTATTTTGCGAAAAAGGCCTGTTTTAAATATTTCAGCATTGACAAATATCGGTAACCGCTCACCCTAAGATGAAACGTATGAAAGGAGCGGCAAATGAATAAGGCATCGCGGCTATTCATCATTGCGGGCATGGCGCTCGCCCTTTGCTCGTGCGCCGAGAACAAATCGGCAACTAGCTCCATCTCAACCCCACCAGAATGGAGTTCCCTGACCGAGGCGTCCTCCATAACGGAGTCGTCCTCCGAATCCTCAACGGCGTATAGCTCGCGGGCGGCCGAATCCCCATCCTCGTCGTCAGAGCCGGCGCCGTCGAGCTCCGCGGTGGTCTATCACACCGTCTCGATCTACCAGTCCTACTACATCCGCGAGAAGGGCTGCTACGGAGACCCCCGGTTCGACACCAGCGTGAAGCGCGAGGACGGGCAGGTCCTGTACAAGGACGCCAAGGAGCAGAACGCGTTGTTCGCGGTCTGCGGGCCCACCCTCCACCACATAATCGGAGGGTGGTATGAGATGAATGGCTTCTACAAAGATGAGTGGTGCACGGACTACATTTCGTGGGCCTTCGTCGTCAAAGCCGACCTATCGATCTATTACTACTGCGAATGACAATGCGTCCTTTTGTAGACGCTGTATTTTGAGGTTTCAGATGAAAGAAAAGACGAATTCCAGATCCAAGGCTAAAAGGGTCCTTTACATGGCCCTCCTTTCGCTCGCCACCGTCGGGGCGACTCTTGTGGCGAGGCACCCAATCCAAGCTCCTTACGATGAGGGTTGAGCGGAAGCGGCCATTCGCCCCGAGGCCAAGCGCCGCGCATCAAACGCCGACGACGAACCGCTTTGCGGCTCGGAGGCCCCAGACGACGAGCCTTCGCCGACCCCATACGACGGCTACGGCGCGGAGACCGCCAACTACTTCGAGCAGCCGGGCTTCGCCGCCGAATACTTCGCCAACTTAACCGAGCATTTTCCAACCAACAACGCCAATAACTGCGGCTACGTCGCGGCGGCGATGCTCCTCAGCTACTACGACACGTATTGGAACGGTTCCATCATTCCCAACTGGTTCAACAACCCCATGGCTTCCCGCGTCCACCTGGACGACAGCCATTACTCTTCCCCGGGAGTGAACGACTTCTACGCGCCGGTCTGGACCGAACGCAACCCGAGGATGGTGACAACGATTCAGAATACGCCCGCAGGTACTACGAAAACGAAAGGGAGGCTTACCACGAATATCTAGACAGGATGTTGGCGTATACGAACGACAACATCGTCTCGGAACTGTACTCCATAGCCCTTGACCCCACAGTCGGCGCATACCGCTTTGATATAGAACCAAAGCCTTTGTTGAATGTGGTTCGCATGCAAACCGTGGTAAACCACTTCCTAGCCAAAAACGGATTGCAGGGAAAAATCGAGATGAATGCAATCAAACTTCTGGATTTCAACAATGTCACGGAGAAAGAAGAATACCAGCGCGAGCTGCTCAGGAAGGAAGCGATTTCGGCGCTTAAAGAGGGGCGGCCAATCGTTCTTTCTGGTAAGCTCTCTAAATACAAATACAAGGACGGGATCGACGGGGGTGGCAATTCAACATCCACCTCGTTTCACGCGGTGATAGCCTACGGGCTAGACGAAGACTATCACATAATCGGCCACATGGGTTGGAAGGGCAGGGACGACTACAGCCGCGCCATACTCGATAAGGAATTCGAGTATTTCACCGGTTTCGCGTACCTGGATATATCGCCGGAACTCGAGTTCACCCCCGGAAACTACAGGTTCTACGACCACGGCTTCCTCAACGCCACCGACCTTCCGTCGCACATCCACGGCAATCGCGTCGTGATTGATTACGGGGATAGTTTCTTCCACGTGCGCCAATGCATCTGCGGGGACTTCTACTACGAGCCGCACACCGAGGCCATAGAGCGGGTGGACGACCAGTTCCACAGGGTTTATTGCGAGAAGTGCGGTCACGAGGAGGTCGCCGCGCACAGAATCATCCCGATCCACGACGTGGGCTGGTACTGCGCGGACTGCGGAGCAATGTTCACGTACTCGCATCCGCCGGTGATAACGCCATGGAACCCATCGCATGACTAATCGGTGGCGACTCCCATGGACGAGTGGCCAATCAAGGCTCCTTGCGATGAGGGATAAGCAGAAGCAGTCATTAGCCGAAGACAACAATTTTTACATGTTTTAAACATGCTAAAAGTTGCAGTTTTTACATAAATTGCACTGGCTGCTTTATAGAAACCAATTAAAGACACGTTTCTGAAACTTAGCCTAATCGACGACGAAAAGTGCTATGGTCGACAAGAATATCCACTACTTAGTTTCGAAGTAATAAGTAAAGGCGCCACCAATCATAAACTGGTTTTCTTTATTCTAAGCCTCGCTGTTTAAATGCATGTGGCAAACGGAAGAGGCAAGAAGATAATGCCGTCTTTTGCCGAAACATCAGACATTCCTAAGACATACATCTTATTGATTCTTTTGCCGTACTTCTCTTTGTAATACTTCAAAGACGTTATCTTCGACGCAGAGGAGGATTTAACTTCGATTAAGTCGTATTTATCCCTTTGTTTCACCACGAAATCAACTTCATATTTCCTAGCGCGATCATCCGCTTTCTTTTCTAAGAACGAAACATCTTTATGGTTGCCCTTCAGACACTGGCAAACAATGTTTTCCATGATCATACCCTCATTGCCAGACAGCTTTCCAAGGGCAATAGAACGATAGAAATCATTGGTCAACGCATCTTCATCACCCAAAGCCAACGTCAAGAGGAGCCCCGTATCGGCCATATAGCATTTGGTCTTGCTCTCATCCAAGAAGAAACCATCAAGCGGATCTAAATTCTCCTGCCTAGAAACCAAATCCACGGTTTTAGAATCGCTTAGCCAATAGAGCGTCTCAGCGAAACGCGCGTAGCGCATGCCGCTGCCAAAAGAAGAGAAAACTATCTTCTTGTCATGATGCGAGAGCATGGCTGGAATGGCGTCAAACAAAGCTCGCGCTTTCCCGGCGTAACCTTCCGCGAACTTAGCAATATCCTCGCGATACAAGGAAATAATGTTTCTCTTAGCGTACTCGGAATCGACGTACATGGAATCCTTGAGATACGCTTCCACCGCTTGAGGCATGCCGCCTACAACCAGATAATCGCGGAAGCGCAACATAATGGTGCGGAACAAAGCGCCCAATGGCTGTAGGTTCTCTAACGCTTGACGCATGAATGGAACAGTCGTCTCATCGCCTCTCGCCCAACAGAATTCCTCAAAATCCATCGGGCGCATGGTGAGTTTGACTTCCTCGCTCGGAATGACTATGTCTTTTACGTTTTTGCGAATAGAGATCAACGAACCGGTCTCAAGGTAATCAAACCGGCCATCGGCGACCAAGGCTTTAATCATTTCCCGGGCCGCAGGGCAAGATTGAACCTCATCAAAGACTATGAGCGTCTCTCGAGGATACAACTTGACGCCATATAAAGTGCTTGTAGCGTTGAGAATACTATCCAGGCCACCTGTTCTTTCTTCGAAGAGTTTACGGGCTTCGGTGTCCATCGCAAAATTAATTACAAGATAGGTCTTGTAGTACTTCCTTCCGAATTCTTCTGCAACCGTGGTTTTGCCGATTCGTCTCGCACCTTCAAGTAGCAAAGCGGACGAACCAGAATACTTGTTCTTCCAAGCGACTAATTCATCCATGATTTTTCTTTTAAAAAACATCGATTTTATCCTCACGAAGTTCAATTTCTGCACCTAAAATATACCATATATGTACAATTTTTACATCTAGATTTAGGCAAATATGTCCAAATTTTACATATTTAGAAGGGTGTTTTGGTGCAAATTTTCCATTTTTACAGAGGAAAGAGAAACTCCTTCTTCGAGATATTCCCATATTGCTATACAATATGTTAATTGTTTGGGAGGCGTTAAGTATGAACGCAATCGGTTTTGACAATGATAAATATCTAAGCATGCAGTCGCAGCACATCGCTGATCGCATCCGTCAATTCGGCGGAAAACTCTACATGGAGTTCGGCGGCAAACTCTTCGATGATTATCACGCCTCCCGCGTCCTTCCAGGATTCCAGCCTGATTCCAAACTCCAGTTATTACTGAAGATGAAGGATCAGGCCGAAATCGTCATCGCCATCAACTCCCAAGCCATCGAAGACGCCAAAATCAGAGGCGACTTAGGCATCACCTATGACCAAGAGGTCATGCGTCTTATCGACGCCTTCAGAGACGCCGGACTTTATGTCGGCTCCGTCTGCCTCACCCAGTGGAATAACCAAAAGGGCGCGAAAGCCTTCGAAAAGCTCTTAGAGAAACAGGGCATCAAGACCTATAGGCACTACACCATCCCAAACTATCCATATGACGTCGACAAGGTCATCTCCGATGAAGGCCTTGGCAAAAACGAATACATCGAGACCACCAGAAGCTTAATCGTCATCACCGCCCCAGGCCCAGGCTCTGGCAAGATGGCGACCTGCATCTCCCAGCTCTACCACGAGAATAAGCGTGGCATCAAAGCGGGTTATGCCAAATTCGAGACCTTCCCAATCTGGAACTTACCTCTCCTACATCCGGTAAACCTCGCCTATGAGGCCGCGACCGCGGACTTAAACGACGTGAATATGATCGACCCATATCACCTCGCCGCGTATGGCGTATCCACCGTCAACTACAACCGCGACATCGAAATCTTCCCAGTCCTTAATAAGATGTTCGAGAAGATCTATGGCTCCAGCCCATATAAATCCCCAACCGATATGGGTGTTAATATGGCCGGCAACTGCATCATCGATGATGAGGTCTGCCAAGAAGCGTCTAAACAGGAAATCATCCGTCGTTACTTCAAAGCCTTATCTGACCGTGTCTTAGGACATGCCTCTGACGAGACGGTTAACAAGATCGATAACCTTATGAAGAACCACGGCATTTCCGTATCTGACCGTAAATGCGTCCAGGCTTGCCGCGATAAAGCGGCGAAGACCGGGGCTGCCGCGGCGGCGATCGAACTCAATGACGGCACCATCATCACCGGTAAGTCCTCTACCCTCTTACGTCCAACCTCCGCGATGATCCTTAATGCCCTTAAATACTTCGCGGGCATCAACGATAAGGTCACCTTATTACCTAAAGGCATCATCGAGCCGGTCTGCGAACTTAAGACCAGAGACTTGCACGCGCATAACCCAAGATTACATTTGGATGAAATCCTCTTAGCCTTAAGCATCTCCGCGGTTACCAACCCACTGGCTGAACTCGCGATGGCGCAGCTACCAAAACTCCGTGGTTCCGAATGCCATTCCTCGGTCATCCTCTCTCAGATGGATAACGGCACCTTAAGGAAACTTGGCATCAACCTCACCTGTGAGCCAGTCTACGAGACCAAAAAGCTATATCACTCCAAATAAGCCCATATAGGCCATATATCTAGACTAAATAAAGGAATCCCAGGAAATTTTGGGATTCCTTTTTCAAAAAATTGACTTGAATTTGTGTAAAAGCCAAAAACCTATAAATCAAACTAAAAGGCTAGATAAAATGCGAACTTCGTAGTAAAACGGCAAAAATCCACGTTAAAATCTATCTATTTTGCTAAAGTATTATCGTCATTTACGTACAAATATAATAGTTAACATCTAGGTTATTCTTCCCTATGATAACTATTATCTGGATTACTATTGATACAATTAACCATTAGTTGTCCTGCTAATCGAAAGGGAACGATTAAGAGTAAAACAAAATGAAGGAATTCAAACGTCAGGATGCCAGAGTCATCCGCACCAAAAGGGATCTTAGAGCGAGCCTTTTAGCCTTGCTTAAGGAACAGGCTTTTGAGAAGATCACCGTCAAAACCATTTGCGATCATGCGTCTATCAACAAGATGACGTTCTACGCGCACTACCAAGACAAGTACGATCTCTTGGACGACTTAGTCCGCACCATGGGCGAAGGCGTCAGAGACGGTGCGATCGGCTCTATGCCAATCGAGACCGAAGAGGATGTCGCGATCGCCTTTGGCAAACTCGCCGCCACCTTATTGGAAAAATGCGCGAGCCACAAGGATGAGATTCTCTCCGTCAAACGTTCCGGCAGCACCTTAGGCCTTGCCGTCTTCGAATCTGCGATCGAGGAAATCGTTAACAATCTCGTTAAGAGAATCGCTGAGCTTCAGCCAATCAAATATGCGCCAAGCCACGTCGCCGCGTTCTTGATGGGCGGGTTCCAGAAGCTCATTCTCACCGTCCTCGAAGAGCCAGAACTCGATAAGGATGCCCTTGAGGAGCACTTCCACGACATCGTCCTTGCCCTTCTTAGAGGCAAAGTCATCGTCGACTAGTTCCGCAATATGAGCAAAGCCCCGATGTTTGAAGGTCGGGGCTTTTGTTTTACGTTTAGTTGTTCTTTAGATATTCGATGAAGGCGTCGACCGCTTGTTTAATCAATGAGTAGCTATATTCCCATCTACCGGTGAAATATGGATCCTCGATATCTTGTTCTGGGCTTAGGTAATCACCTAATCTAGCAACCTTAGACATATCGCTTAGATAGAGGTTTCTTTTTAGCTGCACCTTTTGATCGGCAACCATAACAAGAACGTAATCAGATTCAGCGATATCTTGCCTAGTCGCCATCTTAGCGGAATGCTTTGGATGGGGAATGCCATCCCTATCAAGCATCTCCGCCATCGAGTGATGGATATCCTGTCCCATGGTGCTGAAGATGAGTCCTTTGCTAGTAGCGAAATAGCTATCCTTTAAGCCTTCTTGGGCGATGCGGTAATTAAAGTAAGCTTCAGCGCTTGGGGAACGGCAGACATTGCCTTCGCAGATAAATAAAACGTGCTTCATAATCTAGGGTCAATTATAGCAAATATCTCCTTTATTCCACCCCCGAATTATTTAAGTCCTATTACACGCGTAGGCGCGAAATAAACATTTAAGTTATGGGGTTAGATGGTTTAGACTATGCATTAGGCAAACAACAACCATGGACGCATTATTAGATTTCATTAAGGCCATCGTCTTCGGTATCGTCGAAGGCATTACGGAATGGCTACCTGTCTCCTCTACCGGACATATGATCATCCTCGAGGAGTTCTTCTCTCTCAAGGAGACCCAAGGAAGTGCATTCTTTGAGTTCTTCCTGGTCATCATCCAGTTAGCGGCTATCATGGCGGTCATCATCAATTTCTTCAGTGACCTCTGTCCGTTCTGCAAAAACAAGACCGCCGAACAAAGGAAGGCCGTCTGGCTGAAATGGGGCAACATCCTCATCGCCTCCATCCCTGCCGCCGTCTTCGGCATCCTTTTCGATGATTGGCTCGATGCCCATTTACATAACTATGTAACTGTTGCCTCTACCCTTATCATCTATGGTTTAGCCTTCATCGCTATCGAAACCATCCTCGTTGGCAAAAAGAAAAAGGCCCAGAGACGTTATCACCTTGACTCCGTCTCCTCTACCATCGATGAAGGTAAAGACCCATATGGTATCTTTAGGACTCACCACGTTGAGCACATCACCATCCAGCAAGCTATGATCATCGGTCTTGCCCAGTGCTTAGCCCTTATCCCAGGCACTTCCCGTTCTGGTGTCACCATCTGCGCCGCCCTACTACTTTCTATCGATAGAACTACCGGCACTGAATTCAGTTTCTACCTCTCCATCCCAGCGATGGTTGGCGGTTCCCTTATCAAGACCGTCTCCTTTGTTAGACACGGCAATACCTTAACCGGTATGCAGTTTGGCATCTTAGCGGTTGCCTGCGCTGTATCCTTTGTCGTCTCCTTCCTTGTCATTAGGTTCTTGTTACGTTTCTTAAGAACCAGAACCTTTATCTCTTTCGGCGTATACCGCGTCGTATTTGGTTGCTTCTTGCTCATCCTCTACTTCAGCCTTATCAGAACTGGTAATGGCGCGGAGGCTGTCGCAAGTACCAACGATTTCCTTATCAAC
The DNA here is from genome assembly GCA_900316365.1 of uncultured Erysipelotrichaceae bacterium. Taxonomy (GTDB): domain Bacteria; phylum Bacillota_I; class Bacilli_A; order RFN20; family CAG-826; genus Alloenteromonas. The sequence continues at coordinate 25,786 of ONCO01000011.1, forward strand.
GCTTATCAACCATCCATGCTTAGCGGCGTGAAATTAACTCTACCTTCAATAAACAATCCATTAAGGATTGCTCTATAATGAGTAATTGGTCCAAGAAAGGTGTAAACATTCCATGGAACAGAAAGACATCAATGAATCCGTTGAGACCTTAGAACCTCAAACGGAAAGTTCTATCGGCGAGACTCAAGTCGCCTATACGTTTAAAGACTTCCTTAAGATGATCGGCAAGCATTGGGTTGCCCTTGTTTTAGCCGCCCTCTTAGGTCTTGCTGGAGGCGTTGTCTATGGCCGTTATGTCCAGAAGCCAAAGTATGAAGCTTCCTCAAGCTTATACATCTTGAATAACGAGGTTTCTGATAAGGCTAATGATCGCATCACCTACGCGAAGAACATGGCCCGTATCGCCTCTAACTACATGACCCAGACCGAGGTTAAGGAAGTTGCCTGCAAACTCCTTACCGGCGACCTTGAATACAAAGGCAAAGAGAACAGCTTTGAAGGCGCATATACCCCATATGGCAAATACGCCGTGTTCGCAAAGACCAATGACAACAACGAGAAAGTGTATGACACCACCGCTCTTGGAAAATGCTACAAAGTTACCTTAGAGCAGTTTAACACCAGCGACACTTCCATCTTCTTACACATCAACACCACCACTAAGAACGAGGAATTATCCATCGACGTTGCTAACGCCGTCGTTTCCGCGACCATGATGTTGACCGAGGACGAAGAAAGCAGCCCAATCGCCAAAGAACTTAAAGGCTACATCCACTGCATGGCTCCAGCCAATAGCGCTACCAACACCGCCACGAAGACTTATGTCTTAGCGATCATTGGCACCTTGCTTGGCGCCATCTTAGGCGCTGCCTATGGCATCTTACGCGTCATGCTCAGCACCCGCGTTGCTACCAAGAAAGAGCTCGAAATCATCACCGGCATTAAAGTCATCGGCATGATTCCAGACTACATTGAGAAAGACGACTCCACTCAGTCGACCCTTGAAAAAGACGACGCCGAACATAAAGTCGAGAAGGAGGGCAAATAACCATGGAAGAGAAAAAGAAGAAGAAAACCTCATTAGGCAAGAAACTTACCACGGTCGAAACCGGCCCTGCCCCAAAACGTATTAACGAAGTTAGCTTAGTCGACCTTGAATCTGACGTTGCTGACGCCTATCTCCGTTTACAGACCAACATCAGTTTTGCTTCTATCGACAAAGAACTTAGATGCTTTGCTATGACTTCTGCAGAAGAGGCTGAAGGCAAAACCACCTCTATCTCTAACCTCGCCTATGTCTATGCCCAGAAAGGCCTTAAGGTTCTCCTTATCGACTTAGACTTAAGAAGGCCATCTGTTCATAAGTTCCTTCAGTTAAACAACTCCATCGGCGTGGTCGACATCTGCAAGGGCGACGCCACCTTCAAGGATGCGGTCCAGCATTTCGAAAAGGGAAATTTCGACGTCCTTACTCCAGGCACGAAAACACCATTCCCTGGCAAGATCTATGAATCCAAGGCTTTGGCCGATATCATCGAGCAAGCCAAAAAAGACTATGACTTCGTCCTCATCGACACCGCTCCGATCTTAGTCGTTAACGACGCCTTAGCAATCGCGTCTCACATTGACGGTTACGTCCTCGTCTGCGCGCAGCACCTCTCCCGCAAGAGAAGCGTTCTCGACGCCGTAAACAACCTTCGTTCCAAAGGTATCAATATCATTGGTATCTGCATGACTATGTGCGATAACTACGAAGACGCTGGACGTGGTTATGGTTATAGCTACAGCTATGGTTATGGAAACAAATACGGCTATGGCTATGGTCGTTATGGCGGATACCGTAACGATGGTAAGTCCCACCACCCACACAGCGAAGAAAACGATAAATAACCATATAGACAACAAAGACCCGAGCAGTAACTCGGGCCTTTTTGTCAATGTCGATAAGGGTTATTAGATTCCTTGGGCGAGCATCGCTTCTGCGACCTTCTCGAATCCGGCGATATCGCTTCCGGTTTTCAGGTCATAGACGTTCTTGCCATACTTCAAGGTGTGCTTGTAGCCGTTAGCAAAGATCTCCTTCATGATGGCATGGAGTTTCTCGTCCACTTCTTCAAAGCTCCAAGACAAGCGTTCGGAGTTCTGGGCCATCTCTAAGCCAGACACGGCGACGCCACCGGCATTCGCAGCTTTCGCTGGACCGAAGACAACCTCATGATCGATGAAGTATTCAATCGCCTCGGAGCTAGACGGCATGTTTGCGCCTTCAAAGACGGCTTTAACGCCGTGAGCGACAAGCGCCTTGGCATCGTCTAAACCAATCTCATTTTGGGTCGCGCATGGCAAAGCAATACCGCACGGGATAGACCAGATACCTTCCTTGCCATATGTTCCCGCGTGATAAGAACCTTTGCCGGCCCTTTCGACATAAGAAGATAATCTGCCTCTTTCGACTTCTTTGATCTGCTTCACAACCTCAAGATCGATGCCGTTGTTATCAACGATATAGCCATTGGAATCGGATAAAGCGATGACAGTCGCCCCTAACGCAGTTGCTTTTTCAGCTGCGTAGATAGCGACGTTACCAGACCCGGAGATGACAACCTTCTTACCTTTGAAATCAGTATGGAGAATCGTGCTTAAAGCTTCGGAAGCGTAATAGCAGAGACCATAACCTGTAGCCTCTTTTCTAGCAAGAGAACCGCCGAAGGAAAGACCTTTACCGGTCAACACACCAGAGAAGTCCCCGGTGATGCGTTTGTACTGACCAAAGAAATAACCGATCTCGCGCCCACCAACACCAATATCACCAGCAGGAACATCTTTGTTCGGGCCGATGTATTTATATAGCTCAGTCATGAAGGACTGGCAGAACCTCATGATCTCATTATCGGATTTGCCTTTAGGGTCGAAGTCGCTTCCGCCTTTGCCGCCACCCATATTTAGGGTAGTAAGGGAGTTCTTTAAAGTCTGCTCCAAGCCAAGGAACTTGATGATCGATTCATTGACGGATGGATGGAAACGGAGACCACCTTTATAAGGGCCAATCGCGGAATTATATTGGACACGGTAACCGTTATTTACCTGGATTTTGCCACTATCATCAGTCCAGAGAACCTTAAATTGGATGAAGCGTTCCGGCATAAGGAAACGCTCTAGTAAGCTCTTCTCCTCGAACTCAGGATGTTCGGCAATATATTTGTCTAACGAGGTAAGAATATTAGTCGCAGCTTCCTGGTATTCAGGTAACCCCTTATTAGCAACGAGGAACTTCTCTAGAACCTCTTTTGTGTACTTATGTAATTCCATAGTTTTGACCCCCGCATAAATATGCACTAAAACCAAAAAATGTTAATCAAAAACTAATCTAGTTTTGGAAGACTTGCAGCGGTATAGCTCTGGCCAAGGCGCTTGAAGTTCTCGTCGGCCGAGAAGATATCGATCTCTAATCCAAGTTTTTTAACAGCATCTTTCGCGGTTTTAATTAGTACATCTCCGCCTCTTCCGGTCATAACGCGCCCTAAAAGAAGGACAGATTTGATATCCAAGAATTTTGCGTATAAGGCAATCGCATCACCTAAATAACGCCCCATATCTTCGTAAGCTTTATCAAGGCATCCATCATTGGCCTTTTGAATAGCGGCAAGCTGCTCTGCCAAAGAACCATCAAAAAAATAGCCTGCAAGTTTTGCTAAACGAATGATGCCTTTTTGGGATAGATATTCAGATCCTGCGCCCTTAATTCCTGTCGCGTAATGTGCGGCAGCCTCACCGCTGTAATTCATCGGAACTTTGCCCAATTCGTTGATCCAACCATTGAATGAATGATTTAACGAATAACCAGCAGCTTCCGAAGTGCCCATGGCAACGCCAAGAATATGGTCTTTACCATAAAGCATCTCTCCGCCTAAGGCAGTAACGTCGCCATCGTTAGAGACTTTTACAGGCGCGCCGCCGAATTCTTTATCGGCGATATCCTTAAATATCGTTCTGACATATTCCTTTTGGTCAGCGGCGGGAACTTTGATAAACAAGTTGGACTGTGCAACTTCATCATTCATGACAATACCTGCGGTAGAAACGCCAATTGCATCGACTCTATCGAGATGGGCAGCGGCCCTCTTCATAGAATCAAGGATTCCATCGTAATGGTAATGCCAATCGCTTTCCTCTTTCGGTAGCCAAAGCACTTCCTCGGAGAAGACAACTTCTCCGTCTTTTACGGCAGAAACCTTTCTATCGCTTCCGCCGGCATCAAAACCAATCCTTTGACCTTTGAAATCTCCAGAGACAGGAATGATTAACTCTTTCTCGGTTAAAGGCTTATCAGAATAAGAGAAAACGAATGGAGTTTTAAATACTTCTTCCATTCCTTTTTCGCTATTGATGAGTTCTGGGTCGTTATCTTTATGGGCAAGAATGCAGTCGAAAATACCTTTGTCGCCTTCGATAACAATCTCATTTCCACCAACCATCCATATCAACGTAAGGATGATTTTCTTAACGTAGAAGTAAGATTCCTCAATGCCGGAAGTAATCTTTGTGTTATAGATATGGCAAATCTCATCGAAACGTTTGATGGCGATGCTTAAAGGAACCGAGCCTTTGGCCTCAAACTCCGTTAAAGCAGCATATCCGGAGATATAGTCTTTGTCGTAATTCATGCCGTTAGACATTATTTCATCTCCATCAATACGTCACGGACGATTTGTTCCATCTTATCTTTATTGGCCAACATATCTTCCATGTAGTACAGCTGAGTCCTGGATTTGAGTAATGAGTTATTACCAGTTCCCTGGAAATATGGATCACCCATAAGATAGTCAGTTAAATACCTCATACCCAATTCATAGGCCATAACCATGCAGGAGGTGGCTAAGAGGTTAATCTCGCTATCGGAAAGAGTGTCCTTCGTTTCCTTAAGGAACCCACGGACATAAGCCTTAAATAAACTCAAGTTGATATGGATCTTAGATTTATCTTGCTCCGTCTTAGAGGCCGTTGAGGCGCCGCTTCTAATCGCATCGCCAAAGTCATTGACGGAATAGCCAGGCATACAGGTATCTAAATCTAGGACACAAATTGGTTTGCCAGTCTTCTTATCTAACATGACATTGTTAAGCTTCGTGTCGTTATGAGTGGCCCTTAACGGTAAAGAACCATCTTTGATATATGGGTTATAGACATCCTTGAGATAGGAATATTTCCTAGTTAACTCGATGAGTTCGGTGGCCTCTTTGACACGCCCACAGGCGTCTTCTTTGACGGCATTTTCGAAAGCGACATATCTAGCTGGGGTGTTATGGAAATCAATAATGGTTTCGTATAGCTCGGAGACAGGGAAATCCGCTAAATCGTGCTGGAATCTACCAAAGGCAATACCCCCCTGCTCAAAGACTTTTTCGTTTGGGGTGCCGCCATAAGCCTCTCCCTCGATGAAACGCATCGCCCTCCAGAATCCGCCATTAGGATCGACATAGAACGGTTTGTCATCATGGGTATGGATGAGGTTAAGGACTTCTTTCTCTGGATCCCCGCCTCTCTCTTTGACTTTCTTCGCCACATGGCGGGTAAGCCTATCCATGTTGATCATGACTTCATCTGGTTTCTTATAGACGTAGGTATTAACCTTCTGGAGGATATAACGGTGATGTGTGTCCCCTTCGACGAAATGGACGTCGAAAGTGTCGTTGATATGACCGGCAATGATTCTCTTATAGCCAATGAATTCGCCTTCAAAGGCAAACTGTTTTAATGCGTTTTCTACTTCTTCGATTGTTAAGGATAAGGTAGCCATATCGTTTTTATTCCTTGCTATAGATCACTTCGCCATCTCTGATGGTCTTATACACATTGACATCCTTATCGATAATGGCAAAGTCCGCTTTTTTGCCTTCCTTGATGGATCCAATCTCATTCTCCATCTTTAGGTTTCTAGCAGGATTGATGGTAGCCATATCGATGGCATCTTCCAATGAGATGCCCAAAACATTCTTAACATTACGAATACCTTCATTGAGATGGAGGATAGATCCAGCAAGAACGCCGTTCTCTAATCTAGCAGTACCGTCTTTAACCACAACAGGTTGTCCACCCAATTGATACATACCATCTGGTAAACCTTTAGCTTCCATAGAGTCGGTAATGAGAGCGATCTTATCTTTGCCCTTCATACGATAAAGGATGCGAATTGCATCTGCGCAAACATGGTGTAAGTCAGCGATAAGCTCGCAAGAAACGGAATCGGACAACATCATCGCACCTAAGGTACCAACATCGCGATGGTGTAAACCCTTTTGGGCGTTATAGGTATGGGTAGAGATGGAGAAACCGTTTCTTACCGCGTCAAAGGCTTCTTCCGCGGTGTCATCGGAATGACCGAGCGATGGGGCGATGCCGTGCTTTAGCATCTCTTTGGCAAATTCTTCATTCCCTGGCTTATAGCAGACGGTAGCAATCTTGATGTGATCACCGGAAGCGGCGATGAAATCATCAAGGTCCTTTACGTTAAGCGGAAGGATATCGCCAGGGTTTTGGGCGCCGCAAAAGGCTTTGGAAATAAATGGGCCTTCAAGGTGGACACCTACCGCTCTCGCGCCATCTTTATGTTCTTTGGATAAATACTCATTAATAGCAGATAAGGCTTTAATTATGATGTCTTTCTCCATCGTCATAGTTGTGAAGTTAAAGGTCGTAGTTCCATCCATAGCCTGGAATATAGCAATGGTCTCTAAATCTTTCTCCGTGCCATTCATAGCGTCGGATCCGCCCGCGCCGTGAATATGCTCATCAACAAAGCCAGGGACGAGGATTTGGCCTTCCGCCAATTCCTCAAAACCTGCGGTGTCCATATCATCGCCGATGTTGTCTATCGTTCCATCTTTGATGGATAAATTGGTCTTAACAATGCCTTTGCCTTCGACGTAAATTAACGAATTCTTATAACCTTTGATCATAGAAATAGCTCTCTTCTTGCATTGTAGATACTCTAACATAGTTAGAGCCTCCACCGTTAGATAGGTTATTTGATTTCATTCATATACGTGTAAAGGTTTAAGTCATGCTAAAATGCTAGTTAAAGTCGGCAAAGACAAGACTTGTTCATCATTAGGGAGCCTTAACTATGTGCGGTATCGTTGGTTACATCGGCAAAAAAGACGCCAGAAGCATTATTTTGGATGGCCTTCAAAAACTAGAATATCGCGGATATGATTCTGCCGGCGTTGGCTTAGTCGGTAACGGCGAAGTAAAGATCTATAAGGACAAAGGCCGCGTCGCCCATTTAAAAGAATTGGTCGACACCTCTTTTGAGACTCATGTCGGTATTGGTCACACTAGATGGGCAACTCATGGTTCCCCTACCAAGATGAATGCTCATCCGCACACATCACAAAGCGGTCGTTTTACCATCGTCCATAATGGTGTTATCGAAAACTTCCGTGAATTAAAAGCTAGATACCTTTCCGGCTACTCCTTTAAATCTCAGACCGACACCGAAGTTATTGCCAACTTATTGGAACGTTACTTCAACAAATATGGAAGTTTCGACAGGGCTTTTTCCAAAACCTTAAGCAGATTAGAAGGTTCTTTCGCTTTATTAATTCTTGATAATACTAACCTAGACACCATCTACTTCGCCAAGAATAAGACTCCGTTAGTTGTTGGTATCGCCGAGGACGGCATCGTTTTTGGATCTGACGTCATTCCACTCGCCGGAAACGCGAAGAAGTATGTCTCTCTCGACGACGGTGTTAAAGGCAAAGCCACTAAAGACGGTGTTGAGTTCACCGACTTCGTGGGGTTGCAAGAAGATATCGAATACAAAGAGTTAGATATTACTGCTGACGAGTTAACCAAAGGATCTTACCCTCACTTTATGTTGAAGGAAATCAACGAAGAGCCAAGTGTTGTTAGAAAACTCGTCCAGGAATACTTCGACGAAGATGATATTGTCATCAACGAGAAACTATTAGAGACCATCCGTAATTGCGACAAGATCAACCTCGTCGCTTGCGGCACATCTATGCACGCCTCATACATGGCTAAGTACTTCTTTGAGAAGTTCTGTGAAATCCCAACCGAAGTCTTCTGCGCTTCCGAGTTGGTCTATTCAACCCCTCTCATCAAAGATAATCCATGCTTTATCTTCTTATCTCAATCCGGCGAGACCGCAGACTCAATCGCCTGCATGAAGAAGTTCAACGATCAGAAGTTCCCAATTATTGCGATTACCAATGTTCCTTCGTCCACAATGGTCAGCATCGCTGACTTCCATTTAGATCTTCATGCCGGACCAGAGGTTGCCGTTGCATCTACCAAAGCTTATACAGCAGAAGTTATTGTTACCTGCATTTTAGCCAAAGCCGTTAGAGGCAAAAAAACGCACCTCTCTTATAACTTAGAGAAGTGCGCGGTTGCGATGGAGGAGGTTATCTCAAAAGCTCCAATCATCGAAATGATGGCGAAGCAAATCATGGATGCGAGCGATGTGTTCTTTATCGGTAGAGGTATCGACTATTGGGCTTGCCTCGAATGCTCCCTTAAATTAAAAGAAGTCTCGTACATTCATTCAGAAGCTTTCCCTTCTGGCGAATTAAAACACGGCACAATCGCATTAATTGAAAAGGGCACTCCGGTTATTACTATCTGCACCCAAGAAGGCACCAACCCGATTGTCAGAAACAATCTCGTTGAGACTCAGGCTAGAGGATCTAAACCATTTGTCATTTCGACCGAATCTCTTTCAGTGGCTTCTGACGCAATCGACATTCCAAACGTCAACCACTATTTGAGTCCGTTAATCTCGGTTATTGTTGGACAGCTTCTCGCCTATTACGTTGCGACATTAAAAGGCAACGATGTCGATAAACCAAAGAATTTAGCAAAATCGGTTACCGTTGAATAAACAAAAAGAAATGCATCGACGCCTTTATAGCGATAAGAGAAATAGCTGACTTGTTTCTTTCATCTTTAACTATTTTTCGAGTAGCGCCGATATTTCATTCATTTTGCGGAAACAATTCAGCCAATCATTGAATTGTAGGAGACTGTTCAACAGCACAAACAGTTTAAGACAATCCATTTTGTCGACTCTTCTAGTGAATATGCCATGCATTATCCTGTTGCGATTTATCTCTTTTGGCTCAGGATCGGCTTCTGTTGATCTTGCGTAAAAATGCTCCGAAAGATAATCATTCATGCGTCTTTCGAACTTCATAAAATACTCTTTATTGAAGCAAACCACAGAGCCTGTTTGTTCTTTTTTAACTTCATTCGACATCGAAAATATCTTTGATTTGTCAAAATCAGAAATACTCCTTTGGACGTTTTCGATACAAGAAAACAAAGTGCAAGCGCAAGCAAAGTACTTCCGCTCTTTGTAACAAAAGACGGCTTCGCCAACCTGTTCTCCTGCATCACGCAAAACCGGCATTAAGTAATTGAAATACTTATCGTAAAGGTAAGAATTCCTCTCGTTCTGATCTTTAAAAGATCTTTCGCTTGAGACGGAATAGTTTTTCAACCATATGAACCACCCGTTTTCAGCGTCAAGTTCATTGATTTTTGAGGTCACAGATTCGATGTTGTAATAATCAAATTTTAGCCAGTAAAAAATGTAGCAGTTTCGCAAATAGGCGAGGTTATTATCCTTGGTGTTGTGCCCCTTAAGTATCTCTTCGTCTTTGCGCAGCTTTTCCTTGAGTTGCTTTATCATTTCGAGGATGTCATTCAGGCTCATGATTCCCCCGATTTCAAAAGAAGATATATGCTTTGTTTCTTTATCCACGATTACCATTCATTAAGTGCTACCGTCATTCATTTGCCCCAAAAAAGAAAAATAGTTGTTACCTTAACGGCGAATAGGCGAGTTCATTCACCATCCTTGTCGATGTGATAGTACCTTAGCAGTTTATCGATAGTGATTTTTATCCCCGCCTGCGCAAGTTTTTCCTTTCTTTTTTCAAATAGTTTCTTAATTAACACGTCAGCACGCTTTCCGTAGTGGATCTCATTATGGCAACTACTGCAAAGAGACACGATGTTCTCTGGCACATCGATTGAGTACTCAAAATCACCTTGATTGCACATAGGGATTAAATGGTGCACCTCAGTATATGGTTTGCCATCCTTTTTTCGAGGAAAGCAATAGTGAGATGAATCAAGCTCACATTTGTGCCCTGCAAGCTTAAGCGCATAAAGCGCCATCTTAGGGTTGCGAGGGTAGACAAGCGCACCACTCCCGATTTTTACGGGCTTTTCTTTATCCACCAGATGCGTCTCATATTCACCGGTTGGATCCGTTTCTCCAGTCACCGCTACGTTCAGGAGGTAATCTCTCTCATCATTGATGTCCATGACATCATTTTTATCGTACCCCCCATACTGCCTATAGAGGTATCTCATAAACTCATAGTTAGACATATTTGGTCTAAATGTGGTTTTGTAGTTCAACAGTTTCCGTTGGGAAGCTTGAAAGCTCGCACTAGGAGAAAGACCAAGTCTACCCTCAAAGTATCGCAAATCTTTATCGGAAAAAATCGGGAGCATAATCCGGGGATTATAGAGATACATGATCTTGTGTTTGAAGGTGCCGCTAATCAAAGAATCAATCTCTTCGTACTCGCTTAACGCCTTCGTTTCTCGAATTAGCTTTGAAAGGGCGATTTTAATCTCTTCGAATGCCCTTTCCACATCCTCGTTAAAATGCTTCTTAGTCGCTCTATATTTCTTCTTTTTGTCCTTGCCAAACAATCCAAACCAAAGGCCGAACTTCGATGCATTCGATCCTCGTATTTCACCAATCGAGCGCAAGCCAACTTCCACTAGATAGCAGAATGATTTATTGCTGGGCCCACGACCAAGAACATAGTCATCCTTATCGGACATCGACTCGATATACTCGGGCGTATACTTATTGACGAAATCATTCCATAACCGTTTAATAGACGGGTCTATTGTTTCAGACATTATTATCTCTCTCCAAATAGTATTTCGATCTAACGGCACTAACAGGTTTAAACAGCAACCAAACTTTTAAAAAACTCATAGGTGGAAAGCTGCAGTTTTTACGGAAAACCATGTTAAAACCATCCTAAAAGTATTATTTATATTTGTGGTCGCTCAGAGACATCGCTACTCGAATCACCGCTTATTCCTATCATATTTGCGGCTCGTTTGTACAACTGGTCATATGTAAGAATAGTTATTCTGTTTAGTGATGAATTCAACAGCCTAAACGCAAGTTGTTTATCTTCGTCCCAATCGTTCGACCTACCGAAAACAAGAAGACATCTCGGGCTAGCAATGGGTGTTTTTGCAACCCGCCTATCAAATTCTTTGCTATCAGATTTACAATCGATTTTGTGTAAATAGTTCCTGCATTGAGTGAGTGCCTTAATTAATTCTGTACTCGGAACATGATTATTGTGATCCAAAGAATTGCTCCAAAAACTCATCCCGTTAGGCTTTTTGATCTCTACTATATCTAAGAACCCATCGTCTGATTTCATCAAATAATCTGCAATGTGTTCCGTATCTATTTTTCTCTCATCTAGTATCTTGGCAAATTCAGACCCAAGCATCCATTTATTATTCTCAAACCATTCTTGCCAATAGCTTTCAGGTTCATCTTTTTCAAGAGCATTCTTGAAAGCATCTAGAGCTTTTACCCTACTAGAATGTTCGATAGCCGAAGATATATCTCCGGTTATTACTCCACTATCAATTAGTGCTTTTGCCTTAGCTAAGTTGTTAGCAGCCAAAGACTTAAACCTCTTTAGAAGCACACCTATATCGTTTTTGCCGTTCAGAGGGATAAAACTATCAGCGCCAGTTTTCAACGCACCAAAGTTACTTTCGATAAAAGCAATTAATGCGTGCAATTCTTCGTCATCTAAATGAATTTCGCATTTTGGGTCTCTTTTTTCCCACCCGTCCTTGATATCGAACCTTGCTATTCTCAGCGCGAAAGTGTCGTTATCAGCGTGATGGTGCGGTATTCTCTCCAGCACTGCTTTTGTAACGACGTTAGGTTTCTTGCGCAACACTCCGTGAATAAAACGGACCCCTTTATTCGAAGTCTGTATATACTTCGCTTCAGGATCATAGACTATTTTCAAAGGCAACCCTCCTCGCACCAAAAACGATGCTTATTACTGCAAAAAATTCTTCGGATACTTATTAAACAAGTAATCAAAACTCAAACTCACATCCTCAACAAATCCAGCATCCTTATTGCCATCTTTCATGCCTAGTACGTTGATAGACTGTATAGTCTCCCTAACAGGGGCGTTGATGTTGGTCCATAACATAACGAACGATTTGTTCCTGCGGCTTTCGCCATAGTCATATTCAGCAATCGTAATCGGCATCTGGTATTCGTCGGTATAGAAATGGAGTTCTACCCCACCACCATTTTTAGAATGTGAATTCACCTCTTTAAGAAGTTTGACAGCCAATATCGTCTCGGTGATGTCGCTTCCATATATGTTGAGTCGCTCATCCCAGATATCATGTTTCTCCTCATCGGTGAGCTGATCGTATTTTCTTCCTTTAAGCAGTTTCTTGAAGTGCGCGGCAGAAAGCATTAGAAACTCTCGTTCTGGATATGATAAGGCTGCCAAAGCATCTCCGGAAAGTTCCCAGTTACGGATGCTTCTATCGATAATCTCTTCCCTTAAATCATGTGGGAAGATGCATTTCTTAAGGTCATAGGATTCGAGTCTCTTCTCGTATTCCGTGTACATAGGATGGCTAAGTGGGCTGAAGAGGAGAACCAGCACTTTGGTGCCGGACTCAACCAGGCGCCTTAAATCATCCTGGTAGTCAAAGAAGAAATTAACGCCGGTGAGGAAACATAGCTTTAACTTAGCCGGCTTCTGCTTGCCATTCCTCCCGAACAAGACATTCTGGTCAGAGATGGACATCTTACCGTTCTTGACCTCAACCTTCTCGATGCCGACTTTGGTGAGACCGTCGCCGATGCTCTTGCTCTTACGTAAAGATTTGTCGATAACCACCTTGGTAATCAGGGCAAGAATGATTGCCTGAAGAACCGCAACGACAAAGCCAATCACGATATTAACGTAATATGGCCAGGATTGAAGTTCCTCAGCGGTTGTCCCAAAAATCACAAATGTACTTACAAACAACATCATTCATTCCCCATCAATTGGCTGTGGCACCGTACATTCAGTGCTGCAACTCTAAAACTATTCCAGTGAAATTCGTCTCAAAGAGGCGCCAAATAGCAAAAGCAACGACAAGAATTTACACAACAAACAATTCGACGGAAAGGTCACAAATTATGTGCTGTATGAATTCCCTAACAGCACCATCACCGCCACGACGTTTGCAATGATACACTCCACTTCTTTTTAACACTTCTAGCGCCGAATCCTCCGGACATCCAACGACGCCATCGTTTTTTAGCAGATACTCCATGCATTCAAGATCATTTTCATCATCGCCGATATAAGCGACCCTCCCAGGCGAAACGCCAAAATCCGAAATAACTTTTAGCAAAGCCTCACGCTTGTTTTCGACACCCTGGTACACATGGCTAATTCCCAATTCTTCACATCTCTTTAAAACGATTCTCGACTCGCGGCCCGTGATGATGACTGGAGTGATTTCATTCTTTCGCAGCACGTTTTTAATTCCAAAACCATCCTTAACGCTAAAGGCTTTAAACATCTCGCCTTCATTTCCGATATAGAGTTTTCCATCGGTCAATGTGCCATCGACGTCCATGACCAATAAATCTATTCTTTTTCCCATATTATTCGTACTTAGACGGGGTTATAAACCTAACTCCAATCCCTTTCTTTTTAATGTCCTCAAACATTTTTTTATAGAAGCGGTTTCTTCTCTCGACCTGTTCGTCATTCGCCGGCCTTCTCAAAGAAGGATCGAAGTAGTTTTCGTTGATGTTGGATGAGAAGCCGTCAAAACCAGCGAGGATCAATCCTTTAACACCACAAGCGATTAAAAGGTTCGTAGCGATAACGGAGGACGAGTCGTGCGTTTTATCATCGACACTAATCCATTTTTTATAGTCCAGTATCTTAACGTTGCCGCGACCACCTTTCGAAACCGCCGAAGTAACAATAACATTTTTCCCGTCGAGGACAGCCTGATCATAGACATCCTTTCGTGTCGTTAACACATAGTCCACGCCAAAATCGCACGTTAGGTTTAAACCTATAGACAAAGCGCCACTATCTTTGATTGCTTCTAAAACGTCCGCCTTGTATTTCTTCAACGACTTCCCGGGAGCGACCAGCAAAATGGTTTTGCCGCCGAATTCTTTTTTCAGTTCATCAATAACATTAGAATCATCAACAGTTTTCGATTCGTTATACTCGCGATAAAGCTTCTCGGCATATTCTTTGTCAAAAGATATCTTCTTTTCCTCGGAAATCATTCCTAGCAATTCACCAACATGATCGATTGGCAGCATGTGCTTGTTATAAAAATAACTGGCATAACTCGGCGTGCAATGATTCGCCGATGATAAATAGTATTCAGGAGCGTAACCCCAATAGAACTCGGCGTGAAGCTGGTTAATAACCTTGTCCATGACTTCCAAAAGTGGCGGAATCTTGTATTGTTTGCCATAGTAAAGATTCAAGTGTTCAAGCAATAATTCGGTGTTTAGGTTGCCTGCCCCTTTACCCATTCCCATTATCGAACTATCTAGCATAAGATTTCTATTCGTTGGAAACTGTAGCAAAGCGCATGCATTTGAATAGGACATTTGCAGGTTGTTGTGCGAATGGAATCCAAGAGTCATAGACGGAATTAAATTATGGTCGACCAAATTCAACAGCCTATCCATATCATTCGGCCGCATTTCGCCAAAGCTATCAACTATGTAAAAGCCGGACGCGTCAGGCAATTCTTTGTTGACCAAATCAATCAGCTCTAACAACTCATTATCTGAATATCGCATGGTAATCATAGGTTGAATGAAAAACTGATATCCCTTAGCCATAATCTTTTTTCCAAGAGGGATCATGTCCTTCATGTTCTTCTTGTGAAACGCCAAGCGGATACCGTCAATTCCACACCCATCATAATCGGAAAGGTTATCGACATTGAACTTCCCATAATCCATCATAGCGACGTAGGTGACGCCTGCTTTCTTATGTTTTAGGAAATGCTCAGAAATGACTCTTTCGTTGATGAATTGAGTTCTCCCTTGTTCCGACCCTTTTGTATCGTCTAAATATCCCAATTCGATAACATCAACGCCAGACTCTTCTTCTGCAGCGAGAATTTTGTCCATATAAGGCTGGCCGAAATTAAAATCGATAACACAGCCTCCGTCTCTAAGCGTAACATCCAAAACCTTTAGCGAATTCATGTCATCCTCCTAAATATCAAGATTTAACAAAGCCTCAGCGAGTTCGAAATCTTCGGGGTTGTCGATATCAACCGCTTCCTTATAACTCACACATTTGATAAATGGCTTAACGCCAATTCTTCTCCTATATTTTAAATAGGTTTCTTTCGTAAAAACATATATTCCAGATGTCTCACGGTAAATTGGTTTGAGATCTTGCGTCCTAGGGAGATTTGACGCATCAAAATTCAGTGGCTTGCCATCTTGCCACAAGAAAGTCTGGATGACTTGCGCGCAAAAGGCCGAATCATGTTCCCCCGATGCAACGGCCTCAATGCACTCTTTCATGGTTTCCGTTTTAATAAACGGGGCCGTGGCGTGGGCGTAGACATATATATCGGCGTCGACTTCTTCCATGAATGCAGAAAATATCTGATTAAAATTTGACGTTGGCAAATCCAAACTCGGGTCTCTTTTTATGAACGTTACGCCATCAGGCAAATAGGGAATAACGTCTTCAGAACTGCAAAAAACATTTATCGAATCTAATGGGCCAACCCTTGATAAGCTTTCCAATTCATAAGCTAGCAGCGGCTTCTCCCCAAGATTCCGAATGTTTTTTCCGGGGCATCTTTCGCTCTTTAGTTTTATAGGCATAACAGCAACAATTTTCATATATACCTCCCTAGGCTCATTTTTGACATTCTTGTATCGGCGTAATTTTCTGGTACAAAGGTAAAATAAACGCAGAAACCAAGATTACCAAAAAGCATCAAACCACATAAACAAACTAGTATTCAAAGCTTCTATAAGCCTTGATGATATCGCCATAGCGTCCATCCCTAAGCAGACTAATCATTAACGGTGTAAACCCGAAGAAAACCTTCTCTACAAGGCCTTTTTCATCGAAAAATGGATCTTCAAGTACGGATCTTTTACTTTCGAAGTATTCAATGTCTTTATCCTGAAAACCAGGTTTATGCTTATCAAACATGCATTTTAATAGACGCAAAACATACATAATCGTATCCGGAACGGTTTCGAAAGAACTGAGGTATCTTTGGATCTCAGGCGCATAAGGCATAAAACTATCGACAGACATTGCATAGGATGAAATCTTATCCTGTAGATATGCCACTGCCCTGCCTTCTTTGTCGATAATTAACAAATCAGGCTTCAAGCCGTAGATGAAAGAGAAGCCCTCATTAATGTGGCCTCTAATCGTCTTGTACCCATTCCTTCTCAGCATATTCTTAATCGAGGAACAGCTGACATTACTCCTCCTGATTATTGTTGGATAGTCGCTAAGAGAATGATCAGGTCCAACAAAAAACGCTGCGTCAGCCAAATCCTTATTGTTCTTCAAGGAAACAAAAGCATCTAGGTTTAGGTTTTTTCTTAGTGCGCCAAAATACATTCTTTGTTCCTTTTTGGGGACCCTAACTTTTGCCCTTTGTTTTCGAATCATGGCAATGGTCTTACCGACGATGTCCTTTAAAAACAAATAAAACCTTTTAGATAGCGGGACTCTCAGCCTAGATGCCCCACC
>ONCO01000013.1 GCA_900316365.1 uncultured Erysipelotrichaceae bacterium
AATGTCATTCGTGACAACGGCATCCAATAACTCTTCTTTCGCAGCCTCCACCTGAAGTTGATCTTCATAATCAGAGTAGTCTTCAAAGATGGCGTTTATCGCTGAGTCCGCACTTACTCCGATCACCTTCGAACAAAGAGAATAAACACCGGAAAGAATACGATTAGCCTCAGCCTTATCATGAGTTGCCCTATGGGCTGCGTATTCTATGTCTCGCATCGACATGGAAGTGATGTAAGTCTGGTTGCGATGTTTCCGACACCAAATGAAAAACCGGAAAGCGTCTTCCCATTGCCCTTCGCGTTTCAAGAGATAGTCGAGAAAGACATTAGTATCCACTAGAATCCGCATTTTTTTAAAATCTCCTCGCCGATTATGTCATCGTAAGTCTTATCGCCAAAATCAGCTTTTAGGCAACCGCACAAATCAGCCAGCGTTTTGTAATACTCCTTATCAGGGTTAGATAAGACTGCAACCACCTTACCGCCGTTGGTAATGCGAATGTCCTCAGATGAGCAAAGTTCCAGATAATGGAATAAGTTTTTTCTAAAATCAGTTACGTTAACTTGGCACATGCGTCTAACCTCCTGTACACTTGATTATAATTTAATGTACATATAATTAAAAGCTTAATGTACTTACTGCAAAGGGAATTAAAAGGCCGGACATAATTGTCCAGCCTTCGTCGTTAGTTTTGTTTAGTCGTTAGTCTTAGAGTAGTTAGGAGCCTCAGACGTGATAGAGATATCGTGCGGATGGCTCTCCCTTAAACCGGCATTGGTGATTTGGACGAAGACGCTCTTTTCTTTGAGAGCAGGAATATCTTCGGCGCCGCAATAACCCATACCGGATCTTAAACCGCCCATAAGCTGATAGATGGTATCGATAAGCTGATAGATGGTATCGGCGAGAGGGCCTTTGAAAGCGACACGGCCTTCGATGCCTTCTGGAACCAATTTAGAGACCTTTGTACCAGCTTTTTGGAAGTAACGGTCAGCGGAACCGCGCTTCATCGCGGCAAGGCTACCCATGCCGACATAGGACTTGAATCTTCTGCCCTGATAGACGATTTCTTCGCCCGGGGCTTCCGCGCAGCCGGCCAACAAGGAGCCAAGCATAACGGTATCAGCGCCGCAGGCAAGGGCCTTAACGATGTCGCCGGAATACTTAATGCCGCCGTCAGCGATGACGCAGACGTTTTTGTCTTTGCAATATTCCGCCACTTCCGCGACCGCGCTGGCCTGAGGAACGCCAACACCGGCGATGACGCGGGTGGTGCAAATGGAGCCTGGGCCGATACCGACCTTAACGGCATTGGCGCCGGCGCCGATTAAATCCTTCGCCGCTTCGGCGGTGACGATATTGCCGGCGATGATCTGAAGGTCAGGATAGGCTTTGCGGATGGCTTTGACGGTTTCGATGATGTTCTTGCTATGGCCATGGGCGCTATCGACGGTGATGACGTCGACTTCGGCCTCGACCAAGGCTTTGACGCGATTCAAGGTGTCAGCGCCAACGCCGACAGCCGCGCCGCAGAGGAGTCTGCCCTGCTTATCTTTCGCGGCATTCGGGAAGTTCTGACGGTTATCGATGTCTTTGGAGGTGATTAAGCCAACGAGTTTGCCATCATCATCGACGATCGGGAGTTTCTCGATGCGGTGTTCCCAAAGGATGTTCTGGGCCTCGTCTAAGGAGACGCCTGCTTTCGCGGTGACGAGGTTGTTCTTGGTCATGACTTCGCTGACCGGGGTATCGTCGACTGGGAGATATCTAAGATCCCTGTTGGTGATGATGCCGACGAGTTTGCCGTCATCGTCAACGACCGGAAGGCCGCTGATCTTGTATTGGGCGAGGACCTCTTGGACATCGCGAATGGTGTTATATGGCTTTAAGGTGATAGGGTCGCTGATCATGCCGGATTCGTTTCTCTTAACGAGCTCGACCTGACGGGCTTGGGCTTCGATGGACATGTTCTTGTGGATCATGCCGATGCCGCCTTCTCTGGCTAAGGCGATGGCGAGGTTAGCCTCCGTGACCGTATCCATAGCCGCGGAAATGACCGGGATATTTAGTTGGATCTTCGGAGTAAGATAAGACTTAAGCGTAACCTCAGATGGAACAACCGCACTCTTCTGCGGCACTAAAAGGATGTCGTCGTACGTCAAACCTAAGCGGATATTCGAAAGCTTCATGAGTTCCCCTTTCAGCAGTTTTCTATTTGCTTGATTATTACGTTAATATAACTTACTTCGTCTACCTGATGAAAGGGAAAGCGTTTTCTCTCGCATTTTTTGCTACAATATCCCTAATAGCGACTCTCTCTAAATGAGAGAACGGGAATTCTATACTTCCCTTTTCGCTTTCTCTTTGGCTATAGTTAGCCTTGCCGTAAGGCAATTCGTCTACTATGAACATCCTATTTGTATTTGAATGCTCTAATCTCGAGACCAACGGCACGACCGCGACCTGCAATCGCTTCGCGCACGAGCTCCGCAAGAAAGGACATACCGTCCGCATTTTGAGCATCCCCCATCCATTAAAGAACCCAGAACACTATTTCAATCTTAAGCCATTCCATTTCCCTATCTTCCAGGGGCTCATCGAGAAGGAAGGCTTTAGTTTTGCCAAACTCGACTACGAGGTGATTTATCAGGCCGTCAAATGGGCCGACGTCGTCCATCTTTTCTTACCGTTTAAGCTTTCCAACGTCGCCCGCATCATGGCGGAAGCCGAAGGCAAAGCCGTCACCTCGGCTTATCACCTCCAGCCGCAGAATGTCACCTCCGCCCTCCATATGGGCTATATGACTCTCATCAATAACGCCCTCTACGCTGGATTCCGCGACTATTTATACGTCCACACCCGCCACGTCCATTGCCCTAGCGAGATGATCGCCAATCAGCTCAAAGAGCATAAATACGTCAATAACGAATGCCACGTCATCTCCAATGGCGTCATCCCTTTCTTCCACCACGTGGACAGTGAGAAGCCAGAAGCCTATAAGGATAAGTTCGTCGTCACCATGAGCGGACGCCTCGCCAAAGAGAAACGCCAGGACCTCATCATCAAGGCCATCGCCTCCAGCAAATACAATAAAGACATACAAGTCATCCTATGTGGCCAAGGCCCATTAGAGAAGAGATACCGCAAATTGGCGGATAAGGTCGGATTAGCCAACCCGATCCAAATCCACTTCTGCAATCAGGAAGAGCTCAGGGACATACTCTGCTATAGCGATGTCTATGTCCATGCCTCCGACTTCGAGATCGAGGGCATCTCCGCGATTGAGGCCATCACCTGCGGCGCCGTCCCGGTCATCGGCGACTCCAAATTAAGCGCCACCAGCGATTTCTCCCTCGACGATGAGCACTGCGTCTTCAAGCATGGCAACGTCAACTCCTTACGCGAGAAGATCGAATATCTCTATGAGCATCCAGAACTCCGCAAGGAACTCGGCAAGAAATATGAAGAAAGCGCGCCGCAGTTCGCCTTAAAGGAGATGGTCGATAAGCTCGAGAAGATGTTTGAGTTAGCCATCGAAGAAGCTAAAGAAAAGAAAGACATTCCGCATCAGATCTACTGCAAGGCCGACCATAAGAGAGCCAAGAAGATCTATACGAAGCTAGAGAAAAAGGGAGTCGTTTCAGAACTCCCTTCCTACTGTTTCGAATAAAGCGGGCCCAAGGTCAACTTGGGCCTCTTTTTTCCGCCCTACTTTATTCAGAGACCTTCTGATGAGCAAAGCTATCGTAAAGGGCCCTGATGGCTTTTCCGAAATCCGCGTTGGAGACGCCGACGATGATGGAATATTCATCGATGCCCTGGTCGATGAGGCGGACATTGACGTCATTGTCGCTGAAGACCTTGAAGATCTGGGCCGGCGCGCAGACCTTCCTGACCATGTTATCGCCTACAACGGCCACAAGGGCGAGGTTCTCATCCTCGTCGATCCTGACGATGCCAGGGACTTTCTTTAAGTCCGCGATGATGTCGTAATACTTCTCCTCGATCTCATCCTTCTCGACAACGACGCAGAAGGAGTCGATGGAGGTTGGGATGTTCTCGATTGGGACGCGGTATTCGCGGAAGATATCAAGAACCTGGAGCAAGGAGGTCAACTTATTGTCTGGTCTCTTCTCCCTGATGAAGGAGAAGGCAAGGTAGCCTTTCTTGCCGGAGATGCCGGTGACGAGATGCTTTCTGCCGCTAACATGTTTCTTAACCCAGGTGCCCTGATCATCAGGCTGGTTGGTGTTAAGAACCCTAATAGGAATCTCGACGTCGATTAACGGGAGGATGGTTTCCTCATGTAAGACGGAGGCGCCCATATAGGAGAGGACGCGAAGCTCGTCATAGGAGATCTGGGCGATATGACGCGGATTATCGACGATGCGAGGGTCGGCCATATAGAAACCAGAGACATCGGTGAAGTTCTCATAGAGGTCCGCTTCCGCGCCTTTGGCCATATAGGAGCCGGTGACGTCGCTTCCGCCACGGGAGAAAAGGCAGATCTTATAGTTTGGATAACTGCCATAGAAACCCGGGACGACCATGTATTCGTGGACCGAGACGGCACGCTCAATGCACTCTAAGGTCTCTGGCTCAACGATCTTGCCGGCGTAGTCGAAATTGATTAACTCTTTGGAGTCGACAAAGTCGAAGCCAAGGTAATCGGCCATAAGCTTCGCGGAGAAATATTCGCCGCGGGAGACGAGTTCTTCCTCGGAGATGTCATCGTCCTCTATGCGTTCTTTGATCTCTTCGAATTCGGATTCGATGTCGACATTGAGGTTAAGCTCGCGTTTGATGGTGAGGTACTTCTCCTTGACCGCCTCGAAAAGCGGGAGGAAGTCGACATGGTATTTATGGTGCTGATAGATGAGGTAAAGGAGGTCGGTGACCTTATCGTCTTTCTTATTCGCCTTGCCAATGGCAGAGACAACGACGATATGGCGGTCATCATCGCTTTCGACGATGGCTTTGACCTTCTTCCATTCCTCCGCGTTAGCGAGGGAGGAGCCGCCGAACTTACATACCTTGTACATTATTCGGCCTCCTCGATGATCTTCTTAACGATCTGGACGGCGTTTGCCGCCGCGCCTTTCCTGACGTTGTCAGCCACGGAATAAAGGAGCAAGCCATTATCGGAGGCTAAATCCTTACGGATCCTTCCGACATAGACGGTGTCATTGCCCTTAGCCAAAGTAGAAACCGGATAAATGTGATTCTTTGGGTCATCGACAACCTTAATGCCTTCATAGGCAGCAAGGACTTCTCTAGCCTTAATAACATCGACCGGCTTCTCGCATTCGATGGCCATGGAAACGCCATGTCCGACGGCGACAGGGACCCTGATGCAGGTCGCGGAGATCCTGATATCGTCACGGTGGAGAATCTTCCTGGTCTCGTTGACCATCTTCATCTCCTCTTTGGTGTAGCCATCATCTCCGAAGACGTCGATCTCCGGGATGCAGGTGGAGGCGATGTCATATGGATAGAATTCCGGCTTCTCGCCTTTTCTGCAGCGTTCCAAATCGTCTAATCCCTTACGTCCACTGCCGGCGACGGCTTGGTAGGTGTTATAGGAGATCTTGGTGATATGGAAAGCATCGTCTAAGGCCTTTAACGGCAAGACGCTTTGGATGGTCGAGCAGTTCGGGTTGGCGATGATGCGGGACTTGTTCTTGTAATCGTTGATGTTGATTTCCGGAACGATTAAGGCGCAGTCATCATTCATTCGCCAATAGGAAGAATTATCCACGACGAGCGCCCCTTCGTTAGAAGCGATAGGTGCCCACTCTTTAGAGACGCTTCCGCCGGCGGAGAAAAGGGCGAAGTCGATGCCTTTAAAGCAGCCAACCTTAAGTGGCTCTAAGACATATTCTTTGCCTTTATAGGTCAAGGTCTTGCCGACCGAGCGTTCGCTCGCGAATAAATGGAGCTCATCGATTGGGAGGTCATATTCCTCCATGACCTTCAAGAAGGTGCGGCCGACTAAGCCGGTCGCCCCGACAACCGCGAAATTATATTTTTTCAATTGTTCTACCTCTTACTCGGCCTTTCCGAGTCGGTGCTTGAAATCCTCATATCCGAATGAGGCAAGCGTTTCGATGCTCCCATCTTCGTGGAGCAATAAGATATCCGGCAATGGCATGCCATTGAAGGTATTGGTTTTGCAGGTGGTATAAAGGGCCATGTCGCCGAAGATGAGCATATCGCCCTCTTTAAGCGGCCCTTCGAAGTTGTAGTCGCCGATCACATCCCCAGATAAGCAAGTCTGAGAACCCAGGCGAATCTTATAGCCATAGCCTTCCAAATCGCTTTGGTATAGAGGCGGGAGGTAAGGCATCTCCACCACATCAGGCATATGGCAGGCCGCGGACGTATCGAGGATGGCGATATGGGTGTCGCCATTATCGAAGGTGTCCAAGACCTTGGTGACGAGATATCCGGCATTGAGGACGATCGCTTCGCCAGGCTCTAAATAGACATGGACCCCGTAGGTGCTTTGGACGTGCTTGATGCATTCTTCCAAGAGGGCGATGTCATAGTCATCCCTGGTAATATGGTGACCGCCACCGAAATTAACCCATTTGAGGTTATGCATGTATTTGCCAAACTTCGCCTCGACCGCCTTAAGGGTTTTGGCCAAGTCATCGGAGTTCTGCTGGCAAAGGGTATGGAAATGGATGCCGTCGAGGAGCTTAAGCTCTTCTATGCCCATCCCCTCCTCAAAGGCTTTGACGGTGACCCCGAGGCGGGAGCCTGGGGCGCATGGGTTATAGATATCATGCCCTACTTGGGTGGAGCATTCCGGATTGACTCTTAAGCCAACGGATTTGCCAGCCTCTTTCGCCCTTTTCGCGTACTTCTTGAATTGGTTGACCGAATTAAAAACGAAGTGGTCCGCGTAGGTGAGGATTTCTTCGAATTCCTCTTCGCGGTAAGCGCCGCAGAAGACATGCACTTCTTTATTCGGCATCTCTTCTTTGCCAAGTCTAGCCTCATATAAACCCGAAGCCTCCGTGCCGGCGACGAAGTTCTCTAAAAGAGGATATAAATCGTAATTGGAGAAGGCCTTCTGGGCGAGGAGGATGGAGCAACCCGTATCCTCCTGCACCTTCTTAAGGATCTTCCCGTCGTAGATAAGCTGAGCCTCATCGATGATGAAGCTTGGGGTCTTAACCCCTTTGAATAAGCTATATGGATCCTTCCCGATTAAATTAGAGAAAGGCGACCTTGTATCGTTTTTCCTCATTTTAGTCCACCAAGACAGGGTCATAAGACTCACGGGTCGGGAGTCCATATTTGTTGAGGGCGTCGATGAATGGGTCTGGGTTGAATTCCTCGACGTTATGGACGCCTGGGGTATTCCATTTGCCGGTCAAGACCATCATCGCGCCGCACATGGCTGGGACGCCGGTGGTATAGGAGATGGCCTGCGCGCCGGTCTCTTTGTAGGCTTCCTGATGGTCGGAGACGTTATAGATGTAATACTTCTTCTCTTTGCCGTCCTTCTTGCCGGTGAAAATGCAGCCGATGTTGGTTCTGCCGTGGGTGCGTGGGCCCAAGGTGGCTGGATCTGGGAGCAAGGCTTTGAGGAACTGAATCGGGACGATCTCGACGCCGTTATAGCTGATGGCTTTCGGGGAGAGCATGCCGACATCCTCTAAGCAACGCATATGGTCGAGGTAGCTCTGGCCGAAGGTCATGAAGAAGCGGATCTTCTTGATCTCTGGGTAATTGAGCCCGAGGGATTCGATTTCCTCGTGATGGAGCAAATACATATCTTTCACGCCGACGCCGTCGAAATCATAGGTTCTATGGATACTCATCGGTTCGACGCGGTGCCACTTATGGTCTTCCCAATAAGCGCCCGGGGAAGAGACTTCGCGGAGGTTGATCTCCGGGTTGAAGTTGGTCGCGAACTTATAGCCATGGTCGCCACCATTGCAGTCGAGGATATCAAGGGTGTCGATGGTGTCGAATTCGTGTTTCTTGGCATAGGCGACATAAGCCTGGGTGACGCCCGGGTCGAAGCCGCAGCCGAGGACGCCGACGATGCCGGCTTCTTCGAACTTCTTGCGGTAGGCCCACTGGAATGGGTAATCGAAATAAGCATAGAAGCCTTTTTCTTTGCATCTATTGTCGTAATACTTACGGAATTCTGGTTCGTTGACGTCTTCTGGTTCATAGGCCGCGGTGTCGAGGTAATGGACCTTGCAACGGACGCAAGCCTCCATCAAAACGAGGTTATGGTATGGCATGCCCATGTGGATGAGCATATCCGGCTTATAGGATTTCATGAGGGCAACGACTTCCTCTAAGTTGCCCGCGTCAATCTTGCAGGTGGTGATTTTAGTCTTGGTAGTTGGCTGGAGCCTTTCCTTCAACGCGTCGCATTTAGATAAGGTTCTGGAGGCGATGCAAATCTCCTCAAAGACCTCTGGGTGCTGGGTGCACTTGACGATGCCGACGGTCGCGACGCCGCCACATCCGATGATCAATACTCTTGCCATAGTTTTTCTTCCTTTCCTGCGAATCCGCAATAAACCGTAAAAAAGAGCACGGAAGCGTAACTCGCAACCGTGCTCGGACATTCTTTCTCACTCCACCTGAAAAAGGCGTTGGACAGAGTCATTATTCGTAAACATTTTACATTTACGACTCTATTGACCGTTTCACAAGTTGCGTAGAACTACGCATTTAATGGCTGTAAAGTAGCCAGCTTACAAAATTTCCCCGCTGAAGAGGAATCAATATGGGATTTTCATCCCGGCGGCAACGGATCTATCGCCACTTTCTGACTCTTATTTAAGGAGTGATCCAAGCCCCTATTTCTAGGAAGCGTCAATAATGTAGCAAACCCCTATTTAGGGGTCAATGATTTGTTTATGTTTAAGGCGTCGGAACGTAAAAACGGCCCCGGAAGCCCGAGACCGTTAAACTGGTTTTATCTTAGCTAACCATCAATCTCTCATTGTTGAAGATACGGGTGATGAGATAGATGAGTAATCCCGACACGGCGACATTCATGCCGATGGTGATAAGGAAGAATGGGACGCTTACTCCACCTGCGAGAATATCGGCCATGCAACTGGCCATATTAAGGAATGGGATGAAGGCGAAGCCGATGCTGCTGGTGTCTAGAATCGCCGGAAGGATGGCGGTAAGCATAAGGATCATCATCATCGGGCCGATATAGCTGGTGGCCTCTTTGGTCGTTTTGGCGACGCTAGAGATGGTTAAGCCAATGGTGACGAACAAGAAGAGGGTCGTTAAGACGAGGAAGGCCAAGAGGACGATGGTCGCCCCGCTGAAATTGAAGTCAAGGCCGCCCATAAGCTTTGGGATGGAGCCTGCTAAACCCAAGAAGGAGACGATGCCAGACGCCGCGGAGACAACGGCCAAGGCCAAGATTTTGCCTAAGGCCAGTTCGCTCCTTTTGATCGGGGTGAGAAGCATCGCGGCGAGGGTCCCCCTCTCCTTTTCGCCCGCCACCGCATCAGGGCAGGTGGACATAACGGTCGAGAAGAGGAGCGAGACGGTGACCATCGGGAAGATGAAGCCCATGACCTTGCCGGCCATGAAGTCGCTTTCGGAGACGTTGGCCTCGATCGGCTTGAAGTCTTTATCGACGTTGACGAAATAGTTGTTATAGCAGCTGGAGATGCCGGCGGTGATGATTTGATAAGCGTTAGATGCCTTCTCGCTCGCGCCGTCATAATAGACGTCGATGTGATTCGGGTTCGCCGGGTCTTTAGGGGTATAAACCGCAGTCTCGAAATTATTCGAGAAGACGATGAGGACGTCATATCCTTCGCCAACTAAGTTATCCTTGGTCTTCTCCGCGTCCGCAAGAGGGATCGGAGTGTATTTGACCTCATTGGTCTTTTCATTCTCCGAGGAGGCCATATAGGCGTCAAAGAATGAGATGATGGCCGGTTTCTCAGAGCCAGAATTATCGGTGTAGGCGATGTTATAGGTCGTCTCGGTGACGTTATTGCCCGTTAATGCGCTCTTCATGATATCGCCCATGATGCTATAGACGATGAAGATGAGGATGCCCGGGAGGAAAAGGGCGAGCAGCATGCGCGGATCGGTGAAGAAACGCTTGAGTTCCTTGAGGAAGACGGTTTTGATGTTTTTCATTGCTTATCCTCCTCGATGAGGGCGAAGAAGGCTTCTTCCAAAGAGCGCTCCTTGGTGATGTTCGCGAGGCTGTCCTCTAGGCGCATCTTACCGTCGATGATGATGCCGACGCGGTCGCAGAGCTTCTCGACGAGGGAGAAGATGTGAGTGGAGATGACGATGGCTTTGCCTTGTCCGCGGAGGTCGAGGAGGAAATTCTCCACGTCCCTGGAGGCGATGATATCAAGGCCATTGGTCGGCTCATCGTAAATCATAATCTCCGGATCATGGCAAATGGAGATGGCCAAGGATGCCTTCTGCTTCATACCTGTAGAGAGATTCTTAATCTGGGAGTCTTTAAATGGGGTGACTCCAAAACGCTCAAAGAGCATCTCGCGTCTTTTCTCCATGACCTCATGCGGCACGCCATAGAGGTTGGACATATATTCAAAGGTATAAGAAGGCGTGAAGAACTCATCCAGCTTAAGCTCGCTGGTGAGGAAGCCGACCTTAGAACGGTAGGCGGATAAATCATCATTGACGTTTTTGCCGTTTAGGATGATTTCGCCCATGCCGCATTTTAAAAGGGAGGCGACCATACGGAGGGTCGTGGTTTTGCCCGCGCCATTAGGGCCAAGCAAACCATAAATCTCGCCTTTCTTAAGTTCGAAAGAGACGTCATTGACGGCGATGAGTTTTTTCTCATTCGTCCTCTTTTCCCTTTGCTGCTTTCTGCTTAGAGGGAAGTCCTTATAAAGATGTTGGGCCTTTAAGGTTACTTCTTCCATTTTGAACTCCTTTCTTTATTAACGGTCGACGAAACTCATCTCCGCCTCAAAGGAGGTAGAGCCATCGACCATGACTTTGACATAGGTGAAATCGTCGGAGGCGTAAATCTCCGCGACCTGGCCTTCACGGATCTCTTTGGTGTAGTTAAGGAGCAAACTCTTCATCTGCTTCTTAGCGAGGAAACCGATCGGGAAGATATTCACCAGCATCTCGATATATCTGGTGTTATTGAGATGACGGTTGGTGTCGAGATCGCTATAACGGACGGCACGCTTCTCAACGAAGTTAGCTTCCTTTGGATGGACTTTGCTAGGAAGGGGTAATTCATCGCCTTCAGTGCAGTCCGGGGTGTCTAAGCCAGGAGACATAATGAGTTTCCTGCTCTTCTCATCGATAATGGCCCACATTGAGGAGGCTTTGATGATGTTATTCCCATCAAGGTCATCGATGGAGAAATATCTAGGGAAGACAAAGGCTCTTTTAGCCCCTGCCCTGGTTTCTACATTCACGTTTTCGAGATATTTAGGGTTGCGTTTGAATTCAACGTAGAAGCGGCTGACGACCCAAAGCTTACCGACATCTGTGGTAACGGCTTTGCCGACGCCTAATTGCTCGGCATTCTCCGTCGCGTAGTCTTGAAAGACCTGGAAAAGCTTAGGAAGGGTGAGTTCCCTTTCAGGGCCCGCCAAAGTGGAAGCAACGACTAAGGTTCCTTTTAAGGCATTTTTATTCATACATTTTGACCAACTAGGCGACATAATAAGCGACGATTTCCCTTTTTACTATCAGTAAATAAATGAAAGTGGTTTTTCTTAAAACTATCAAAAATGAAAAACCTAGATGGCATCGAAATTCTTTAATAATGTTTAAGATTCAATATTACGAAAAACTTCCCGTTTAATCAGTAACAGCCCCAATGACGTTCCGGGAAATAGTTTGCATAACCGCCGTATTTTAAACTCAATTATTTTCCTAGTTTTGATAGAAAAATTGAAATTCCTCCGATGAATTCAAAGATTTTTCGTGTTGAACGCAGAAAAAAGTAACAATTTTTAAGTGCTACCAAATCGGTATATCGGTAAAGATTTTGGGAAATCTTCGATATTGACTATTTTTTCGATTGCGCCCGACTTTTTTGCGGTTTTTGAACAAGTCATTTCCCTTGAATCGGTAAAAAAACATGCCCATAATGGTGGTACCTGGAATCGTCATGATCCAGTTTTCCAATATTTTCTAAAAGGAGAAAAAATGAAAAACGGAAAATTCTTATTTCTCGCAGCCGCTTCCCTTATGTTAGCTGCTTGCGGCGGCAAGGAACCAGTCGTCAAGACCGGTGAAGCCTTTGGCTTAGTCCACGGCGCTGGCTATGTCGGTTATGCGACCGTCACCACCACCGATGGCAAGATCACTGCTGCTACTCTCACTGAGTACTGCTTCCCATCCCACGTCACTGCCACCGAAGCCATTGAAGGCAAGACCACCACTCTCACCATCACCGGCAAGCACGGCGAAGAAACCAAGAACTTCTACAATGAAGTCAAGTTCGGCACCTACACCTTAACCGTTGACGCCGAAGCCAAAGGTTACAAGACCGCTGACGGCAAGACCGAAGTCCAGCTCTTTGGCAACGACGCCGCTGCCAAGGCTTGGAAAGAAGCCATCGTTGCTGGCAACGTCGAAGTCAATGGCGTCAAGACCGTTATGACCAACGACACCATCTGCAAAGACAAGAATGGTTACGGTGGAAGCACCTTCGACTGGAAAGGCAACCGCGACAAGACCGTCGCTGCCTTCATCGCTCAGGGTGAAAAGATCACCACTGCCACCACCAAGAAAGTCACCGTCGACGAAAAGGAAAAGAATTATTGGGTCATCGGTGAATACGAAACTGGTGCCACCTGGACCGATTTCAACACCCGCAAGGAAGGTTCCCTTTCCTACGCTGAGCTCCTCGTCAAGGCCCTCAACGCTATCAAATAAGCTTTCTTAATCACAAAGCAAAACAGGCCATCGAAGCGATTCGATGGCTTTTTTTACGACCAACGCAGAAAACCACCTGACGCAAAAAAAGGCCCTGCGAAATAAGCAGGGTCAAAAGCTTTGGAGCGTTTCTAAATTTGTCGACAGAGCCAATCAATAATCGTAGTCGAAACTCAGCGAGGCAGTCTTATTGTTTTTAATTCCGTAAAAGGACGCCCTGTGATCAACGTCAAGATAAAAGTCGATGATATCGGCATGGAAAGTGAAAAAACCATAGTAACAGGTCGAATACACAGATGAGGCTGTAATGCCATTCAACGAATATTTAGAATAATAGCGCCCTTCAGCCGCTTTGGTTTTGCTTATGAATTCAACGTCTTCTGTGACGATGTCCATGTTTGCGGATATAGACGCTCCGTCTGTGCCCACAGTCACGGTATAAGACGAAGTTGTGGTTTGAGGAATGTTTTTAGGAGCCCAATCGCCAATGGTTCCACCCGTGAGCTTGATGCTTGTCATAACTTCACTAGTTATCCAATAGTCACCACGAGATGGTTTTGCCCACCAAAGCATTCCAGTTGCTTCATGGTAAACCTGCAAAGGCGTGACAACGACTCGATAAGCGAACGCAAAAACGTCATCCACTCCGTCATACTTCAATAAAACCTGTTGGACGGAAGCGTAGAATTGCACCTCTCCATCCTGGACATAATTCTTATCCATGACTTTAAAGTCCTTGAGATACTGATCTTCAAATCCGCCGCATGGTTTCCAGCGATCATCGATGTCGAATCCATATAAAGCTTTATGCGCCTCAAAGCTTGCATTTTGACCCGCCGCCATTTTGTGGGCCTTTAGGAAGTTCCCCTCGGCCGGAATCGCAGCTCCGCTAGCGGATAGAGCGGCCACGATACTTAGCAATGCTAATACTTTTTTCATAAAATCTCCTTTTACTTGAACGGATTGTATCAGAGTAATTATTTTTATCAATAAAATGATTGTGACAGTGTCAAAAGTATCTCGTTAAATACAAAAGAAAAACTGTTGCATTTTCACGTTATTCGTATATCGAACAATAATTATGATATCGTGCCGCTACTTACGATTACCGACAATCGCGTCAACATTCTGCTTTAGATAAGGATTCTTGACGATGTATTCAACCAAGAAACCGTTTAATGTGCCGGTCCCCAAAGAGATAAACGCCATCAATGGGAAATAATAAATTAACGCGCCACTCGCGGAAACGCCCATTAAGCGATAGATAAGGATAGCCATGACAATCTGGGCCAACGAATGGCTGTAGGCCCCAATGATGGAAACGCCCACAGGGGTCAAGGCCTTGATCCATCTGGTAGCCACATACATCAAGAAGAAGCTAAGAAGCGCACCGGATAAGGAAAGGTAGAATCCCATACCCAAGAAGGTTCCGGTGACAAGGCTAACGATAAAGACCCTAAGGACATCAATGGCCAAAGAGGTCCAGAAGCCAAAGAAATGGATCGAGACGAGAATCACCATGTTGGCCAAGCCGATTTTCGCGCCTGGAATGCCAAATGGGATGAAGCTCTCGGCGATGCTTAAGGTCAAAGCCATCGCTAGCAACATCGAAGTCAGGGCAAGTTTTTGAATAGGTTTCCTCTTCATCTTCTTACCCCGCTACAACATCACTCCAAGAGGAACCGATAATCTCTATATAAATAAGGTTATAGGCGCAGATGATCGGATGATTGACCTCACTCACCCAATGCTGATGGACGCATTCCTGCCCTGGGCAACCACTTTCGACGACGGCGATGGCGTTATGTTTTAAACCGAGGGTCATGTCGGTGTATTTGCCGTGTATCTTCTCTTCGCGATAATCGGTAACCTCGGTGAGGTTATATCTAGCCAGTTCTTCATTACCAAAGGTAACCACCGCGGTGAGGACGTCGTTCTTATTCATGTTGGCCTTCTGCACCGCGCGAATGGCATAGAAAGAACTGGTCGCGGCGATAAGGAAAACGAGAACGATGAAATCGAAGAGATGCTTCAAGAAGAACGGCTTCTCCTTCTTTTCGTTTTGATTCGCGTTATCGATTTTCTCTTCGCTCATGCTTTATTCAATTGGCTATTTTCGTATACAAGTTCGGCTAAACCATCCTTATCCTCGAATAAGGCAGCTTTGAAGTTATAGGCTTTTTCCCAACTCTTGGTCTTATCGATTCCTGCGATCATGCAGGCCGTAGAATAGGCATCAAGTCTGGTGGAATCTTCACCTTCAAGGAAAGCCATCGAATAATCTGTGACTGGAATGCCAGTGACTGTATTGATGACGTGGGAATAAGTAACGCCATCGACAACGCGATATTGCTCATAGACGGCCGAAGTCGAAGTAAAGGCCTTCTTGACGTAATAACGGAGCGAGGTTTCATCGTCTCCGGTGTATTTGAGTCTGACGCGGAAAGGACCGCCGTCTTCAGCAACGCCGAAAGCTAAAGAAGAGGTACCACCATTAACGAGGTATTCCTTAATGCCGTGGTCTTTGAGGATTTTATCGACTTTCTCAACCGCATAGCCTTTTGCAATGCCACCTAAATCCAGTTTGGCGCTACCGACGCGCTGGACGGTCTTTTTAGCGGCATCAAGGATCAAAGAGCCGTTATTCATCTCTTCTAATAGAGCCGGCGCTTCTATTTTCGCCGCGTCAATCTTCGCGCTTGTCGGAACATAATCCGGATCTGGGATGATTCCGCCGAAAAGGGTCTTCTTCCATAAGGAGGAGAGATCAAAAATCAAAGGATTGAAGTATCCCTCAGTCTCGCTCTTGATGGTCCAAGCCCTATCAATCGCGTTATAAAGGTCATCGCTAACCTCAACCGGCTCATTGGTCTGGTTGATTTCATAGACGCCGTTGACGCCCTTATGTTGGGAATATGGATCGGCCTCAAGGGTAAAAGCAGAGAGGAATGTATCGATTTCTTCCTCTAAGCTTTTCTCCGCGTTATAGGTAACGGCAAACTCAGAATTAAAAATGCCGAATTCGCGATAATAAAAGGTCTCTAATTCAGGATTAGAGTTGCAGGCTAGTAGAGGGAGAGAGAATAAGAAGGCGAATACTTTTTTCTTCATAGGTGAATTATAGGCTATGCGGGAATCAATATAAAGAAAACCACCATAGGTGGTTCTCGTTTTCGATGGGGTTTAGATGTTGACCTCAACGGTCTTTCCGTCCGGTCCCGGGGTGGAGGCAAGGTAGGCGATGATTGGATCGTAGTTCTTGTCTTTCTTGCCGACTTTGCACTTGCTGACGTTCTTAACTTCTCCGCAGACAAGGGCTTCGGCCATATCGTGGCAACCCGCTTTGCCGCAGGCGCCGCAATTGTAATTCGGGAGCATTTTCTCCACCGCCGCGACACGCGGGTCTTCCTCAACGTGGAAGAGAATGGAGAAGAGGACGATGAGGACGCCGAGGACTATCGCTAATCCGAGCATCAATAGGACTGACCATAAGATATCCATTATTTGCTATCTCCTTTTTCTTGGTTTTGCTTTTCTTCGTTACGGCGTTTCTCCTCGGCTCTTTTGAAGGCCGTCTGATAGAAACGGCAGCCCGTCTCGGAGCACTCCCCGCACTTCGACTCGTCTCTACCAAGGTTCTCGCAGCCCTTTGGGGCCGGAGTCTTGACGTAGAGGAGGAAAGAGACGAAGAAGAGTGTCGCTAAGACGACGAGGACGATGATGGTAACGATGATCGCTACTTCTTTCGGCATGATCAGATGACACCCCAAGAAGACAAGTCGATCATTCCGCCGATGCCTAAGAAGACAATAGCCATCAAACCAGCAACGATAAGGGCGATTGGAAGGCCCTTAAACGCCTTCGGGGTATTGGCCGCTTCCAAACGCACACGGATGCAGGCGAAGAGGAAGATGACCAGCAAGAAGCCAAGGCTGGTGCCGATGGCGTTAGCCATAGAACGACCGAAGTCATAGGCCATATTGCTTTCAACGACGCCGAGGACGGCGCAGTTGGTGGTGATTAATGGAAGATAGATACCGAGGTTCTTGTAGAGGGTTGGGGAAGTCTTCTTGATGAAGTAGCCAACGATCTGGACCAAGGAGGCAATGACGAGGATGAAGACGATGGTCTCCATGTATTCCATGCCGGCTGGGACAAGGACGAAGGTGTAAAGCGGCCAGCAGATAAGAGCGGCCAACATGATGACGAAGGTAACCGCTAAGCCCATCGAGACGGCGGACTTAACTTTGTTGCCTACGCCAATGAAGGAGCAGATGCCGAAGTAACGGCTGAGAATGACGTTATCGATGACCATGTAGGAGACGATAGCGAGGATAAAGCTAACGATGTAAGGCATGATTAGTTCGCTCCTTTCGCAAGCGCGGCCGCTTCTTTCTCAGCTTTCGCCTTCGCGGCGGCAACGCTCTTTTTGTGATTCTCAATCGCGGCGATGATCGCAAGCGCGACGCCAAGGACTAAGAAGCCACCGGCGTTCGTGGTGAGGATTGGGAAGGTAAAGTTAAGGCTAGAGCCTTCATATCCGCCAAGAATTGGCAAGGTGAACTTCGGGATGAAGGTCAAGGTCTTGCCAAGGGTGAAGGTACCCCTGCCAAAGACCTCGCGGACCAAGCCGATCGCGGCGATGGCCCAGGTATAGCCAAGACCATTGCCAAGGCCGTCGAGTGCGCTATCGCCGACGGTGTTATCAGAAGCAAAGGCTTCCGCTCTACCGAGGACGATGCAGTTGACGACGAGCAAGGCGACGAAGACGCCGAGGGTCTTGTATAAATCTGGCAAGAAAGCTTCGGTGAGGAGCTTAACGATCGTGACGAAGGTCGCGATGATGACGATATAGGCCGGAGTTCTAACTTCCTCCGGAATAACCTTACGCAAGGCCGAGATGATGATGTTGCTCATGACCAAGACGAAGGTGAAGAGGAAGCCCATGCCGAGGGCGCTTTCGAAGGTCGCGGTAACCGCTAAGGCAGGGCAGGTCCCAAGAACCAAGACGAAGAGTGGGTTCGTCTTAAGAAGCGGATCTAAGAAGGTTCTGAGTTTGTTGGATTTCTTTTCGTTTTCCATGTTTCTATCTCCTTCCTTTATGCGCTCTTCTTGGCGTTGAAGTAATGATTACGCTCAAGTTTGAGGGTTTCCTGGATGGTGAGGTCAGCGCAGGTGGCGCCGGTCTTGGTATCGTTCTCACTATCAAGGTCTTTAGAACCATCGCTGAGGCCTGGCAAGTAATCATCCTGCCACTGGCTGAAGCTCATGTTGCTCTTCACGACGGTGTATTTATCGAAGGTGACGTCTTCAAGGACGGTGGTTTCGTTGATTTCCGCGGTCCAGGAAGCGAGCATCTCGACGTAGCTATAGCTTTCCTCATCCCAAATGAAGGCGTAGGACTTGGAATGGTAAACGTCAATGACCTTATCATCCTCGGTCGTAACCTTATAAAGGATATCGATGTTGATCGCGTCAGTCCTTTCGTCCCAATCTTCTTTGATGCCCTGGAAGGTTTCATCCTTAACATAGGACTTAAGGTTGGAGACGACTTTCTTGAGGTAGGCCTCGGTCTCATCGACCACGACTGGTCCGGTAGAGCCATTCCAACGTCTGGCATAGTCATCTCTAGCCGCGACGAGCGCGTCATGGATGCTATGGGAGGATTTGGAGGTGGCGCCCGTCCAGGCGTCGGTTAAGGCTTCGCCGCCCTTTAAGGCGGATACATAAGCCTCTGGTTTGGCTTCGTAGCCGGAGTCACCAGCAACGACGAGGTTGATGGATTTCGGCTGTAAGGAAGCTTTGGTCTGCTCGGTAACATCGCCTTCGAACGAAACGGCGACGACGGTTTCGGTATTGACTGGTTTGCCACCGTTGACGAGGTAGGCATAACCGACTTTCTTTCCGTCGCGCTGAACTTCGTAGACGGATTTGATGGTGACTTTGTATTCGGAGCCGATGACGCTGTATTCTTCGAAATCGGCAACTTCAACGAAGGTCGAGCCATCGTTATAGAGAGCCTCGATTTCTTCAGGGGCCCCTACTTTCTTATGGGTCTCCATGTACCAGGAGGTCAGGGCGTGAACGCCGCCGATGACGGCACCGGAGGCAACGCAGATCGCAGCTAAGATGGCTGGGACCGTAAGATATTTCTTATTCATTACGCTTTAAAACCTCCTTTCACGGCTGGGGTAGCGCACATGAGGGCGATACCGATAACAGCAAGAACGGCAAGGGTGATGATGTGCCACTTCTTCCACTTGGAGGAGCTCCAGCTTGGGTAATCAAGGACTGGGGCGATCATGTTCGCAAAGAGGATGGAATAACCAACGCCCTCTGGGGAAGAGGTGAATAAACGGATGAAGACCGCGATCATCGCGCCGAAGACGCCGAAGATGACACGGGCTGGCGAAGAGGTTGGTCCAGTTACCGGGTCGGTAATCATATAGACGGCACCGAAGAGGAAGCCGCCGGCCAAGACTTCATAGGAGACGAACTGATGCCAGGCAAGTCCAGCGGTGTTAACGCTGACGAAGATGCCGGCGATCATCATCAAGAAGACGAAGGTTCCAAAGTAAGAGAGGAAGGTGCGCCAGTCGATGGTCTTGCGGAGCAAGAGATAGACGAGACCAATTAAGATGGCGATGTTGAATCCTTCGCCTAAGGAAGCTGGGATACGTCCAATTAATAAATCAAGGAATGGGACGTTAGCCATGTTGGCGTAGGTGGAGCCATAGGTTAAGGCCGTCGCGCCAGCGGTGACGTCGCTTCCGAAGAAGACGAGTCCGCTATTGGCCATGAGACCGCCCCAAGAGAGACGGGCGATGACCATGCCTAAGGCCGCTGGGTTGAAGATGTTATTGCCGGTTCCGCCGAAGACGAGTTTGCCAAGGATGATACCAAGGGCCGCGCCAACAGGGATGATCCAATAACCCATGCCACTTTCCCAACCTGGGTTGGATGGCATGATAAGGGAATAAATGAGAGCGGAGATAAGCGCAGAGAGGAAGTTCTGCATCTTAAACGCTTTGACGTCCTTCTTCGTGATGTAGACGAAGAGGAATTCGCATAACTCCATGCTCGCCACGGAGAGGAGAATGCTGCGAAGCGCATCGAGAGGATGGAAGACAAGAGCAGCGAGGATTACCGGCGCCAAAGCGATGACGACGTCGAGGAGCATCCAGGTGAGATTGTCTTTGCGCTTCACGTGCGGTGAAGTTTCTTTAACAAATTCCATTATAGTTTCGCGATGATTTTCGCCCTCCTGACATAATCGGTGACGCGAATGCCGCTGGTGCAGCTATAAGTGCAGAGACCGCATTCGATGCAACGTTCTGGGTGAAGTGACTTAACGCCTTCTTTGTTGACCGCCTTGACCGCATTCATGATGGAAACCGGCTCAAGGTAGGCTGGGCAGGAGAGGACGCAGGATCCGCAACGGATGCATGGGTTCTCCTCCACTGGCTTTTCGTTGAAGACGAGGAGCGAGGTGATGGTCTTGGTGCAGATGGTGTCATCGGTTGGGATGGCGCTGCCCATCATCGGACCACCTAAGATAAGGACTTTATTGGAGTCGTCGGTATAGCCGCCGCACTGGGCGATGACCTCGGAGAGCAAGGTGCCGATACGGACGCGGACGTTGCTTGGGTTCTTGATGCCGTCGCCTTGGATGGCCATATAACGTTCGTACACCGGCTGGTGGTATTTAACCGCCATATAGATGCCGATGACGGAGGTGACGTTGAAGTCAATGATGCCGCGCTTGGCTGGAAGTTCGCCGGAAGCAAGGCGGATGCCGGTCGCTTTTTCGATCATCGCGACTTCCCAGCCCTGCGGATAGAAGTTATCCATCTCGGCTAAGACGATGCCCTGGTCGTCTTTCTCGAAGGCTTCCTTAAGCTGAGCGCAGAGCTCGGCGTGTTTAGCCTTAACGCAGACGCGGATATCTTTGGTGCCGAAGGCCTGCTGCAATAAATGGAGGCCTTTGACGAGCATCTCGGTCTTTTCGGCCATAAGACGCTGGTCAGCATTTAAATACGGTTCGCATTCAATGCCATTGATGAGAATGGTATTGATTGGGTCTTTCGTCTGGAACTTGACGAAGGTCGGGAAGGAAGAACCTCCGAGACCGACCATCGAGCAATCCTTAACGAGCTCGGTGATTTCTTCTCTACTGAGCTTAGCGATCTCTTCATCGCTCTTTTCAACGATGGATGGATCAAGCTCATCCTTGAAATCGTTTTTGATTTTAATGGCTTCAACGATTTTGCCATTCCGGTAGCCGTGCTTCTCGATGCCCACCACAACGCCGGAAACGGTCGCGTGGATGTTCTGGTCGAACCAAGCGGCGTGACGAACACCGATCTTCTGGCCAAGAAGGACCTTATCGCCATCTTTGACTAGAGACTCCGCTTTTGGGCAACGGGAATTTTGGAGAGGAAGGTAGACGAACTCAGGAGCCTTAAGCTCAAGAGAAGCTACGTTCATTCCATTGAGGCCCCGGTTGTCTTGGATAATTCTGCTTTTTGCAATCATGAAAAATGCCTCTTTTATAGAACAAAGGAATTATAGCCTTAATTATCGGTAAAGCGGTATAAAAACGCTTACGCGCAAAGCAATAATTGCGCAAACAATCTTGCTTTTTTAAATTGTTCCTCGAAGGGTTCAAGAATCAACATTCGGCCTATTTTCCGACATTTATCGAGGGAATGACGTTTGGTTCAAGTCGACTTTCTTGCGAGAATTCTTCTTAATTATGGCACCTTAATAATCGGTTTCAAAAGTTAGAGAGATTTCAATTATTCTATCAGTTCAAAAACACCACTTTTTGCTGATTCTGTGTAAAAATTTTAATATGAAAAGGGCAGGTCGCCCTGCCCTAAAGTCATTGATTGAAAGACTTATTTAGTCTCGAAATCGAACTCGTAATCGGTGTAGCCGGAAGTATCGAAATCGCTTGGGATGGAAGCTTCCTGGACCTTGAAGTCGAGGTCGATATCGAATTCGATGGTCTGTGCAAGTTCTTCTTCCTCCTCGAGAACGATCTTGCCGTTCGTATCGAGGGAGATGGCGGTTAAGCCTCTGGTGTTGTATTTGATGGAAAGGTTAAGGTCGAAAGACGGGATCATCGCGTTGAAGCCCTGCTCAAGAGTGTTCTTCGCGGCGACCAAGGCGTCGTTCTGCTGTTCTTCTGGGATGTCCGGAAGGGTGTTGGCGTAATAATCGGCTAAGCCTTGGGAGACATAGATGCTCCTAAGCTTGGCCGCGTCGATATTCGCGATGGCTTCGGTGGCATCGCCGCTCTTTCTGAATTCGAGAGCGGTCTTAAGGACGTAATTGTCGAATTCGGCCTCGCTCATGCCCATCATCATCGGGACGGAATCAAAGACGCTGGAAGCGGCGTTAACCTGGATGAGAGTGTCGGCCAAAACGCCGGCGAAACGCATCTTCTGGTTGGAGACTGGCTCATCCTCGCCTTCAATGCGCATGGAATCGATGCCGATGTTGCTTAAATCAAGATAGGCATCGCCATCATCAAGATAGAATTTCGCGTCATGTCTTTCGCCGTTGGTGGTGCTGACATAGAGAAGCTCATCATAAGTATCGATATCAGCGACCTTCATGCTGAATTCGGTGTACTTAAATGAGGCATAGGCCTGTAAATCAGTACCGCGAACGCTGTTATTCTCAGCGGTTGGGAAACCGACGAAAGAGAGGTTGGCATCAAGGTTCTTTAAGTTGATTTCGCTGATGGCATGTTCGCCGACTTTGTTGCTTAAAGAAACATTGCCACTGATGTGGTAGCCGAGATCGGATTTGGCTTCTTCTTTCTTTAAAGCAGCCTTCAAATCCGCAATATTCTCGTTGGTTGCTGGTTGGTTCTGGACGCAAGCGCCTAATGCAAAAACGCCTAATCCAGCGAGCAATAATGCTTTTTTCTTCATAATTTTCCTCCAAATGGTAGGGATTACCTACATTCTAAACCATAAATGGTTGTAGATTGCAAATTTTTACACATAATCGGGTCTAGTCTTCGATGTAGATTGTGCCCCAAAGGACGGTGATGTTGTAACGATAAGTCACATCATTTCCGTCTTCATCCACGATGACCCAAGTCCAACCATCGTTTGAATATTCACCGGTCAAATCGTAGGAAGTAACCGGGGTCCCGCTTCTTGTGAAATAGATGCGATCGCCTTGAGCAAGCGAGCCGGAAATGATGTATGGATTCATTGGATCGAAGGTTTCACCAACGTAGTCGTGGATATCCTTTGTTGCGATAACGATGCTGCGCACCGTGATAGTGAGCGTACCGTCATTTTGCGTTACAGGCATAGTGACGACGTTGCCTTTGCCGTCGACTATCGTGTAACTGACGATCCTTAAAACGACACTGCCAGGTTCTATGATGCTGCCCTCTAGAACAATATCGAGAACCTTATAGCCTTCTTCGGCCATGCCTTTAGTAAAGCTGATGAGACACCTCTCGACATCGCCAATGATCTCTTCGCCGTTATAGGTCTGGGAATACGTCGGGGCGCTGATACTGAGATGGGCTTCGACGATTCTGAATTGACCCTGAATATGGATATTGAAATTCCGCGTGACATCAAGGCCGTCTTTCATGATGATGGCGCTTCTCACAAAGTCCTCAACGTTATACACGCCGGGCGTTGACGGAATTGCTTCAAAGCCGATCACCATAAGTTCAAGGCCGGTGACTCCGGTGGAAGTTTGTATATCATAACCAATGGCAAGATCGCGCAAACTATCATAAGTAGACGTATCGAAACCGTCGCGGCAATCGATGGTAAGATACAAATCAACCTTATTGATCGTCATGGATGAGCCATAATTCGGGTTGGCGATGTCATAGTACTTGCTAACATCATCCTCGCCTCGCTTGATGGTCACTCCG
The DNA here is from genome assembly GCA_900316365.1 of uncultured Erysipelotrichaceae bacterium. Classification (GTDB taxonomy): domain Bacteria; phylum Bacillota_I; class Bacilli_A; order RFN20; family CAG-826; genus Alloenteromonas. Next base: position 23,819 of record ONCO01000013.1, read on the forward strand.
GTGGTCGTGAAATCATACGTACCGGCGTTTGCCTCGCCGCCTTGCTCAGAAATATCGGTCGAAACGTAGGCTTTATCCCCATCGCAGGCGTTCGTGGTAACGACTGGATTATGGGATTTGCCATCGTAATCCCAAGTGTTATCTTCGGCGTTCGAAGTAAGAGTCAACGTCGCCTTTTGATAGGACATAGAATCATCCAATGTTATGTCATAGCAATCAGTGACATTTGTCTTCAGATGGGAATTGTAAATGCTGATTTCGTATTCGACACTGCCGCCGGTAAGGATGGTATCTTCGATTGGCCTAATTTCGATTTCATCCGTCGGCGCTAAGCCAAGTCCGCCCAAAGCATATTCGCCATCTTCAAGCGGATACCCAAGCTTCGTGCCTTGGTAAATCCTCGTGCCGAAGACGCTGATGGTTAAGTTGCGCTTTTCAATCTTGAGAGTCGCCGGAGTGGTCGAAGTATGATCGTAATAGAACATCGAGGTGTCGCCGTTCGTGTATTGGCCATTCGAATAACGGTCGCCAGTAATGGATTTCACGAGTGGCGTCGCGGTAATCTCGCAAGGTTTATATTCGGATAGCTCATTGTTGTTGTAGGTTCCAACCTTATCGCCGGAGGCCAATAACTGCGTTTGGAAAGCATCGTCCAAAGAATCGTCCTTCACGACATTGGCGCTGAAATAATGCTCATAGCCATCATAAGGCGCGTTATATAAGGATGTGCTTCCGTCAATCTCCGCGTTGATGGAGTAATAATAACGGGTCTGGCCTTGATTATTGACCGTTAAGTTGTAGCAGCTTTGGGTTACGTCTTCCCCTTCGTCGTTAAAGATTTTGCAATCGTATTCAATCTCACCACCATCGCCAATACGCGGGGTGATATCCAATCGGTCGAAAACGGCGAGTTCATAAGGGCTATTGCTCGAATATCTCCAAATAGCCGGATCGCTATGCGGAACGATATCGATCGAAACGTCCCTCTTGTTAACGCGGAGGGTTCCCGGTTCGGTGGTGATGTTGTAATAATCGGTGCGTTCGGTGTTATCGTCTGCAAGGATCTTGCCTACTTCGATTTCGTAAGGGATCTCATCCGGTTTTACGGTACTTGGGCATGAAGCTGTCACATAGTAAATACGATCCGTTCCTTGCAAGCCAAAATATTCAGGTTCGCCCATATGCGCGTTCCCGTCGTAAACAACGTTTATATCTTTGGATTTCACGCGCAAATCTGCTTTGCTGTTGTTGAAAGTCGGATCAACAAAACAAACGTCATAATTGAAACCAGTGCCTTCTCCTGTGGTTTTATCCGTAATCTCTCTCTGCAAAAACAGCTCCTGGCTGTTATCGTAAAACGCAGACATGATCTTATCATTATAATTGCCGCTCCAATCATCAACCCGCAAAACCATTTCATCGCTGGCGGCAAGAGAGGTGCCGTTAATAAACTCATATTCTTCGCCTTCGGTTAAATATTCCGATAAGCATTCATCGGTGCCGTTGTATGTGCGTTGGGTGTGAACGCTGATTTCTAAAGGGCGTATGTTGATTGTCAAAGTGCCAGTTTTCGTTGTTATCTCATAGAAATCGGTGACATCCTCCCCGTCCGCGTTTTCTATGTGATTGATCCGTGGCCTTATAGATTCCCCATACTCGCACAGATTCTTGTAAGAAGGCATTTCTTCATAAAAGATGGTGTCCCCTTCACAAAGTCCGTCTTCGCTATACTCCAACGAATGCCAATTGCCATCATAAGTAAACGTTTGGTCAACTGCGGTAACGGTCAATTCGGCTTTTTCATACTTCGCGCCAACGCCAACAAACGAAACGTCATAACAAGTGTACGTAACGTAGTTCCCTTCACGGTTTTTAATCTCACAAGCGGCTTCATAACCCGTGTCCGATGTGTTATTGAAAACAGGGAAGACGCGCAATGTATCGCCATCAGCAAGACCATCGCCCGACATGGAATATTCCGTTTCGTCAAAATCGCGAGTGATTGAATCGCCGCCCGTATAATATCTTTTCGTAGTGGCATCGATACTAATGTGACGTTTGTCGATTATAAGGACCCCAGAACCCATTGAGATATCGTAATAAGCGGTTCGAGATTCGCCAGTATCACGGTTGTAAATCCTTTTGATACTCATGGTGTATTCAATCGCCGTAGGATAGATGGAACTAGGAACCACATCATTAAACTCAATCTCGTCGCAATCGAGCAAACCGGTGACCGTATAAGAGCCCTTATGTTCTTCGCCGTCATAAACAACATTGACGTCGGCGCAGTCGACCATAAGAGGCTGCTTTCGGAATTCCGTCCAGCCATTCTGGGTGATTTCGTAATTATCGGTAACGTCTTCGTCGGTATCAGAAAAAACTGTGACGTCTACGCCTGTGCGGTTTGGGAAAAAGGCGGTTCCGTTGATAAATTCCAATTCAATACGATGCCCAGGAACAAGACCATTGACGGTACAGAGTTGGTCTTTCCTATCCTCAAAAACCTCGCCGTTATAGGTAAGGCTATCCACGAAATCTAAGGTCAGTTTTCTCTTCCTGATGGTAATCTTGCCGATGTTCTTTTCGACGACGTAATACTGGGAGTTATCGAGGTGATAGCTAAAATCGTTATCATACGTTCCAACGTTTTTCTCGGTCTGCGCGTTGAAAGTGACGCTTAAGCTATCGCCTAAGCCCAATTCGGTATTTAAGGTGTATTTCTCTAAATTCGGGTCATCGTCGACGCTGAAAGGTTTGCCATCATATTCCTTGCTAAGAGATGCCGAGGTGATAGCTAGGTACCTCTTGGTCATGGACAAGGAGCCTTTATCCAGGTTTATCTTATAATGCTTGGTGACATCTTGACCTCTGCCGTTTTCGATTGTCACGTTGGTGATGTTATCCAAGGTGTCTAAGGTATAAATCGGCAGATTGTTATGCTCGGTGATGATCTTGTCGCCATCTGCAAGCGAGCCATAAGTAATTTTGTATTGGCCGCCTTCGGTGTTTTTGCCGCTATATTCGACCTGCACGCTCTCACCGCGAATGGTAATCGGACGAGGGAGCAACTCCATCTCCTTGCTAGGAAGGGTGAACTCATAGTTGCTGGTAACGTTTTTGCCGACGCTGTCTTTGATAACGACATCCTTGATGGTGACGATCGGGTTATCTTTGTTGATGTCGTCATAGTCGTAATCGAAACTGGCGATTTGATCCCCAGGGGCCATATCCATCGAGATTTTTGGCTTTTCGCCATAGGTCAACTGATCGCCGACGATGGAAAGGGGGCTTTCCTTTTTCGCGATGGTGAAAGTCTTGTATTGGCTGTAATAGGTTCCGCCGAAAGAGTTTTTGCTGCAGGCCCTTACTTCATATGTTCCGGCATCGCTAGGTGGAACTTCGGTCCAAGTGTCGCTACCTATTTCGCGGTATTCATAATGGACATCACCCATGATGGCGTCGCCACCGAAATGGTATTTTTCGCCATAGGAGAAATTCATGTCGGCGTTTAATCCGTCATTAACCATGATGCCCTTGATTCCCAAAAGTGTTCCGGTCGCGACGAAAACGGCCGCGCATGCGGAAAGGATGAGCACCTTATGTTTGACTACAAAGTGCCACGCTTTCGCCCAAGGAGCAATTTTCTTTTGGTAATCGGTGTAAAGGGACATATCAGCTGTCTCCTTTCACCGTTAAGATTCCGAAATCATAGGAAATGTTGTAGTTCTTGGTCACGTCAGCCCCAGTAATTTTATTCCTGATAATGACGGTGCACGCATTCTCGAATTGACCGAGGGAGTTATATGTAACATCCGGGAAAATAAATTCCGCATAATCAGTATCGGCTAGGTTAGAAACCCAGCAACCAGATTCGTCCGCATGATTTGGATTCTGACTTGGGTTATATCCGGGTGAGGCGGTCCAATTGCCGGTTGTAACCGTGATCTCTCTTTCGTTTATCGTCAGCATTCCGCTGCTCTCTACGTTGATCTCGTAATAGAGGGTCACGTCGTCACCGAAAATGTTATAGACCCTGGTCTTGCCATCTAAACCCAGATCCGCTTTGATGCGGTAACTTCCTGCGTTGACTGTATCGCCTTTGAATTCCCATTCAATATGGTCGCCTGTATAGAGGTCAGAGAGTTCTTCATAGACCATGTCTTGAAGAGGGGCTTTAGTGGTTTTTTGCTTCGTGCCGTCGTAAACCAACGTATCGTCATCTTCGAACGTATAGGAAAGCAAACGTGTGTATCGCCATTTAGTCTCGAAGGAGAGGCGATTCCAGCACTTATATTCGTCATCGAAATACTCGACCCAAGAATAAGCCGACTCATAAGTGACAGTGGAATTGGAAAGATTCTCATCCAGTTTCACCTTAAAGCCATCGACGAATCTCGCGCGGTAGCCGATTCTCCTTAATAGCAAGGTCTCCAAGCCAACGAAGACGTTATGATAGCTCATATGTCTCAATTCTTCGCGGGTCAATAGCCATTTAAACGGATCCGCGCCCGAGAAGGTGCCGTCGTTAAGTTGCTTAGAATCGCTCAGGAAATATTTTTCAAAGAAGTTGTTGACGACGTCCGGGGTTAAATTATGGCCTTCAGTGTTAGCAATCAAATCGCCGAGTTGATCAAGGTAAACACCCAAATCCTCCGGATATTCGGAGTAATAGTTTGAGCTGGCGAGACGACTCGCGTATTCGAATTGTTCTTCGCTCGGCTCGCCAGTGTGATAATAGGCGCTCGTGTCTAGATAGTTTAGGCTGACGGTAGAAGCGCCATCGCGGTAGAACCTACTGTCATTGACCTGGTAAAGGGTTTTGCTTCTTCCGTCGCTGACATATTGTTCCTCGACTAAGCCAACAGGTGTAAGAAGTCCATCAGGGACGAAATCATCGCTGTATTTGATGGTAACCGTCCTCTTTAAAGAGCCAGCGTTACGGGGAACCTCTTCGCTGACGTTATTCTCGTAGAAGGCGGACTTCATCCATTCAGCGTCTTCTTCATTGATATCGACCGGCTCGAATTGATAGGTTGCACTGTTATATTTGTCGTAGGCCCTGGAACGAAGAGTAATCTCGCTTGGGGAATCAAGAACGCCCGGCGCAACTTCGACGGAGAAGAGCTTATCGACGCCATTAGCGTTGAAATCATACATGTCGTACTCGTTATGGAGTTTTTCGGTTGCCGGAATCTCATCATCAATATTTGGCGTGTAATCAAGGGAGGCTGTCGCGTCATAACGCTGCCAGCCCACGCCGTCAGCATAGACCTCGGTCCAGGCGTGGCCCATGTTACCAAGGACATCGTTGGATCCGTTTTTCGCGTTGACCAAATAGCCCGTAACGAAACGAGCAGGCTTGCCTAAGGTACGGCAAAGGAGGGTCATCGCAGAGGCGAAATTAGTACAAGTTCCACCGCTTGCCTCGGTAAGGAAGGTCACAACGATATCTTTATTGCTTGGGCAATGGAAGGTTCCGACCTCGTATTTGTAGTGAGATTTGAGATAGTTTTGGACGTCAGTTGGGGTATAGAGACCATGGTCATCAAGGAAACTCCTAAGGCGATTACGGATGGAGGTAGGAACATCAAGGTAATTCGACTTAACCCACTTTCTATAACGTTTTTCCGGCTCGCTTAAAGCATTAGGTACGACATAAGAACCACTGCCAATATCGGCGGTAGGATAAGCAGTAACCGTGTAATCAGAGATATCGATGTTACCGAGTTTGTTTTCGTATAGACGGGAGAACTTACCCGATTCGCCATTGACGGTATAGCTGGAGCCGACATAGTCCCCTACTATCATGCCCTCATCGCGGAAGTCGCCCATATGCATGTTGAGCCTGATGGAGAGTGGAGAGGAGTAGCTTTGCGCCAAAGCAGAACCAGCGAATAGGAGCGGAGATACGTAGTAGGTCGAATTATCAAATTCAGGCGCATCTAAGAAACCGCGTTTCTCGGAGGAATAATCGCCTTTGCTCGAAGAACGGAGATACACCGTTCCGCTGTAATTGGAATCGAAACTGAAAACCTTCTGCTGATACAAATCAGGGTCAAGTGTGCCGTTATCGATGCTTCCGCTGGAACCCATCGCGGCGTTGATGGAACCGCCATTATTAAGACCTGGCTCTGGGGCCTCTTCCGAGAAATCGATATCGCCCATCTGGGAGATGATGTAGCCCGCGGCTAAAGCGGCGAGTTCCGGGTTCTCGGCGATAAGGTCGGCTAAGGCTGGGTCATTAAGCAAATCAGCCAATTCCTCTGGTGAGAGTTTATCGGCAAGGTTATTAAGGATATCCTCAGCCATCTCTGGATGTTCGCCGATAAGATCGGCCAACTGTTCTGGAGTAAGGTCGTCGAGCATATCAGGATGCTCTTTGATCCAATCGAAAATGGCATCGCTCCATTCTGGATGGTCAGCGATCATATCAATAAGCGCTTCGATGTTGACGTTTTCTGGGTCGAATAAATTAAAGTCGACTTTTTCATAAGGCATGCCAGCCACGTCTTCAAGAACCGCGGTGATACCAACGCCGGCGGTGACGCCGATCGCTGCGACTAAGATATATGGTAATAAGCTCTTCTTCATAGTTTATCCCTCCACATACCTCTTAACTGCAGACTCGCAGACCGGGGCGTTGCCCTCGCCGAACACGGCGGAGAGCAGCGACAGGAGCTCCGGGGCCTTCGATCTAACGACGACCGGGTTGGCGGCCGAGAGCTTCCTCAACACCTTCCTCGCCAAAAGGAGGTCGAGGGCCTCCTCGGCGGTGCCGCCGCAGGCGACGAACGCCGGGACGAACCTCCTCATCTGCAAAAGGATACGGTTGCCGAAGCTCAGACCGAGGTTCTCCCTCAGCCAGGCGTCGATCTTCGACACCCTCCTCAGATCCCTGCCGGTGAGGCTGTACCTCGCCGCGGCCTCGTCGAACATCTTGGAGAGCTGCGGCCAGCCCAATCTGGCGGCCGGCCTCCTAGGCGCGTCGAAAGGCTCGGCGCGGGAGTCGAGGTCCATGACCGAGGCGCGGTCGTAGACCTTGTCGGAGAAGGCGAAGGTCGAGTCGTCGTTGTTCGCGGTCAAAACGAAGAACGCGTTCTCGGGGAGCAATATGGAGCCACCGTCCATGCGGCGCGGGTCTCCGGCCATGCCGCTCGGGGCGGCTGGGACCCTCCTCCTCGACGGGTCTGGCAATTCGAGGAGGGAGAGGAACTCGGCGAAGTAGTACTCGACGCGCGCGATGTTGGCCTCGTCGAGGACGAT
>ONCO01000032.1 GCA_900316365.1 uncultured Erysipelotrichaceae bacterium
GTCATTCATCTTTTTGCTGTAGGTGTGGACGCCATTGCCATCGACATTGTCCCTAAATCCATGGGTGTGGGTTAACTGATATGTGTACTGAGTAATTTCATCTGGATCAGCGTCGTGGATGATGATTTTGCCATGTGGGCCATTCGTGCTCTCGCCGTCAATCGATGGCTCGTAATATGCCGCGGAGGAAGAAGGAGACGGAATAGCATTCTCAAATGGGAGATAGGCATTTAGGTATTTAGAAGGCCAATTCTTACCGAGTTCTTTTTCGGAGAGGAAGCCTTCGTCTTTAATCATCAAGGTATAGCCCTCGCCATTATTGACGGAGGAATCGTCCTTAAGGCTAAGCTTAACCTTTGCGCTCATGCCGGTGTTGCTTTGGTAGATAAAGCCGGATCTCTCGATAAGGACGCTGAAGAGCTCATTAGGATTGCTGACTTCGATTTCTTCGCTTCTAGGATAGGCGTCAGACTTCAGGGTGATATTAAGCTCATTAAGGCCAACTTCCCTGATGGTGTCGCCACGATCGTTAAGAAGGTAGAGCTTAAGGTCACGGGAGAAGAATTCGCTGAAATGGTTGTCGGTATCAAGGGTGAGGCTATCGGAGAACTGGTGGGATTCATTCATGTAGACGAGTCTTCGTCCGCCTTCATCTTGCCTTGGAGTCCATTCTTCGTCTTTGCCGCTAGTGGCGATATGGTAGACGAAATCCTGGCCGTAGATTTGATTAAAGTGGGCTACGACATCGGGAATGACGGGACTATCGACGCCTCGTTTCTCGAAGAAGGAGGTCTTGTAGGTCGAAACCATAGTGTTAAGAGAGCATCCTTCGATGACGGCTCTTAGGAGGTTAGGGTCTTTCTTGAATGGGTCGGTGATCTTGTAGTTCTCTCCGTTTCTAATGCCACGTAAAGTGGTGTATTTGGAGACGAAATCATCGTTCGCGTAATTCTCTATGCTTTCCTTGGAAGCTGCGCCGAATTTACGGAATTCCTTGATGGCGTTTTCTCTAACGGAGATGTAGTCATATTCGACCGACATGAAGCGTTCTTCTTCATCCGGGTAGGAGAGGCAGTCGGTGACATCCCTCATCGTGAAATCGAAGTTAGGATTAGCTTTACCCATGTCATAGTCGAGGATCATCTCAACGTACATGTATTGACGTCTTTGGATGTCCTCATGGGTGAAGGTGATGTCAAAGCCGACTTCCGCGGTGATTATGTCCTCTTCGTTGATGTCGATGAGAATGGAGAAGTCGAAGTCGTAGGAGTGTTTATTTTCTTCGCCTTCGGCTTTCTCGTCTATGCCGAAATCATAATAGATATCGCCTGTGAGCTTATGGGTGTAACGCGTATTGAAGGAGAACTCATCTCCGATCGCGTCATAGACCGCTTTAAGGTATTGGAACTGAATAAGTGGGGTGTCGTTATAGCCAATCTCCGTATCGCCGTCGTTATTTATCGGCAAAGCGTCAAAGATTGTCTCGATGGTGTCGTTAGTTGGCTCGGGCAAGAGCTCTTTCTTTTGTTTGAGGATTGACTTCTTTTTCTGGCCTTTTTTAAGGCTCTTCTCTACGCCGGAAAAGGCGAAAGAAACTTTCTCATGAGGGCTATTCGGGAGCTTAACACCCATGGCACCGCATGAAGAAAGGAATAGGGATGAAAGGACGACTAACGTAAAGGCCGCTCTTCTTTTCATATGTTTTACCTCTGGCTTCATTATATATGAAAAGCCACATATGTCCTAATATTGCGCTTATGGGGCAAATTATTATTTGAAGGTATGGCCGAGCATCGTGGTCTTGGAAGTTATCGAGATTACATTCGCATATTCTTTAGCTTCCTTGATCGCGCATCTAGGTAACCAAGGATTGAAATGGTTATAAATCATCTCGACTTTTTTCTTGGAAAGAACGTCTTTGTTTTTCCTCATGAAGTCCCTAATAGGCGGGCAGATATTAAAGACCCAGATCGGGGTGACGATGATGATTTTATCGTAAGTTGATAAGTCTTTTTCTAACGGGAATGTATCCATCGCCCAGTGGTGCATGCCGAATCGTCCACACCACCAGAAGCCTAAGGTTCCTTCGGTTCTCTCTTTGGTCTTGATCTCCTCGATATCCGCGCCTAATTCGTTCGCTTTGATGTAGGCGATCTTTTTGGTGTACCTAAGTCTCGAGAAATATACGACCAAGGTTTTAGAGCCTTTGTTTACGTTGGGGTAATCGCCTTCATCGAATTTGAAGTATTTCTGGTTATATGAGACGAGGGCGAAGTATCCGCATAAGAGTTGGAGGATGCCAAAGATAAAATAGAGGGCATCCAAAATATTAGGTGGGAAGATGACGAATTGGATAATAATCCAAAGCATCAAGGTGAAACCAAAGATCGGCCCTAAGATAAAGCCGACCTTCTTATTCATGATGACGAGGGTGCACGCCAAAGCGTTGGTAATGCCGTTGACGATGATTAAGGCGATACCGGGGAATAGGTAATCCTTAAACAAGACATCAGCGAAAGGGAGGAGCTGAAAGTAGGGGAGCATTTCCTCCATATGGAGGATACTGCCGTCTGGTTTTACAAGCATCGAGATACCGCCGATGAAGGCGCCGACGCTGATAAAGGCGGTCCAGAAGATGATTAGGGCTTTAGCGATCTTATAACGCATAGATTTACCTCATTAAGATGTCGACTGTGTCTTTGATATAGGTGTTCCTTCCTTCTTGAGAAGATAGGTCATAACCCATGAAATGCGGATCGGCAAAAGACCTAAGGAAGGCTACCTGCATCGCGCTAGTGAGAGTAAAGGAGATTCTCTCCTTCTCTGCTTTATCTTCGATCGCGTTCCCGATAATTGCAGAGAATCCAGATAAAGAAACGTAGGAATTGCACTTATTCGAGTAGTTTTGATAATCGCCAAGGATTGAGACTCTGGTGATGGATGGGTGGAGGAAGAAGAAGTCGAAGACCTCTTGGGCCGCTTTCGTTAATCTCGTTTTTCCGGCAGCGAAAGGCTCCAATCCCTTTCCGACTTCCATGTTTGGCTTAAAACTCGTGACAACCTTGGTGATGATGCGTTGGAC
>ONCO01000015.1:0-2721 GCA_900316365.1 uncultured Erysipelotrichaceae bacterium
TATAAGAGCATTCAAGTTATTCGGTCTTAAGACGAAAGACGGCAAATTCTTAGTCTTAGCGTTCCCGGTTAAATTTGTTGGAAAAGAAGGCGCTGAACTTTTCAATAGTAAAGAAGAAGCTCTTAAATAAAATTTAACGGGTCCCTCGAGATTAACTCCCAAAAAAACTATAAAATCTAAAGTGGTGTATCAGATGGTGCATCACTTTTGATTTTCTATAAGTCAAAAATAGAGAAAAAGAATAAAAAAGCCGTATATTAGACTTAAGCCCTGTTACCTCGGTGATTTTGTATCAAAGGACTACTTCAACCTATCGGCAAAACCTTGATTTGTATCAGCAATATTCTTCAAGGGCATGTGACCAATACGTTCTTGACGCAATCGTCAGGAGCGTTTTTTTGTTTTCCGGGCGTAAAAGCTGGCCTTATCTTGATTGTATCGGCGGAGAGCGTAAGAACACGTAGCCATTTTTTAAGGCTGCGCTTGAATGACGAAGCGAAGAAAAAGGACATGTTAGACTCTTCAAAGGAGTTACTATGAAAAAACTTTTGTCCTTTCTTGCCCTTTTCCCGCTTCTTGCCGCTTGTGCGAATACGGAGGTCTCATCTTTGCCAAGACAAAGCCTTGATGATCCTTATCGCGAGATCGAATACGCTTTAACAATCGATGGCGCGGCGGGAGAGGCTAAATACGATGCGTCTAAAGTCGAAAAAGTCGAGAACCACCCGCTTAATGGGAAAACCATTTATTGGCTTGGTTCCTCTGTTACCTATGGATCTGCGGCATCCGGTATGTCGATGGCCGATTATCTATCCGCGAAAACCGGCGCTATATGCGTCAAAGAAGCCGTAAGCGGCACAACCATCTACGATGATGGCGGCAGTGGGGATTCGGGCGCGAAAAGCTACACGAGAAGACTTTTAAATAGCAGCGTCTTCGACCCAAAAGCGAGGATAGACGCCTTCATTTGCCAGATATCCACGAATGATATCCACGAATGACTGCACGTCATCTAGGCTTAGCAAACGTGGAGCCATAGCGGATTCTAATCTTCAGGATTACGAGGATTTCGACCGCTCAACAACGCTTGGCGGCATTGAATTCATCATCTCCTACGTCAACGAAATATGGGGATGCCCGATCTATTTCTATTCCGGCGCCAAATTCGGTGACGGAAGCGATAAAGCGCACCGCCAAAATTCCAATCCAAAAGGCAGCGATTACGGCCAATTGGTCTCCCAAACGCTTCAGATCTGCGCGAAGTGGGATAAGTTAAGCTATGTCACCGCAGGCGTCATTGACCTTTATAACGACGAGGAATTCAACGCCAAAGCGAGCGATGAATATTACGCCTGGGCCATGAATGACCCGATACACCCAAAGAAAGCCGGGTATTTGCAGTGGTGGATGCCTTATTTCGAGAATTATCTAATCCACGCCCTCTAAGGCGGGTAAAGAAAAAATCAACGCGGGCGCGTTGATTTTCTTTATTGCTTATTTGCCGTATTTTTTCGCGATGGCATCGAGGTCTTTGCCTTCGAATTTCTCGACTAGATAGCCACATTTGGTGCAGACGTATCTATTGGCGTTAACGCCAGAGGCAAAACCGGTCGGGATGACGTAGAATTCTTCGTTTCCGCAGATAGGGCATTTTATTTTGACAATCATTCTCTTTCTCCTTTTTTAGAGTTCAAGGGCCGATTTAAAGTTTAAGACCGCTAATGTGGGGTCAGCTTCGCATTCCTGGAAATCCTTAGTATCAGGAACGGCGGTATTGGCGTATCTAAGCGCATTCGCGCCTCCGGAATAGTCATAAGTCGTCGTGACGCCGGAAGTGGTCTTGGTGCACTCAAGGCCCCATTCGATGGAGGTTACGACAAAGTCGTCGATCGTGATGTTGGAGAAGAAATCCAATTGGCCGGAGGTGCCTTTTTCTTTGTAGTCGTCGGAATGGACCTTTGTTTGAGAGGTAAGGTTCCCTTCGTCTCTAGAATAGTAAGTAACGTCGCATTCGCCAGATTGATAATAAGATGCGATTGGAGCGACGGAATTTAGGAATCTCATTCCGTAATCAAGGGAATCTGGAGCCTTGAAGGCCTCCGCGAAGAGGGATTTGGCCTTCGTTTCTTCAAATGTCTTTTTGGCGTATTCCTTACTAGGAGGATATTCCTCTTCGTTTAGCCTCATCCCTCGGTCGTAGGTGATGTAGAGATAGCCTTCCTTATAGAAAAGGCAATAATCGTAGGATAAGTAAGTGCTTGTGGCTTCCTCAGTTGTTTTCAAGGTCGTGGTTTTGGTGTCAACAAGCCTAGCGACGCATTTATTCATATCGAAGGAGACGGTCGATTCCTCGATTAATTCCTCGCTTCTCTCGCCTTCAACCCTTTTTCCTTTGACCGAGAACTTTATCGTGTAGGATGTCGGCTTTCTTTCTTCGTTTTCCTTTAAGATGGCCGCTTGAATGGCATCGGCCTCGCTTTTATCGATTTTGCGGCCTATGGTGTAGCAAGAAGATAAAGACAAAACAGCTACGGCGCCTAAAAGAGCTAACGTTTTCTTCGCGTTCATAATTTTATACACTAAAGTATTCTAGCATTTAAGGGTGAAAATTTAATACTTTTTCTGTCATTTTCTTTTCCCATCTTTAAGGCGTGACCTTCTTTATTACATCGCTCCAACCGCGGCGGACATCATCAAGGATAATCCGGCTGGATTGAAATC
>ONCO01000015.1:2726-27472 GCA_900316365.1 uncultured Erysipelotrichaceae bacterium
TCCTCGCTATATTTGGTTAAATCGGGCAGCTCCACCGCGCAGCTTTTCTTCGCTTTCATGGCAAGGGAGACCTTTCCACGCCCTCTAAGGCGGGTAAAGGAAAAATCAACGCAGGGCGCGTTGATTTTCTTTATTGCTTATTTGCCGTATTTTTTCGATGGCATATAGGTTTTTGCCTTCGAATTTCTCGCCTAATTAGCTTAAGCCTGATAATTGGAGTAGGTGGCTAACACTAGCCAAAGGAGCGCGGTCATCGCGTCTTGATTGGTTTCGTTGGTCTCAGCGTATTCTTTAAGATTTGGGCGATTGATGGAGCAATCTCTTTTGCTATTGAGGGTTAACGATAAATCGAGGTTCCCCTTGTCATCACCGTTCTTATAATCCGCTTTGATGGAAGCGGTGGATTTGGTTAAGAGACGGTTGTCCGCGGTGGCGGTGGTGGACATGGTGCATTTACCACTTCCGTTTCTTTCATTTAATTTGTCGGAGCTACCATCTACAACGACCGATAAGTTGCCTGATCCTTTTGAATAGTAGCTGTCCTCATATTCGAAATCATCGAACAAATTGTTGATATCAAAACCCATTTGAGAGGCGCAGTTCGCTGACATGGCGCTTGCATAACCGATATTTAGTGGGGCAGGGAAAGATTCCATAAGGCCCGAGCAGGCGTTTTCCAAGGTTGTTTTAGAGCGGGAGTAAGTCTTTGAAGACGTACCGTTTAGACGTACCGTTTATCGCATATGCTATGCAAGCATACATTTCCCCATCTTGATAAAAGAATGTCGCAGTTTCTTCCGCTTTGTCTTCTTTCTTCGTGAAACCATTATTGGTCGTTTGCGTCTCATTAGCGCGATAGGTGATTTTGGTGTAGCCGCGGTTAAAATCGCAGGCGACCGTGTAATGGGCCGTGGTGTTCACGGTGCTCTTGGTCCCATTAATGGTTTTCTCCATGTTGCCTTTGATGCTCATGTCCGTGGTGTAGACCTTGGTTGGGTCCTTTTTGCCATCTTCAATGATGGCTTGCTGGATGTTTCTCGCTTCCTCGATGGTGATTTTGTTTCCTAAGCTCTCGCAGGCGCTTAAAGATAAAATGGCCACTCCGGCCAATAGCGTTAGGCTTCTCTTCTTATTCATATTTCTTTTCACGTCTTTAAGGCGTGCCTTTCTTTATTACATCGCTCCAACCGCGGCGGCCATCATCAAGGATAATCCGGCTGGATTGAAATCCTCCTCGCTATATTTGGTTAAATCGGGCAGCTCCACCGCGCAGCTTTTCTTCGCTTTCATTGTAAGATATTTGTAGTTGGTCGAGGATTTGGTGACGACATAACCATCGATCGTGGTGGTGGTCGATAATTCAAAGGAGCCCTCGTTACCATCTTCCTTCATTTTCTTTGACGTAATGGTGGACACCGACGATAAATTGCCGTTTCCTTTGGAATAAAAGGTCGAGTCGGTCTTGAAATCATCGAAGAGGTCGGTGAAGGTGCTGGCGAGGTCAGAGGACATATCAAGCCCATATTCTATGGATGTTTCGGCCGCGCAGAATTGGCTTAAAAGCATTTTTACCTCATCCTTGGAGGCTTCTTTTTTCGCATATAACTTGTCGTTAAGGGCAGGAACGCCTTCTGCTTCGTCGAAGAATCGTTCCATGGCGGCGTAGAGATAGCCATCCTTATGGAAAAGGCAGTAATCGTAATCGGTCCTAGAGGTTTCTTTTTTGCCGGGATTGACCGTATTGGATTCGCCGCTGGCTTTGACCCTGGCGTAGCATTTATCGATATCAAAGGAGAAAGATAACTTTGAGGTAAAGGAATATGTCATCTCCGAGGCGTTGGTTTTCGTCTTTTCGTTTCTTTGACCCGAGATGGTGTAGGAATAGGCCTTAGTTGGGTTCTTTTTGTTTTCGCTTAGGATAACGCCTTGGATGCCCTCGGCTTCTTGGACGCTGATCTGCGGACCCATGCTATCGCAGGCGCTTAAAGACAAAAGCGCGATTCCAGCCAAAAAGGTCAAAGATTTCTTCGATTTCATAATTGTTTCCCCGATTCAGCATTATATTGTAGTCAGGCATGCTTTTCTATAATTTGCTTTTGATTGCTAAAGTTAATTTTTCTTTTGCGCGGTAACGTGGTCTTAGGAAGCAAAAGATAGTAGGATTATCTCGTTAATATAAGAAGGGGAACACCCATGATTGAATTCGATGATAAATATTTCCGTGAAATAGCCAAAGAGGTCTTCACCTGCGACTCTCCGACCGGCTTTACCCAAAACGTCATTAAACTCGTTAAGGAGAAGGTTGATTCCTTCGGCTACAATACCCGCATTATGAATAACGGGGCCTTAGAGGTCTCGATCGAAGGCGAGGATAAGAGCAAGACCGTCGCCACAAGCGCCCATTGCGACACCCTTGGCTTAATGGTCCGTTCCATCAAAGCCGATGGCCATCTCGCCTTGACCAAATTAGGTGGGCCGATCACCCCGACCCTAGATGGCGAATACTGCCGCATCTTCACCAGGGATGGCAAGGTCTATAAAGGCACCATCTTATCTACATCCGCGGCCACGCACGTATACCCTGATGCGAACACCAAATCCCGCGATATCGATAATCTCGAAGTCAGGATCGATGAACTCGTCCATTCGAAAGAAGACGTCAAGAAGCTTGGCATCGATAATGGCGACATCGTCTGCTACGACCCGAAATTCGAGATCACCGAGAACGGCTTCCTCAAAACCAGATTCATCGATGATAAGGCTTCGGTCGTCGTCTTGTTGATGCTCCTTAAATACGCTTCCGAGCATAAGCTTAAATTCGCCTATAACACCAAGATCTACTTCGTAGTTTATGAGGAAGTCGGTCATGGTGCCTCCATGGTCGACAAGAACATCTCCGAATTCGTCACCCTCGATATGGGTTGCGTCGGCATGGATCTTGCCGGCAACGAAGAGGCGGTCTCCATCTGCGCGAAGGATAGCGGTGGACCATATGACTACGAATTGACCACCAGACTCATCAACAAAGCCAAGGAATTAGGCTTGAAATACACCGTCGATATCTTCCCATTCTATGGCTCTGATATCGGTGCGGCCTCAAGGGCTGGAGTCGATTTCAAAGGCGCGCTTATCGGCACCGGCGTTTCTGCTTCCCATGGTATGGAACGTACCCACATCAGAGGCATCGAGAATACCCTTAAGCTAATCTACGCATACCTAATCAAATAAGCGCGGAAGGCCTATGGTGATACATAGGTCTTTTTCATTTACGACAAAATGGCACTATAACGAATTGCCAAACATGCCAAACGTGTTAGAATAGTAACGAGGTAGCAAGAATGACATTAAAAGAGCTTCGCGCCGAATATGGCGTTTCCCAACAAAGAGCGGCTTCCGCGGCAGGTATGCCACTCAGGACCTATATCCGTTATGAGATGAATGAAAATTACGGCGATCCGCTTAAGCGCCGCATGATGATGGAGCTTATCAAAGATAAGTGCCAGATCAATGAGACCCAGGGTGTTATTCCAGTAAAAACCATCATTGATAAAACTGCCTCTATTATTAATGCTCACTTCACTAAAAGTGTCGAATTCTGCTATCTTTTCGGAAGTTATGCGAAGGGTTATGCTCTCCCTGTAAGCGACATAAATTTGCTTATCTCTTCCTCTCTTGCCGATGATGAAATCAAAGACTTAGAGAAGAGGTTATACGACTCTCTTCATAAGAACATCAGCCTTATGTCTATTGAGGAGGCTTCTGGCAAAGTAGAACTCCTAAAAGAAGTCTTAAAAATTGGCATTAGAATCATCTGAGAATCGGGAGGTTAAGGCCTCCCTTTTTTCTTGCTGGTTTTTTCCAACGAAAAATTGTCATGATTCAATCGTAAAGAAATCATGCTCAATTTTTGCTATACCGATACAATCCAAGGTAAGCGTTCCGATATCTTGAAAGGAGAAATCATGAACTTTAAACACACTAAGGGCATTTTTGCTTTAGGTACGGCCCTTTTACTTGCGTCTTGCGTTGCTCCTAAACCAGCGCAGTCGATCGAACCAGCCTCTTCCGAAGAACCAGAAGTCGTTGGACCGTCCGTCTTTATCCTTACCGGTCAATCCAACATGGAAGGCCAGACCCAGTACGAATCTTCCGATGGCAAGACTCAGTATTTGAGGAACGCCCTTGACAAACTCGGCATCGAAGACGGCGATTGCTTATTCGATGGCATACCGGAGGTCAGAACCAGCTATTATGGCTGCGGATACGGCGAAATCGGCGATCCAAAGCAGATCCACGCCTCAAACAAAGAGACGCCGATCGAGGGCAAATTCGAGAACACCAAAGTCGGCATGGGCGCCAAAGCAAACAGCTGGGGCAGCAGCGGCGGCAACACCGAGAACCGCATGGGCCCAGAGCTCGGCTGCGCGTATAAATTAAGAGAGCATGCGAGCGAAGAGAAGCCAATCTATTTCATCAAAGCCGGCGTCTCCGGCTCTGGTTTCGCCCAGACCGGCAGCAATGCCATCAACTGGAATATCGAAGAGGATCCTAACCTCTATGACAAGCACCTTAAGCCATACACCCAGAACTGCTTAGACTTAATCGAAGCAGAAGCGGGCGTAAAACCTATCATCCGCGGCTTCCTCTGGATGCAGGGCGAGTCCGACACCGAGCAGAAGAAGATCGACGCCTATGAAGATAGATTCGACGCCTTCGTCGGCAAGCTCAAAAAGGATTTCGCCTCCTACGCCAAAGACGGGAACGGCAGCAACATCGCCGTCATAGACGCCTGCATTTATGATGGCCCAAACACCCAATGGGGCGCTCAGACTTCCGTAAACATGAATAACCTCAAGATGCAGATGGCCGAGAGCCACGAGAATCAGTGGTGCATCAACACCTCTTGCAAACTCGAGGGCGGCATGGGTCTTAAAGTCGGCGATCCCGGCGGTGACTCCATGCATTACAACACGGAATCCTCCTTCCGTCTTGGCATGGCCTTCGCCGATGTCATCATCGACAACAATTTACTCGGATAGTAGGGTTTCTTTCCTTTGGAGAGCCTGGTTGTGAGCCGGGCTCTTTTTCTTTTTTATAGCCAAAAAGGCGCGATAAAGCCTGAGTTTTTACAATCTTAAAAATTTTTATCTTTAGATAAAGGGGAAATATGAAAAAAAGTTTATCGAAACCCCTTGTGTTTCCATACTATGCGACATATAGTATTGTGCGTTGGGAGGTATTGCATGGACATTCAAACAAAACGCGGCCTCCTCGATGTCTGCGTTCTCGCAGCCATTAAGGATCACGACTCCTATGGCTATCAGATCATCAAAGACCTGTCGCCATACGTCGAGATATCCGAATCGACCCTCTATCCGATTCTAAGAAGATTAGAGGAGTCACGGATGCTACAGGCCTACTCGATCGAACATAACGGTCGACTGCGAAAGTACTTCCGGATTACCAACGCCGGACTTAAGCGAATCGACGATTTCTATGAGGACTGGAAAGAGATCCTCGAGATCTACCGATTCATCATGAGGGAGAGAGAAAAATGAAAAAACTGGAATTTATTAAAGAACTTAGATCGCGCCTCAAGGGCTATCCGAAAGACGTGGTCGATAACGCCGTCAATTATTACTCCGAATGCATTGATGATGCGGTGGAGGACGGCCGCAATGAAGAAGAGGCTGTCAGAGCCTTGGGCAGCATGGACGAAATCGTCAGGAACACCCTTAAGGATGTCCCACTCAGCAAGCTCGTCAAGAACAAGGTCAAGCCAGACCATAGGTTGAATGCCTTCGAGATCATCATCCTGATCATTGGCTTCCCGCTTTGGTTCCCATTGCTTATGACCGCCTGTGCGATCTTCTTCGCCTTCTATGTGGTCCTCTGGTCGCTATTTATCGCCTTCGCGGCTACCGCGTTCGGCTTGGTTGCCGGCGGATTGGTCGCCTTGATCGCGTCCTTCCCGGCCTTCGGAGCTGGCATCGGATTCGGACTTATGTCCCTTGGTGCCGCCTTGCTCTGCATCGGCATCGGTATGGTGCTTATCGCCTGCTTGCCGCTTCTTGTTAAAGGCGTTCTCGCCATCGGCAGAGGCTTCTTACTCGGCGTCAAAGCCCTGTTCATCAGAAAAGGAGATAACGAATAATGAAAAAAGGACTACTTATCACCGCGCTTGTCATCCTCGGTATCGGCGCGGCTGGCGTAGGCATTGGCCTCGCCCTCACCAAAGGCAACTTCAAAGCCTTCGATCGTCATGAATACGTCACCAATGAGGTGGAATTCGAGGGGGAAATTACCAACTTAAAGATCGATGAGCACGTCTCCGCTCTCGAAATCGTCGAAACCGAAGAGACCAAGACCAAGATCGTTCTCAAGGAAATCGCCGATCATAAGCACACCGTTACCTTAAACGAAGGCACCCTCTCCATCAGCGAAGCTGATTGGAACCTTGGCTTCTTCGATTGGTTCAAGTATGGCCCGATTTTAAACGAAGTTAAGACCACCGTTTATCTTCCGGTCAAGGAGTACAACGAATGGAAAATCTCCGATAACACCGGCGCGATTAAGATTGATGGCGCCTATAACGTCACCAATTTCAAGGCCGAGGTCAACACCGGCGCGGCGATGGTAAAAGACGTCATTGCCAAAGATGCCATTGTTAAATGCGACACCGGCTCGCTTATGATGAGCGGTGGCAAATACGACACCTTGACTGTCGAGAACAACACCGGTTCCATCAGCATCTCTGACCTCACCAGCGCTTACCTCAGTGTCAGCGAGGATACCGGCTCCCTCAAGATCAGCAAGATCTCTGGCTGCAACACCCTCAAAACTGAGAACGACACCGGCTCCACCCGCATCGAAGATGTGGTGGCTACCAACCTCATCGATAGCGAATCCGACACCGGTTCCATCACCCTCGTTGCTTGCGATGCGCCAACCATCAACTTAAGAAACGGCACCGGTTCCATCCGCGCCGAACTCTTAAGCGGCAAGTCCTACAACGTTAAAAGCAGCACCGGCTCCATCAACGTTCCGGATAATTATCCAGAAGGCGGAAGCTTAACTGCCAAAACTTCTACTGGCTCTATCCGTATCACGGTTAAATAGGGCACTCTCCCGAGAAGCCTGGCCTTTCCAGAGGGCTGGGCTTTTCCTTTTTAAGGATTGTCGGCTCTCGTTAACATGATTGACAATTTTTGACCTTACTTTCTTATAGTCTAATTTAAGCAAGTAAACAATGCGTATTGAGACCGATCGCCTTTTATTGCGTCCTTGGAAAGAAAGCGACGCCGAATCTTTGTACACCATCGCCAAAGACCCGCATATCGGGCCCCTTGCCGGTTGGCTTCCTCACGCCAATAAGGACGATAGCCGTCAGATAATCAAAGGCATTTTGACCGCGCCTGAAATCTATTGCATCACCCTTAAGGGTGAAGGCGAGATTATCGGCAGCGTCGGCCTTCATTTCGACGAAGAATCGGTGATTGGCTTAGCCGATAACGACGCGGAAATCGGCTATTGGATCGCTTATCAGCATTGGGGCAATGGCTATGCTACCGAAGCTGTATCGGCTTTAGTGGACCGCGCCTTCTCCGAACTCCATATCCAGAACCTTTGGTGCAGATATCTCCCAAGGAACAAAAAGAGCAAGCGAGTATCGGAGAAACTTGGCTTCTCCTTCCACCATGTCGCGAAGGAGAGATATTGGAAAGAACTAGACCAAGTCGTCAGTGAACGAGTCAGCAAATTGGAGATCGAGACCTGGCGGAAAAAGAAGAAAGCCGCGAAGTAAAGTCTTATAGAAAACGCATAAAAGTCTATACAAGGTGTCCAAGTGGTCACTATACTATGGGTATGGTGTCCAAGTGGTCACCTTTTGCATGCAATGGAACAATCAACCAAAAGCAAAATCCTCTTAACCGCCTTAAGGATGTTCGCCCTCTATGGCTATGAAGGAACCAACCTTAGGGACTTAGCCTCTGAGCTAGGTTTATCTAAGTCCGCTCTTTATAAGCACTATAAGAGCAAAGAAGACATCTGGGATTCCACGATGGAATACATGAAAGGCTATTTCGCCGAACGTAGTCCACTTAAGGATCAGGGTGTCGCCACCCCTAATAACGAGGAAGAATTCATCTCTTTGCTGGAGAAGGTCCTAACTTTCTCGATGAAGGATGAAAACCTAATCTTAGGAAGGAGGATTTTAGCCGCCGAGATGTTTAGGGCAGGGGAAGGCAAACTTCCTTCTAATCCTTATATTTTGGAGATTAAGTCTAAGTTTGAATTGCTACTGCAAAAGATGATGGATGAAGGGGTCATCAAGGAAGATGACCCTGGCTTCATCGCCCTTCTCTTTGTTTCGCCGATCACCGACATGATCAGGGCGGCCGACCATGAGAAGGATAAAGACATCTATCTCGAGAAGGCCCTAGAGTTTGCTAGATGCTTCTTCGAGCGCATTAAGAAAAGCTAATTATAAGGAGAGATAAAAATGCTAAGAATCGAGAACTTTACGAAACGTTATGGCGATAAAGTCGCAGTCGATAATCTCACCCTGCACATCGCCCCAGGCGAAGTATTTGGCTTCATCGGCCATAACGGCGCCGGCAAAACCACGACCTTAAAAGCGGTCGTTGGAATCTTGGGCTTCGATGAAGGCGAAATCCTAATTAACGGCAAATCGATTAAGAAAGAGCCGATCGAATGCAAGAAGCTCATCGCCTATATCCCGGATAACCCAGACCTCTATGACTATATGTCCGGCATCAAATACCTTAATTTCATCGCCGACATCTTCAAAGTCAGCGCCGAAGATAGGGAAGCTAGAATCAAGAAATACGCGGACGCCTTCGAATTAACGCCTTCTTTGGCGGAGCCGATTTCTTCTTATTCCCACGGCATGAAGCAGAAACTCGCCGTCATCGCCGCCTGGATCCATGATCCGAAACTCGTCTTGATGGATGAGCCATTCGTCGGCTTGGACCCAAAAGCCGCCCACACCCTCAAACTCATGATGAGGGAGCTTTGCGATAATGGCGGAGCCATCTTCTTCTCCACCCACGTTCTCGAGGTCGCCGAGAAACTCTGCGATAAGGTCGCCATCATCAAAGGCGGCAAACTCATTCGTTCCGGCACGATGGAAGAGGTCAAAGGGGACGATTCCCTCGAAGACGTCTTCCTTGAATTGGAGAAATAACCATGTTCTCGCTTCTTTTCAAAAAGCAGTTCCATGAGATGTTCCGCGCCTTCTTTTACGACCAAAGGAAGGGCAAATTGAAGTCCCCGGGCCAGATCGCCGGCTTCTCCATTCTCATCGGTTTCATCTTCGTCGCTTTCTTCGCCATGGCCTTCTTCCTTGGCTTCGGCATGGGAGCCGCCTTCATTCCGGCCGGCATGGATTGGTTCTTCTTCCTGATCACGTCCGCTTTGACGATCATCGCGGGCACGTTGGGCAATGCCTTCACGACCTTCGCCTCGCTTTATAAATCCAAGGACAACGAAGCCCTTTTGGCTATGCCGATCCCAGTCAGGGACATCATCGGCGCCAAAATGGTGGGGGTCTATGTCGTCGGGGTGGTTTATACTGCGCTGATCTATTTCCCATTCATCATCTCTTATTGGACGATGGCCGCTTTCTCCGGCGTCGCCTTCCTTTGCCAGATACTCCTCTATCTAGCTATCACCTTAATCGTCTTTGCCCTCTCTTGCCTATTCGGCTACTTAATCGCCAAAATAAGCCTTCATGTCAGGAACAAGGGCATCGTCGCCGTAATCGTCGGCGTGATCTTCATAACTTTATACATGGCCTTCTACATCTTCGTCCAGCCGCATATGGGCGAGATCATCGAGGAGGCGGCCAAACATGGCGAGGAGATCAGATCCTCCGTCGGCATCCTCTATGATATTGGTTTGATCGGCGTGGGCTCTATCCTTCCGACGATTATCGTCCTTGGCATCGCTGTGCTATTAGGGGCTTTATCGGTCTTGCTCCTCGTCAGGAGCTATATCTCGATCGTCACGAGCTCCGATAAATACAAAAAGGCCGTCTACGTCGAAACAAAAGGAAAACAGGCTTCGCAAGAGAATGCTTTGCTTAGAAAGGAATTCGGAAGGTTGCTCTCCTCCCCGGCCTATTTGCTTAACGGCCCGATCTTCGCGATCTTCCTTCTCGTGGCCACCATCGTCTTGTTCTTCGTCGGCCCCGGCCTCACCGCCGCCTTGGACGAAGCTGCGCCGATGGTCCCATATCTAGGGAGCATGATCGCGATCTCGGCTTTCGGGATGTTTGTGATGGTCCTCGGCATCGGCGCCCCTTGCGTGTCTTTGGAAGGTAAGTCCTTGGTCCAGCTCCAGGTTCTCCCGATCGATATGTCGCAAGTGGTGCAGGCCAAGCTTAAATTGCGCTTCCTCGTCGCTTTCCCGGCCTCCTTTGTCGGCGCGATCTCAGTCGGATATATGTCTGGCGATTGGCTGGTTGGCATAACCTCAGCCTTAACGGTTTTGGTCCTTTATATCTTCTCTTCCTACTTAGATGTCTTCGTAGGCGTCTGGAAGCCATTATTGGAATGGAACAACGAGACGGCGGCCATTAAGAACAATCTTAATATCCTTATCCTTATGCTCATCGGCTTCATTGGGCTCCCGCTCCTCTTCATCGTCCCTTATCTCTTCCTCGCCCCTTATATCCATATTGGCCTATATCTGGAGGTTCTGGATGTCATCTTCTTATTGATCTGCGTCCCGGTCCATAAATATCTCTTCGGTAAAGGCGCGAAGAAGCTCGAAACCTTATAATTACGAGGCAGTCAGAAATGAAATGACTGCCTTTTAATTTTTGATAGAAAATTCAAAAATTCATCCTTATTTATTTTATAAAAGCGTATAATGCCTGTTAGATAGGAAAGACAAATGTCCGCATTATGACGATTATTTTCGTTGCGTAACGTGTGTTTTTCCATCCCAAACAAAGTTTCAATTTTTCAAGAAAGGGGAGTCTAACGACAAAATGAAAAAGAAACTACTCATACCGTTTGCGGTTTTAGCCGCATTCATGGGTCTTTCGGCCTGCGGGGGAAACAATCAGACCGAAAGCAAAGCGCCTGGCGTTTCTACCTCCGCTAGCGAGAAGAACGAGATCAAAATCACCTTCTCCAACGCGAACAAGAAATTAACCAAAGGCGAGAAGGGCACCTTCACCTCGACTGTTGAAGGCGTCACCTGGAGCAGCGATAACACCGCCGTTGCGACCATCGACGATAAAGGCGAAGTCACTGCCATCGGCGAAGGCAAGGCCGTCATCAAAGCCAGCAAAGAAGGCTACAAAGACGCGACCGAGACCATCACCGTTGTCTTAAAGAAGATCGTTATCACCGCACCCGGCAATAAGACCGCGCTTACCATTGGCGAAGAGGTCCAGT
Organism: uncultured Erysipelotrichaceae bacterium; assembly: GCA_900316365.1. Classification (GTDB taxonomy): domain Bacteria; phylum Bacillota_I; class Bacilli_A; order RFN20; family CAG-826; genus Alloenteromonas. Next base: position 14,156 of record ONCO01000015.1, read on the forward strand.
TAAGCGCCGACGTCACTGGCGTCACTTGGACCACTAGCGACAATAAACTCGCGACCGTCGATAACACTGGCAAAGTCAAAGCCCTTGGGGCTGGTTCCGTCACCATCTCCGCGGAAGCTGAAGGCTACACCAAAGGCTCTATCTCTCTTGAAATTGCCCGTCCAGCGGCCAATGCCACCTTCGATTTCTTAACCGATGCGGATCACTATTCCGCCGATGGTTGGTGGGAACTTGCTAGCACCGGCTTCTTCTCGATGGAGACCTCAGAAGGCTTCACTCCAAAGATGACGCCAATGTCCTTCGGTCAGCAGACTGAGGAAAGCGATCCATATATCGGTGGCTTCGATGTCGGCGATAAGGAAACCATCAAATTCAATTCCAACAAAGCCAACTCCGCCGAATTCTTAGTCAATATCGGCAACGCCGATGAAATCGCCCTTGCTGATGTCATGAGCGTCAAGCTTAACGGCGTCGCCCTTGACCTTTCCGCCATCACCCTTCCAGCACACGAAGGCCAGTATGGCAATTCCTTGACCTTCGAGGATGTCTCTCTCGGTAACGCCACCTTAATCAATGGCGAGAACACCTTAGTCTTCGAATTCCTCGCTTCTAACGCTCCACGTCTTAACACCCTCGCGGTCTATGCTGGCGATGCGACCGTTGCCGTTGTTGCGCCAGTCGCCAAGAGCCAGATCGCTGTTAGCGAAGCTAAATTAAGCGTCATCGAAGGCGAAGACGTCCAGATCGTCACCACTGAAGCTGGCGTCACCTATACCTCCGTCGACCCAGAGACCGCGACCGTTGATAACACCGGTAAAGTCCATGGTGTCGCTGTTGGTATCACCAACATCACCGTCTCCAAGGCCGGTATGTATTCCGTCCGCGTCGAGATCACCGTCAACCCAAAACCGGTTGCTGGTCAGATCATCGTCGAAGCTGAAGACGCCGAAGAAATCAAAGACGGCAGCGTCTCTGGCGTTACCGTCAACACCGATGGCGCCGGCGGTTTCCCAGGCGGCGGCAACACCGTCCATAGCGGCGGCAAATACATCAATGCCTGGCAGGCGAGCGATGTAACACTCACCTATAAGTGGACCGTCGATAGCGCTAAGACCATGGGCTTCTCCATTGTCGGCGCCGCTCCGATGAACTTCGGCGGCGAGGCTTCTGCCTATGTCTTTGCCGAATCCATGACCATGACCCTCAACAACGCTGCCTTCAACCCAGCGGCCGATGCGCAGTTCGCCGCGCCTCAGGGCTGGAGCTCCACGATGGAAGAAGTGACCCTTGGAACCGTTAACCTCAATGCTGGCGAGAACACCCTCGTCATCCAGTTCAACGGCAGCTTCCCAAGCCTCGACTGCTTCAAGTTCTCCCTCCTTAACTAAGGATTAGCAAGAAGGTGCTCCGCGAAAGCGGGGCGCCTTTTTCGTTCGCCATTTCTATTTCCGATTTAAGGAAAAATTAATCATATATCGGCTGACGATTGCCCATATAGGCGATATGGCTGTTTTGGATTTGTAAGTGGGGAATTGATAGAACTATCCCCACCTTTCTCGCTTATTCGGTGTGAAATTACCGAATGTAAGCGATACCACAATGCAAGGTGCTTCCTAAGGAAGGGCAGTTCCTCTATAGTGTAATCAGTAATCAATTACTTTTATCGAGGTGTTAGAAATGGAAAATTTCTCTAAGAACCAATTGGAACGCTACCCGATCTACCTAAAGTACTTCAAGGAATTAGAAAAGAATGGCATCCAGGAAATCTCCTCCCCGAAGATCGCCGATAAACTCGGCTACTCCCAAGAGCAGGTGAGGAAGGACCTCCAAGCCATTTCTGGCGAACCGGGCAAACCAAAGCGCGGCAGAAGCGTCGAACAGCTTATCTCCGACATCGAAACCTTTTTGGGTTATCGCGATGCGACCACCGCGGTCGTCATCGGCACCGGTCATCTTGGCGGCGCGCTTCTTAATTACCCAGCCTTCCAGGGCATGGGCTTAGAAATCGTTGCCGGCTTTGATAATGACCCAGAAAAGGTTGGTACCTTAATGTCTGGCAAGATGATCTTCTCCAGCGCCCGCTTAGGAGACCTCCTCCCAAGATTAAACGCCCACATCGCCATCATCTGCGTCCCGGCCCATGCGGCTCAGGGCGTCGTCGATGAAGCCGTCAAATTCGGCGCGAAAGGTATTTGGAACTTCGCCCCGACCCACGTCACCGTCCCTGATGGAGTGGTGCTTGAGAACGTCAACTTAGCTTCCAGCTTAGCTGTTCTCTCCCATCATCTCAGCGTCGAGTTATCCAGAAAGAAAAAACAAAAATAAATAACAAGGAGACAAATATGTTATCTATCAGTGTTTGCGTCGGCAGTTCCTGCCATCTCAAAGGCTCCTATGACGTCATCGATCTCTTTAAGAACGAGATCAAGGAACGTGGCTTAGAGGATAAGATCGACCTCAAGGCGGCTTTCTGCCTCAATCGCTGCTCCCACGAAGGCGTTGCGATCCGCGTGAATGAGAAAGTCATTCCAGGCGTCACCAAAGAATCCTTCAAGAAAATCTTCGAAGAAGAGGTTTTGCCTCTTTTATAAGTTAAGGAGTTTATGGCCCAGGCATTAAGTTCAAAACTCAACGACTGCCGTTCCTGCTATAAGTGCATCAGGAATTGCCCGACTAAGTCCATTTCTTTTAGAGACGGCCATGCGTCGATCGATTCCGAAGGCTGCGTCTTATGCGGGAAATGCTTTTTGGTCTGCCCGCAGAATGCGAAGGAGATCAGAAACGACATCGAGGTCGCCAAAGAATTACTTAAAGGCGATGCTCCGGTCTATGTTTCGATTGCTCCAAGCTTTTTAGCGGCTTATCCAGGCGCATCTTTCGCTACCTTCGAAAAAGCCCTCAAGGCTTTAGGTTTTGCCGGCGTGGAGGAAACCGCGATTGGTGCGACCATCGTAAAGAGGGCCTATGACGAGATGTGCGATGACGGAAAGCATGACGTCATCATCTCGACCTGCTGCCATTCCATTAATCTATTAATCGAGAAATATTACCCAGAGGCCATCCAATATTTGGCCAATGTCTTATCGCCGATGAGAGCCCACGCCCAGGACATCAAAAGACGTCATGAAGGCGCGAAGGTTGTCTTTATCGGTCCATGCGTCTCCAAGAAAAACGAAGCCGATATGTATCCGGGATTCGTTGACTGCGTCCTCACCTTCCTTGAGTTCGACAATTGGCTCAAAGAAGCGGGGGTGGAGATTGAAAGTGATCCTAACCCGGCTAAGGTCGAAGAATCCTTGGCCCGTTTATTCCCAACCGAAGGCGGCATCTTAGCCACCATGAAGAAGGATAATCCTTCCTTCAACTATCTTTCCGTCGGCGGAATGGAAGAAAGCCGTCAGGCCATCGAAGACGTTCTCTCGGGCAAAGTCCATAACGCCTTCATCGAGATGAGCAGCTGCATCGGCTCCTGCATCAATGGCCCGGCTATGAAGGAAGAGAGCAGAAGACTAGTCTCCAATGCCCTAAGGATTCACCGTGCGGCCGGAAGCAAAGACTTCAAGACCGCTTCCTATAGCTTTGAGGAAATCAAAACCAGATTCTTTAAATCCCCGAAAAGAGTCCATCATTACACGGACGAGGAAATCGAAGCCGTCTTGCGTAGCATTGGCAAAACCAGCAAAGAGGATGAGCTTAACTGCGCCTCCTGCGGTTATCCAAGCTGCCGTGAGAAGGCCATTGCCGTACTTGATGGCAAAGCTTCCGTCGATATGTGCCTTCCATATTTAATGGAAAAGACCAAAGGCATCGCGGATCACGTCGTCTCTAGCGTTTCCTCCCCGATTTTAGCCTTGGACGAATCGCTTAAGATCACCCTCTCTAACCACGCGATGACACGATTAGTTGGAGTGAAGAGCCGTAAGGATCTCTATGGCCATGACGTCGGCGAATTCTTCGATCCAACCCTTTTCGCCTTGGCCTTAGGCGGCACCCCGACAAACCATAAGAAAATCTATAGCGAGAAATACAACAAATACCTGATGGTGGATGTTGTCTATAAAGAAAAATACCAAGCCATTATCGCGGTTTTCCAAGATATCAGCGAAGAAGAAAGCAGAAAACGCAAGAACCAAGTCATTGCGGCGGAAAGCGCGAAAATCACCGAGGAAATCGTTGAGAAGAACATGCGTGCGGTCCAGGAGATTGCCCAGCTTTTGGGTGAGTCCACCGCGGAAACGAAAGTCGCTTTAAAGAAGTTAGCCGACACGATCGAGAGGGATTAAGGATATGTTTGATGTGCCATCACAACTTGAAGTTGGCGCCATCTCCTTGAATCATTTTGGTGAGGAACTTTGCGGCGACCATGTCGAGAGCCATCTATCTGATGATGGAAGGCTTACTTTCGTTTTAGCCGATGGTCTTGGCTCCGGCGTTACCGCGAACATTCTTTCTACTCTTACCGCGACGATGCTCGTGAAGATGATCGACGGAGGCATCTCCATGAAGGAGTCTGTTGCCTCGTTAGTTAAAACACTTCCAGCCTCAAAGCATCGTGGCAATTTGGCCTATAGCACTTTCACCGTTATCTCCGTCAGGCCAGATTTCAGCTTTAAAATCTATAACAACGACAATCCGACTCCGGTATTGCTAAGAAACGGCAAGAATACGGAACTCGAATGGGATGAAAGGCATATCGAGGGCAAGATCGTCAAAGTGGCGACCGGTAAGCTCGAACTTTATGACCAGATTATCCTGATGAGCGATGGGGCGATTTACGCCGGGGTAGGGGAAACCCTCAACTTCGGTTGGACCCGCAAGGAAATCATCGATTACGCCGAAGCGCTCTATTACAAAGAAATCACCGCGACCAACATGGCAAGCTCGATCATCGAGCATTGCGATGTCCTATATAACCACCGTGAAGGGGACGATACGACTGTCTGTTCCATCAGGCGTAGGCCTAAGGAATACGTCAACGTCATGATCGGACCTGCCACCAACTACGATGACGATAAGATGATGCTTGACGGCTTCTTCAATAAGCCTGGCAAACATATCGTTTCGGGCGGTAGCACCGCCATGATGGTGGCGAGATACCTTGGGGTGGACATCGACACCACGTTGGAATTCTTCGATCCGGAAATCCCGCCGACGAGCCATATCGAAGGCGTGGACCTCGTGACCGAAGGCGTCATTACCATGAACCGAGTGGTCTTATTGGCCAAGGATTATCTTGATAAAGATAAGAAGTATTTCGATTGGTGTTTTAAGCAGGATGGTGCATCATTGCTTGCCCGCGCCTTGTTCCAAGACGCCACCGACATCAACTTCTATGTCGGCTGCGCGGTCAACCCGGCGCACCAGAATCCGAAACTCGGCATCGCCATCAACACCAAGATGAAGCTGGTAGACGAACTTGCGAAGCATTTAAAGAAGATGGGCAAAACCATCCGCGTATTCTATTTCTAGAGGAGGAAAAACAATGAAAGGGAAATTTGATACACAAGTACAGGAACTAAAACACCGCGTTTTAGTCGAAGTCGCGAAGAACTATATGAATGGGTCTTTGACGGAGAACATGAACTCTATTCCAAAGACTATCAGCCCGGGCCCAAAACCTACGATGCGTTGCTGCATTTATAAGGAAAGAGCCATCGCCGCTGACCGTGTCCAATTAGCTATTGGCGGAAACAAAGAGAACCCAAATATCATCGAGGTCATCGAACCGGCTTGCGACCAGTGCCCTCTCGGCGGAATGGAAGTTACCTCCGCTTGCCGTGGCTGCTTGGCGCATAGATGCCAGCAAGCCTGCCCAAGGAATGCGATTTCTTTCGGACCAGATAGACGTTGCCAGATCGACTCCAGCCTTTGCATCAAGTGCGGTCTCTGCGCGAAAGCCTGCCAATATGAGGCCATCATCAAGCATACCCGCCCATGCGAGAACGCCTGCAAAGTCAAAGCCATCAAGGCCAATGCCGATGGCGTTTCCGAGATCGACGAGGAGAAGTGCACCCGTTGCGGCGCCTGCTCCGCGGCTTGCCCATTCGGCGCGATCATGGATAAGAGCTATATCCTCAAGGCCCTCGATTTGATGAAGGCCAACGAGAATGGTGAGCTCAATGCCTATTTAGTCGTTGCCCCATCCATCTCCTCCCAGTTCCATTACGCCAAACTCGGTCAGGTCATCACCGGCTGCAAGAAGCTTGGCTTCCACGATGTCGTCGAAGCGGCTTTAGGCGCTGACCTTGTCGCTTTTGCTGAAAGCAAAGAACTCGCTGAGAAAGGCTTCCTTATCTCCTCTTGCTGCCCAGCTTTCGTCCGTTATGTCAGGAAGGAATTCCCGGATTTAGCGGAGCATATCTCCCATAACTTAAGCCCAATGGCCCGCATTGCCCAATTCATCAAAGAGACCGATCCAAAGGCCAAGGTCGTCTGCGCGGGTCCGTGCATGGCCAAGAAGATGGAGCAGTTCCGTGAGGATTCCTCCCCATATATCGACTGCATGATCACCTTCGAAGAACTCCAGGCTTTGATCGATGCGAAGGAAATCGACTTAAAGAGCCTCGAGGAATCTCCTCTCGATAACGCTTCTTACTATGGCCGTATCTTCGCTAGAAGCGGCGGCCTTAGCGACGCGGTCAAAGAAGGCATCAAAGAGCACGCGGTCGAAGGCTTTGAGGCTAAACCTCTTAACGTCTCTGGTCTTGATAACTGCCGTATGGCTCTCCTCCAGGTCAGGAACGGAAAGAACGAATTCAACTTCCTCGAAGGCATGGCTTGCCCAGGCGGTTGCATCGGCGGACCAGCTTGCTTAACCCATGAGTTAAGAGACCCAGCCGACGTCGAGAAGTACGCGAAACTCACCAAAGAGACCACCATCAAAGGCGCGGTCGAAGGCATTCTCGCGATTAAGTACTAAACGATTTTAGAGAACGCTCCCTCAGTAGAGGGGGCTTTTTCTATTAAATATCCTCTAATTTCAGCATCTTGAAGTGTTACTATTATTTCAAGGTGCTTTTATAGATATGGAACAGAAACTTTTAACTCCGGGTCCGCTTCTTGATGAAAACGGCGATTTAGTTGAGGCTGGCTACGCCAATAGCCTCGTCAAAACCTATGACCGCAAGGCCATTAAGGCTGGTAAATATAGGATTAAGGAATGGGATTATTACTATATTGGTAATGCCGATTACGGCCTTGCTTTAACCATTGCCGATAATTCCTATATGTCTTTAGTCTCCGCGAGCGTTCTCACTTTTGGCGCGCCGTGCTTTGAAAGAACCTCCTCCGATATGGCGTGGTTTACCAAAGGTAAGTTGGGCTTACCTTCTACCTCCAAAGAAGGCGATCTTGTCTATGAAAACAAGAAGAAGGGCATCTCTTTTGCCTTTAAGCATGAGAACGGCAAAAGGAGATTGATCGGCACCTGGGATAAGTTTGGCAAAGACGGAGAATTGCTCCGTTTCGACGTCACCCTCGAGGAGACCTCTCCTAATTCGATGGTCATCGCCACCCCGTTTAAGAAAAAGAAGCATTTCTATTACAACCAGAAGATCAACTGCCTTAAGGCCAATGGCTATTTCAAGTTCGGTGAGGAAATCTTCGATTTGGGTAAGTGCTACGGCGTCCTTGACTGGGGTAGGGGTGTTTGGACCTATAAGAACACCTGGTATTGGTCTTCCTTAAATAGCACCCTCAAAGGCAAACCATTTGGTTGGAACCTCGGCTATGGCTTCGGCGATACCTCAAATGCCTCTGAGAATATGGTCTTCTATGGCGATAAGGTCTTTAAGCTCGACGATGTTAGATTTGATATCCCGTTAACCGCGGATGGCAAAGACGACTTCATGGCCCCATGGACCTTCAGAAGCCTTGGAGGCGATATCAGGATCGACTTCCAGCCAATCTATAATCGTCATGCGGATACGAATGCCTTGATCATCCGCAGCAACCAAAACCAGGTGTTCGGTTTATTCAAAGGCTACTTCCTCCTCGATGGGCAGGAAGTCTACTTCGAAGATCTCCCGGGCTTTGCCGAGAAGGTCTACAACAAGTGGTAATCTAAAAAAGAAACGCATCTTATTCGACGACGAATTGGATGCGTTTTTCTTCTGTCCCGTTTTTGACAATAAGCGTCGCGACGGTTTCTTTTTTGGTTGGCAAACTCCTGACCCAGACGGCGGCAGAACCACCCACGAGAGTGATGTTCTTTGGGCCAATAACTTCGATTGGGCCTTCAGTTTCTAAAGTTAAGGCATCAAAGGCATATGGCATTCTCGTGCCATATTCGTCCTTCTTCTCAATCCTGACTCTAGAGACGTCATAAGTCTCATCGTTCTTTAGGTGTCCGTGACGGGCGCTTAATTCGAGTTCGAACTTAGTGGAGGCCCCAACGGATTTCTCGGCGATAAGCTCTTCGCCGCGATAGGCCTTGAAGGTATAGACGGAGCTATCCGCGCCCCAATTCTGGATGTATTTGTTATAGAGGCGGTACATATCGCCAAAATTAAGGCGATTCTTTAAAGCCACCCAGGCGACCGGGAGTTTCTCTAATAGGGACATCCTGCTGAATCCTTTAGTGGCAGCAAGGTTTAAGGCTTTCTTGATACGCTTAGAATCCTTATCGGACATCTGCTCAAGGAAACGTTCCCCGATGAAGTCATCAATCTTAATCGGTGGATGCGGTAGGTGAGGGAAGTCTTTCTTGTCTGGGTAGAATCTTCCAATCTTCTCATCGCCTAAATAGAAGTCGACATAGTCGGCGTTGGTGAAGCAATAGATATCGCCATAGAGGCATTCATCAACGTCACCTACTTGGAGTAATGAAGAGGTCTCAAAGACGTCTTTTTCTTCTGCTTGCGAGGCATAAACATAAGCGGCAAGTTTCGGGTTACGGAAGATGTCGGCCACGCCGTGATAGCAGATATGGTCATCGCTGCCGAATTCCTTGTGGGTGTTGTAGTCGAAAGCGCACCAACCGATGGCGCCAGAAAGTTTCTCTAACCTATAGGCGTCATCTAAGACTCTCGCGTGTCTTAAGGCGTGTTCTAGGCGCCTATCCGCTGGATCATAGGACTTAGTAGGGAACATATGGCCATTGAATTCGGAGACGAGTTTAGGAAGTCCTTTCGCCCCTTTCCAGGTCTCTAATTCATCAAGGCCGTGCTTGGTATTAGAGCACGAGAAATCGTTATAAGCGTAGATATCATCGAAACATTTGGAGTCTTTGAAATTACGTACGCCTAAAGATTGACGGCTTGGGTCAAAGGTCTTTTGGATTTCATTCGCATGCTTATTTAGCTCTTCGTCATCCGGGGATTCATCGATTCTTAAGCCATAGGCGATAAGGGATGGATGATTCCTTTCCTTTTTGACGAGACGTTCAACAGAATGGAAGAAATTCTCCCTCCATTTCTCTTCTTTGCTGATGTGTTGCCAGCCTGGGACTTCGTCGACGACGAGAAGGCCGATGCGGTCACATTCGTTTAAGAAATCTTCGCTATCGGCGTAATGGCTGGTCCTGACGATATTGACTCCGAATTCCTCTTTGAGGATTCGCGCATCTTCGATCTGTGCGCTTTTAGGTAAGGCGCCCCCGACATATGGATACATCTGGTGACGGTTAAGACCGATGAGTTTTAGCTTCTTGCTGTTAAGGTAGAAACCGTCTTCTTTCCATTCGGCGTCCCTAAAGCCGACCATATCGATTCGAGTCTCCTTATCAAGGGTTGATTCAAGGCGATATAGTTTAGGGGAATCGATGGACCAAGGCTCGATCCAATCGAAATGTTTCTCGTTTTCCTTAAATTCTCCTATCAGGTGATAACCATCGAATAACTTATAGGTGATTTTGCCTTGTCCCTGGATTCTTGGATAGAGCTTAAGGCGGCCATCCGCATACGCTTCGATACGGATATCCTCGATGTAATTCTTGTCGTGGGTTATAAGAGTGATAGGCCTATAGATTCCGGCGAAGGTTAGATAATCGACGACATGACCAAAAGGAGGGATGTCTTTATCTTCTCTGCCGTCAACGACAACGAGGATGCGGTTATTCTTCTTTTTGATGACCTCAGAGACATCGACATCTACTGGGAAATAGCCAGAGATGAAGTTACCGAAATCAACGTCATTGACGTAGAGGTGGAACTGGAGCATCACTCCGTCGAAATGGAGAATCTTAACTTCCTTATCGTCATCTAAATCGAAACGTTTCTCGTAGGTGAAAAGCTTTTGGTAGCATTTCTCATCGAAATAATTGAGGGGTACATCAACCGCGTTATGCGGTAAATCTACGCGTTTCGCATTCTTTGGAAGGGAAGAAAGATAGGCTTCCTCGAAGCCTTCAATGAAAGACCAATCGAAATTAAGGCTATGTCTCATAGACATATTCTAACCTAGATACAACTCTTTTTGTGGGTTAAAAAAGCCAAGTTCTATCAATGAAACCTTACTTGGTGTTGATCTTCTTTTTAAAATCGGTCCAGATGGTTTTATTAAGCAAAACGATGCAGACGATAAGCCAGGCAAGAGAAACTCCGACCAGGACGATATAGACCCATTTAACCTCGGCGAAGGAAGCGAAGGTGCCGGTAATGCCGAAGACTAGGCAAACGATGATGATGAATAGGAAAGGGATAGATTGATGTTTCTGCCTTCTGAAGTCGCTTAAGAAGAGGATGCCGATGACGGTGAGACCGCCCCAAGAGACGATCGGGATGACGAATAAGCCCCAGCCGCCTTTGATGAAGACCTCGACGGCGATAAGCAGGATTAGGATAGACACCAAAACCTTAATAAACTGCGAGATGCGGTTGAGGTTATATGGAGATGGGCTTAGGAAAGAGGCCCAGATAAGGATCTCGGCAAGGACGACGACCACGCTCCACTGCGGTCCGCCGACAAAGATATTAACGATGATCGCAATCGGCGCGCTGACTAAGAAAAGAAGGGTCACAATCTGGCAGAAGATGCGCCAGAAGTGGCTTTTTGGCTTGCCGGTAGGGTAAGTTGATTTAACGTCCATATGGCTCGCTCCCTTCTACCTCGATGGTGATGTCGTCATTACGTAATAAGGCATAGACCTTCTCTTCAAAGGAAGGGTCTTTCGTGTATTTGGAGATGGATAAGGTGGTGATGCCGTTGACGCTGATAAGAGAGTTCTGCGTGCGGTTGATCGTGGTGGTCCCTAAGACAAAGTCCATGGAGACAATCTCTTTGGCCATATCCTCTGGTAATTCGACGACGCCTAAATTGCTTAAAGAAGTGGTGAAGATCCTATCGCCTAAAAGCTTGCCGAGTAATTTGGTGACTGGCTGTTTTAATGGGAGAGGGATTAACTTCATCTTCGAGAACATGCTGCCGGTCGCGGCCATCATGTCCAACATCTTCTCTTTCTGGATTTTATCCTTGAGCTGCTCTTGGATTTTTAAGGCGAATTCAGGGAAATTATCGATGTTTCTGATATCTTCCCTTAAAGAAGTGAATAAGGAAAAGTTCCTTAAGGTCTTAGATGGGAAGAGATTGCGCATATTGACCGGGATGGTGACGGAGACGTCGCCCTCAATCTCATCGATGCTCGCTTTAGAGGCAAAGAAAAGGATGGTGGAAATATAGGAGGTGACATTGACCCCGTATTTCTCACAGGCGGCTTTTAATTCAGAGGTCGGCATCTTGAAATGGAAGACGCGGCTTGGCTTTTCAATCGTGAGATTACCGCTAAGTTGGAGGGCTTTCTTATTAAGGTAGCCTGCGGTGCCGGAATGACGTTTAAGCGACTTGAATTCGTTGCGGTATTCATCCGTGCTTACCAAGGAATTTGGCTCCATGATCAATGGAGATTCCTTGATGTCCTTGCCCTCTAGCCTTAAGTAGGAGAGAAGGAGGCTCTTAAGGAATTCCTTTCCTCCGGTGCCATCTGTCATGCCATGGAAGAACTCCACGCTGATGCGCTTCTCATAGAAAAGGACGCGGAAAGCCTTAGAGCCGCTGACGGAAAGATAGATTCTTTGGCATGGCACAGGACCTTCTTTTTCGATCGGGAACCTACCATGGATGGAATCAAGATAATGCCAGAAGAAACCCTTCTTAATCGACATGGCGAAGTAGGGGAATCTCTTGATGGTGAAATTGAGGGCCATTTGTAATAGTTCTGGCGAAACCCTCTCATTCATATAGGCCGCAAGGCGAAACACCGACATCGAGGAACGGTTGACGAATTGGGTATAGGATTTGGCTACGTCATCTAGAGGTAGCCAAAGGTTAGATTCGCGGGAATAGAAACCGCCGAGATTGGATAAATCCAATAACTCGATCGCGCGGTAGAAGGGGATATTGTGCTCAAAGTAATAAACAAAGGCCCTTTGGAAGTCATTACGGAGTTTCTTCCTATCGGCCCTTGGGAGATAGAGTCTTTCGTCGAGCTTGCGGAAAAAAGCGTCTAGGCGCTTCTGGGTCTCTTCGTCTAGGCTGGCGCGATAGGTGGAGAACTTCAGCGCGCCCTTCTTTATTTCCTTCTTCGACTTCGACATAGGATTCAATACTAGATGCGTAATAGTCTAACCAATAAAGACGACGAAAAAAAGACGTTATGCTTAAGCATACGTCTCTCTTTCGGTGTTAGTTTGAGCTTGCTAAAGTGAATTTCACGGAGATAGGAGAGAAGATTTCGTCCATATCAATGTCTTCGCTTAGGGCGAATTTGATGGTGACTTCGTAGGTGTTGCCCTCTAACACCTTGATGTTTTGATACTCGCTCTCAGGCTGGAAGTTAGCGTTTAGCTTCTCGTTCTCGCCACTCGGATCAAAGAAGTCGATATGGCTAAAGTTAAATTCGCCTTGAGCCCAGTCATGGTTGCAGATGATCTTGAAGGTCTCATTGTCGGAGAAAGTCATGGTCTTCTTGAAGGAACGATAACCGCCCTCAATCTCAAATGGATGATATTCGGTGAAGACGTAATCGGTGTTGCTGATATCCCAATTGCCGCCAACACCGACGAAGGAGAACACTAACGGAGTCTTATAGACGGTCACGCCATTCCAGTAGTTGCTGAAAGTGATGGAGTATAAGATGCCGTCTTCATATTTATAAGCCCTGATGCCTTCATGGATGTTTTCGATCGAGAAGCCTTTTGAGGTGTAGGAGTTGATGTAGGCGACATATTCGCTTTGGGAAGCGCCAGGGATGACGATGCGGTTGCCAGAAGGATAATCAGGCAGGACGTTATATTGGTCGCGGTTAGGGAAGGAGGCGCCTTCGATGCCGGCCTCATCAAAGAGAGCGCTAATATAGTCGGCCAAACTTAAATCTGGCGTGAC
>ONCO01000012.1 GCA_900316365.1 uncultured Erysipelotrichaceae bacterium
CATTTTTGTGCTTCTCGACGCATTCGAGTTTGAATTCCAGTGTGTACTTCATGAAAAATACCCCTCCTCCTGGTTGTCCAGGATTTGGGGTACAGCTCATTCCGGTCCTCTTTTTCTTATACGCAGGCATGGAAAAAGCCCTCTAGATTCTCATCTAAAGGGCTCGCTTTATTATTTAGTTCTTCGTCAACGTCGCGTTCTTCGTGGCGTAGAAACTGCTGTAATTGGTCATGCAGGTGAAGGAGTCACCGGAATAGTTGTAATTTAGAGTCATCTCGACTGGGGTATCGCTGAAGTTCTGAAGGGCGAACTTAACGGTTCCCGCGCCGGCATCATAAGTGACGGCCATGTTCTCTTTCTTGAGGTATGGCGTGTAGCCGAGGGAATAACCGGCTTTAGAAGAAACGGTCGTGCCATCTTCGGAGAAGGTGAGCTCCCATTGCATGGCGTCTTCGCCTGCATTGAAGGTTCCTACATAAGTCGATCCAGCGAACTTAGGAGTTTCGCCGATCTGGGTTTCCTCGTCGCTGGTGACGGTGAAGGTCGATGCATTCGCGTCAATCGTGCCGATGACGGTGCGTAGACCAGCCGTTAAGGTTAAGGTCACTCCATCTTCGTCGAGCACGGCATTGAATTCGGTGCCGTCATAGATCGCGGTTTTGCCATCGCCGAACAAGAACAAATCTTTCTCGTTCGCGGCGTGGTAAACGCCATAAGGGGCTTCTGGGACGATGCGGTTAGACGCTCCTCCATCAAGTTTGGTGGAGACGGTGGCAAGGATCGTATCGTCTTTCTTCACGTCATACATGCAGCGGGTATCAGTGACGGTTTCGCCATAGATGAAGTCAAAGGCGACGTCGAGATAGGCTTTCCTGCTGTTCTTGTCGATGAAGCCGCCGGCATAGAAGGCATTGTTCTTATAAGCCTGGACGGCGATGTAATCGCGTTCTCCGAGTTTGAATGATTCGGCCTTAACGCTATAGGAAGAAGCGCTATCGGCGCTATTTTCCATCTTCACGCCGATATAGTCGAAGGAATCGAAGGCGCCGTCGCTACCTGGATAGGTGGAGCCATAGATGAGCTTATCGCTGTAATAGAAGTATTTGCCGTTATTTAGGATTGCGCTTCCTTCGCCGGTAGAAGCGGTCGCGCTTTCGACCAACAAGCCTTCAACGGCCTTATAGGTGTATTCGCCAGAGGCTTCGATGGTGACGTTAGACCCATCGTTAAAGGAAGTGAAGTCTCTTCCGCTGGCATTAGAGATATCTACGCCTAGATAAGTGCCGACGAGGTTATAGCCGTTTAAGACGCTTAAGTTCTTTTCGGAAACCCTGACGCAGATACTGCCGCCAGTCGCGACATAAGGCATGGTGAAGAAGTAGTTACCGGCATTATCGATATCAGTGATCTCGGTGTAGGAATAGTGATCTAAACTATCAGCTCCTCTAGTGCCATATTCAAGTTTTTTAACGGCATACCCATTCGGGGTGATCCCATTGATTTTCACGACGACTTTATCGCCCTGCGCGAAACTGGTTTTGGCTTGGCCATATTGGTCGGTTAACTGGATCGTGAGGTGATCGCTATCGACGGTGGAAATGGTGAAATATTCCTTTAATGGAGCGCTACTAGAAGCTGGAGCCTGAGAGGAACTCGGCGTTGGTGCGCTAGAAGGAAGAGTTTGACTAGAGCTTGGAGTGGCTTGGCTAGAAGAAATAGGTACCCAAGTCGAAGAAGGAATCTCCGTTTGCGAGGAAGAAACCTCGAGAGAAGAAGGGAGTTCCGAGGAAGGAATCTCTTCTTTTGAAGCGGAAGAAGAAACGATGGATTGAGTGGTGCATCCTGCAAGGAGTAAAGCACTTGCGAGGACGAAAATGTACTTGGAAGAGGTTCTTTTCATGTTTTCCTTTCTGGGACTTTAGTCCCATGAAACAGCATATGGCATGCTACCATAAAGAAATCATTCGTCAATATAAACAGCAATCGAGGGCGATTTGTATCAAAAAAGCATCAGCGGTTTGCTGATGCTTTTGGGCTTAGCTTAGATACCGTAGAAGACGATGCCAATCTTGCCGTTATAGTCAGTGGTCTCGTTGGAAGTACCGTGATCAAGCTCGATGAGGGAGTACTTGGTCTGCTGCTCGTTCGCGGAGAAGTAAACGCCGGTGCCGTCATGATCGAGGGTAACATTGACACTGGTGAGAACCTGATAGCTGCCCTGTAAGAGTTTGGTCTCGTAGGCTTTGAGATAAGTCATAGCGGCAGTGCTATCGGCGATATCCATCTCGATGTAATAGTAGAAGCTATAGTCGCTCGCGAATTTCTCGCTGGCGTCGGTGAAGGTGATCTTGGTGATCGCCTCATTCGCATCAAAGTCTGGGAGAGCGTAGGTGACGTCTTCGGAGGCGTTGACTAAAGCAAGCTTCGTGTTGAGGGCGGAGACGTCGGCGATTTCGCTAGTGACCGCGCCGATGAAGAGGGAGAACTGGCAGCAGAATTCCTTTTCGCGGGAATCATACCAGTATTCAGCGACGGCGCTCTTTTCGCCGACTTCGGCGGTAGCCTCCCTTAAGACATATTTCAAAGTGGTGTGGGTGTAGCCGTCATCATCTACGGTGTCGGCCTGGGCGCTGACATAGCCTTTGGCGGTGAGGATGCTGTTCCAGCCGGAGGCGATGTTATCGCCATAATAGGTCCACTGGAAGCCAACTGCATGGTTGGAGCTATCGGTGAGAGTGTCATCGCGGAAGGCATAATCGACTAAACCGGTTGGGAATGGAGCGATAGTCGCATCGCCATATAAGGCGTTCGCGATGGTGGTCGCGGTGGAGCTATAGGCAGTCGCGCTTGGGACGGTGACTGGATTCTTGATGTAATCGGCAACGGCCTTGACGGAGGTATTTCCGAATTTGGAGAAGGTGGCGCTGACGGTGGCGACCTGTCCGTCGAGGGTGTAACGGAGCTTTAAGGTGGCGCTCGATAAATCATCGGCAAGCTTCAAGGTCATGGAGCTTAAGTAGCTGATATAAGAGCTTTTACCAAGGGTAAGCATGGTGGCGTAAGCGCCAAAAGCGGAAGATCCTGGCTTATTAGAGCAGGTATAGAAATAACCTTCATCGCCGATGGTCCAGATGCCAAGCTCTCTTTCATTGGCAAGGAGGGTCGGGGTGTAGAAGACGTCGATGACGTTGGTGCTTCTGCCATAGGATTGGCCAAGGACGATGTTATTGGCGGAGTCGACTTTGAATTCGAAGACGCCTTGGGTGCCATTAACGAGAATGCCTTCCTGCTCGCCATTGCTATCGAAGACGACGGCATCGGAACCCATGAAGTATTTCACGACGGTCTGGCCGGTTGGGTCCTTGATGGACATGGTGAGGTTGCTTGGCTTTAAGAGACGGCGATAGTAATAAAGAAGCGCGGTCTCCTTATCCATGCCTTCTTCGCTAGAGGATTCTGGAGGAAGGATGGAGGAGGTGCTGGATTCAGGAATAGAAGTTGGAAGCGAAGATTTGGCTTCAGGGTTGCAGCCCGTGAGGAGCAAAGCGCTTAAGGCCAAAATCATTAAAGATGATTTCTTTTTCATGTTGTGGTTTTTTCCCTTTCTTGGAACAGATTAATGATATAGGTAAGGTTTCCCTTTTCCTATAGGAATCAGAAGTTTTTGTAGAAGCGGAGAGTGATGGAAGCATCATCCTGCGCGATGACGGAGAAGGAGTAATTAAGCTGGCTACCATCGTTCCAAGCAATCTTCTTGGAGAAGAAAGTGGAGGAAGTATAGGAGCTATAGAAGTCGCCTCCGCAATCATAGGTGGATAAGCCAAATAAGTGGCTCTGAGCACCCATATTCACGACCGCGTAATTGCCGTTGAAGTCGTCGTCGCTGCCATTAGGGGTGATTAAGCTATTCTCCCTGAAGACAGAATCATAGAAGAGTCCGCCATTGATGACTTCGGCGCTCGCGCTGGAAGTATTGGAGGAGATCTGGTGGCTTGGGGTGAAGGCTTTGCCGTCAGTGCCGTAGCCATAGATATTGGTAAGGGTATCGCTATAGATGGCCCTAGGGTTGGTGACGGTGTAATTCGTCTCATCGACTCGATCGCCGACAAGCTGGATTAAACGGTTATCGATGTGGCTGACGCGTAAACCTGGTTTAGCGAAGGTTCCGCCGGTGCCTTTATTCCCCTGGCCAAACATCCATTCTGGATAGCCGTGGGAGTCCTTTTCATTAACGCCGGTCGGGGTGACGTATTCCAACATCAAGTATTCGTCATATGGAGTGCGATTCCATGGATCGTCGGAGGTATTTCTGACAATGAGGCAATCACCGGTGCTGGTGAAATCATTGAGAGTGACCGTAAAGAGGTCTTTGCTGCCATCGATATATTTCGGGGTGACCCAGCCGAGCATGTATTTGCTATAGGCGCAGTGGTCGCCGACGTTATGGTCCATCATATCGACGAAGCCGCATGGGTTATCGCTGGAGCCATAGGTGTAATAGTCATTTAGACCAAGCATATGGCCTGATTCGTGGATCAGGGTGTGCGCGTCGATATCTGGGGAATAGTAATGGTTTCTCTGCTGAGAGCTTAAGCTCCAGAAGTAACGGTTGAGGACAGGCTCATCCGTATCGCCTTTCTTTTGGATTGGGCTCACCGTGGTCGTGAAGCACCACCAGAGGGTGGAGTTGTTCGCGGTGGACCTGGTGGACTTATAGATCAGCTCGACGCCGTCTAAGAAGCCATCATGGTTATTGTCATATTCCTTTAAGTCGATGCCTTTGGTTTTGACCCATTCGATGGCCGCGTTAGCGATCGTCGTGGTGTCTTTGCTCCCTTTGACGAAGTCATTTTCGAATTCTTGGCTGGTCTGGGAATATTTGAAGGTCGAGGTCACCGTGCCGGTGATGTCGAGTTTGCCGTAGGAGCTCTTCTTATAATAAGAAGATAAAGACTCCCAACCGGTTTCTTCCGCCTCACCGAAATAGGCCTTCCTTAAATCGGCGATTTCGCTGCCGGAGAAGGAAGTGTCTTGGAAGGCGACTGGGATGACTAAGAGGTGTGGGTTACCGATGGACTGCATCTTGCCATTGCCAAGCGCGCCGACATAGTCCCAATTCTCAAGACGAGTATGGAGGGCCTCTTCTGAGCTGATTTGGCTATAGCCTTCGCCGCTATCGACGTTGGTGTAGGTGGTTTTGACGACCTTGAATTGTCCAGTCGTGTAATAGGTGCTATAAGCCGCTCTGACGCGATAGCTACCTTCTTTCAAAGGTGCGCCTGGATCGAATTCATAGCCTTCCCTATTGGTGATGACGTAGGTTGCGCGATCGCTTCTATCGGTTTCGCCGTACTTTAAGCTCGGCATGCAGCCATCATAAAAGCTATTGCCTTCATTGATGGCGTTGTTTTTGAAATGGAGGGTCAACGAGCCAGTCTTAAAATCCTCGGGCTGTCCGTGGACAATGACGTCTTTTGGCTCGGAGCTAGAAACGGCAGGGACACTACTTGGAGTAGTGGAGCCCTGGCCGCTATTAGATGGTGGAGTGCAAGACGCCAAGACCGCGACCAGGCCAAGCGCAACGATTGGCGTTAGTCTCTGTTTGACGTTTTTCATAGTTGTTATTAGTTAAGGTTGATTTCAAGAGTGGCCTTCGCGCCGACTTCCGGATCGGTGACGATGTCTTTGACGCGGAAGAAGAAGTCGCAGGTCTTATCCTGATTGATGGTGTAGGTCTGATCTTCGCCATTCCAACCAGTGGTGGTTTTCGCACGGTTCCAGAGGTTGGTGCCGCTTGGCATGAAGAGGGAAGCGCGGGACTTACCAGCGGTGCCGGTTAAGGAGAAGCGGCTGCCCTTGGTGAAGAGGGAGTTGTTGTTTGCGTTATAGGTGCCGAGCAAGATGCCGTTTTCCTTCGGGTCGAAGGAAGCTTCTAACATGGTGAGCTGGGCATAGGAGGTCTTGGCTTTGCCATCGGTCCAATAGTCGCCATCGCTTCTGACGCCGCCGCGGCCGAACTTAGAGTTGGCGATGCGGATGTCGGTGGATTTCTGACCAACGAGGTCAGCGGTGCGATAGTCGTCACTATCACGGGTGGCTAAGGAAGCCTGGGTTCTGGCGTCGACGTGGAAGACACGGATACCTGGCTGGGTGAAGCCGGTGGTGCCTTCATAGCCGGTTCTGTAGTCGGTTTCGGTGATGCCCCATGGGCCGACGAGTTCGACCATGAGGTATTCGTCGAAGGCGGTGCCGTTGTAATCGCTTGGGGCGAGGACGAGGCAATCGCCGGTGAGGGTCGCGGATCTTAATTCGATGGTCGCGCCTTCGGTTTTGCTGACTTCGTTCTGCTTGATGACGATTGGGTTGGTCCAGCCAAGGGAGAACTTGGAGTAGGAGTTATGATCGCCGAGGTTGCCTTCCATGTAGTCGACTTTGCCGACCGGGGACCAGGCGTGCTGGTAGTCGTAATAGTCGTCAAGGCCAAGGGTATGGCCGGTTTCATGGATGAAGGTGTGGGCGTCATAGCCGTTATAGGCCTTGGCCATGAAGAGGGTGGAAGCCCAGCCTAAGGTCATGACCTGTGGCTTATCGGCAGTGCCTTTGGCATAGCCGGTATAGGTGACATAAGCCCACCAGAAGCTGGTGTCGTTCTGGGAATATTCGTGGGCGTATGGGTTCCACATAAGATCGATGTAGCCATCGCCGTCAGAGTCGAAGTAGGAAAGAGGTTTCGCGTCAGCGCCTAAGCTGCCGTGGCCCTCTTTGCCGTATTCGGTGTAATACCAGTCACGGGCATAGCCAGCCGCGAAGACGCCGCCCTGCCCGTTAGAAGCGGTCTTGAACTCCGCCGCGGTGCCTGGGTAGTTGATCCAGGTTGGGATGACGGTGACTTCGAATTCGCCGATGCCATAAGAGGAACGCTTATAGAATTCCTGGACGGAGTAGGAGCCGCCGACAGCGTCGGTTTCTTCCTTGGTACCGGTGAAAGCGATCTTAATCTTGTTTAGAAGGGTTTCATTCGGGGTGTAGCTGCCGGTGGAATCGCTGAAGGCGATTGGGCAGACGAGAAGACGCTGCTTGACGCCGGTGGTCGGGTGGGAATTGACGTGTGGGGCGCCAGCGTTGGCGTAGATGGAGGAACGGTTTAACTGTTTGGTTTCGCCGTCGAGGTCCTTATAAGTGGTCTTGCCTCTGGAGAAGTCGGCGTTGGTCTTGTTATAAGTGACGCCGCCAGCGGTGGAAGAGGAAACTGGCTGGCCGGAAGAATCACCAGCACTACCCGGAGCGGTAGACGACTGGGTGTTGGTGGTGCAGCCAGCGAGAAGGAACATGGCGCTTAATGTGAGGAAGAATTTGCTTTTATTCATGGTTTTTTTCTCCTTTAGATGCTTGCGTTATAGATGATTAGGAAGACGATTCCGACGATTAAGTATATCGCGCCGGATAGCCAAAGTACGTTGAGGGGCTTCCTTTCTTTGGCGTCCATCTTGACCTTATAGTCAAAATAGGTTTTTGGGAAGTTATTTTCGCGGTATCTTGGCCTAAAGATAGTTAGGAAGAGGAGCTGCACAGAGTAATTGAGGGCATCGAATGCGCCTTTGCTCGCCGTGAAGTTGATGGCGGCGAATAGTAGCAGCAGGATTCCGCTTAAGCCGAAGGCGTCAGTCGCATAACGAGCGAATACTTTGCTCATTATCGGCTCTTCGCCATATTGGCTCAGCTCATTGAAATAGAGGGTCATGAAGATTAAGCCGGCAATGAGCAGACCAATCGCCATCGCGATGGCGAACTTGATCCAAGTCCATTTTGTGAATTTTTTCGGCTTAGGTTCACTCTTTTCTTTTTGCAGTTCCTGTTCTTCCATTATTTCTTTAATTCTTCCTGATAACGGGCGAATTCCTCGTCGTTGGCCCTAACGAAGTGGCCAGGGGCGATTTCGCGGTAGGACGGGCCCTGTTCTTCGTAGTGGTGGGCTTCCATAGGATCGTAGACGATACGGGTACGGGTAGCCTCGATGATTGGGTCTGGATGTGGTACGGCGGAGAGAAGTGACTTGGTGTATGGGTGAAGCGGATGGGCGAAGAGCTCTTCGCTTGGGGCCAATTCGACCAAGTTGCCGTAATACATAACCGCGATTCGGTCGCAGAAGTACTTAACGACGGAGAGGTTGTGGGCGATGAAGATGATGGTGAGCCCGAACTGGAGGCGGAGGTCATTCAAGAGGTTGATGACCTGAGCCTGGACGGAGACGTCGAGCGCGGAGACTGGTTCGTCGGCGACGATGATCTCCGGGTTCATGATTAAGGCTCTGGCGATGCCGATACGCTGACGCTGACCACCGGAGAATTCGTGTGGGTAGCGGTTGGCATGCTCTGGGACGAGGCCGACGAGCTGCAAGACTCTGGAGACCTCGCTATTGATGAATTGCTTATCCTTGACGCCTTGGATGACCAATCCTTCCGCGATGATGTTGCGGACGGTCATACGTGGGTTAAGGGAAGCGATAGGATCCTGGAAGATCATCTGGACCTTATTGGCGATCGAGGTGGCCTTGGCTTTCTTAAGTTGGGCTTCGTAGTCGCGGTATTCCGCGAGCTCGGCTTCGCTTAAGGAGCGGATGGAAACCTTCTCGATTTTCTCTAAGAGGGCCTTATGGGCGATTTTGACTTTCGCGACTTCCGCGAGCGCGATGTTGCGGTTGTAGTTCTTGTTGTCGTCCTTGGCCTTCTTGATCTTTTCCTTCTGGATGGAGGTGACGGTAGCCGCCTTTTCCTTGATGGAGGCGATTTTGTCATCAATCTCTTTGATGCGAAGGCTGCCTTCTGGCAATTTCTTCTTCTCGGCTAAGAGGCTATTGATTTCGTTATTGGCGCGGACGAGGGTCCATTTGATTTCCTTCTCGTTCCATCTGGTGCCGGCGGCAACGCGCACGCCGTCAAGCCAGATATCGCCGGAAGTGATGTCGTAGAGGTGCATGATGTCGCGTCCGGTGGTGGTTTTGCCGCAGCCGGATTCGCCGACGAGGCCGAAGACCTCGCCGCGTTTGACCTTGAAGCTGACATCATGGACGGCTTTAAGGTATTTGTTCGGGCCAGAGGCGCCGTTGAAGCGGAAGAACTGCTTTAGGTGGCGGACCTCAAGGATTGGGGCCTCTTCTAATTTCGGCTCTTCGACGACCGTTTCGGTCTTCTTGATGTCTTCCATTATTTGGCCTCCTTCTTAGTGGCGGTCTTCTTTGGGGCGGCTTTCTTAGCCGGGGCCTTTTTGGCAGGAGCTTTCTTAGGAGCGGCCTCTTTCGGGGCTTCTTCCTTCTTAGCTTCTACTTTGGCTTTGGCTTCGACTTTGGCCTCGACCTTGATTTCGGCGGTCACGCCTTTCTTATCAAGGATCTTAAGAACGCTGTTTTTGTAGTTAGTTGGTTTTGGGGTGTATTCCGGATGGGCGCTTAAGGCTCTGCGGATACGGGCTTTGACGACCTCGCTAATATCGAAGTCCGGGGCAAGCTCATCCAAGACCCAAGTGGCAGCGAAATGGGTATCGCTGACCTGGAAGAATGGCGGCTGCTCGAGATAATCGATGGCCAAGGCGTGGGCGTTTCTATCCGCGAAGGCATCTCCCTTTGGAGGAAGGAGCATGTTCGGCGGAGTGCCTGGGATCGCCTGAAGCTTCTCTTTGGTCTCAAGGTCTGGCATGGAGCCTAAGAGAGCGATGGTGTATGGGTGGCGTGGATCGTAGAAGATGTCGGTAGAGGTACCGTATTCGACGATTTTGCCGGCGTACATGACGGCGATGTCATCAGCCATGTTGGCGACGACGCCAAGGTCATGGGTGATGAAGACGATGGAGAGGTTTCTCTCCTTCTTGAGTTTGTTGATAAGCTCAAGGATCTGAGACTGGATGGTGACGTCGAGAGCGGTGGTCGGCTCGTCGCAGATAAGGACTTCTGGGCTGGAGCAGAGGGCGATCGCGATGACGATACGCTGTCTCATACCACCAGAGAGTTCGAACGGATACTGCTTGAAGCGGCGTTCCGCGTCGTGGATACCGACCTCTTTGAGCATGTTGATGGCGCGCTCATCGGCCTCTTTCTTGGTGAGGATGGTGTTGGCTTTCTTGATGTTCTCCTCGTAAGTCGAGAGGGCGTTCTGAGCGATCTGGTCTCTCTTGCTTAAGCCCTCTTCCTTGATGGCGTGGAGATAATCGATGAGCGAAGAAATAGCCTTCTTGAGCTCTTCGACGTATTCCTCGCGGGTAAGGATGACTTCCGGGAGCTTGGCGCGCTCTGCCGGCGGGAGGAAATAGAAGTCCTCTGCCTCGCAGGCGATGAGTTCCTTTGGATCGGTTATGGCGTTTCTCTTGGCGATTCTGGCTTCGAGTTCCGCTTTCTTGGTTTCGTTCCTCTTGAGTTTCTCCTCGAGTTTGGCGATTTCATTGCGCTTCTCGACGCTTCCTCCGTCTGGAGCGACCTTGGCTTTTTCGATTGCCGCGATGTATTTAGCGATCTTGGCGTCGAGTTCTTTGGCGATGGCGATGTTGCCTTTTTCGATGGCCTTGGATCTCTTTTTGATGTTCTTCGCGGATTCCTTGATCGAAGTCTCGATGTATTTGACGACGCTTGGGAAGACCTCGACGTCGTTATCGGCCTCGGTGGAGATGCTTAAGACGCAGGATCTGAGTTCTTTCTTCAAGGATAAAAGACGTTTGGTGAGAGCAAAGAGCTCTTTGTCGTCTTCGTAGTTGACGCCCTTCGCGGCTTCGAGTTTCGGAAGGATGGCGTCGATGGCGGCTAAACGCTCGTTTAAGGAGACTTCGGCCGCTTTGACGAAGAGGCCGTTGTATTGGCCTAAGTTGGTCTCGCTGGAAAGTTTCTTCGCGACTTCCGCGTCGACTTTCGCAATGGTCGCGTTGACCTTGGCGAGGTCTTTCTTGGCCTCTTTGACGTCGGCCTTGTGCTTTAAGACCATGGCCTCGGTAAGCTGCTTACCGACGATCATGATTGGGTTTAAGGAAGATAACGGGTCCTGGAAGATCATGGAGATCTTGACGCCGCGGATCTTGTGGAAGTGCTCCTCGTCGATTTTGAGGAGGTCCTGACCATCATAGATGATCTGGCCGTTCTCGATGATCTTGTTGTTGGCAAGGATGCCGAGGATGGCTTTGGAGGTAACGGATTTGCCAGAGCCGGATTCACCGACGATGGCTAAGGTTCTGCCACGATAGAGGGAGAAGTTGATGCCGCGGACCGCTTTGACGGTGCCGCCGTTAGTGCGGAAGGAGATGCGGAGGTTGCGGACATCGAGAATCTTGTTGTCGTTTAAGTTTTCCATATCTTAATCCTCGCTTCCTTTCAAAGACGTGTTGAAGGCATCACGTAAGCCGTTGCCGAATAAGTTGAAGCTGATCATGAGCAACGAGATGATCAAGCATGGGAATAAGAGAACGTGCGGGTTGTTCTGCAAGCCGGCGTGCTGACCTTCGTTCAAGAGGACACCGATGGAGTTGATGCCCGAGGACGAGAAGTCGATGATGCCGAGGTAGGAAAGGGAAGATTCGGAGAAGATGACGCCAGGGATCATTAAGACCGAGCTGGTGACAAGAGTACCGATCGCATTCGGCAAGATGTGCTTGAAGATCAAACGGGAGTCCTTCGCGCCTAAGGTTCTGGAAGCGAGAACGTATTCCTGACCTTTGAAGCGGTAGAACTGCATACGGGTGGTACCCGCGACGCCGACCCAGCCGCTATAGACGAAGGCAACGAGGAAGCCGAGGATGATGACGCCGGCATCGCCGATGCTGCTCTTTAAGGCTAGGTTATTGGTGAATTGGATGGAGCAGATGGTCAAGACGATGATCGATGGGATGTTAGCGATGATATCGGTGACACGCTCCATGATCATATCGACCCTGCCGCCGTAATAGCCGCTGATTGCGCCCCAGACAAGACCGATGACGAAGTTGATGGCGGAGATGCAGACACCCAAGATAAGGGAGAATCTGGCGCCTTCAGCTAAGCGGAGGAAGATATCCTGACCGCTGTCGTTCGCGCCGAAGAAATAGCGTGGCTCGAAGCCTAAGGTGTAGGTCAGATAGTCGTAGTAGTCGACGCGGACGGTGTAAGCGCCGGCGTGCTCTTCGACATAGACGTAATCGCCGTTGGCGTCTTTGGCGTAGATTGGGATGACTTTGCCATTCGCGTCAAAGACAGCGGTGAAAGAATTGGAATTATATTTGCCGTCGCTTTGCTTGGCGCTGAGCTTGTAATAGACGTCCTGATTCTGGTTGTAATGGGTCTTCATCTTGTCGAGGACGTCGAGGATGGTGCTTTCGTTTTCGCCATCGGCCTGCATGGTCGCGCGGTATTCCTCGAGGTAGGAAGCGACGTCGACCATCGGTTTGATGATGGTCTTGTAATCCTTGTTCGCGGCGAGACTCTTCTCGTCGTGCTCGACGAGTTTGGCGTATTCACTCTGAGACAAGGTGACGGTGAAGTTACCGACGGCATAGGTGTCGATGCGGACGTAGTACTGCTTGTTGATTTTGGAAGCGACTTTGGTTTCGGAGACATGGTCCAATTCGACGAATCTCTCGTGGTTGGAGTCGTTGCACTGGAGGGCTTTGTACGAATTCTCGTTATAAGCCATGACCTTTGTGCCATCCCAGAAGCCGGTTCCTTTGAAGAGCGGGTTATATGGGAGGGCATAGGCGAATTTGTCGTCTCTGAAGCCATTTGGATACTTGGTGGTATTGACGTAGCTCTTCGGAGAGGCGAATGGGACGATGATCGCGAAAAGGGCGATGAGCAAGATGATGATGGCGGCGACGATGGAGGCTTTGTTCTTCGCAAAGCGCTTGAAAGAGTCCTCTAAGAAGGAGACTGGTTTGGTTTCGAAAGCCGCATCGTGGAGATGGGTGCGATCAGGGATTTCCTGGAAAAGCTTTGGATCGCGTTTATTCTGTAACGTTTCCATTATTTGCCACCTCCCATACGAATACGTGGATCAACGATGCCATAGCTGACGTCGACGACGATGGTGCCGATCAAGCCGATGGCGATATAGAACATAGAGACGAACTGGAACACGTCGTAGTCTCTGGACTGAATGGACTGAAGATAGAGGGCACCGACACCAGGGACGGAGAAGATGTTCTCAATGATGAGGGAGCCGCTTAAGACGGAGATGATCTCGCCGAGGATCATCGGGAAGATTGGGACTAAGGAGTTGCGGAAGGCGTGGCGAACGGTCGCCTGGGCCTTGGTTAAGCCCTTGGTGCGGGCGAGGAGCATGAAGTCGCTGGTGAGGACCTCGGTGAGCTCAGCGCGGGTATAACGGGCGAAGCCAGCGATGGAGCCGAAGGACATGGACATGACCGGAAGGATCATGGAAGCGATGACCCCAGGGGTGAAGTAGCCGTCCGAGATGTCGGCCATAAGTGGGGGAAGAATTTGCCAAGTATAGCCGAAGAGAACTTGGAGTAAGAAAGCGTAAACGAAGCTCGGAACAGAGATGAAGAGCATGACGAGAACGCTTAAGACGTGGTCTTGCCATTTGTTCTTGCGCAAGGCCATGTAAATACCGATAGCGATACCGATCGGGGTGGAGATCAACATGGAGAAGATGTTGATCATGATGGTTGGAGGAAGCCTCTTGAAAAGGACTTCATCCGGACCGGAAAGCCATTCGATCTTGTAGCTATAGCCCCAGCGGTGGCTGGTGGTTGGGTTGAAGAGTCTGGCAAGGAACGTGCCAAGCTGCTCTAAAACCGGAATGTTCTCGTATCCTCCGTTTGCGGTTTTGCGCATACGGCCCTGAGCGACCATATTAATGTAGAAGATCTCAGGATCTTTCATGCCCGTATCGACATTCACCGGCAACAATCTGACCATGACGAAGCAGATAAAGAAAATTGCCACAAATGTGAGTACCATCAAGCCGAGACGCTTGAGGATATATATGAGCATTTGTTTGTTTCTACTCATGTTCTTCCCTTTCTTACATGTGTTTTATAAAGCGACAAAATGCATGGGCGATTGTTTTCGCCCATGCATCGTTAACGTAGTTACGGCTTAGTCAATCCAAGTCGCGTAGGTGTCGCCGAGTTTGCCGTCGAGACCCTTAACGAATTTATCCCATTCGGAATTGGTGTAGTTGAAGGTCATGAAGCGAATTCCACCGTAACCGATGAGGTTGATGTAGGTGGAGCTGCCGTTCTCGACTTTGAAGCCGGTTAAGCTAGAAGTGCCGCGAGCGACGACTGGGATGGCCTCGAAGCGGTTGATGATGCCGGCTTCGGTGCCCGCTAAGATGCGGAGTTTGTTTTCATGGATTCTGCTCCAAGCGGCCCATTCGGCATGGGCATCGCTGGTCTTATCGGCCGGTTCCTCGTAGGATTCGAGTTCTGGCTCGTTGTAAGTGGCGCTATCCATTTCTTTGTACCAAGCGTCGAAGGTCTTATTCTCGGTGGCTGGGTCGATCTGGCCGTCGCCGTTGACGTCGATTTCGAGGTTGACTTCGTCCTGGTGGCCTTTGAAGCCGTATTCGCAGGTGGATTCGAAGTCGGCTTCAAGGTAGACCTGCATGAGGCCGTACGGGTTGATGGCCGCGCCGCCCCAAGTGGAGAAGATCATGTCATAGCCGCCGTTCTTCGCGGTGGTGTAGTAGTCTTCGTCCTTGACCATCTTGATGGTGAGGGTGACGCCGTTAGGAAGCTGCTGAGCGAGATCCTTGGAGGCGTCTTCGACGACTTTCTTCCAGGCTTCCTGGATGTTGGCGTGCATCTTCTTGGTGTTCGCGGCTTCGTTATCGTAGACGCGGAACTCGATGTCGATGACGTTGCCGTCGACCAAGTGGCCGTTGGCGGTGCTGTTGATTTCCTCGAGGAGGGCTTTCTTGACGTATTCCTTGGCTAAGGTTGGGTTGTAGCCGGCCTTGGCTTCCGGAAGGGCCGCGCCGTTTTCTTCGTCGATGGTTTCGCCGCCTAAGTGGTTGTAGACCATGCCATAGACGCTCTTGCCCTGTGGGGTGTTGCGATACATTTCGCCGGTAGCGACGTTGGCGAGGTAGAGGTCATTGAGAAGACCGGTGAATTCCTTGGAACCAGCGGTGGCCTTGGCGGCGAAGTCTTTGCGGTCGAGCGCAAGGCTTAAGCCCTTACGGAAGTTGGCGTTGGCAAGGATGGTCTTGTTGCCGTTTCCGGTCTGGCGGGAGAGGAGCTTCCCGCGGTCGGTGTTGAAGCTGATCTTCTGGGTGTAGGACTCGTAGGTGGTGGTACGACGGCCAGAAGCGCCGTATTTGGCCATATCATCGACGGTGAGGTCGATGTCATCTAACTTACCAGCCATGAATTCGTTGATGGCGGTGTTGTGGTCCTTGATGACGCGGGTGTTGATCTCGTCCATCTCGAACTGACCTTCATGCTTGCCATCTTTGTAACCGTACCAGTTCTCGTTTCTCTTGATGGTGATGGAGGAGCCTGGGACGAAGTTGGTGAGCTTGTATGGGCCGTAGGAGCGGTAGTTGGCCGCGTCGTTGGTCGCATACTTGGTACCCCAGGAGTTGTTGCCGAGGTCTTCGCTCAATTTGTCATAGAGTTCGGTGTCGACGAGCCAGTTGCCGCCTAAAGCGAACTTGAGGTTGAGGGAGGAGATGGCCTTCGCTAAGTAGAAGCGGAGGGTGTAATCATCGAGAGCGACGATACCGACGTCCGACATGTCGATGTTGATGCGGTCGTGCTTGATCATCGTGAAGAGTGGATATTCCCACATGTAGGAAGTGATGCCCTTGTTGGACTGTCTGGAGGACATGCCTTCAACGAAGGTCTGAAGGTCAGCCTTGAGCTTGTTAGTGCTGTATTTCTCCATGTTGTCCTTGTGCTCGTCGCCCCAAGAGGAGTCATCGACGTGAGCGCGGACATAGACTTCCATGTTGTCGAAATCCTGGATAAGGATGTCTGGGCAGCCTTCGAGCATAGTGCTCTTGACCTGGTCTGGTTTGGTGACTTCGGCCCAGTCAGCGGCCTTGTTGGCACGGAAGTTGACCCATTCGGTCTTCTCGGATTTCCAAGCGAAGTAGGCGTTCGCGTCATAGATACGCTGAGCGGCGAGTTCGACGGCATCGCTGGCCTTATCCTGCCGCTGCTTCAAGGCAGTGTAGAAGGTGACGGAGTCGTCGCTGTTATTTCCAAATAAGGATTGCGCGTATGTGGATGGCTTGCAGACGTTGAGATACCACTTGTTGTTGGACTTATGGATGACGCCGTTGCTGCTAGCAGTAGCATCCATTAAATAGGTATAGGCTGGCTCCATGGTCATACGGCCGTTTTTGTAATAGGCCTCGGCATTCGCAATGACGAAGTTGCCGTTGTAGTAGGAGTCGGCGCGGAAGTTCGCGTATTTCGGATCGAGCTGACGCTGCATGGAGTCAACGTAATCCTTAGCTTTGATGGCTCTGCCGTTATCAAAGGTGGCAGCCTTGTTGAGTTTGACATCCCAGACGGCGCCTTTTGGAGCGTTGCCGCCGGTGGAGGCGTAGAACTTATCGGCTAAGTCTTCTGGAACTTCGCTTGGATCGACCGCGATTGGGAATTGTTCCGCCATTTCGCAGACGAAGTCATAACCATCTTTGGTCGCGTTCATGATGGTGTCGTAGAAGCCGATTTCGGTGAAGCTTTGGATATAGGATTCATCGGCATTCTGCCAGTTATGGACGTTCCAGTTGGTCGGCGAGGTGGAAAGGTAGGTGTTATAGGTGTGCCCGTTTGGGTTGTTCGGTTTCTCGCCGCAAGCGGCCAAGGCCATGATGGCCGTGGCGCTTAAGGCTAATACTGAGAGTTTCTTCTTTGTCATTGTTTAGTCTCCTTTCTTGGGGATTAGGCGATGGTGTAACCGCTGAAGTCAGCAGTCTGGGTGGTGTCGATAGCAGAGATGCTATAGGTGGTGTTCCAGTAGAGGTTGGCTCTGCTGGAGGCCGGGCACTGGATGTTGGCTAAGGCGGTGATTTCACCGGTGGTTGGGTTGACGGTGATGCCTTCGTAGGTGGAGTTGATGGTCAAGGCGTGGAGCTCGGTGTTCGCGGCATCCCAGCCCTTGATGGCGCTGGTGTAGTAGGTGCCATAGCTTTCGAGTTCGTTGGTCTCGCTGTCCTTGAACTGGACGAGAGCCATCTGATCCATCATCTGCTTGTAGAGGAGGTTGCTGGCGGTGGTGCCATCGTTGTCACCGACTTTGCCGGTGATGAGGTAGGTGCCGTCGTTCTTGGCGACCTTCTTGGTCCAGAGGCCGGCGTCGATGGCGGCATCGGTGAAGGCGGCAGTGGTGTAGACAGCAGCTTCTGCGGAAGCGACCGCGGAGTCGCCGGTGAGTTCTTTGGAGGTGTACTCCATTTCGTCCTGGGCGTTGAGGGCTCCGCTGACCTCATAGGCTTTGCCACCACGGTTGAAGAAGGCAATCTTCTTGAGGACTTTGTCGCCATCCTTGAGGACGGATTCGATGCCCTCGGCGGTGACGGTGGTGACTTCGGTAAGAGCGTTGGTGGTACCGAAGAACTGAGTGTAAGCGTAAGTATCGTCTGGCTGAGCGACTTCCTGGCCGTTTCTATCAGCGGCGACGATCTTGGTGGTGACGGTGTAGTTGGTGGCGGCCTTCGCTAATCCGAAGGCGGTCTTCATCTCGCTAACCTCGAGAGGCTGTGGGAGATAAGCTGGGTTCTTCGCGGCAGCGTCAACTTTGTCGTTCTTGGAAGTGCCGATGTCTCTTAAGGTCATACCCCAAGCAAGGAGTGGGGTGTTTTTGTTGGCTTTGGCATAGACGTAGAAGACGAAGGTAGCAGATTCAGCTTCGCCCGCGTCGTTCTTGCCTAATTCAACGATTTCGGTCTCGCCGAATTCGTAGTTGTCGTTAAGACCCCTTGGAAGAGCGGTCTGATGAAGGGTTTCAGTGACGGTCTTGCCAGCGGTGATGGTTTCATCGCCGAGCCTATCGAAGGTGCTGGTGAATAAGGCGCCGTCGATGCTGAGTGGCATGTTGACGTAGTAGTTGCCCCAGTTGGAACCGATGTCGCCTGGCTGGAATTCGACATCGCCGTCGGCCTTGAAGTTGCCCCAATAGCCTTTGCCATCGGAGAGCTTGGCGAGAATGACGCTGTTGGCATCGCCGTTCTCATCGACTGCGCCTGGGTTGTCCTTGTTGAAGTAGATGAAGTAGTTGTCGGTGTGGATCGCAGTTTCGCCGCCATAGGAGAGGGCGCCGCTGTTGGAGATGTCCAACAAATCAACGGTGTAGTTGGTTGGGTTGGCCTGGAGCTTTTTGAAGAAGTTGATGACTTCGATGCCTTTTTCGCTGCGGCAGTCGATGGTGATCATGGAGTCGAATTGGCCGGCCTTGAGGGTAAGGTCATAGACGCCGGTTTTCTTTACGGTGACTTTGGTTCCTTCGATAAGAACGGACGCCTTGTCTTTCTCGTAAACGCTGACGGTGAAGTTCTTGTCAGTGCTGCCGTCGGAATATTCGACGTTGTAGTATTCGGCTAAGTCGATGGTCTCGTTGACTTTGAAGAATGGGAGAGTCTTGTTCGCGTCGGCGGAGATGAAGTCGACATAGACGTTAGAAGCGCTGGAAGTAGGAGTGCCGCCATTGGAGTTTGGCATTTGGTTGTTGTCGTTGCAGGCCGCCAGCGAAACGGTCGCAAGAGCTAAGGTCATGAGGGTAAGTTTCTTTGCTTTCATATAATGATTCCTCCGTTTTCTACCGTTAAGTAGTCATGCGCCATTATACGCGTGGGAGAAAAATTGCAAATACTTTTTTTCAAATCATTGAAATTTAGTGCCGATAAAAGGCGAAATCGTATGATTTACATCTCAAAAACAGGTAAGAATTGAAAAGTGTTTGGCGGCTTTATATAATCAGCCCTGCTTATCCCGATGCCCGAGTGGTGAAATGGTAGACGCGTTGGACTCAAAATCCAATATGTGATGAGCATGTACCGGTTCGAGTCCGGTCTCGGGCACCAAGCAAAAAAGCGAACCTCCTGCGACGTTGTTGCCGGGAGGTTTTTTCTTGCCATTTTTTGGCGGTGATTCATCCTAATT
Source organism: uncultured Erysipelotrichaceae bacterium (assembly GCA_900316365.1). Lineage (GTDB taxonomy): Bacteria > Bacillota_I > Bacilli_A > RFN20 > CAG-826 > Alloenteromonas. The sequence goes on from ONCO01000012.1 coordinate 19,084, forward strand.
TTTAATTTAGTGTAGTAAAGAGTGCGTTATTTGCCTGTCTCGATTCACGCGGTCGAATTTCGCTCTATTCAATAAAAAAACGGTTTTGATACCTTTTCGCGTAGAGCAAGTTTCAATTGTTTGCTCCTCTTGTGAGCAGCAATTTATAAAAACGCCAAGTTTTAAAAATGAACTAAGCAAATATTGCAATTACCCTATTTACAAAAAAAAAGGAAAAATGGCAATAATAATGAGCGTCAAAAATTGAACAGGATATAAAAACTAAAATGAAACGATTCTTAATGCCGTTATTCGCCGTTCTTGCGGTTTCTTCTGGAAGCGCCTTAGGTAGCACCAGCGTTATCAAAGAGAGAAAGTGCCTGAATAATTCCATTACTTCTAAAGTTGTTCATTCAACAGGAACCATCGATGTTCCGTTTGCTAACCAATATGGGGAGGGCAACGGCCTTTACGCGGCTTTCTATATGAATACGTCCAACGCCATTTGGCCGTTTGAGGATTGCTTCTACTACAGCTTTGTCGTCGACTACAAGGCTGTATATCAGACCGGAGCGAGTCTTTCCCCCAACAAGAAAGTCGATTACAGGGTCAATTTCCATTTCATCTTCACAGACAAGCATACGAGAGGGAAAGGCGAATACTGCCACAACTCGATTATGACCAGAGGCGCTGGATCAGCGAGGATCGTTGATCCGAAAGAAAAAGAAACAAATTGGGTTTCCTGCGATTCAAGAGGTTGGAACGACGAACAAACCCAAGATTGCAAATTCACGCGCAAGATGAATAATGATGGGTGGTTTGACCGATGGGACGCTAACGGGGTGGTTTTGACTGCTGACTTTGCATTCGATACCGTTTTCACGGCTCATCTCGAAACCATCTGCTATTTCCTGTGATGCGTTTCCTTCGCTATTTGTATTTCCACTATAAGACCGAAATCAATGAAGAGTGGCCTTGCGTCTTTGTGCTTTTCGTGATCCAGACGGTTTTCTGCTTACTGAGTTTCTATTTCTTTAGGATCTTCCTGACCTATCAGATAGCCCCCAACGCCAGTTTTGAAGAAAACGCCAATCTTCTGGTTCCTCTATTTGTTTTCGGAGGCCTTTCTTTGGTCTTCCTTTCCGCCTTCTTTTTGTTTGAGCACCGTCTGACCAGCGAAAGCCTTCCCAGATGGAACGTCGCGATGAAGGTCGGTCTAGGCAATAAGTTCTTAATTCCGACTTTTTTGGCAGGCGTTTTCTTTTCTGGCGCCATCTCGTTTCTTTTGGCGTATCTCATTGATTATCTAATTTGTTTGTCGAATGACGCGGTGGCCCCTAGCGAAGGGCGATATTTGGGCGCTTACGCCTCCCCGAATGTGGTGCTTTTTGTTTCCCTTGCCACTTGCCTTTTCGCCCTTATTGCCTTCGCTGGCAAAGTTCTTAGATATTCTCTCCTTTTAAGGAGGAACCAAAAATGAAGGCCAGAGCCTCATTATCCATCTTTAAGAGGTTCGGCCTTTCCTCCATCATTTCCGACTTCTTGATTTCTCTTTTTGCTTTTTTCGTCGGCATGTTCGTCACCGTCGCGGCCTCAAATCCCGGTTATGGCATGCAATATCGCAATGTCGCCAGCGAATACGGCGACAACACATTCGTGATTGATCCATGGGCCTCTATTTCCAGGCCTAGTGCAAATAATTTCCTTCAGCGTTTCTTCTTCCTTGATAGCGGCATAGAAGCGGATTTGAAGGAGCAAGGGGTCGAATACGAAAAGTTCTATTACATCTCGAACCCTACCCAACTATTCAATGGCAACTACGGCTTCTATGCGATGCCTAAAAGCCTCGCGAAATATCTTCCGGTGTCCGTAAAACACGGCGAGGGAGTTAACCAAGCTAAGGAAGGTGCTCAGCTAATCTGCGAGCTCTACGATGCGGATGAGTATCAACTCGGCGATAAGCTTTCCATTTCCCTTTCGGATTTTGAAGGGAAAAGCCTTTTCGAATTTGATGCGAAGATAGTCGCTTCTAATGGCGAAACGTCTTTCTGGCGCGGAGATTCTTACAACGTTTGCTATTTCGATGACGCTGAATTCGCGTCGTTGGAACGAGTGGTCTTAGAGAATTCGGAGCATTTCTTCGGGGAAACGGAGATCGACCATGATGGTTCTAATGTCGTGGCGATGAAGGGAACCTACGCAAGGCCATACATCCTGGCCCATATGAATGAGGCGGAGAAAAAGGCTTTCTCAGAAACCAGGGACGCCAAATTATCTTCCCTCAAAGCTCGATGGCCTGATGCCGAAATCGCTTCAGGCATGGACTCTTTCAGGGATATCTATGATCTTTGGTGCGTCCAAAATGGCAGTGGCTTTAATAACGTCGGGCATTACCCGTATCTATTGATATCCGCGATCGCGTCGCTATTGATCATCATCGTCGGGCAAACCTGGCTCAGCGCCGAGAAGCATCGAAAAGATTCGGCCGTGGCGATTATTGTCGGCGCCACGAAGAAAGAGATTATCACCGCCCACTTCGCCAAGAAAATCATCGATGTCGCTTTGATATTCGTGCTAGGGTGGTTCGCTACTTATTTCTTGGATTATCATGCGAAATCCTTTTACTGGCCAAAGGAGTTTTCCGCCAACACCGGTCTTTACTGGGTTTTTTGCCTAATAGTCGGAGCGGTTTCTTTGATTTCGCTTCTTTTGAAAGTTTGGGAGCTTCGTGGGTTAGATTTCGCGGAAGCCATTAGGAGGGATAACTGATGGAAACTGAATTTGCATTGCTGCTTGAGGATGTGTCGTTTGCCTTCAATAGAGGTAAGCCGAATGAGGTCAACGCTCTTAAAGGCGTCAACTTAGGCATTAAGAAAGGGTCGATCGTCGTCATCTCCGGCGTTTCCGGGTCTGGCAAAACCACCTTGCTTAACATCCTCGATCTTCTCCTTTTGCCGCAGAAGGGCTCTTACAAGGTGCTAGGTGAGGATGCCTCTTCCCTTTCGGAATCGGAAAGGGCCAAAATCCGTGCGAATAAGATAGGCTACGTTTTCCAAGATTTTGCCTTGCTCAACAAAGAGAGGGTGAAGAATAACTTAGAGCTGCCGCTGCTTTTCTCGGACAAATACAAAAAGAAGAAAGATAGGGATCATCGCATTGATGAGCTCCTGTTGAATTTGGGCATCTCGGACAAAAAGAAAGAGAAAGTGTTCCGTCTGTCTGGCGGTCAAAGACAGAGACTCGCGATTGCCAGGGCATTGGTTAATGATCCGGAAATCATTCTCGCCGATGAGCCGACCACCTCCTTGGACAAAGGAAACAAAGAAAAGGTCATTGAGATATTCAAGGAACTAAATAAGCAAGGAAAGACCGTCATTATCGTCACCCACGACGTCGAAGTGGCGAAGGCTTTCGAAGACAATTATTCTTTGGTCGACGGGCAGATATCAAAACTTAGTTCTCTAATATTGGAGTTATAAGTTTTAACACGCCGTTTTTCATGATATAATATGGTCATGGAAAACCATTACACATTTGAAAAAGACGTTCAGACACTATGCGAATCCTTTAACCTCTCTGTCGAAGAATTAGCCGGAAAACTGGGCATTCCGCCCTCAAGCTTTTTCTTCTTTTTAAAAGAAGGTCCGTCTGACGATGTTTTGGAGTCCTTCTACGGCTTGGCTTTTCATAAAGGGATGCGTTTCAACAAGGTTAAAGAAGAGCTCTTTAGGGAGAGCCTTGAGCCGGGAGAGGTACTTTTGTTTCACGGCTCTAAGGACGGTTTGACTGAAATCGATCCTAATGGTTCCCGCTCGACATGTGATTTTTCCAACGGTTTCTATTGCGGCGAAAGTTATTCGTCGGCGCTTTGCTTTGTCGAAAGCAATGAGAAATCCAGCGTTTATGCTTTTAAGGCTCGATTAGACGGTTTAAAAATTGGGGAGTTTAAAAGCGACTTGGAGTGGATGTTGTCCGTTTGCTATTACCGTGGGATGTTCAAGGGCTATGAGTCCAATGACAAGCTAATGGCCATTATTCAAAAACACTTAGATGATGATGTCATTATTGCCCCTATTGCCGACAACAGGATGTTCCGCGTGATGCAGCAATTTGGTCAAGGCGAGATAACAGACGTGCAGGCAATTCACGCTTTATCGGCCTCTAGACTTGGCAAACAATATGTCTTCAAAAGCAAAAAGGCCGTTTCGCGATTGAAAGAGATTGAGAGGCTTTACATTTGCGAGGAAGAGAAAAAGGTCAGCATCGCGAACTCAGACGAGAGAGCCTATGAGATTCAAACGAAGCTTGACCTCTCAAAAAGGGAGTATCGAGAAGGCGGCCATTATATTGATGAGGTATTCGCATGAGGGAATTCGATAAAGATGGATTAGACGTTGCCTCTTTCCAGGGGCAATTATTCGAAGAGTCGCTTGATTACTGCGAGACCTCCTCGCCGATTTTCCTTCGTAGGTTTTTCCGTTCCCGCTATGCCGAGATGGTAGACAACACTCCGGTTGCCATCCAACCACTATTCGTTCCAGATGCATTTGAGGAAATCGAAAAGCAATATGGCAAAAGCAGTTACGGCAAGATTCGTTATAACCGTGACGCCATGTATTGGCTTGGTTATATAACCAGATATATCTGCTACACCAGACAGGTTTCTAGCAGACTCTTTTATCACCTATTCGACGTCAAAAAGATCTATTCCCTCTATGAGGCTTATCACACCCAAAGCGAGGAGTGGTGCGTCGCCAGCATTCTGGAACTCTTTGGATACGACGAGAAGACGCTTGATATGAATGAAAGGCTGAAAAGCATCCTTAGAAAGAGATATCAAAACTTATAACTCTAATTTTGGAGTAGTAAGTTTTAGACCTCTTTTGCCCGTGCGCTCCTACATGTGTAACCGCTAACAAAAAATAAGCCCTGTTTACAAAGTCTATTTATGGTAATCTTTACTAACGGAATGAGCTCGACCGAACAGAACGCCTAACATGCTTCTTGGAGGACGAGTCTTTTTTAAGGGAGGCTACTCTTATGCACGGACTCTTAAACCTAAAGAACTTAAAAACGGATCAGATTTTAGATATTCTCTCGTTGGCTTCGTCAATCAAGGGTGGTCGTTCTCTCTCCTATTCCGGAAAGAGGATGGCCACTCTTTTTTATGAGAATTCCACGAGAACTCACAATTCATTCCTGATGGCGATGATGAAACTCGGCATCCAATTCGCCGACATCAACGTCGCCGGCTCTTCGGTTTCCAAAGGCGAGACCTTATACGACACGGTCAAAACCTTGGAGGCGATCGGCTTCGACGGCGTCGTCATCCGCCACAGTCAGAACGAGTACTACACCGAGCTTGAGAACGTCAACATGGCCATCCTTAACGCTGGAGACGGCTCGGGATCCCATCCAACCCAATCCTTATTGGACCTTATGACCATCCATGAGGAATTCGGTTCCTTCAAGGGACTCAAATGCTGCATCGTAGGCGACATCGTCCATTCTCGCGTCGCTCATACCAACGCGGAGATCATGCGCCGCCTTGGCATGGAGGTCTATATCGCCGGTCCGAAAGAATTCTTAGACGATACCGCTCCAGTCATCAGCCTCGATGAGGCGGTGGAGAGCTGCGATGTCGTGATGCTCTTACGCGTCCAGTTCGAAAGGAACGCCGTCCTCTCGATGAGCAAAGAGGAATACCACGCCCAATATGGCTTAACCATGGAGAGGGTCAACAGGATGAAGGAAAAGGCCATAATTATGCACCCGGCCCCCGTAAATCGCGGAATTGAGATCGCCTCGGAAGCGGTGGAATGTTCCCGTTCCCGTATCTTCCCACAGATGAGCAATGGCGTTTATGTCCGCATGGCTGTCATCGCCATGTCCTTGGAGGGAGAACTCTAATGATCTTCCATAACGGAAAAATCCTTATCGACGGCAAGTTGGTCTCGAGAGACATCGAGGTCAAAGATGGCCTTATCGCCGCTATCGAGCCAAAGCTTGAAGGCGAAGGCATCGACCTTAAGGGCAATTACGTCTGCCCAGGCCTCACCGATATCCATGTCCATTTCCGTGAACCGGGAAATAGCCACAAAGAAAGCATCCTAACCGGCTCCAAAGCCGCGGCTAAAGGCGGCTATACCACCGTCTGCCTGATGCCTAACCTCAAACCATGCCCAGATTCCTTGGAGCACCTTAAGGTTGAGGAAGATATCATCGCCAAAGACGCGGTCGTAGAATGCCTTCCTTATGCCTCCGTCACCGTTGGTGAAAAAGGCGAAGAATTAAGCGATATTGATGAATTATCCACACATACCGCCCTCTTTTCCGATGACGGCGTCGGAATCCAAGACCTAAGTTTGCTTGGAAATGCCCTAGACAAAGTCGCCTCCAAAGACTTATTCATCGCTAGCCACGCGGAGGATAACGTTTTTAAGACCAAGCCTGAAGGCGAATATATTGCCGTCAGAAGGGAAATCGAAGAGGCTAAGAAACATAAGGCCCCATATCACTTCTGCCATATGTCGACGAAGGAAAGCTTCGAGGCCATCAAGGCCGCCCAAAAAGAAGGATATAAAATCACCTGCGAAGTCGCTCCTCATCACCTCTTCCTAAACGAGGAGATGGTCAAAGGCAATCCTAACTGGAAGATGAATCCGCCTCTTAGGAGCGAAGATAATCGCCAAGCCACAGTCAAAGCCTTGCTTGAAGGAGTCGCCTCTGTCATTGCGACTGACCACGCCCCGCATAGCAAAGAAGAGAAGGAGAATGTGCCATTCGAGAAAGCTCCTAATGGCATCATCGGCTTAGAGACTGCAGCCCCAATTGTTTATACAAACCTCGTTAAAACTGGTTTAGCCAGCTTAAAGGACTTCGAGGATTGGCTCTCCAATAACCCAAGGAAATTGCTGGGTTTGGAGGCTAACGAAATCAAAGTTGGAAAGAAGGCTAACTTCTGCGTCCTCGACCTCGATCATCCTCACACCTATGTCGAGGAAGAAATCCTCTCCAAAGGACATAACTGCCCGTATATCGGCATGACCCTATACGGTTTCAATTCGCTCACGGTCTATAAGGGAACCGTCGTTTATCAGAAGGAGGAAAGATAATGAAACGCAAACTTGTACTCGAAAATCACCGCGTTTTCTATGGGGAAGGCTTCGGTAGCCCAGAGAAGAAAATCGCCGAAATCGTCTTCAACACCTCGATGGTCGGCTATCAGGAAATCCTCTCTGACCCAAGCTATTGCGACCAGATCGTCGTCATGACCTATCCTCTTATCGGCAACTACGGTTTAGCGGACGAGGATTACGAATCCAAAGGCGTCTTCCAGTCCGGCTTTGTCGTCAGGGAATATAACGATTCCCCATCCAACTTCCGTTATACGGAAACCCTCTCCGAGAAGATGGAGGAATGCCATTCCGCCGGCATCGAAGGCGTCGATACCAGAGAGATTGTCAGAATTATCCGCGACTATGGCTCCATGAAGGCCATGATCGTCGATGCCGATGTTCCGGATGAAGAATGCTTCAAGGAACTCGAGGAATACAAATACCCGCATGACCAGGTCAGCAGGGTCTCCTCTAAGAAAGTCTGGTACTCCAGATGCGCCGACCCGGCCTATAACGTCGTGGCCATCGACTGCGGCTGCAAATTAAACATCATCCGCAAACTCAACCAGTTCCGCTGCAACGTCGCGGTGGTCCCGTATAACACCTCGGTCGAGGATATCCTCAAATTCAAACCTGACGGACTCTTTATCTCCAATGGCCCAGGCGACCCAGAGGATATGGAAGTGGTCATCCATAACATCAAGGCCCTCAAAGGCAAATTGCCGATGCTCGGCATCTGCTTAGGCCATCAGATGATCGGCCTCGCCTATGGCGCGAAGACCTACAAGATGAAATTCGGCCATCGCGGCGCCAACCATCCGGTTAAAAACCTTTTGACTGGCAAAGTGGAAATCACTTCCCAGAACCATTCTTACGCGGTTGACCAGGAAAGTCTTAAAAAGACCGAATTAGAACTAACGCACATCAACTTATTAGACAACGAAACCGAAGGCATGATGGACAAGAAGAACCGCGTCATCGCGGTCCAATACCATCCAGAGAGCGCGGCTGGTCCAGAAGACTCCGCCTATATCTTCCAAGGTTTCTTGGACAACATGAAAGCTTTCAAGGAGGGCAAATAAGATGCCAAAACGTAAGGATTTGCACCGCATCATGATCATCGGCTCCGGCCCGATCGTCATCGGCCAGGGCGCGGAATTCGATTATGCCGGCACCCAGGCTTGCTTAGCCCTCAAAGAGGAAGGCTATGAAACCATCTTGGTCAACTCCAACCCAGCGACCATCATGACCGACACCAAGATCGCCGATAAGGTCTATATGGAGCCGCTTGACCTCGAGAACGTCGCGAAAATCATCCGCAAGGAAAGACCAGACGGCATTATCTGCTCCATCGGCGGTCAGACTGGCTTAAACCTCGGTATGAAGTTAGCCAAAAACGGCATCTTGGAAGAATGCCGCACCGAACTTTTAGGCACGGGCTATGAAGCCATCGCCAAAGCGGAAGATAGAGAGCTCTTCCGCGAGCTTTGCTTATCTATCGGCGAGCCGATTCTTGAAAGCTATTCCGTTAAAACCGTCGAAGAGGCTTTGGAAGCCGCTCAGAAGATTGGCTACCCAATCATCCTCCGTCCAGCCTTCACCCTTGGCGGTACCGGCGGTGGTTTCGCCAATAACGACGAAGAATTAATCGCGCTTGCTAAAAATGGCTTAAAACTCTCTCCTGTCTCTGAGGTCTTGGTCGAGAAATCCATCAAGGGCTTCAAGGAGATCGAATACGAGGTCTTGCGCGATAAAAACGACACCGCGATTGTGGTGTGCAATATGGAAAACGTGGACCCCGTGGGTATTCATACGGGCGATTCCATCGTCGTCGCGCCTTCTCAGACTTTGACGAATAAGGAATATCAGATGCTCCGTAATTCGGCCCTTAAAATCATCCGCGCTTTAAAGATTGAAGGCGGTTGCAACGTCCAGTTCTCCTTGGATCCATTCTCCTTCAAGTATTACGTCATCGAGGTCAATCCTCGTGTTTCCAGAAGCTCTGCTTTAGCGTCTAAGGCCTCTGGTTATCCAATTGCTAGAGTCTCGGCCAAGATTGCCATCGGCATGACCCTTGACGAGATTCCAATCGCCAACACCGTCGCCTCCTTCGAGCCGACCTTGGACTATGTCGTTACCAAGATCCCGCGCTTCCCATTCGATAAGTTCGCTGATGCAAATCGCGCTCTTTCGACCCAGATGAAGGCGACTGGCGAAGTCATGGGCGTCGGTAGAACCATCGAGGAATCGATGCTTAAGGCCGTCAGATCCTTGGAGATCAAAGCCTCCCATTTGGAGCTCAATGAACTTAAGGAAAAGAGCCCAGAAGAACTCCTTGCTGTCGTCGACGAGCATACTGACCAGAGAGTCTTCGCCATCTGCGAGGCCTTCCGTAAAGGCGTCACCATCGATGAGATCTACGACCATACCAAAATCGACCGTTTCTTCTTGGAGAAATACCACAATATCGTCGATTTGGAGGAAAAGCTTAAGAATAGCCCAATGTCCGAGGGGCTCTTTAGAGAGGCCAAACGTATGGGCTTCTCCGATGAATATCTCGGTAAGGTCTATGGCAAGAGCAAGTTAGAGATTTATGAATACCGCAAGGAACATAACATCTACCCGGTCTACAAGATGATCGATACCTGCGCCTCTGAATTTAAGTCCTACATCCCATATTTCTATAGCACCTACGAACATGAGAACGAGAGCGTTTGCTCCAAGCGCAAGAAGGTAGTGGTCTTAGGTTCTGGTCCGATTAGAATCGGCCAGGGTGTTGAGTTCGACTATTCGACCACCCACGCTATCTGGACCATCCAGAAGGAAGGGTATGAGGCGATTGTCATCAACAACAACCCAGAGACCGTCTCTACTGACTATACCTTATCCGATAAGCTCTACTTCGAGCCGCTTACCATCGAAGACGTCATGAATGTCATCGACTTCGAGAAACCAGAAGGCGTCATCGTCTCCCTCGGCGGCCAGACCCCAATCAACCTCACCAGCGACTTAGCTAAGCTAGGCGTCAAAATCATCGGCTCCCAGCCAGAAGCCATTGATGCGGCGGAAGACCGCGACTTATTCGAAAGGGCGATGGCCAAGATTAATATCCCTCTTCCAAAAGGCACGGCCGTCACCAGCGTTAAAGCCGGCGTTGCTGCCGCGAATGAGATTGGCTATCCAGTCCTTGTCCGTCCAAGCTTCGTCTTAGGTGGCCGCATGATGCGCATCATCTATGATGAGAAGACCTTGAAGGAATTCATGAAGGAAGTCATGGCCTTCGATTCCCAGCACCCAGTCTTAATCGACAAATACATCATGGGCATTGAGGCCGAAGTCGATGCCGTATGCGACGGCAAAGATGTCTTTATCCCAGGCATCATGCAGCTCGTTGAGCGCACCGGCGTGCATTCTGGCGACTCTATGTCCGTCTATCCGCCTTATACCCTCAGCGAGGAAGTCCAAAAGACCATCGTCGAGGATACGGTCAAGATCGGCTTAGCCCTTAATATGGTTGGTCTCTTCAACATCCAATTCATCGTCCAGCCAAATGGCGATGTCTCGATCATCGAAGTCAATCCACGTTCCTCTAGAACCGTCCCATTCCTTGCTAAATCTACCGGCGCCCCAATCGCGGATATCGCCGCGCAGGTCATGCTTGGGCATAGCTTAAAAGAGCTCGGATACGTTGGTTTGTACCCGAAAAAGAAGAGATGGTACGTTAAGACCCCGATCTTCTCCTTCTCCAAAATCCAGGGCATGGACATCGTCCTCTCCCCAGAGATGAAGTCCACCGGCGAAGCCATCGGCTATGACCATGACTTCAATAAGGCCCTCTATAAATCCTTACGCGCCTCGGGCCAGAAGCTTATCAATTACGGCACCGTCTTCACGACCATCGCCGACAAAGATAAAGAGGCGGCTCTCCCATTGATCCGCCGCTTCTATAACCTCGGCTTCAACGTTGAGGCCACCAAAGGTACTGCTGAATATCTCAAAGAGCAGGGCATCAAGACCAGAATCCGCAAGAAGATTTCGGAAGGAAGCGAAGAAATCCTCGATTCCTTGCGTAAGGGATATGTCTCTTACGTCATCAACACGATGACCGATGATGCGGACGACACCGCGAAAGACGGCGTGAAGATCCGCCGCTGTGCGATCGATAACTCCGTTCCGGTCTTTACCTGCCTTGATACCGTTGAGGCGGTCATCCAGGTCTTGGAACAGACTACCATGAGCGTCTCTACCATCGATGCGGAGGAGTGATATGGAAGATTTGTCCTTAAAGATTGTCGAGAATCATCTGCTCCATGGCGATGTCTATCTCTTGAAGATGGAATCCAAAGAGCCTTTCAAAGGACTTCGCCCAGGGCAATTCGCCGAACTTCAGCTCGACGGACATTTCCTCCGTCGCCCGCTTTCATTGGCGGATTTTGATACAAACTCCGTTACTTTCCTCTATAAAGTCGTTGGTAAAGGCACGAAAGAGTTAACCGAATACCCGCTTGGTGAGCATATCCAAACCATCATGGGACTTGGCAATGGCTTCGATATCGAGGCCAGCAAGAAACCGTTATTCGTGGCCGGTGGCATCGGCATCGCCCCATTTATCGCTCTTGGAAAGGCCTTTGCCTCTAAGGGCATTAGACCAACCATGATCGTTGGCTTTAAGAATAAAGACGAAGTCGGAGGCTTAGAACTCTATTCCCCATATATGGACATCATCGTCACCACCGATGATGGAAGCTATGGCGAGAAAGGCAATCCGGTCTCCTACTTAAAGTCCCATAAGGTCGACTTCGATTATTACTACGCCTGCGGACCGTTAATCATGCTTAAGTTCCTTAGCGAAGCCTTCTCCAATGGAGAGCTTTCCCTCGAAGCGAGGATGGGATGCGGCATCGGCGCCTGCATGGGCTGCTCGATCATGCTTAAAGACGGTAGCGCCAAGCGTATCTGCCGCGAAGGACCGATTTTCAAAGCGGAGGTTTTGTCCCTATGAATATGGAAGTGACCTTTTTGGGCAAGAAATTCAAGAATCCTATTGTCCCTGCCAGCGGAACATTCGGCTTCGGCTATGAATTCGCGGAGTGGTATGACCTTAACATCCTTGGTTCCATTTCGACCAAAGGAACGACCTTGGAACCAAGATTTGGCAATCCTCTCCCACGCATCGCGGAATGCGAAAGAGGCTTAATAAACTCTGTTGGCTTACAGAACCCAGGCGTTGATAAGGTCGTCTCGGAAGAGTTGCCAAAACTTGCCCAAGTCTATAGCGGAGAGGTCTTCGCCAATGTCGGCGGTAGCAGCGTCGAAGATTACGTCGAGACGGTAAAACGCATACAAGATGCCCCGAATGTCTACGCGATTGAGCTAAATGTCTCCTGTCCTAACGTCGCCTGCGGCGGCATGGCCTTAGGCACTGACCCAGATCGAGTCTATGAGCTCGTGAAAGAGGTTAAGAAGATCTGCAAGAAGCCGTTAATCGTTAAGTTATCGCCAAATGTAACCGACATTGTATCGATTGCTAAGGCGTGCGAGAGGGCTGGTGCGGATGGCTTATCCCTCATCAATACCCTCTTAGGCATGCGCATCGACTTAAGAAGCGGCAAGCCAATCATCGCCAGAAAGAAAGGCGGATTCTCCGGCCCAGCCATCTTCCCAGTCGCCTTACGCATGGTCTACGACGTCTATGAAGCGGTTAATATCCCAATCATCGGCGGTGGCGGTATCTCCAGCGCGGAAGACGTCATTGAAATGATGTATGCCGGGGCGAGCCTCACCATGATCGGCGCGGCTAACCTCGTCGACCCACGCGCTTGCGAGAAAATCATCGCCGACCTACCTCGCGTGATGAAAGAATATAAAATTGACGATCTTATGAGCATCGTCGGAAAGGCACATAAATAACATGGAAAGAGATGTCATCATCGCCTGCGACTTCCCATCTAAGGAGAAGCTCGCTGAATTCTTGGAACCATTCAAAGGAATGGATCCTTACCTCAAGATCGGTATGGAGATCTTCGATAAAGAAGGTCCAAGCCTCGTCAAAGAACTTAAGGAAATGGGCTTCCATATCTTCTTGGACTTAAAGCTCCACGATATCCCAAACACCGTCAAATCGGCTTTAGCCAAACTAGGTGAGCTCGGCGTCGATATCATCAATATCCACGCCGAAGGCGGTATCGAGATGATGAAGGCCGCTAGAGAAGGCCTCAACATGAGCGAGGCTGGCAAGAAAACCAAACTAATCGCCGTCACCATCCTTACCTCCCTTAACGACGATATCCTCCATAATGAGCTACTTATCGACCCGAAATACTCTTTAAGAGATGTCGTCCGTCATTATGCGGAGAACGTCAAAGCGGCCGGATTAGACGGCGTCGTCTGCTCTGCCTTAGAGGCTCCGATGATGAAGGAACTCGGCCTCATCTCCGTCTGCCCAGGCATCAGATTGCTCGGGGATGACGTCAATGACCAGAAGAGAGTCGCTACCCCAAGCTACGCCAAAGAACTCGGCGCGTCCTATATCGTCGTCGGACGTTCCATCACCAAAGCCGACGACCCAGTCGCCGCGTATAAAAAATGCCAGGAGGAATTTTGCTAATGGAAGAAAACAAACTCGCCCAAGAAGTGGCGTCCAACTTACTCAAAATCAAAGCTGTCTTCTTAAAACCGTCTGACCCATTCACCTGGGCCAGCGGCATCAAATCCCCAATCTATTGTGATAACCGTTTAACCCTCTCCTATCCAGAGGTTCGCGAAGTGGTGGAAGAAGGTCTTGTTGAGACCATCAAGAAATATTATCCAGAGGTCGAAGTCATCGAAGGCACCTCTACCGCCGGCATCGCCCACGCGGCCATCGTCGCCGAGAAGATGAAGCTTCCGATGGGATATGTACGCGCGAATGCCAAAGATCATGGCCGTGGCGTCCAAATCGAAGGCGTTGTCCCAAGCGGTAAGAAAGTCGTCGTCGTTGAAGACTTGATCTCGACCGCCGGCTCCTCCCTTGAAGTCGTTGATATCCTTCGTGAGGCCGGCGCGGAAGTCATGGGCATCGTCTCCATCTTCACCTATAACCTCCAGAAAGGTTTGGATAAGCTTGCCGCAGGCAAATGCGAGAACCATTCCCTCTCCAACTTCGAGACCTTGGTATCTGTAGCCGCAAGTGAGAATTACATCTCCGAGGCAGACATCAAAAAGCTCCTAGCCTTCCAGAAGAATCCGTCCGATCCGTCTTGGATGGAATAACAAAAATTAAGGCGTAACCGGGGAAGGCTTGAGTTACGTCTTTTTCGTTTGCCTAACAAGTGGTTGATTTCTTTCGCTGGTCAGTGGGTTTTGTTCTTTTTATGCTCAGAAATGGGGTTTAAGAGTACAAATTTCGAAAAACACTAAAAAAGTACTCGTAAAAGGCTTATTAACTCATGCTGTCTGTTCGCTCGCCTGATTATTCCTGGTGATATGCCCTAACTTCATTGGCGGAAAGGTTCACCTTAGCGGCCCATAGCATTTATCCTTTAGGAATTTGATTATTTCCTCGTTTTTTGTCAGTCTCGTAATAGTCGACAAGCAATCTTTTGTTTTCGCCAACTTCTTTTACAGGAACGACGATTAAACCAGCGGCGCTTTTTATCAGAATATGGTTGGCCAAAATCACCGCCCTCCGCTTGTTGCCGTTCAAAAACAGTTGCTTTTTCTTTACGCACAGCAATGCTTCAATCGCCTTGTCCAAAGGCTCTTTGTCGGATTCGGCGATGCTTCTAATATCTTCTCTGACCTGATCTTCAAAGGGTAAAGGCGGGATGTAAGAACTCCCTCCAATAGCGACGGGAACGCTCCTGATCCTTCCGGCGTCATAGGAGAGGCCTTCTTGCACGATGGCGTTTATATGGGAGACGATTGCGTAATTGTTCGGGTCTTGGATGACGCCCGGGGAAAGAATGAATTCCCGAGCGTGTTTTAGGTTGAGGACCTTTTGGGCGTCTTCGGTGGTCATGTTGTTGACTATGCCGCCGTTGACGAGCGTCTCGGCATCTGAGTATGTTGTGGCAACGCCTTCTTTTCAGCGAACAAAAAATATGGATTATATCCATCCGTCTAAGGCTGATTCGTTTCCCTTTCCCTTTCCTCGATAATGTGGATAATCAAGGGAATGAATAAAGTAGCTTTAGTTGAAGATAACAAAGACGATATCGCACGTTTCCAAATGGTATTCGCGGAATATTGCAAAATTAATAATCTGCCATTCGAACTAACGGTTTACGAGAACGGCGCTGATTTTATCTCCGCCTACAAGAAGCAATTCGACTTGTTGTTTCTTGATATCGAGCTTCCGGATTCTAACGGCATTGAATTAGCAAAGAGCATCAGAGAATCCGGCGACTGCGCCGTCATCGTCTTCCTGACGAACATGGCTCAGTTCGCCATCAAGGGGTACGAAGTCGACGCCATTGACTTCATCCTTAAGCCGCTTGTCCCGAATATCTTCATGGCCAAGATGAAGAAATTCGCCGCGGCGGTTATGTCGAATCAATCATCTGAGATCACTCTACTTATCAATAATGGCAAGAGGGTAATCCGTTCTAGCGACATCGTCTACGTCGAAGTCATCAAACACGACCTTTCTTTCCACACGGTCAATGGCGTCTTCACGGAGAGGTGCAGTTTAAAAGAGGTGGACAGTCGCCTTTCTAAGTCCCATTTCTCCAGGCCAAATTATTGCTATCTCGTCAATTTGCGTTACGTCGTCGCCATTGAGAAATTCGATGTGATCCTTTCTACCGGGGATGCTCTTCAGATAAGTCGAAACCGTAAAAAGGAATTCGTCGATGACTTTTCGCGCTTCCTGGGAGGCTCATTCTGATGTTTTTCCATTTTATCAATACCGTCAATCTCATCATCTATTTCGAGTGCATTGTGCTCGGCCATATCCTCGGCTCCATTTTCCCGAAGCGGAATCATTACGTCTTGCGCCTTATCGGATCCAGCTTGGTAGGCGGTGCGCTCGCTTATTTCCTGCCGGTGTTTTACTCTCCCTCGATCTTCGTCTCCTGGGTTTACGCCGTCTTCATGTATGTCTTCCTTTTGCTCGAGGCCTTGCTTTGCCTCTATTTCACCGTGAAGGCCAAATTCATCAATTACCTTTATTGCGCCGTTTCGGCTTATGCCCTGCATCACTTGGCCTCCAATGTCGAGGGTATCTTATCTGGGGCCTTCCCTATCTTGGCTTTGACCGCTGAATATTCGATCTGGGGCATCCTGACCCAATTAGGGTGCCTATTACTGGCCGTCGGTTTTTGCATCCTCTTATTGCGACATAACAACGGCATGAGGGTGACGATGAACCGCAAACGCGTTGTTTATTTGGCCACCTTCATCGTTTTGCTTGATATCGGAATCAGCTCTTTCCTCATGCTGGCTGGCTTTAGGGGATTGCACCTCATCGCGAATCTCACCTCCGATATCTATGCGACCGTGGCGAGCCTCTTGTCGATCTTCGTCATCTTCAATTTGCTGGAGAAACAGCAGCTCGAAAGAGAAGTGGAGATCATTAATGGCCTTTACAAAGAAAATATGCGGCAATATGAGGTCTCCAAAGCCACGATGGCTTCGCTCCACGACTTGAAGCACAAACTCAACGCGGTCATGAAAGGACGTTTAGCCCTCTCCCACGAGGAAAGAAAAGAGATCAGGGACGGCATCTTCATCTTCGACGCCCAATCAAAGACGGGGAATGAGACCCTGGATATAATCTTGACCGAGAAAAAGATGCTCTGCGCCCAATATGGCATCGAATTCAACACGATGGTCGACGGCTCTAAGCTGGACTTCATGGACGAATATGACATCTTCTCCCTTTTTGGCAATGCGATCTCGAATGCGATCGAGGCGGTGGAAAGGCAAGGGAAAGGACGCCCGAAGTACATCTCCCTCATCATCAAAGGCACCGAGAGATACGTTTCGATCCATCTGGAAAACGCTTATGACGGCGAGATTCATATGGAAGATGGCGTGCCTTCCACGGATAAAGACGACAAGAACGCGCACGGCTTCGGCGTTAAGTCCATGTATAACATCGCCAATAAATACGATGGGAATATGACCATCCATTTCCGAGACGGAATATTCAATCTAGACATCCTCTTCAAACGCTTCCATAGGCGAAAAACTGAAAGGAGAAAATATGGGAAAAAAGATGAGCAACAAGAAATTCATCGCCATTATGGCCCCGGTGTTAGTCTTAGGCATGGCACTCGGCATTGGCGCAACTGTTGCTGGAAACTACTGGTCGCAAACCTTAGACACCTACGTCGGGCGCGGTGACAGAGTGGTCTCCAATCCAAAAGGCACTGAGGATTGGGACACCAACTATTACAACAAGGAGTGCGCAAGTGCCGATGGCGCGAATGGCTCCAAGATGAAGGCGGCCGCCCTCACCAAGAGGATTGCCGACGAAGGCATCGTCTTATTGAAGAACAAAAACAACACCTTGCCACTTGCGAAGAACAGCAACGTCGTTCCGTTCGGATATCGCTATGCCGATCCGGTTTATGGCGGCACCGGCTCTGGCGCCGTTGATAGCTCCGAGGATTATATCGAGACCGCGGTTGAAGGCCTTAAGAGACACTTCAACGTCAATGCCGGCGTCTCCAACAAACTCATCAACAACACCGGCAAAGCCTACGCCTTAAGCACCACCGAGCTTAAACAAATCAACGGCGAGGTCAATAACGAAGGCGAAGGCGGTGGCGCGTTCAATGGCGCGAACACCGACATCATCGAATTCAAGAGCGATATCTACGAAGGCTTGGTTGATTCCGTCACGAACGATACCGCCGTCGTTTATATCGGCCGTATCGCCGGCGAAGGCGGAAACCTTCTCAGCGAAACCTATTTCGACGGCACCAGGGATTCTTTGGCCCTCAGCCAGTACGAGAAGGACACCATCCGTCTCGCCAAGGAAAAATGCAAGAAAGTGGTCGTCATCATCAACTCCTCCAACATCATGGAGATTAAGGAATTGATGTCCGGCGAATTGGAGGCCGACGCGATTCTTTGGACCGCCGGCCCCGGCTCTAAGGGCTTTGAGTCCTTGGCCGATATCATGGTCGGTGACGTCAACCCGTCCGGCAGAACCCCGGATATTTGGGATGCGAATGTCCTCAATAACCCGACCATCATCAATTTCGGCGACCATAAATACAAAGACACCGATGGTATTTCCCTTTGGAATGGGCAAAACGGCGTCTATTACTACGAGTACGAAGAAGGCATCTATTACGGATATCGCTACTACGAGACCGCGCATGACATCCACGCCGAAGGATTCAACTACGATGAGGCGGTTACCTTCCCATTCGGCTATGGCTTAAGCTATACGTCCTTTGAACAGAGCATCACATCCGTCGATGAACGCGGCGATTCCATCAAGGTCACCGTCGAGGTCAAGAACACCGGCTCCGTCGATGGCAAAGAAGCTGTCCAGATCTATTACACCGCCCCATATACCGCCCTTGATCAGGAACTTCATATCGAAAAGGCGACTAAGAACCTCATCGCCTTCGACAAAGTAGAAGTCAAAGCCGGCGGCAAGAAATCCGTCACCCTCGAATTCCCGAAAGAGGAGATGGCTTCCTATTCCTACCTCCACGACAACAAAGACGGCACGAAAGGCTGCTATTTCTTGGAGGAAGGCGACTATACCATCACCTTGGGCAAGAACTCCCACGAAGCTTGGGATAGTCACGTTACTCATATCGGCGACAACACCTATTACACCAACGCGAATCCGAGAAAGTCGGAAATCACCGCTCAATCTCAGTGGGACGATGAAGGCAACGCCCTTCCATTCCCAGCCGCGGCCGCTAGCGATAGAGACGCCAAATTCATGGCGGCGACGAACCGCTTCGAAGACATCAGCGCCTACATGGAGAGCAGCGAAGCTACCATCTTAAGCCGCAAGGATTGGAAGAACACCCAGCCAAGCGCGCCGGCTGGCGAGAAATCCCTCTCCGCCGTCCGCTTAGACAGAATGCGTTCCTTCGATTACAAGACCGACGAAAGACTCGGCGAAACCGAGACTTCCCTCGTCTATCAGAAAGAAGCTCCGGTTTCCGGCAAGAAGAACGGCTTAACCATGGTCGATATGCGCGGCAAGGATTACTTCGACCCGCTTTGGGAAGACTACCTTGACCAGATCGACTTCAGCAATGACGAAGTCATGAATATGTTCCTCAAGGCCTTCAGCACCGGCGCCGTCGAGTCGATCGCCAAACCGGCCACCATCGACCATGATGGTCCTCAGGGCCTTGGCAGCACCGGACAGGGCGGCGGATTAGGCGCCTGCGCTTATTGCTCAGAGCCGCTCGTCGCCGCTACCTTCAACGTCGGATTGGCCCATGAATACGGCCTCGCCATCGGCGAAGAAGCCCTCAACATCAATTGCAATGGCTGGTATGGCCCAGGCGCCAACATCCATCGCAGCCCACTCAACGGCCGTAACTTCGAATATTACAGCGAAGACCCAGTCTTGACAGGTAAGATCGCCGCCGCCTGCGTCTCCGGCGCCGAAGAAAAAGGCTTAGTCGTCTACCTTAAGCACTTTGGCTGGCACGATTACGAAGGCGTTTGCACTTCCATGACCGCTTGGATGACCGAGCAGGCCTATCGCGAAACCGATATGAAAGCCTTCGAGATCACCATCAAAGAAGCCAGGAAGACCATCAAATACATCTCCGATGACCAGGGCACCGTCAAAACCAAGACCGTCCGTGGCATCTCCGGCCTTATGGGCGCCGCGACCCACGTCGGCACCGAATGGCAGGCCGCTAACTATGACCTCAACGTCGGTTTGACCCGCGGCGAATGGGGCTTCCAGGGTCTCTTCTCCACCGATATGGGTCTTGAAGCACAGCCAGGCTCCCTTGATAAGGTCCTTCGCTCCGGCACAGACCTCCGTATGCACTTCATGCCTTTGAAGACCGCGATGGACTTCCGCACCGTGACCATGGCCGATGATTCTTCCGCGACCGTCAAGCATTGCTTGCGCAGAGCCGTCAAGAACGTCTGCTTCGCCTATGCGAACTCCAACGTAGTCCAGGGCGCTGCTCCTGGTGCGATCATCAGCTACACCATGTCTCCATGGGCGATTGGCCTAACCATTGGCGATTGCGTCCTCGGCGCCTTGATCGTCGCCGGCGTCGTCTGGACCGTTATCCGCGTTCGCAAGAACAAAGGGGCACCTGTTGCCGAATAAATAAGCGACTAATGAAAAGCGGGAATCCTAATTCGGGGTTCCCGTTTTCTCTTTGTTGATGGCTTTAGCAACCGATTTCTTTGCCGCGTAAGAAACGCTTTTTGATGTTACTGACGTCGCCTGAATAGCAGAATCTTTCCATTAATTCCGCTGGCGAGATGTTCCTGAAATCATCTTGGAGGCCATCGATAATCAAAGCGTCGAAGTCGTAGCCTTCTTCAAAACTGCCGACTTTCCCGAATAAGGATCCAGGGCCTTTGGTCGCGACATAGAAAGCCTCTTTAGCAGTAATTACGCGATTATCGTTTTCGTAGAGATTCTTGATTTTGGATAAGCGGACCGCGCTGGCGACTTGCCTATAGATCCCCATATAAGATCCGGCGGAGATGTCGCTTCCAATAGCTAGGTTCATGCCTAAATCCATGAGTTTGCCGGTCTGCATGATGCCAGCGATGACGTTTGTGGTGGCGTCGGGGCAGGTTACGGCATAGCCGTCGCATTCTTTAAGGAGGGCGATATCCTCCTCGCTTGGGTAGATGAAATGGGCGGCGATGAAAGGCTTATGTTTCAAAAGGCCCGCATCCTTATATATCTGCATGTCGCATCTGCAGCCTTCGAAGCATTTCTTGGCCTCTTCTTTCTCC
This sequence comes from uncultured Erysipelotrichaceae bacterium, assembly GCA_900316365.1. Classification (GTDB taxonomy): domain Bacteria; phylum Bacillota_I; class Bacilli_A; order RFN20; family CAG-826; genus Alloenteromonas. The sequence goes on from ONCO01000012.1 coordinate 40,083, forward strand.
CACAATGATTCGACGATATGGGTTTGGGTTCCGACATCATATTTATCGGCAAGCTCGCCGAGCTTTTTGAGCAATTCAAAGCTGCATGTCGGGGCGAATCTAGGGGTAAGTATAGGCTTCGCGTATTTATTGCCCTGATGTTTCTTGAGGAATCTTTCGGTGTCTTTTAAAGATTCTTCCGTGGTTTCGACCAAGAAAGAAGGGCTGTCTTTGTCCATATTCACCTTGCCGACGAAGGAGGGAATTCCTTTCTCTTCTAAGCAATCAACCAAAATATCGGTGGCTTCGTTATGGATGGTCGCGAAGATCGAGGCGTGCATCGTGCCGTGCTTGATGAGGTCATCCACGAACGCGGCGTAAACCTTCCTGGCGAATTCCTGATCCTTATATTTAGCTTCGAGTTTGAAGGTGTATTCGTTCAGCCAATCGCTTAAAAGGAGGTCCATCGCGATGCCGCGGTTCGGGTATTGAGGCGCGTGGACGTGGAGATCCGTAAAGGAGGGGATGATTAGGCATTCCCCATAATCTATGATTTCCAAATCCTTATATTCCTCAGGGAGGTTCTGGTAAGTTCCGACTACCTTCCCGTCGTTGACGGCGATATAGCCCCTAGAGAGCTCCACTAATTCCTTAATGGACAAAGAATAGACAATGTTTCCGCGGTATATTTTCATGGTTTTGTATGTGACATTTAATTCTATCTTGCCATCCTCCTTTTAGGAATGACCGCCGCCATAAAAACGTTTACATTAAAAAAGCGTCTAGCCTTGATAGGGAAGACGCTTAATAGCCAAGTTTCTCTAATAGCGAAGGAAGTTCCGAGAAAGAATTGATGATTCCTTCTGGTTTTGTCGCTTTGCCAAAGCCATAGGCGGCATGGATGAAGGGGAGGCCTGCTAAATGGGTTTCTTTCTCATCGCCTTGGGTGTCGCCGATATAGATGGCTTCCTTTTCCTTAGCCCTCTCCATCTGCTTCAAGATGGTGACATGCTTATCGGATTCGGTGTCGCTCCAACACATATGGTCGGAGAAGAGGTCATTCGGCACTAAAGGAAGAAAGGTCTCGATATAGCCGGCCTGGCAATTGGAGACGATGTATAAGCGGTAGCCTTTCTCTTTAAGGAGACGCAAGGTCTTAACGACATCCGGGAAGGCTTTCCCTGGATGCTTCTCCAAGTACTCGTTCTCGGTTTTAAAGAGGTCGGAGGAGATGCGTTTCATAAGTTCTGCATCGCCCTGATCTGGGATTAAATCCGCGACAATCTGGTCCATGGTTTTGCCCATTTCCCGATATACGTCCCCCTTATTTAGGGAAAAAGAGCTACCCAGGTAACGTCTTCCGGCTTCGCTCCATGCTTCCGCGACTTCCGCGGCGGAATCCCATAAGGTACCGTCTAAATCAAAAATGAGAGCAGGCTTTTTCATACTTGGGAAATATACCACTTATTAGATTCTCTTTTAAGCGTGGACGCGCGTGCTGTCCTCGGCCTTGACGCCTTTGACTCCGTCGGCATGGAAAGTGTTGTCTGGGAGTTTCTTAACGTAAGCAAGGAGTGGAATCAAGGCGATAAGCGGGGAGATGATCCAAGCGATTGGGTCGCCTAAGACCGCGCCGACGAAGGAGATGAAGCTGGCTCCGCTATTGATAGCAGCACCATTGATAAGGAGCGGGACGAAAGAACAAACCAAGACACGGGCGACGAGTTCGCCAAATCCCGACATAAGCGGCCAGAATGGTTTCTCTAAGCCCTGGAGGGCATTGCGGAAGATAAAGAGAACCGTAAGGATGATTAGGCTTGGAACGCAGATATAGAGATAGAGATTGCCATAGGCAATACTTCCGGCGGTAACCTTCTCAGCGGATAAGAAGAGATATTGATATGCGCCATTGACGGTCAGTAAGAGGCCGATGATGGTGGTGGCGGCATAAAAACCTAGGCCGATATAGAAGGCGGCTTTGATGCCACGCTTGATTCTGGTGTTCTGGTTGGCGCCATAGTTCTGGCCAGTGAAGGCTAAGACCGCGGTTCCAATTGCGTTGCCTGGGACCATCAAGAGATTGATGATCTTGCTGGCCGCGCCATAACCGAGCTGGGCTGGCATGCTGGCGAGCATAGAGCCATCAGGATTGATGTCGAAACGGATGACCGCATTCTGCATGACGATGATGCCGATGGCGAGGACGCTATATTGGAAGCCCAATGGGAAACCGTTCTTGATATGACGGAGGATGGCATGCCAGGAAATATGGAAGTCTTTCTTGGTCAAACGGAGGTTCTTGTAACGGAAATACACATACAAAATGGCCCCGATTGCCGCAACACCCTGACTGACGACGGTGGCGAAAGCACTGCCGGCGACGCCCCAATGGAAGACGGTGATGAAGAGTAAATCCAAGAAGACGTTGAGGATGGTAGAAGCAACCAAGAAGAGGAATGGGTTGAAGCTATCGCCCATGGCTCTGAGGATAGAGACGATCATGTTGTAGAAGACCTGGGCGATTGTTCCAGCGAAGATGATGGTCAAATAGGTCGCGGCGGCTGTGTATTCCGCGTGCATGGCCGGGTCGATGGCAGATTCGTGGATGCCAAGGAAACCAAGCATAGTCGGAATCATGGCGATGCCGATGAAGGTGAGGGCGACACTGACGAGGAAGCAAAGGATGATTTGAATGAGATAGGAGCGTCTCATACGCTTGGAGTCATTGGCCCCGATAGCGGCGGCGATGACAACCGAGAAGCCGCTGGTGCAGCCGATCCCGAAGTTAAGGACGATGAAGACCAAGGAACCGGTGCTATTGACGCCGGCGACCTCGCTCTCGCTTAAGGTCTGACCAACGATGATGGCGTCGGTGAGGGTGTAAATCTGCTGGAAGACCATCGAAAGGATAGTAGGAACAAGAAAGACGAGGATCGCTTTGTAGATTGATCCTTTGGTCATGTCGATGGGTTTGAATATGTCTTTAATTTTCCTTAGCAGTTTCATAGGACGGCGAGATGATAGCACCATGTCTAGTATGTAAACCGTGATAACGCTTTCCGACTATCTATGAAACCGCTAACAAGGATTTACAATCCCTTTTCATATAATGAATAGGCGTTTTTAGGCTTTTTTGCATAGGCTTTTAGTAAAGCGTTTACATTCATTTACATTGTTTTTCAAGTGTTGCTGCATAAGAAAATCAACCTACTTTCAACAATTCGTCCTTAAAGGTTTTCGTTTACGCGCATACAATAAAGCAGCATGCCAGAGGTTCAGGACATTAAAGCGGTTGATGAAGAATCGACTTCTTTAAAGAAAAAAGAGAAAAAACCGCGTGTTTGGGAAATTGACTTCCTACGCGGCCTTTCGATTTTCATGATGTTCCTCGATCACTTCCTCTATGACGTGAGGACGTTACCTTATTTCTTCTCCAATTACCTTAAGGTCGACAACAAGGGCTTCATGGGTCTAGTTGCTTTCTCCAACTGGTTCTATGATTCCGGCGTTAGGGTTCCTCTCCACATTATCTTCGTCGCCCTTTTCTTCTTACTAAGCGGCATCTCCTGTTCCTTTAGTAAGAACAACTTTGCTCACGCTATAAAAATCTTTATTGGACACATCATCATCAGTGGTATCACCATCGCCGTTTATTTCATCAGCAAAGCGGCCGGTAATATGGTGGATGTAAGAATTCTCTTCGGCGTTCTCTTGCAACTCGCTTTAGGCGTCTTGGTTATCGCCATTATCCGCCTAATAAAGAAGAAGTGGCTTCGTTGGTCGCTCTATCTTGGAATCGGCTTAACCCTAATTACATTGGGATTTGTATTCGAAATCTTCCCGGCTCAGAAGACCATTTGGGTTTATGGCTGGCCAACTTGGGAAGAGATGCCGGAGATTATCTGGGGCAGCAAAGGCTTCGGGGCGGACTATTTCTCCGTCCTTTGGATTGGCTTTGCCTTAATCGGCGCTTTCATCGGCGAGCTTTGCTATTCAGAAAGAAAGTCTTTACTACCAAAACTCGATCGAGGCTGGCACAAACCCCTCACTTGGCTTGGAAAAAATACACTTTGGGCATACTTGATCCATCAGCCGATCATCCTCGGCGTTTTGGTTGGCGTGTGCCTGTTGCTCGGATATAGATTCTAGGAGGATTAACCATGATCGACGTGAATAAAACCGCTTATGAGGCCTGGCTTCCAGTCTGCGAAGAATATGGCAAAAACGAAGCTCTTTTCTATGAAGGCAAATCCATTTCTTATCTCTCCTTCAAGAAGATGATCAATCGTATTGCCTATGCTTATCGTGAGCTTGGCTTAAAAGAAGGGGATACGATCGATATCCTCGCCCCAAACCTCCCAGAGGCTTTAGCCTCTTTCTTCGCCGCTAGCCAATGTGGTCTTAAGGTTTCCTTGCTCCACCCATTATCCAAACCAGCCGCGGTTTTGGAGGACTATAAGAATAAAGGCGCGAAGCTTTTGGTCTCCGCGAGTTTATTGCTCGCCAACATGCCTTCGATCCTTAACGAAGACATCCAGATTCTCTCTTTGCCTATCAAAGGCTCCCTTCCTTTATTCAAGAAGGTCTTATACCCATTGATTAACCGCAAAGACCGCTTGGATTACAAAGGGCATCCAAACCTCCATTCGCTTAACGAATACAAGAAAGAAGATACAAAGTCCGTTACTTATGACTCTAAGATGGGTCGCGTCTTCTTGGGTTCTGGTGGAACTTCTGGTAAAGAGAAGTCCATCATCTTAAGCGACTACGCTTTCCTTTCCCTTATTTATACCGTCCCAGAGTTGATTGATAAGATTGACCGTAATTTCACCAACATCGAGATGTTCTCCGCCCTTCCTTTATTCCATGGTTTCGGCATGGCTATCGGCTTGATGGCGTTCCTCTATTTCGGCGGCTCTGATTTCTTGGTCCTTAAATTCCGTAGCAAAAAGGCCGTCCAAATGGTCAAACGCAACAAAGAAGCCGTCTTTGTAGGCGTTCCTGCTATGTTCCAGGCCATGGTCAATAACAAAGACTTCAGAGGCGAGAAACTCAAAAGAATCCGCGCGAGCTTCGTCGGAGGCGACTTCATTCCGCCTGCATTATTTGATTCCTTCGAAGGCCGCATCGCGGAATTCGGTGGCAAATCCTATCTCCATGAAGGCTATGGCTTAACCGAGACCGTCACTGTTAATGCGGTCAACACCGACGTCGCCCGCAAGAAGGGCAGCATCGGCAAAGCCATCTCCTGCGCGGATCACCTGATCATCGATGACGATGGCAGAGTCCTCCCGCCTAATACCGTGGGCGAGATCGTCGTCACCGGCCCGACCCTTATGAATGGCTACCTTGAAGGTGAAGATCCGTTTATCGAGATTGACGGCAAACGTTATGTGAAAACCGGCGACTTAGGCAAAAAGGATGAAGATGGCTTCCTCTATTTCATTTGCCGCAAGAAACGCACCATCAAGAAGAAGGGCTTTAATATCTACCCGCTTTTGGTCGAGAAGGAAATCTCCAATCTCAAAGGCATCGTCGAATGCGCATACCTCTCTAGGTTTGGCGAGAAAGAGGAAGAGACTTACCTCTTTGTCCATATCGACGAGAGCATCCCAAGCGTTGAGGCCAAGGAAGAGATTGCCCTTTGCATAAAGAAACATTTCTACGAATACGTTTTGCCAGATCATTACGTCTTCACTGAAGCCTTCCCAAGGACCAAAGTTGGCAAAATGGACACGAAAGCCCTTTGGGAATACGTAAAATAGAGCCTATTTGTCGATAGCTTTTTATAGCCTTTGTCATGTCGCCTTGAGAAATTGCCCTTAAAATAAAGGCAATCTTTTCGAGGTAACTAAAAATGAAGAATAAGAGTTTGCTTCTTTTTGCGACCAGTATTCTGGCGATGTCTTTAAGCGGATGCGTCAAAAAAGCCGCCCCAGCAGTTTCTAGCGAAGAAGAACCGCCTGTAGATAACACCGTCGACGTTTTTGTCCTCTCCGGTCAGTCCAACATGGAGGGTTCCACCTATTTTGACAATGGTAAGCAGTGGCTCCAGAAAGCCTGTGACGCTTTGGAATTAGATAGCACCCCGATGTTTGAAGGCTATGACAACATCCTCACCAGCTTCTATGGCTATTACCCATATGAGTCGCCGGTCAAACTCCACGCCGGGAATAAGGAAAACCCAATGGATGGTTTATTCCAGCCGACTAAGGTCGGCATGGGCAACCGCGACGATTTCATGGGCCCAGAAATCGGCTTAGCCGAAGCCTTAAAAGATAAAGCCACGGAAGAACGTCCCATCTACTTTATTAAATGTGCCTTCTCCGGCAGCGGATTCAGCTCCAATAACCCAAACTGGGTCATCGATCCAAGCGATAGACGTTATAACGCCGAGCAGAACCTTTACGAGAATAAGCTTAAGGTCTTCACCGAGAATAACCTTCGCTTAATCGAAGAAAGCGGCAAGCAGCCTGTCATCCGCGGCTTCCTCTGGCACCAGGGCGAAAGCGATACTGGTAATTCCAACTATCAGAAGCAGATGGATGGCTTGGTTGAGCGCTTCAGGGAGGATTTCGCGCCTTACGCGATTGATGAAGACGGTCAGAACATCGCCTTCATCGACGGTTATATCTATGACGGCCCGAATTCCCCATATGGAAATGGCGCCCAGACCCTCAACAACATGAAGAAGGCCTTGGCCGAGAGCAAGGACAACAACTATGTCGTCAACACTTCCTATCATATCGAGGGCGGCATGAAGCTTCAAATCGGTCTTCAGCAAGGTGACGTTGAGGGCGGGTGCGATATCTATCATTACAAGACCAAAGATTGCGTCAGGCTCGGTATGGGTTATGGCGAAATCATCCTCGATAACGTCTTGATTGACTAGCCTTCATTCTGACGTTTCGCCGAGAATTGAATGACTTAAGGCGTCAGATTGGCTTATTTCGTTCTTTTTGGCCTGGCTTGTTAGTTATAGAATGTAAAAGAATCGCATAACTGCATTTGATTTGATTCTGTCGCCTAAATTTTCATCTGGAGATGCCTTTCATCATGGAATCTATTCAACAAAAAGACGGTGAAAAGAAGAAACGCTGGTTTACACGCAAAAAGGCCATTATCCTCGGCCTTGTGGCTTTTGTGTGCGCAGGTTTTGGTGCTGCATTTTGTTTATATATCAACATTTCTCGAAACCAGACCTTCGTAATAAGACCAAGCTTTGGCGATGGTGATATTTTGAAAGAGGAAAGCGCCGATTGGTTCACGGAGATATCGGCTACTGCAGGGCCTTTCAAAGAACAAAGAATAAGAGTTTCATTTGGTCATGGCTCCTACTTTAAATGGATGATCGAAGAAGGAGAAATCATCGCCAACGAAAACCAAAAAACTGTTTTATCAGTTAACCGAGAAGTGTTTTTCACGCAAAAAGATGGTAGTGGAAGATTTGAAGATTCCGTCATTTATGAGAACCACGCTACTTTTGGGAAGCATCTGATAACAAATGATTTCGTTTTTGACAGCGAAAGCCTCTTCGTAGTCGATAGAATTGGGGTTGGCGATCTTCCAAAAACGGCTTCTAATGGTAAATTAGACAATCTCATAAAATATAGCGTCAGCATTAGGGCTGAAGACGGTGGCGAACTCGACTATTCCTACAACAGCGATCGAGATGTTCCGCTTGCTTCGATACGAAGCCACTGGGTTACAATGGTTGCTTTTTCCAATTCCGATGGTGGAATCCGCTTATTTTGCTTGAATTAATAGATGATATTTTATGAAGAGTGTTTTGCTGTTTCTGTTGGGTTTTGTCGCCATGGGTTTAAGGCGTTTCTTACGATGACGATGGTGGCAGCGGTCGCAATGCTTCTATCACGGCTGCCTTTTCCTCGGCGATAACCTATTACATCGTGATTTCGCAGTATGACAACAACAATCCGATTGAGGAAAAAGAAACAATCGATATTCAGTTGTTAGCACAGTTTTAATGGACCGTGCCTCCTCTATTTATAAACTCTTTTTTGTAGATAAACACCTCGCGTTAGTTGATACTAAAAAGGCTATGAATATTTCGTCTCGTCTCGTTGAAGAACTCCAACTTAAGGAGTCCTCTGTTGTTGCCGCAATCGCTTTGCTCGATGAAGGCAACACCGTTCCTTTTATCGCCCGTTATCGTAAGGAAGTCACGGGCAACCTCACGGATAATGACCTCCGCCGCCTGGAGGAGAGACTTAACTATCTCCGCAATCTCCAAGCGAGGATGGACACCGTCATCTCCTCGATCGAAGAGCAGGGGAAGCTCACCGATGAGTTAAAAGAGAAAATCGAAAACGCGAAGACCCTCGCCGAAGTCGAGGACCTTTACCGTCCTTATAAGCAGAAGAAAAAGACCCGCGCGGTCATCGCGAAAGAACGCGGCCTTGAGCCTCTTGCCAAGACCATTCTTAAAGGCAGAAAAGAAAGAGATTTTGATACATATCTCTCTACTTTCGTTAATCCGGAGAAAGGCGTTAAAGATGAGGAGGCCGCTCTTCAAGGCGCTTCCGACATCATCGCCGAGGAGATAAGCGATAACGCCGACTATCGTTCTTTCATCAAAGGCTTCATCGCCCGTAATGGCCATCTTGTCTCGAAAGAAGCCAAGAGGGATGAAAGGGATACATATCATCTTTACGCTTCCTTCAATGAGAAGCTTTCCTCTTTAAGGGCTTATCAGATTCTCGCCATCAACCGCGGGGAGAAACAAGAATGCCTTAAGGTCAAACTCGAATACGCTTTAGAGCCAATCACTAAGCATATTGCCTACGATTACACCTATCGCAATGATTTCGCCGATTTCTTAGATAAGACCATCCTTGATTCCCTTAACCGCCTCATCCTTCCTTCCGTCGAGAATGAGATTCGCGGCGAGTTAACCGAGAAAGCCGAAGACGCCTCCATCGAGGTCTTTAAGAAGAACCTTAAATCCCTTCTCCTTTATCCGCCTCTAAAAGGCAAGGTTGTTCTAGGCTTTGACCCTGGTTTCCGTACTGGTTGCAAATACGCGCTCGTTAATGAGAATGGCATCCCTACCAAGGTAGGTGTCGTCAATATCACCGCCGCCTCGAAAGCGGAAATCGAAAGGGCTCGCGTTGAGATCCTTAACCTCTTATCGCATAACAAAATCGACTATATCGCCTTAGGCAACGGCACGGCCTCCCGTGAATCGGAAGCCGAATTATCTAAGATCATTAAGGATAACCATCTTCCGGTTAAGATCTTCATCGTCAACGAAAGCGGCGCCTCTGTTTATAGCGCCTCCAAACTTGGCGAAGCCGAATTCCCAGAACTCAGTGTCGAGAAAAGAAGTGCGATCTCCTTGGCTAGACGTCTTCAGGACCCACTCAACGAGTTGGTCAAGATTGAGCCAAAAGCCATCGGTGTCGGCCAGTATCAGCATGACATGAATCAGACCAAACTCGAGGATTCTCTTTCTAAAGTGGTGGAGGATTGCGTTAACTCCGTCGGCGTTAACCTCAATAATGCCTCGCCCTCCGTCCTCCAATATGTCTCAGGCATCAACAAAGCGATTGCCCAGAACATCTATAACTATCTCAAGGAGAACGGAAAGTTCGAGAAGAGGGCTGACTTAAAGAAAGTCCCGAAGCTTGGTCCTAAAGCCTATGAGCAGTGCGCTGGCTTCTTGCGCGTCTATGGCGGTTCCGAACCTTTGGATACTACCTCGATCCATCCAGAGTCCTATCCGGCCGCGAAAGCTATCCTCAAAGCCACAAAAATCGATATACAAAATGACTCGGTTTCCTTAAAAGAGGCTAAATTAGAGGGCTTCGACTTAAAGGCTTTCTCCGCCCAATATGGGGTTGGCGAAGAAACCCTTCATGACATTGTCGAGGAAATCAAACGCCCTGGCCGCGACCTTCGCGATGACATGAAGATCGTCGAGCTTAACCAAGAGGCCAAAGACATCAAGGACCTTAAGCCTGGCATGATCCTTAATGGGACCGTCAGGAATATCATGGACTTTGGCATGTTCGTCGATATCAACGTTCATCAGGATGGGTTGGTCCATATCTCCGAAGTGGCCAATAAGTTCGTAAAGAATATCTCCGAACTCTATTCCATCGGCGATGTCGTCAAAGTCAAAGTCTTGAGCGTTGACGTCGAAAAGAAACGTATCGGTCTCTCTATCAAGCAGGTTTCTGCGGAGTAAATAACGGCAAACCCTGAGGGAACTCAGGGTTGCAGTTTTACAAAAATTCGGAATCGCTGACAAAAAGAAGGAGAGGGTCTATTCGCTCTCCGGCGGTCAAAGGCAGAGGGTCGCGATTGCAAGAGCCATCATCATAGTAACCCACGACCCTGAAGTTGCGGGGGCCTTTGAAAAATCATTTTTCCTCGATGGCGCTGTATTAAGCGAAGAATGTACTTCGAAATAGGTATTTGAGACCACTAAAAAACCAGCAGAATTTTTCCAACGTGAATTGGTGTTTGGTTTTCTAAGATCTAATCTAATGTGGCTATGTCGTAATAGAAGCACCGGTAATCGCCGTGCGTTTTGTCTTTGTGATAATGCCCGAAATACCATTTCTTGAAATTGGTTCTGGCTTTTAATTCGTCCAGCTTATCGGTGTCATCATCCGCCTCAAACGGGAACATCCGCGTCAATGTGCTAGTTGGCGCGCAATGGGTGATAACGTAATCGACCTCGTAGTTATATCTTTCAAGGTTCTTATAGGCGTTCTCTAGATCTTCTTTGGTGATGTTTTCTTCTTCCCACCAACTGATTCTGTTTCGCCTAAGGTATTTGTCGATTGAGGTGGCGCCACCCATCGCGAGGAAGGTTTTGCCTTCTATGGTCATTATTTCACCACGTAGGATATGGAAGACATTCGGGCTGACTTTGTGCGCTTTCGCGCCAAATATCTCTACGATCGGAAGGGCGTTAAGCATCTCGAAGTTCTCGTGATTGCCATCGATGAATAAGACAGTCAGGCCTAAAGAGGAATACTCTTTGGTGTAGTTATCTCTTTCGTTCCAAAGCACTGCGCAGTCGCCAAGAATCAAAAGAACGTCATCTTTCTTTGCGGGATGCTCTTTGAAATAGATTTCGAGTTTTTGGAAGTCATTTAAGCCATGGGTGTCGCCGGTAACGTAGATCATATTTAGACCTCAACAATCTTTGCGCTTAAATTCTAACGCCTCATCATAGGCACGAAGCGCCAAGATAAAGGCTTTTTTCTTTTGGGCGTGTCGAAGAAAGAAAAAATGCCGATTGGCTCGGCATCTTAACTTTGCTTATTTCCTGGCGACTTTGACTTTGCAGCGGAATCCGCGATTTAGCGGCGCCGTTTCCGCGGAAGAGTAATAAACGAAGGCACGTCCGTTGTGTTCTCCCCCGAAAATCGCATCCCCGTGGGCCCTAAATCCTTCATCAGTCTTGAGCCAATCGGTGCTCTTGGTGTCGAATTCGCCAAGGGAGCAAAGCAAGCGGAAATCTTCTTCCCTAAGGATGTGGGCGGATAGGCCTTTGGCCCTCCTTTCTACGCTATTGCGGGGAGGGTTGTCTTTCCTTGCGTGATAGGCCGCTTCGTCATAGCAGAGGCCCCGTCTGGAGGCGGGCGATTCTTTGCAGCAGTCGAAGAAGTAATAATAATCGTCGTCGACAGAAACGAGATCGACTTCTCCCCCGGCTTCTTCGAGATATAAAAGCACGTTGATGTTTTCGGCTTTCCTTAGGCATTCTTTGACGTCGATGACGTTGGCTTCCGGATGCTTCATATAAGCAGAGAGGAAACGCTTTTCCCAAATTCTAAGAAACTCTTCTTTTTCCATAAATCTACCCCCGTTCGTGGTTGGTTCTATTGGGTCATAATCAAGCAAGGACGAAAAAAGGCAACAAATTTTTATCCAATACGCTTAAAAATGGGCTTTAGGAATAAGAAATTTACTCTTCTAAAATATTTTGCATTTTGACGCGGAAAAATAGAGATTTTATCGGCTTTTTATAGTAAAATTATTTGAAACACATGGGGGAGAAACTCACGCGATACCCGCTAATGCGAGTGCCTGCATGTGGATATGAACCCTATTAAGGGTTATACTTTTTAAAACAATCCCGCACACATAAGTGTACATTTTAGGTTCGGAGGATTACTAACATGGCCAAAATGCACGGACATTACTTCGGGCGCGGAAGAAAGATCATGACCCGTTACTTCAGACGTAACGCGAGTGGTCTGCTTCTATATTTCGCCTATTCGATTGCCAGGATCGTCGGAGACGTTTTATTGATACTTCTCCCGGTGTTTGCCACTTCTAGTTTTAATAGCGCGCACATGCTTAAGGAAACTGGTGACCTCTATTTAAGCAAGAGCTTTGACCACGCGGAGGACGAGAAGTCGTATCGTTCTCTCCTTATCTTCGCCGCGGTAGTGGTCTTGGGGGCCGGCGCTTTGATTGCCGGGCTCATCTTCCTTAACGAATATATCCGCTTCATTTTGTTCTTGGCGATTCTAAACCCTGATTCGGCCTCGATCTTCTATTGGATGACCTTCGCGGTCTTCACCATCATCGAATCCGTGATCGGCTTTTATGCCTTCGGCTTAATCCAGGTCGCCTCTTATATCAGCCGCAAGAACCCGTCTCTCGGCGTTGGCGATATCGCCTATGACTCGATGCAGTACATGAAGAACCACGGCGGCAAATTATTCATCGTCGACTTCGAAGTCACGATCTACTACGCCCTTTGGGTTGTCTTCTATCCGGTTGCTTGGTTCGTCTTCCCTAACCTCTCCAGCGGACTTGAAGGCATCTTCCCTCTCCTCTTCACAATCCTCCGTTACGTTGAACTTCTCTTCATGATCTTCCACCTCGTGGTGCTTCTCCCGCATTTCATGATGCTTATCACCGTCTCTCCATATCTTTTATTCGAGGAGACCGCCGATGCATCCCGCCATGTCGTCATCTATCCGAAGAAGAAGGATGAAGTCACCGAACCTGATACTCGCGGACGTTATATCAGCGCCATCCCGCTCAATGAGCTGGTCGACGATGAGAATCACCCGCTTGAAGTCAATAGCGATGATAGGAGGTAATGCAGATGATTAATCTCCCATTATTCATAGACTTCGAAATACCTCTTCCTTTCACCGAGTCTGAGGAAGGACCGCTTCTTTTGCTCATCAACCAGGGCCTATTGGGCATCATTATGATTGTTTTCTCCTTCCTCTTCTTATTGCTCGGCGTCGCGATCGCCAACAGGATCGTGGCCGATAGGGTCCCTCATATCCATCCGACCACCGGCATCGGCGGATCTATCATCAGCCCGATACCAGACGTCAAAAGCGCCCGCTTCGTCGAAGAAGGTAACGCTGGCGCCATCCAGGTCGAATTAAACGAAGACGCTTCCCGTTTCCATATCTACCTTTACCAAATCGGCTTAAGGAATGGCAAACCGGTTTGCAAATACCGCCGCCGCCTTTTGATCGTCCCAAAGGAAGGCGATGCCCGTCATTACACCGTTATCAAAGATAAGAAAGTCAACGCCTTCGCCATCGATGAAGATCCGATCAAAGGGCATCTTCATATTTCGATCGCCGCCTTGATCTTCGCGCCAATCATCATGTCTTTCTTCGCCTTCAGTGCCATTTATTCCGCCGTTTGGGGCGTATTCTTCTTTTTGCAGGATTACGCCGACAGCACCGGCCAATATTTCGTCTATGGCTTAGAGGCTCCGTTTGAGAGGCCTGATTCGGTTCAGCTTCTTTTGATCGGCACCGCCATTATTTTCGTGGCGACCTTCCTTATCGTCTTCGCCACCGCCCATGAAGGAAGGAGGAAGAACTAATGAACTGCGCCTCATTTGTCCGCAAAGTCAACTTCCGCGTTTCCGGAAGCGGCTTCTCCTTAGTCAGCGCCGTCTTCTATGAAGATGATAAGCGCGTTTACGCCTTCCTCAGCTTCCGCAACAATTCCGCCTCCCACGTCCGTGGCTGCACCCTTCGCATCACCCCATATGACGCCGACCGCAAACCGATGACCGGCTTTGCCGCCCGCATCGATGATTTAGAGCTCCCGGTCAATAGGGAGATAGAATATGCTTCTCCTCTCCTTCTTCCGAAAGACGCTTTCGCCTTTAACTGGAACTTCTACGAGATCGAATATTCCAACCCGCTTAAGGTCAAAGACTATGGCACGGTCGTTTCCAATGCCAAGGTCAATCAATCCGTCGGCAATGTCTCTGCTGAAGCCCAGGCCGAAGCAGAATATGAAGAGGCCAACGTCAGAGAAGAGGTGGCCATGCCATCTGAACTCGACGAGGTCATCGAGAAAGTCAGGCAGCTTCCATTTAGGAAGATCAAGAAGAAATCCGCTTCCAAAGGAACCTTCTTCGCCATCTTTATCCCGGTTTTAGTTGTCGCGGCCTTGCTCGTATTGCTCTTGGCCTTGATATCCACTTCAGGCGGGACTTTAGAATCATTCTTCGCCAATCTATTCGGTTCTGGAGAGCCAGAAGGCGATTTCTATTCAAGAGCCTTGCTCCCTTTGTTTATGCAAGGAGTTAGGAGGTAACCATGCTGAGTCAAAAAGAGAAAATTCAGTTAGAAGAGCATCAGCTCTATGAGGATATCTCCTCGGTCGAGGAACTCCGTAAGCAGGAAGTTCTCGAGTCCGGCGAAAAAACCAACAGCTCCAAAGCCGTTGGCCTCGTCTATTTGCTTATTGCTGGCTTATTTATCGCTATCTGCGTCTTCCTCGTCGTCTTGGGCGAGACCAGCAATGAAGACTATATGGCCGCCGTCGCTTCGAGGGCTGCTTTAAGCAGCGGCGCTTTGACGAGCGAAGAAGTCGCCGCCTATGTCGCTGAAGGCGCCCCGAGCATGCTTCACACCTTGCTCCTCGCCATCTTTGGTTTCTTGGGCCTCCTTTCCGCCGTCTTTGGCTTCGTTGCTTTCTTCGGCAAAGGCCATAAGGATGTTCGCGCCACCCGCGATGAATATGCCCCATCTTTCGTCCCAGAGGGCGAATTTACCTTAAGCTCCGATGAGCCTCTTCTCGGCGCTAATAGAGCCAAGATCAAGAGCATCAAGAATGATGGCGCCAAGCGTCAATACACCGATAAGCGCAAAGCCCAGAGGATCCTTGATCCATCCATTACCTTCGAGGCCTTGAAGAAATCCTTGATGGTTTCTTTTGCAAGACATAGCTTCGACATGAATGATCAGGCGGCCGAGAAACTTATCGCCGCGATCTCTTATTCCCGAATCATCTTCCTTAAAGGCGTTAAAGCCGAAGATAGGAAAGACTATTTCGACGCCCTTATCGAGAGCTTTCAGATGCAGGGTCATTTCGCCGATGCCAGCAAGACCTTTGACGATATCCTTGGCTCTGTTTCCTTGCTCCCGGAAAAGAAGAAATCATTCCTCCTTGGCGTAAGTGGTTTATATGCCCAGAACGCCAAAGATTATTTCTCCACCCACATGAATGCTCTCGATGACCCATCCGAGGACCATGTCTATAGCGATGGCACCCTCATCTCGATGAACCTCATGATCGTCTGCTTCTTGGACGAATCCGATGATGCGAAGGGCATTGATCCCGCTCTTCTTGTCCATAACGCTTACCTTAAGCTCGCCTTGCCGCGCCTTGACCAGCCGTTCATGGGCGATGCTTATTCAATCCGCGCGACCAGCGACGAGATCCGTTATTTGGCCAGCAAAGCCACGGCCGTCCATTATTTCTCCGAGACCAAGCTTTCCTCTTACGACGTTGTCGTCGAAAGCGCGGCCAAGTTCGGCTATCGCCTGCCTAATGACGTTGAGAACGGCATGGAGAGAATCGCCGCCGTCCTTCTTAATTACGGCATGGAGGAAGACCGCGTCTCCGCCTTCATCATCACCACCTGCCTCCTTCCATATATCCTTTCTGCCTATGACGATAAGACTTTGGCTGCGGAAGGCTCCTTCAACGAAGCCCTCAGCCGCGAATTCGTCTCTAACGTCGAGCAGATGGAGATCAAGGAATTCCGCGCTTCTTATATAAATAAAGAAATAAGCAAGAAGGCCGAAGAACCTCTTGAGCAAGAAACTCCGGCGGAAGAAGAATCTCCAGTAGAAGAAGCTCCTGCGCCTGAAAATAAGGAAGAAGAACCTGCTCCAAAAGAAGAAAAAGCCGAAGAAGTAGTTGAAGAACCTGCCAAAAAGGAAAAGAAAGCTGCTTCTAATGAAGATGACGTTAAGGTAGTGGAGGAATGAAAATGACCGTTTTCGAAGACAGTTTCAACTTCCTAAGCTTCCTGACTGACTATTGGGCCATCTGTGTCTATGTTATCGTCATTTTCCTCGCGTCCATCGTCTTGTCTCTTATCTTCCTCTTCATGGATATCAGCAAGAAGAATGTCGGAAGCTCTTCCGGAACCGCCTACTTCTATCCAGGCGCTTTCGATCCAGCCCATCCTTTCGCTAATAGCGCCCCAGCGCCTAAAGCCGATAAGAAGGACGGCGATGAAGTTTTAGAGCATCATCGCTTCCCGACCCTCTCCGCCTACGACGACGCCCACCCTGCCTTCGAGCAGATCGAGCGCGACCCATCCCTCACCTTGGAGTCCCTCTGCGACGATTTCCGCGACTTCTGCGCCTCCGAGCGAGGACTCTATTACTCCAAGAGGGACATCAGAACATTCATCTCCGCGCTTTCCGCCTCCCACACGATGATCCTCCAGGGCATGTCCGGCACGGGCAAGACCTCCTTGCCTGTCGCCTTCGGCGTCTACATCGGCTCGTCCACCGACGTCGTCCCGGTCCAGCCGACCTGGAAGGAGAGGTCCGACGTCCTCGGCTACTACAACGAGATTCCGCCGGCGGCACCGACGCGGTCAAGCTCATCGTCCTCGACGAGGCCAACATCGCGCGCGTCGAGTACTACTTCGCCGAGTTCCTCTCCCTCCTCGAATTGCCAGACCCGTCGAGGAGGAGGGTGCCAGCCGCCCCGAGCGGCATGGCCGGAGACCCGCGAAGAATGGACGGGGGCTCCATATTGCTCCCCGAGAACGCGTTCTTCGTCCTCACCGCGAACAACGACGACTCCACCTTCGCCTTCTCCGACAAGGTCTACGACCGCGCCTCGGTCATGGACCTCGACTCCCGCGCCGAGCCTTTCGACGCGCCGAGGAAACCGGCGGCCCGCTTGGGCTGGCCGCAGCTCTCCAAGATGTTCGACGAGGCCGCGGCGAGGTACAGCCTCACCGGCAGGGATCTGAGGAGGGTGTCAAGGATCGACGCCTGGCTGAGGGAGAACCTCGGCTTGAGCTTCGGCAACCGTATCCTTTTGCAGATGCGCAGGTTCGTCCCGGCGTTCGTCGCCTGCGGCGGCACCGCCGAGGAGGCCCTCGACCTCCTTTTGGCGAGGAAGGTATTGAGGAAGCTCTCGGCCGCCAACCCGGTCGTCGTCAGATCGAAGGCCCCGGAGCTCCTGTCGCTGCTCTCCGCCGTGTTCGGCGAGGGCAACGCCCCGGTCTGCGAGTCTGCAGTTAAGAGGTACGTTGAAGGTTAATTTAGAGAAAAGTTATGGCAAACCAATTCACCCCGACATATGTTGCGTTGAAGAACCTGAAGAAGGCCATGCGGAAGAATCCGTCTTTTTCCTCGCAGCTTATGTCGATCACCAGGGCTGAGAAAAGCGAGGAGGAACTCTCCGCCTTCTCCACGGTTTGCATCATCGATAACGACTGGATCGACATGGTCGAGAAGAAGATGCAGTTCTTAATCGGCGCCGTTGAGGAAGAAAGGCAGTTCGTCAAGAGCGAGGGCGATGTCCTCCCGATCGAACGCGTCCGTTCCGTCGGCAAAGATTCCATCGTCGATTTGGCCAAGCATTCCAACTACCTTACCCATACTCCGACCAGCACGATGGGCAAAGTCATCCCTGATAAGCTCCTCGTCTCCCGCAAGGAAAGCGATTATTCCGTCTACGAAAACCGCTTCCTTTATACCGCTCTCGTCTATATCAGCGAATTCCTTGAGCTCCGCTTAAACGAGATCATGGCCATCACCGGCAGATATAACGCCCAGAGCATCTTCAACAAGAAAGTCGTCACCTCCAACAGCACGATCGAATTCGAGCTTCGCCTTAAGGAAGCTAGGAATAAGACCGGCGGTAGCGACGCCGGCGAAAGCGCCGAGGCGGTCAGAAGGCTCACCGAAGCCCTTTCGACGACCAGAATGCTTCTCTCTACCCCGCTTATGAAGGCGGTCTCCGCCTCCCCGATGGTCAGGATTCCGGTCACTAAGACCAACGTCATCAAATTCGATACCAATTTCCGCGAGACCCTCGCCCTCTTTGAATATCTCCATTCCTATACCGGCAAGGGATATCGCACCGAAGAGAAGAAGGTCTATATCTCCCCGTTCTTAAAAACCACCGCGGAAGAAGAATTCGCCATGCTCCTCCATCTGGATTCTTTCATCACCTATACCTATGCGACCGGCATGGATAGAGAATTCATTGCCTTAGAAAAGGAAGAGGAGGAAAAGGCGGAGAAGGCTAAAGCGGAAGCCCTCGAAAGAGAAATCGCGAGGGTTAAGCGCGAACTTAATGGCGCATCCGAAGGCGTGGAGAAATACATACTTATGTTAGAAGAGAACCGCGCGAACCTTGAGAAAGAGATCCAGGACAAGAACATCGAGATCACTACCTTAAAGCAGGCAAGGGATGAGAACGTCCGCCGTTTGTCCCGTCAGTTTGACTATGACTTGGCGCAGCATGAGAAGACCTTCACCGACCAGATCGAAGAGGCCGATCGCCGTAAGAAGCAATATGACGATGAATTCGCCAAGAAGAACGCCGAATTCGAGGCTTTGAAAGCCGAGCAATTAGCCGCCATCGAAGCGCAGAAAAAAGAAGCCGCCGAAGAGATCGAGAAGATGCGTAAAGCCTTCGAAGAGAAAGAGGCAGACTTAAAGAAGTCCATTGAGGAGAAAGACGCCGAGATCGACGAACTCAATGGCCGCCTTATCGCCAGAGACGGCGGTAATAAAGATAAAGACTATACCGAGAAGGAATCCTTCGAAGCTTTGGAAAGGCAGAAGAAGGCCTTCGACCGTTATTTCAATAAGCAGTGGTCTTTGACCAAAAAGAGAATCCGCCGCGAAGCCTTCTCCGCCAAAGAGGCGGAAGAAGAGTCGAACGATGAGCCTATCGAGAAAGAGGGTGAGTCCGAATGACAGACAAGGAAGTAAGAGCCAGCAATAAGCGTGTCCTTGGCTTTGCCATCGCGTGTTTCGTGTGCATTTCCCTCATTGGTGGATGTGGTTTCTTGCTCATTTTCGCAATCACCCATAGCTATGGTGGCGATATCTCCATTTTGGTTGAGGAGCATCCGCGTATCACCGTCATCGCCGCCGCGGCCGCTTTGATGATCATCGTCCTCTTCATCGGCTTGATCTTCTATATCAAAGGTTTGATTGCCGATAACGCCATTGCGAATAAAGCTGCCAAAGAGAGATATCAAAAGGCCAAGCGTTCTGCCCAAAGGGCTTGCAAGCGCAATGGCGTTAGATTCAACCTTTCGGCCTTCAACAAGAAATACCGCGCCATGTTAGAGAAAGAGAAGAAGGATAAAGGGGATGGCATTGAGGAATACCCAGATGGTCCACTCTCTTTCGTCCCGTCTTTCGGCGCGCCTGCTAAAGAAATCAAAAAGAAAGAAGGAGAAGAGGTGGAGACCGAGCACCATCGCTTCCCGACCCTCTCCGCCTACGACGACGCCCACCCCGCCTTCGAGCAGATCGAGCGCGACCCATCCCTCACCTTGGAGTCCCTCTGCGACGATTTCCGCGACTTCTGCGCCTCCGAGCGAGGGCTCTATTACTCAAAGAGGGATATCAGGACGTTCATCTCCGCGCTTTCCGCCTCCCACACGATGATCCTCCAGGGCATGTCCGGCACAGGTAAGACGTCGCTCCCTGTCGCCTTCGGCGTCTACATCGGCTCGTCCACCGACGTCGTCCCGGTCCAGCCGACCTGGAAGGAGAGGTCCGACGTCCTCGGCTACTACAACGAG
>ONCO01000017.1 GCA_900316365.1 uncultured Erysipelotrichaceae bacterium
TTGAATATCGATTTGTAGTAGTCCATAAGCGGATGTTATTCCGAAAAAATTTAAATGTAAACGGCGAAAAAGCGCCGATTTTCTCGGCGCTGCATTTGACGATTGATGGCTGATTACTAAAGTAATACTTTTCACCCTAAAAATGGGATCTATCCATCACAAGTGATACGCAACTATTCAATTTCTTCGTAATAATATGAGTAATCAATACCTTTAATGACGAGTTCTCTATTGTTGAAATCATCAGTTAAGGATTCGCCTATTAATTTTAAAATCTTTGATGGGTCGCTAGGCGAAATGCTCATCGCTTCCAAATAATCATTCTTGTCGATTTTTGACCAATCAATGCATTTCTTCAATGAACGAATCAAGATTTGATCGAGCCAAATACGCGTTGATCTTCCGTTGCCTTCCATGAACGGATGGGCAATATTCATTTCAACGTATTTATCGACAATTTGTTGAATTGTATTTTCAGGCATTGCGTCAATTTGTTTTAAAATTTCAGGCAAATATAAAGCGTTAGCAAACATGAAACCATTTTTAGAAATATTCTTGTTTCGTATTTTTCCCGCAAAAACATACAAGCCATCGAATAGATATGAGTGTATCTGCTGCAACCCTTTTGCAGTTCCGATTTCAATGTCATTAATAACCCCAGATTCAATCAAATCATATGCTTTCTTTTTGCTTTGCTCATCTAATGGGTCATTATTTCCTTTAAACCATTCTTTTAATATTTGTCTTTGTTTGCCAGGAAGAGCATCTAATAAGCAATCTATTCCCTTGATAGTTAGGCAATCAGTAGCGTATTGTTTGCCATCTGATGCAGCCATTTTCAGTTGCTTACAATTTGTAGACAACTCAATATTTCTTCTTTTGATCGCATACCAATAAATCCTAGGATTGGATGTTTCTACAACGGCATCAATTAAATCAATAGCGCAAACTAACCAACAGGACGATTCGCTATCCCATCTAGATCTCACCGGTTTTTTATTAAAATAACGTATCGAGGTCTTTGCTTTCATACGAATATTATAAAATAATATTTTGCAAGTTGCATACATTTTGTAAGCAACTGAAATCTTTTCAAAGATTACCACGCTATTTTTTGTCAGCGCTTTTTATATTAATCCGCCATTGCCTATTTTTATAAAACAAAAACGACATCCTGTATATTCTACAAAATGTCGTCTTTTTGCGATTGGTTGCGGAGGGTGGATTTGAACCACCGGCCTCCAGGTTATGGGCCTGGCGAGCTACCAGGCTGCTCTACCCCGCGATGCCTGTGCTTTTCAGCCCGACTATATTAACCATCCTGACGCGCGTATGCAAGGAAAAAGTCACAATAAGTAGGGGAAGGGCCTTGGAAGAGGCAAAATCTACGATTCGGAGAGGTAGTTTCGTCTAAAAATAGACGGAGGAATGTTGTCTTTTTTCGAGCCAATCTCTACAATCACCCTCGAAATGTCGAAAAAGCAGAAAGTCGTAACCTACACGGATCCCCTCAATGATGATTTCGCGGGGACCAAGATCAAAAGAATCCCTTTAGGACCGAAGTTTAAATACGTCCATAAGAATATCTTCTGGCGTTTTTTCGCGACCATTATCTACCGTGTATTCGCCCTTCCTATCCTTTGGTGCGTCGCCAAAATCGGCTACGGGGTTAAGGTCTATGGCAAAAAGAATATCCGCGAGATCAGGCATAAAGGCGTCTTCTTCTATGGCAACCATACGATGATCGCCGACGCTTGGAATCCGCAGATCTTCGCGATGGGTGGCAAAAGAGGCTATATCTTAGCTAACCAAGACGCGACATCTATCAAAGGCGTTAGATGGCTTGTCCAGATGATGGGCTGCATGCCGGTTCCAGAGACTTTAGAAGAGAATGCTGCCTTTAAGGAGGCGATTGCCTACCGCATCAAGCAAAAAGCCGGCATCGTCATTTATCCAGAAAGACACATCTGGCCTTATTACACCCACATAAGACCATTCCCTGATGATTCCTTCGTCTATCCAGCGGAATTACTCGCTCCAGTTGTGGCGATCGCGGTTACCTATCGTCAAAGATGGCTATTCAAGAAATGCTCGCCACGTATGACGATGCATATCTCTAAACCATTCTATCCTGATCCGAAATTATCCTTAGCCGATCGAAAGAAACAGCTAAGGGATGATGTCTACGCCTTCTTGCTCCGTCACGCTTCGGAAGATGAGAACGTCGAATGGATCAGATACGTCAAAGTTGATAAATCCAAGGAGCGTGCCGATTGAGGCCGCTCCTTTTCTTGTACTATAATTAATTAACTAACAGGAGGGTTAATACCCATGGAATTAAAAGGAAGCAAGACCGAGAAGAATCTGCAAGCCGCTTTTGCCGGTGAAAGCCAGGCCCGCAACAAGTACACCTATTTCGCCTCTAAGGCCAAGAAGGAGGGCTACGAGCAGATCGCAGCGATTTTCCTCGAGACCGCCGATAACGAAAAAGAACACGCCAAACTCTGGTTTAAATACCTCGAAGGCGGCGAAATCAAAGACACCATCGCCAACCTCGAAGCCGCCGCCGATGGCGAAAACTACGAATGGACCGATATGTACGACACCTTCGCCAAAGAAGCCGAAGAAGAAGGCTTCAAGGAGATCGCCTGCAAATTCCGCATGGTCGGCGCCATTGAGAAGGAACACGAAGAAAGATATCGTCATCTTTTGGATAAGGTTAAGGGCGGTGTCGTCTTCGTCGGCGATGACCTCGCGGTCTGGAAATGCCGTAACTGCGGTCATATCGTGATCGGCAAATACGCTCCGAAAGTTTGCCCAGTCTGCAATCACCCGCAGAGCTATTTCGAGCTCCGCGCCATGAATTATTAATTCAAAAACGCAACTTAAAAGGTGCGCTGCCATCGTAGGTGGCGCCCTTTTATTTATCCTTTAAATAAGAGAGTGAAAAGCGGGTGAAAAAAAGTCGCTTTTTTGCTTGCTTTCGACTCTATGGATATGGATAATAGTAAACGCGCTAAACGAATGGACCATTGGTGTAGCGGCCTAACATGTCTCCCTGTCACGGAGAAGATCACGAGTTCGAATCTCGTATGGTCCGCCAAAAGCGTGTGGCCCGGTAGCTCAGCTGGTAGAGCAACGGACTGAAAATCCGTGTGTCGCCGGTTCAACCCCGGCTTGGGCCACCATTGAAAATTGCAGCTCCGATAATTCGGGGCTGTTTTTCGTATCTTCATAAACAAAGAACCACGCATTGACGGCCGTTATAGGTTAGACTACAATTGTAGTGACTTCAAATGTAGTGGAGGAGGAATTGTATGGCAGTACTTTCTGTAAGATTGAGCGACGCCGAATACAAAGCCCTTGAGGGCTATGCGTCGATCAACGGCGTTTCCATGAACAAAGCAATCAAGGATGCGTTTTTCGAGATGTTGGAGGACCAATACGATTTAGAGGCCTTTGATAAAGCATACAAAGCATATAAAAAGAACCCTAAAACCTACACCAGCGAAGAAGTCGCCAAGGAGTTGGGGATCGAATGAAACGCTATGCGTTGGAATACACCGAAGATGCGCTAAAAGACTTGAAGAGGCTCGATAAGTCCGTGGCCAAGGTCATCGTGGCTTGGATGAAGAAAAACATCGATGGTTGCTTAGACCCGCGGGTCCATGGGAAAGGACTAACGGCTAATTACTCTGGAAAGTGGCGTTATCGAATCGGAAATTATCGTGTAATATGCAAGATCGAAGACGGGATAGTTATCGTTCTTGTTTTGAAGATTGGGCACCGAAGCACGGTGTATAGATAAACAATCGGTGACCGCTGTCTTTTTCTATATTGCGGCCATAAACAATCGGCTTTGGATGGCAGCTCCGATAATTCGGGGCTGTTTTTCTTTGCGTAAAGTGGCAATTATTAAGACGAGATAACCATCTTTGTCTAGTTATTTGGGGAAAGATAGTCCATTACTACTTTTATAATTGGTTCTACTATAAGGGCAGTATTTCGTCTTCTGTTTTTATCCAAAAGATAAAAGGGGTTTTAGTAAAAGGAGGAAAAACATGAAACGTAATAACATCAAGAAGGCCGTTTTCGCTTTTCTTTTGACGTCCATGCTTGCGTCGTGTGAACCAGGCAGTGAAGCCAAAAGCTCCGCCATTCTTTCTTCAAATGAGAGCTCAATTAATTCCAGCGTCCCTGAATCTAGCTTGCCAATAGAAAGCAGTTCGACCGATGCTAATGATCCAACTAAAGATCCTAATAGCGATTCCTATATCCTTAAGAACGACAACAAAACGTGCGCCGAGCATACGGATTTAGAAGAGACCATCGTCCGTAAGGCGAGTATCATCCGCAAGGGCATTAAAGGTTTCACTTGCCCAAATTGCCACGGCTATCACGAGGAATATTATTACGACCTCGATGAAGTGGCCTTCCCTGGCGGCACCTTTGCCTATGATGGACATGAAAGAAGTATCTATATCGAAGGCATGATTCCATATGGCTGCACGGTCGAATATGAGAACAACACCTTAACCGAGAAGGGCACGAAGGCCGCGAAGGCTAAGATCTATAACGAAGATCATCAATTAATCGAAACTTTGGAAGCGGCGATCAATATCGTCGATAACCATGGCTTTGCCAACGTCAAAGTAACGACCGAGGATGGCGCCGTCCCGACCAACAAAAAGGATTACGTCACCATGAATCTCTCAACGGATAACTGCGATGATTCCTATAAGCTCACCAATAAGGCGGGCGGTATCAGGCTCCGTGGCAATTCCACCAACCAGTCGACCGTCACCAAGAAGGCTTACCGCATCAAGTTCGACAAGAAGCAGGCGATGCTTGGCTTAAATGACGGCATGTCCGCGAAGAGCTGGGTGCTCCTAGCCGACTTCTTCGACCAGTCCATGTTCCGTAATAACGTGGCCTTTACCTTTGGTAATTCCCTCTTCAATTATTCCGAGAACTATTGCACCGACTTCCAGCACGTCAATTTCTATCTCAATGACCAATATATGGGCGTCTATACCCTCGCGGAACAGCAGCAGGCGAATAAGAACCGCGTCAATGTTGCTGAGCCAGAAGAGAAAGACGGCGTCCAGAATACCGACGAAAAAGTCGGCTACCTCCTCGAGGTCGAGGGCATGGGCCAAGCAGATAGCGAGGACATCACTTTCAGAACCGGAGATGGCACCGGCGGCGGCAACCAATGGGGCGGCTGGGGCGGCTTCGGCGGTGGTGGCGAGCAGATCAATGGCGTCGGCGTCGAGGATAAAGAATACAACATCAAGACCGATACCTTCGGCGACAAACAGCTCCCTTACATCAAGAAATACCTCTCCAACATCTTCAAGATTTTCAAGGAGACCATCAAGACTGGCAAACTTCAGGTTTTGGATGAGAATCACGACATCATCGATAGCCCATACAAAACCATGTATGAGACCCTCAATTCTTTCATGGACATCGAATCCCTCATGAAGACCTACGTTATACAGGAAATCATGAAAAACTACGATGTTGGCTGGGCTTCGTTCTATCTCTTTGTTGACTTCTCCGAAGGCAGCAAATACCCACGTCTCACCTTTGGCGCTCCATGGGATTTCGACTGGAGCTCCGCTAACCCGAATAGAAGCAGCATCATCGACCCGACCGGAAACTATAACGATAACGGCACTCAGCCTCCTTTCTCCAACCCATGGCTCTACCTCTTATCGCAGACCGATTTCTTCAATGCTCAGTTCGCCAAGTATTGGAGCGTATTCCATAACTCTGGTTGCTATCAAAGCGCGGTCGAATATATGAATTACGAGACCAGCGCCTTCGCGAGCGAGTTCGCCCATAACTACGAAGTCTGCGATAACCTCCATGGCTCGCAGGCCTGCCGCATGTACACCCGTTTCGACGTGGTCGAAGGGTTCCAGACCCACGCGGATGCGGTGGAAGTTCTTAAAACTTGGCTCGCTTCCCGTATTGCTTATCTCGACTCGACGTGGCTAAAATAGGCGCCGGGCCTGAGCAAATGTCGATTATCAGGCCACTTTGATATGAAACGTTTGCAGCTTATTAAAAACATCACCCTCATAGGAGTCTTTACCGCGTTATTCTGCGTGGTGGCTCCTTTTTCAATGCCGATCGGCGTGGTTCCGATTTCCCTCGCGACCTTCATGGTCTATCTCGTCTCGGCCATCTTTGAGCCTTGGATTGCCCCGGCGATCGTCGGCTGCTACATCCTTTTGGGGTCCCTTGGCCTTCCGGTCTTTGCTTCCTTTAAGGGCGGCTTTGCCGTAATCCTTGGTCCGACTGGCGGCTTCATTTGGGGTTATCTCCTCTGCGCGGTCGTTGAATCACTCCTTATCTATATCTTTAAAAACAAGAAGTGGATGGTCCCTGTCGCCATGGTGGCGGGCACCGTCCTTATCTATGGCTTTGGCTTAGCCTTTTTCCTTATCTATATGAATGGCTCCTATAGCTTCCTTAAAGCCCTTCAGGTCTGCGTCATCCCATTCCTTTTAGGAGATGCGATTAAGATCGCGACCGCGACCGCCTTAAGCTATGTTTTGAGGCCAATCTATCTAAAAACCCATCCAAAAGGCAAAGTTGAGACCGAAGAGAAGGAATAATGTAAGCCCTTTCTTTGATTTTTCGCATTATTGTCTAGTAAAAACGGCAAACCTTTACCGATAAACCGATTTAATTGCTCTATAATGGAGTGGTTTTCGGCTTAATTACATTAAGCATATTTGTAGAGGTATTTCCAATGGGAGTAAAAATCGTTGATACGGCTCTCCGCGATGGTTCGCAGTCTTTGATTGCGACCCGTTTGACCACGGATGAGATTTTGCGCGTCGCGCCGCTTCTTGATAAGGCGGGCTATTACGCGCTTGAGGTGTGGGGAGGAGCGACTTTCGATTCCTGCCTCCGCTTCTTGGATGAAGATCCATGGGAGAGGCTCCGCGCCATCAGAAAAGCCTGCCCGAACGTCAAACTTCAGATGCTTTTCCGCGGCCAGAACATCCTTGGCTATCATCACTATTCCGATGACGTCGTCGAGAAGTTCGTCGAGAAGAGTCTTGCTAACGGCATCGACATCATCCGCGTCTTCGATGCGCTTAACGATGTCCGTAACTTAAAGAGCGCAGTCGACGCCTGCATCAAGTATCACGGTCACTGCCAGATCGCTTTAAGCTATACCACCTCGCCGGTCCACACCGTCGATTACTATGTCGAGCTCGCCAAGAAGGTCGAGAAGATGGGCGCCCATTCCTTATGCATTAAGGATATGGCCGGCGTTCTCCTCCCAGGCGATGCCTACGAACTCATCTCCCGTTTGAAGAAGGAAACCAAGCTCCCAATCGAGCTTCATTCCCATTGCACCGGCGGCGTTTGCTCCATGACTTATCTCAAAGCCATCGAAGCCGGCGTTGATATCATCGACACCGCCCTTACCCCGCTTAGCGGCGGCACCTCCCAGCCTTCCACCGAGTCCTTCAACTACGCTTTGAAGGGCACCAAATATGATCCAAAGCTCGATCAGTCCAAGCTCGATGAGGCTTCCGCTATCCTCGCGAAGATCAAAGACAAATACCTCAAGAACGGCACCCTTAAGGTCAAAGCCCTCCAGGTCAACCCAAACATCCTTAGATATCAGGTCCCAGGCGGCATGCTTTCCAACCTTATGTCCCAGCTTGATAAGCAGGGCGCCATGGACAAATACGAAGAGGTCTTAAAGGAAGTTCCGAATGTCCGTAAGGATATGGGCTACCCACCTCTTGTCACCCCGCTTTCCCAGATGGTTGGCACTCAGGCCGTCATGAATGTCATGACCGGCGAAAGATATAAGATGGTCCCGAAAGAAATCAAGGATTACCTCCATGGTTTATACGGTGCGGCCCCAGCTCCAGTTGATGAAGAAGTCCGCAAGAAGATCATCGGCGATGACGAAGTCATCACCTATCGCCCAGCCGATAAGCTTGAGCCAAGCTTCGAGAAGCTTAAGAAGGAATACAAGAAGATCGCCAAGTGCGATGAAGACGTCCTCTCCATTGCCTTGTTCGAGAACATCGCCGTTGACTTCCTTAAGCGCAAATACGGCTTAAAGGCCGAGGAGTTTAACGTCACTCTATGAACATTTTAGATGCAATGTGGCAGGTCCCGGACTTCGGCGAAGCGGTCATTACCTCGCTTCTTTGCGTCGCCGCGGTCTTCGCAGTCCTCATCGTCATCGCCTTATTGATGGGGCTTCTCAACAAAGTCCGCGCGCTTGACGAAAAAGAGACGATGGTCCTGCAAGATGGCACCGTCGCCGATGAAGATATGATGGCGGCCATCCTCGTCGCCACGATCGACTACCGCAAAGAAAGAAAAGAAGACATCAAAGTCATCAGCTGCAAGCAGCTCGATAAATAAGGAGAGCAGATATGAGAATCTATAACATCCAGGTCAATGGCAAGAAATACGAAGTAAAGGTCATGGGCATCACCGAGGTCGAACCGGTTGAAGTCAAGACCGTCAAAGGCGAAGTCCCAGCTAAAGCTGAGGCTCCAAAAACATCCCCAGCAGCCGCCCCAGCCGCCTCTGGTAAGGGCGAACCAGTCCTCGCTCCAATGCAGGGCAATATCTTAAACGTCATGGTCAAAGTCGGCGATTCCGTCAAAGCTGGTCAGACCATCATCATCCTCGAAGCCATGAAGCTCGAGAATGAAATCAAGGCCCCAAGAGATGGCGTCGTTTCTTCCATCGCCGTCAGCAAAGGTCAAGCCGTCAACAACAAAGCAGTTCTCTTAACCTTGGAGTAAAGCCATGATGAATATCTTCGCGAATAATATCGGAGACTTCTTCAAGGGCTTTTGGGAAAACACCGGCATCGCGCAGTTCTTCGTGGCTGATGGTTGGAAAAACCTCATCATGATCCTCGTGGCCTTGCTGCTCCTCTACCTAGCTATCTTTAAGAAAGCCGAGCCATATCTCCTCATCCCGATGGGCGTCGGCATGCTCCTTGTTAACCTCCCTGGCGTCAGGGACATCATCTTCAAGACCGAATACGTGAACGCCGCCGGGTTTGCGGCGGAGGCCCCGATGAAGCACGTGGAATATAACGGGCTTCTCGGTATCTTCTATCCAAACGGCAATGACGTCGTCGATATGGCTAAGATCGCTGAAGAGGGCTTAAGCGTCAGATACGAAGGCCTTCTCGGCGTCCTCTATTACGGCATCAAGTACGAAATCTACCCATGCTTAATCTTCATGGGCATCGGCGCGACCACCGACTTCGGTCCGCTTATCTCCAACCCGAAGACCATGATCCTCGGCGCGGCGGCCCAAATTGGTATCTTCGTTACCTTCATGCTCGCCATCCCGATGGGCTTTAATGCCGCTCAGGCAGGCGCCATCGGCATTATTGGTGGCGCGGATGGTCCAACCGCCATTCTCACTACCACCAAATTGGCCCCAGAATTACTCTCCTCAATCGCCATCGCGGCTTATAGCTACATGGCCCTTGTCCCATTCATCCAGCCTCCGGTAATCCGCCTCCTTACCACCAAGAAGGAACGCGCCATCCACATGGATGAAGTCAAACCGGTTTCGAAGACAAAGAAGATCCTCTTCCCAATCATCGTCACCGTTATCGTCGTCCTCATCGTCCCAAGCTGCGCGCCGCTTATCGGCTGCTTGATGTTCGGTAACCTCATCAAAGAGAGCGGAGTTGTTCCAAAGCTCGTCGAGAATGCCTCTAACTCCCTCCTTTACATCGTCACGATCTTGCTCGGCTTAACCGTCGGCGCGACCGCGACCGCGTCCAACTTCCTTTCCGCTCAGACGCTCCTTATCTTCACCCTCGGTATCATCGCCTTCATCATGGCGACTGCCGGCGGTGTCCTCATCGGCAAGCTTATGTGCGTCATCACCAAAGGCAAGATCAACCCAATGATCGGCGCCGCTGGTGTCTCCGCCGTTCCGATGGCGGCTCGCGTTGTCCAGAAGGAAGCGACCCGCGAAGACCCAAGCAACTTCTTGCTCATGCACGCCATGGGACCTAACGTCGCCGGCGTCATCGGCTCCGCTGTTGCGGCTGGTCTATTGATCATGCTCTTCTCCGCATAAAGATAAAAAATATGCACAAAATCATCCCCTTCCAAAGCATCGACTCTACCAATTCCTACCTTAAGGAAAACTTTAAGAGCCTCGCGGAAGGGAATGTTTGTTTTTCTCTCCACCAAACCGGTGGCAAAGGGAGAAGGGGCAGAGTCTGGCAAGACGAAGGAAAAGACCTTTTGTTCTCTATCCTTTTCCTAGAAGGATTAAACGAGAAATTTGCTTTAGCCCTTCCTTTGCTTTCGGGAGCGGCAGTGGCCCAAACCTTAGTCGGATTAGGGTTTGATCCAAAGATTAAATGGCCGAATGATGTTTTGCTTAATGATAAGAAATGCTGCGGCATCTTAGTCGAAGGCGTAAGCGAAACCTCAATCGACGCGATTATTTCCGGTATCGGGATTAACCTTAATGAAGATTCCTTCCCAGAAGATATCGCCTATAAGGCTACGTCTTTACATATCCAATCTGGTTTAACCTACGACCCGGAAGAAGTCCTTTCCTTATTCTTAAAGGAATTCGATGAGCTTTATGAAGACTATAAACGTGGTGGTAAGCGTTACCTCACGCTTATTAGGGAACGTTTCTCTTTATTAGGTAAAGAGGTTTACCTCAATTACCATAACGAAAACCTAAGCGGGACAGTCGAGGGAATAGACGATGAAGGCTCGCTTCTATTAAATGATGGAAAAATGGTCCATCACCTGATTTCAGGCGAAGTTTCGTTAGAAAAGACTTACAAGCGTTAGCAAGATAGTCGGGTGGAAAATAACAGTATTAACCATATTGTTTTTCCTATCGGGCTTTCTTTACCAATTTACCGATTTATCTACGATAAAATCTAAAGAAAATATTTCGAGTTTCATTTACCGAATAGCGCAAAGGTGCTACAATGGTCTTCGATTTTTGAAAACTCGGAATAGGGGAGAAAACATGAAAAAAATCGATTTAGAAAAATACGGCATCGCCGGGGCGAAAGAGGTAATCTACAACCCATCTTATGAAGAACTCTTCGCCGAAGAGACCAAGAAAGATCTCGAAGGCTATGAGAAAGGCCAAGTCTCCGAACTCGGCGCCGTCAACGTCATGACCGGCGTTTATACCGGCCGCAGCCCAAAGGACAAATTCATCGTCGTCGATGATAACTCCAAGGACACCGTATGGTGGACCTCTGAAGAATACAAGAACGACAACCACCCAATGAGCCAGGAAGCCTGGAAGGCCGTTAAGGAACTCGCCGTCAAAGAGCTCTCCAACAAGAAACTCTTCGTCGTCGATGCCTATTGCGGCGCCAACAAGGACACCCGCATGGCCGTCCGCTTCATCGTCGAAGTCGCTTGGCAGGCTCACTTCATCCGCAACATGTTTATTAAGCCAACCGCGGAAGAACTCGAAAACTTCGAACCAGACTTCGTCGTCTATAACGCTTCCAAAGCCAAAGTCGAGAACTACAAGGAACTCGGCCTCAACAGCGAAACCTGCGTCGCCTTCAACATCACCAGCCGCGAGCAGGTCATCATCAACACCTGGTATGGTGGCGAGATGAAGAAGGGTATGTTCTCCATGATGAACTACTACCTCCCTCTCAAAGGCATGGCTTCCATGCATTGCTCCGCGAACACCGATATGAATGGTGAGAACACCGCCATCTTCTTCGGTCTCTCCGGCACCGGCAAAACCACCCTTTCCACCGATCCGAAGCGCCTTCTTATCGGCGACGACGAGCACGGTTGGGACGATAACGGCGTCTTCAACTTCGAAGGCGGCTGCTACGCCAAGGTCATCAACCTCGACAAAGATAGCGAACCAGACATCTATAACGCCATCAAGCGCAACGCCCTCTTAGAGAACGTCACCCTCGATGAAAACGGCAAGATCGACTTCGCCGACAAGTCCGTTACCGAGAACACCCGCGTCTCCTATCCGATCGACCACATCAAGAACATCGTCCGCCCAATCTCCAGCGCCCCAGCTGCTAAGAGCGTTATCTTCCTCTCCGCCGACGCCTTTGGCGTCCTCCCACCTGTCTCTATCCTTACCCCAGAGCAGACCCAGTACTATTTCCTTTCTGGCTTCACCGCCAAACTCGCCGGCACTGAGCGCGGCATCACCGAGCCAACCCCGACCTTCTCTGCCTGCTTCGGCCAGGCCTTCCTCGAACTCCATCCAACCAAATACGCGGAAGAGCTCGTCAAGAAGATGCAGAAGAGCGGTGCCAAAGCCTATCTCGTCAACACTGGCTGGAACGGCACTGGCAAGCGTATCTCCATCAAAGATACCCGCGGCATCATCGATGCCATCTTGAATGGTTCCATCAACAAGGCCCCAACCAAGAAGATCCCGCACTTCAACCTCGAAGTCCCAACCGAACTCGAAGGCGTCGCCACCAACATCCTCGACCCACGCGACACCTATGCGAATGCCGCTGATTGGGAAAAGAAGGCCTTAGATCTCTCCGAGAAATTCATCAAGAACTTCAAGAAATACGAGAACAACGAAAAGGGCAAAGCCCTCGTTGCCGCTGGTCCAAAACTCGACTAAGCCAAAACAAAAAATAGCCCGCTACGGCGGGCTTTTTTCTTGTCTTGTTAACCTAGGATTGCCTTTTCGATAGCAGGTAAAGTAGAGGCGAAGAAGTTATTTAATGTGGCGATAAGCTTCTCGCTATTTGGGTAATAATCTTCCTTCCTCTCATTGAGCGGGAGGATTTCTTTCTTATAGATTAGGTCGAAGCCTTTCTTACGGTAGATAAGTCCTAATCCCGCTTTGCCTTGGAGTCTTTCATTCCATGCGCTTCTAGTAGCCGTATCCGCGTAGATCCACATCTCAAGGTCTAAGCCTTTCTCCATCAAGGTGTCTTTATCTTCCGCGTCATAGCTAAGGGTGAAATAGAAGAGGTCTTTGATGTCTTGCCATTGGCCGTTTCCGGCATGGCCATAGGCCTGATGGAGCCTTCTGCTCGTGAAGACTAGATAACCATAATTGACGTGGAGCAAGAGAAGGTCGCCTTTTTGGAAGTGAGGCTCCAATAATTGCATCAATAAACGAAAACGGGCGGATTGTACGGCTTCCATAAC
The DNA here is from genome assembly GCA_900316365.1 of uncultured Erysipelotrichaceae bacterium. Taxonomy (GTDB): domain Bacteria; phylum Bacillota_I; class Bacilli_A; order RFN20; family CAG-826; genus Alloenteromonas. The sequence continues at coordinate 13,176 of ONCO01000017.1, forward strand.
TTCTCTCTCCTTTTAGCTGAAGAAAGTTTAAACCATTTGCTAATAAAAGGGGAGAATGCTCCCTCTCTTTGCTACAATTAAGACCTATGGTTACCCAGGTTTATTCCATTCATGATATCCAAGAGGCCAAAATGTGCCTCGACGCGGGGGTCGACAATATCGGCGTCGCCCTCGATACAGGCTTCTGCTGCCCAAGGGAAGTGGACCTAAAAACTCTCCATGAGATTTTTGACTACATCGGCGATAAGGCCAAGAAAGTATTGATTATCGTCTCCAAAGACGAGGAGCCGGTCCTTAAATACGTCAAAGAGCTTCGTCCTGATATCATCCATATCTGCGGGAACGAATATGAGGCCACCCCGGAATTAAAAAAGAAACTCTTAGAGATTGATCCGAATATCGAACTCATGCAGGCGATTGGCATCCCGACTCCTGACATGATGGAGAAAGCCAAATATTTCGCCTCTTTCTGCGATTATCTGATCCTCGATTCCATCAATCCAAAGATGACTTCGATCGGCGTTGCCGGCGTTACCCATGATTGGAATATGGATAAGGCGATCGTTGAAAGCGTCGCCCCATGCCGAGTGATCATGGCAGGGGGACTAGGACCGGATAACGTCTATGACGCGATTAAGGCCGTTAAGCCTTATGGCGTTGACTCCTTTACCAAAACTAGCGACATATTGCCTGATGGCGATAGCAAGAAAAACGCGGATAAGATTAAGCGTTTCGCGGAAAATGCCCGCAAGGCCTATAACGAACTCAAGGACTAACTACTATGGATATCGAAAAGAAGACTAAAAAGATTATTTGCGGCGAATATTTGATTTTTGCCGTTGTTGCCGCGGTGTTTAGTGCCCTGATCTTGACCCGCGTTTGGATCTTAGGCCAAAGCGGTTTCCGTTATGTCTTCATCTATTTCACCTTGGCTTTAGGCGCCTGGTTCGTCATTGATTTGTTCTGGACTATCTTCTCGAAGAAACGCCGCGCGAAGAACTCTCTTTTAGACAAGATTCTCCCGCTTCCCGCCCCAGCGACCGTCGTCACCGTCGATATCATCTCCCTTATTATCGGTTTAGAGGCCAGCAAGGATATCCACCAGGTAGCGGTAGGTATCATCTTCGGTTATCTTTCCTTGGTCTTCCTTTTCTTCGCTTTCTACCGTTATAAGCATCCAAGCCCTTTGATGTTAGAAGCTATCGAAGAGGCGAAGAAAGAAGAAGCGGCAAGCAAGATTGAATTACCTGCTGAAGAATCTCCAAAGCAAGAAGAAGAGCAGAAATAAGGCAAAATGCATCAAAAGCGGTGAAGTAAGTACTTGCCGCTTTTTTGCTGGTGATATAATAGAGTCAATGATAAGCAGGAGTTCAACGACAAGATGAAACAAAATTCATCCGACTTTTTCCTATTCGGAATCGACTTCGGCAGCAATGCCGGCCAGCGTGAGCTGATTCGCCAGATTAATGAGGACCCGCAGAGGAAGCCAGTGGTATTTTGCCGCGGCGACGCCGGAACGGGCAAAACCTTCGCCGCTTTGGCAGCGAGCCTTTCCTTAGTGCGTGGGCACGGGTCTAAACGCGGGAAATATAAAAACATCTATTATGTCCGCGAGCCTGTGGAAGTCGGCCATCGCCTTGGCTACTTAAAAGGCACGGAAGAAGATAAATTCGGACCTTACCTTGGCCCGCTTCTTGATAACTACGCCCACCTTATGGCCTATGGCCGTAAAGAAGGCGTCATCCCAATGCAGATTCGTCAGCCGAAGAAGAAAAAGAATGATGACGACGAGGACGATACCGCCGGATATGCAGCGGCTTACCGCAAACTCCCAAGCGACATCATCCCTCTCGCGCCTGAATTCTTGCGCGGACGTTCCTTTGAGAATTGCATCATCATTGTCGACGAAGCGCAGAACCTCACCCTCGAGGAGATGCAGATGCTCGTCACCCGTATTGGCCAATACACCAAGATGGTCATCCTTGGTTCTCCAAACCAGATCGATATCCCAAATGTTACGGAGGAAGATAACGCCTTCGTCTTGTCTTATCAAATCTTGGAGCAGACCGGTTTAGTGGGGTATGTCCATCTCGTTGAGCCGATGAGAAGTGGATTCGTAGCCGAATTCGACCAGTGCTTCGTGGCCTATAAGAAGCAAGAAGCAAAACGAAAAGCCGAATTAGCAGCGGAGAAAGCCAAACTTTTGCAAACTAAAGATTAACCCTTGACTGTACTAATACAGATAGTACAATAAGGGCATGATATTAACTGGACGAGAAGCTATTTACCTCGAGCTCGCTCATTTCTATGAACGCTTGATTTCGCTTGGCCTTATGAAAGAAGGCGAAGCTTTGCCTTCCGTCCGTGAAGTTGCCCTTAACAATCGCATCAACCCTAATACCGTCGAGCGCGCCTTTAAGCAGATGGTGGCCGACGGTTTTGTCGTGGCGATTCCTAAGAAAGGCTTCTTCGTCGCTAACCTCGGAGAGGTCGCCGCAAGACTTAAAGAAGTCCGTGATGCGGTGCAATCTCTCCGCGATAAAGGCTATGGCGAGGATGAGGTTCTAAGGGCCGTTCAGGAGGTTTATAAGGACCATGATTGAAATTAGATCCCTGACTAAACGCTTCGAGGATACTGTTGCCGTCAATAATTTGACTTTAGACATCCATCCTGGCGTTAACGGTTTGGTCGGTCATAACGGTGCAGGTAAGTCCACGCTTTTCCGCCTCATCAGCGACGTTTTAAAGATTGATGGCGGTTCCATCCTTATTGATGGCGTCCCTTGCAATGACCCAAGAGCGAAGGCGAAAGTCTTCTTCCTCAGCGATTTCCCGTACGCCCCAAAAGGCGTTAATTACCGCGGAGTGTATGAATTCTATCGTTGCTTCTTCCCGATTGATTTCGAGAAATACACCGGATTAATCGCCAAATTGCGTTTGCCGATTAACCGCAACGTCAACCAATTCTCCAAAGGTATGAGGCGTCAGTTATTCTTGGCCTTAGCCCTTTCTGTCGACGTTGATTATTACTTGCTGGACGAGGCCTTCGACGGCATCGATCCCCTCGCTCTCGACCAGATCAAAGAGGAAATCATAAAGCTCGGACAAGCGGGCAAAACCGTCGTTCTCTCCAGCCATAACATCGGCTCTTTGGAACGTCTTGTCGACCGCTTCATCGTCCTTTACCTTGGCCAACTTTCGAAAGAAGGCGATAATGAGCAGCTCGGACAAGACCTCGTTAAATATCAAGCCATGTTTAAGCAAGAGGTCACCGAGGCTAGCTTCCAGGAACTCGGCATCAATGTCTTATCCCTTAAAAAGGTAGGCTCCATCTACCATATCGTTTTAGTCGGCGCCCATGATGTCGACGAGGAAGTCAAAGAGAAACTAGACCCTCTCCTTTGGGAAGCCGTCCAAATTGATCCGGATGAAGTCGTTGCCTTGCAGATGCTCTTAGCCAAGAAAGGAGGTATGCGCCATGAATAGAAAACTTTATATTAAGTGGCTACTCCAACAGTGGTTACCGCTCATCTTCATCTTCGGCGCGATCATGCTCCTTGCTTACTTTGTTCCATCCTTATCAGGAGCTATTTATCCATACCAGACGGCCGAGGAATATTTTGGCTATTCCTCCTATGATTTCACCCAGACTCTCTTCTATACCGAAATAGGCGAAGTCAACGCTGGTACGACAGCCATCATGAATTGCGGCATCATGGCCGCCATAGCCATGCCGTTCTTCGTCTTCTCTTATCGTTTCGATAAGTCTTCGGCGGATGCATATTTGCAGGTCCCGGCTAAGCGTAACGAAATTCGTTTGATCCGCGTCTTCGTCGGTTTGGCAATTATACTGAGCGCTTTAACGATAGTTTTCTGGGGCGGCAATATCGCAAGGGTCATCCGCCAGGCTTCCTTCGCAAAGGCGAGAGAGGGTGCTGCGCCATTCTATTTCTTTAACTATGGCTATTACGCTCTCTTCTATCTCTATTTGATTCTAATCGTTGCCTCCACCTATCTATTCAACTGCACGCTTCTCCATATCGTCGGAAGGGTCTTGGATGGACTTATCCTCTTCGGTGTCGTTGCGATTTTGATGGCCGGAACATTATGTTTCTTCCTCGGCTATTACACGGTCATATACTCCTGCGTAGTGAAAAAATTCGAGACTCCGATTGTCTTCAGCCCCAATGATGGCTTATCCGCCTTTGCTAACCCGTCGATGGTTTGCACCTACGTCTTCGAGCCGCTCATCTGCTATAGCAAGATTACCAAATTTGAAGTCAGCAATATTACCATTGGCACATGGTATGCTTATCCAATTGTCAAATTGGCACTATCCTCATTGCTATTTATATGCCATGAACCATCAGGCGAATACTTCGGTAAACCGGGTGGCATCAACAAGATCGGTAAAATCATTATCCATGTCCTGGGCGCAATGTGTGCTCTAACCACGGGCATCGCATGGTTCTATATCTCTTGGCTTGGGGTCTATGTCTTCTTCTTGATGGTGTTCATCTATGGCCTCTTCGCTGTCTCCTATTACCTCTTGATTGCCTTATATCAAAAGAGCTTCTCGCTTAAAAAGGACGACTTGATAATCTATCTATCCGTTCTTGCTGCCGGCATTATCGCTTCGATT
>ONCO01000004.1:0-65820 GCA_900316365.1 uncultured Erysipelotrichaceae bacterium
AAGAATCGACGTATTAGTGTTTGTTGTCTATCTGTTTAGTTTTCAAAGATCAGACGCACTCACTGATGCTCTCAGGAGGTCTCCCTCGGTTGAGTGCTTGCTTAGTATAGGCGTCGGCTTTAGGGATGTCACGCAAAATTTTAACTTTTTTCAAAGTTATTTTTTCGTGCTCACGATCGCCCATTTCTGAGCGGTTAGCCGAGCCTTTTCTAAGAACAATTTTTGCCGCACCTCTCGGTTACAGCGAGGGTTATTTTACTCGCTTTGGTATGGGTGTCAATAGAAATGAATCACTTTTTTAAAAAATAAAAAAGGAGTCGGTAAATCGGCTCCTTTATATATCTATATATAAGAGGGTTATTCCTTAACCCAGAGACCGTGGAGGTTGCAATAAGCGTATACCGCCACTAAACCTTCATCATCCGCGAGGGCGAATTCACTCATCGGTTCCTCACCTGGTTTGAGGTGTTTTAAGGCGAATCCCTTATTGGTCTCAATCACCACCCATTCTATGTAATGGTTATCGAGCATCGGATGGGCCACAGAGCCAACGCAAACTTTGACTACATTCTTCTCTATTTTGTATTCCGGAACGTGCTTCTCTTTCGCCGCGTCGACGGAGGCTGGAATGATTAACTCCATCTTCTCTCCGCAGCAAAACGGATTGACTTTACGATCATCGACCATAACAACGAGGTTGCCGCAGTGCTTGCAGCGGTAGAACTTGAGCATGAATATGCCTCCTATGTATTTATCTTTAAACACACTATAACCGAGAAAAGGGGAAAAAGAAAACCCCATGCTTACGCACGGGGTTAACTGCTTACTTAATCTTTCTTCGACGCAACGAGGATAAGGACGCGTAAGACCCTGAGGAAGACGATCATGAAGTCGCAGTACATATCGACCGCGAAGTAGAGCTCCATGGATCTGCTCATGGCTCCGGCTTCGATCAAGTGCTTCATGTTGTAGGAATTAACCGCGACAAGAATCAGGATGAAGACGGAGAGGATAAGGCTGACGACGATATCCAAGGCCAGGGAGTAGAAGCTCACGCCAGTGATGAGGCTCACCAACCAGAAGACCATAAGGCTCAGGAAGATGGTCATCACGAAGGCGGAGGCAACCGCGCCGATGACATTGAGATTGGCTTTGGAGAAATAGCCAATTAGGAACATGACGCCGAAGCTGATGGCCGTGATGCCAAAGGCTTCGCCGATGACCCAGAAATCAATGCCCGCCACCAACAAGGAGGAGCACATAACGCCCATGAGTCCGGCATATACGAGATAGAGGACTTTGACTTTTGTGCTCGGAGAGCCGGTGAAGGCTTTCCGCAAGGCGAATGATAAAGCGAAGGAGACGATGATGTTCGCCACGAAGGAGACGATAAGGAGGATAAGGTAGGTCATAAAGACAGGACCTTCCATTTCCTCGCCGACCATGCCGATCGTGGAGACGAATAGGAGGGAGAGGCCAAAGGCAACCGCGGCCGTCACGAAGAGGCCGAGGGAAAGATAGCCGAAGACGCGGGCGAGGGACTTGCCGCTCTCGTTAACGCTGACTTTATCTTCCGGGGCGATGGTGGTTACACCATTGCTCGCCATTTGATTCAGTGTTCTCCGATCCATGATGCTTATTTAACCAAGTTCTCGATAAGGGCGCGGAAGGAGTCTGGCTCTAAGCTGGCTCCACCGACTAAGGCACCATCGATATCTGGTTCCTCCATATATTCGGCGATGTTGTTTGGCTTGACGCTGCCACCATAGAGGATACGGATCTCTTCGGCGGCTTCACCGAACATCTCGCGAAGGGTAGCACGGACGAATCCGACGGTCGCTTCCGCGGTCTCTTTGGTCGCGGACTTGCCGGTGCCGATGGCCCAGATTGGCTCATAGGCGACGACGACTTTCTTCGCTTCTTCGGCGTTTAAGCCAGCAAAACCAGCTTCGATCTGTTTCTTGACGAAGGCATTGGTTTCGCCTTTTTCGTAGGTTTCGAGGGACTCACCGCAGCAATAGACAGGAGTCATATTGGCCGCAAGGAGAGCCTTGATCTTCTCGTTGCACTTCTCGGAGGTCTCGCCGTTATATTCGCGGCGTTCGGAGTGGCCGATGATGGCCCAGTCAACACCGACGGCTTTGAGCATTGGGATGCTGATTTCGCCGGTATAGGCGCCATGATCGTGCTCGTTGACGTTCTGAGCGGAGACGATAAGGCCTGGATGGCGGTTCTCAAGAACGGTGGCCAAGCAGACGAAGGTTGGGGCAACGCCGATATCGACGTTGTGGGCAAGGGCAAAATCAACGACGTCCTTGGAGGCAAGGGCGAAAGCCTTGGCCTCCTCAGGAGTCTTATTCATTTTCCAGTTGCCTAAGAGTAATTTCTTACGCATGGTTGTTATTCACCTTTGATGACATCAATGCCTGGGAGGTGTCCATCGTACTGGATGAGTTCGAGGGAAGCGCCACCACCAGTGGAGACGTGGGAGAATTCGGAGGTATAGCCGAAGACCTTAGCAGCGGCCGCGGAGTCACCGCCGCCGATGACGGAGAAAGCACCGTTCTTGGTCGCTTCGACGCAGGCTTCGCAGACGCCTTTGGTACCTTCCTGGAGGTTCGGGTTCTCGAAGACGCCCATTGGACCGTTCCAGAAGATGGTCTTAGCGGACTTGATGATGTCGCTGTAGAGTTTGATGGTCTTTGGACCGATGTCAGCGCCTTCATAGCCCTCTGGGAAGTCGATGCCATTGCCATCGATGAGTTTGATGTCTTCTGGGCCGGCGGTGAGATCGTCGAAGTTGAGTCCTTTGACGACTTTGGTATCGACGGAGAGGACGATCTTTCCGGTCTCATAGCACTTCTTGGCGTATTCGAGCTGGTCGTCTTCGCAGATGGAAGCGGCGACGTCGATGCCATAGACGGCTTTCTTGAAGGTATAGGACATACCACCGCCGATGAGGATCTTGTCGCACTTCTTTAATAAGGAATCGATAACTTCGATCTTGGAGGAGACTTTAGCACCGCCGAGGATGGCGACGTATGGACGCTCATCTTCTTTTGGTTCGACGCAGCGGCCGAGGTTACGAACCTCTTTCTCCATTAAGTAGCCGAGGGCGACCTGTTTGCCCTGAGCGGCTAAAGCGGCTGGAACGCCGACGGTGGAAGCGTGGGCTCTGTGGGCAGAACCGAAGGCATCCATGACGAAGGCATCGACTAAGCCGGCCCATTCAGCGGCGAGCGCGGCATCGTTCTTTTCTTCACCGGCCTGGTAGCGGGTGTTCTGGGCTAAGAGGACTTCGCCAGCCTTAAGTTCTTTAACGGCTTCGGCGAGTTTTTCGCCACGGTTCTCTGGGCAGAAGACGACTTTGACTTCCTTACCCATAGCGGCGGCAAGATGCGCCTTGAGTGGTTCGACGGCGATAACGAGGTCGTTCTTCTTCATCTGGGCTTCGATATCAGCCTCGGTCTTTTCGCCCTTCTTGAGTTTCTTCCAATCGACTTTGCCGAGGTGGGACATAAGAACGACGGCAGCGCCTTTCTTTAATAACGCGGCGATGGTTGGGATCGCGGCGCGGATACGGTTGTCATCGCTGATCGCAGCACCTTTGTGCGGGACGTTGAAGTCAACACGGACGTAGACCTTTTTGCCTTCAAGGCCTTTCATTTCATCAACAGTAAGCATGTGAATGTTCTCCTTTTTGCTACAAGGGAGATTGTACACCCTTTAAAGGGTGAGTCGGTAGAGGATTACCTATATATCGAATAAAAAGGGACAAAAAGAAAAAGGGGAACCATCGATGATGGCCCCCTTTTTGGGGAGATTACTTCATTTCGCCATAAGCGACATCCAAGACCGCTTGGCCGTTGGAGATGGATTTAACGGTGACTTTCCATGGGAAGGTGTTGCCGTTATTCATCTTGGTCCTGTTGGCGAAGTACTTCTTATACTTCGTAGCATCGGCGCTATCCATGAGGGAGAAGGTATCGCCTGCATGGAATAAGTCGGATTCGGTCGCGTAAGCGTTGTTCTTCCAGGACTTACCGGTCGAAGAGATCATGGTCAAGGAATCGAAGCCCTTGCCACGAGCTGGCTGGGAGTCACCACCGACGCCATTGGCGACGAGTGGGACGATCTCACCATTTTCGGAATCGAAGTTGCCACTGCTGATTTCGGCATCGGTGATGACGTGGGTACCGGTGTAGTACTGGTCATCGGTCTTGCTGATGCCGGTCGCAAGGAAGAGACGGTTATCGACGTGGTACATACGGATACCGGTGTCGTCTAAGCCAGTCTGGCTGCCGAAGCTGCTGGTGCGGCCTGGATATGGGGTGGTGCTATCGAGGGCATTCAAGCCCTGCTTGGTGTAGAGCTCGATGATGACATATTCATCGAAGGCGGTTCCGTTCCAACCATTTTGATCAGCCAAAAGGAGAGCGCTGCCGCTTAAGGCGGAGGAGGTTAAGGTAACCTCGGTGGAACCGGTCGCGACGATCGGTTTGATCCAGCCGAAGCTCATCTTGTTGAAGGCATCGTGGTCGAGGACGTTGAAGGCCATCATGCACTTGGAGCCGCTTGGCTCAAAGCCATCGTTATCGGAGGCGTTGTAATAGTCGTCGGCGCCGAGCATATGGCCAAATTCATGGCACATAGTGTGGGCATCAAGACCGGTGTGGTTAGCTCTGGTGCCAGTTCCTTCGTAGAAGAAGTTCATGGAAGCCCAGAAATAGGAATAACCGCATGGGGATTCGGTGTTGGCCATTTCATCGGTTACGCCGTTATCCCAATAGCGATAAGCCCAATACAAATCGCCGTCGCTATCGCCATTGCTCCTCTCGTCGCAGGCATAGATCATGATGACGGAGTCGATGGTTCCGTCGCCGTCCTGGTCGAATTCCTTGGTGGAGTTCTGGCCATGGGCAGTCTTATAGGCGGTGACGCCGGTTCTTAAAGCAAGGTCGGAACCATCCTGGCCATTGGTGTTATAGAACTCTCTGGCGGTGACGCCCATGTTGACTGGGTCGGCATAGGTGAATTCAAGATTCAACTGGCCATAGGAGGATTTGTAATAGAAAGACTTTAAGGATTCCCAGTAGTTGGTCTCTTCGGCGGTGCCGCCTAAGACGGTCTGGATATCCTGAAGTTCGCTCGCGGTGAAGTTGCTGTCGGTAAAGCAAATCGGCAAGACTAAGATCTTGGAAGTGCCAACAGAGTTGGTGTTATAACCCATCTCGTAATAGTTGACGTTCTCGTTGATGGCGGTTGGAACATACTGGTTCGCGGCCTGATAGTTGGTGTCCCAAGTCCAGGTTTTGGCTGGTCCGCTGGTGACACCGCTCTGATAGAGATACATGATGGTCGCGCTACCCGCACTGCCATAGCCCTGGAACATGTTGTTATACCATTCGAGGAAGACGACTTTAGAAGACTCTAAAGTGGCCTCGCCCTCTTCGATGGTGATATCCCAAAGGTTGCTGTTACGGGTATCGGTGCCGACGCAGATGTTGTAATAGGTTGTATTGCCTTTCTTTTGGGTATAGCTCTGGAGGTAGTCATCGCCAATCTTAAAGGAATAGGAATCTCCACTGCTCTCAATACTCCATTCGGTAACCGCATCAGAAGAGACGATCTTATCGCCCTGCATGGTGACGGCGTTGCCGGCTAAATGATATTTCTTATCATCGGCTTTCTCGCTGGAAAGGGAGACAAAGCCACTGTCCTTCGCGGCGCAGATGACAACAGGTTTCGACAAATCGAGGTCATCGATGCTATTGACGCGGCTATAGGTCTTGCTTTCCTCTTTGTTTCCAGAAGAAGAGCTAGATGGGATTGACTGGCTGCTAGATGGCGCCGGGGTATTGGAACTAGACTGAGTAACCGGGGCGGTTGAAGAAGAGGTTAAGCTCTCGATCAACGAAGAAACGGAGTCGTGATTGTCACGAGCCGAGGAGATTGGGGTCTCCGCGGAGCTATTAGCAACAATAGAAGAGACCGGATTTTGACCAGCCGGATTTCCACAGGCGATTAAAAAAGTAGACGATAGAAGCAAAAGTGTCCTAGTAGTTTTACGCATAGTTCTGCCCTCCCGAGCCGAATAGAATAACGAAAGGATTTCAAAAATTCCAACAAGAAAAATTGAAATGCCAATATCGAGAGACGAACGGTGAAACCCTATCAATATTTATATAGAAAAAGGCACCTCCGAAGAGGTGCCCTTAGTGTTTGGTTTTCGCTTATTTGAGTTCGGCGAAGTATTTGATGGTGCGGACCATCTGGGAGGTGTAGGAGTTCTCGTTGTCGTACCAAGAAACAACCTGGACCTGGAAGAGACCGTCGCCAACTTTGGTAACCATGGTCTGGGTGGCATCGAAGAGGGAGCCATATCTCATACCGATGACGTCGGAGGAGACGATTGGTTCTTCGTTGTAGCCGAAGGAAGCGGAGACCTGGGCCTTCATGGCAGCGTTGATCTTCTCAACGGTGACATCTTCGCCTTTGACAACGGCGACGAGGATGGTGGTAGAACCAGTTGGGACTGGAACACGCTGAGCGGAACCGATGAGTTTGCCATTGAGTTCTGGGATGACAAGACCGATGGCCTTGGCAGCGCCAGTGCTATTTGGGACGATGTTGGCAGCGCCAGCACGGGCACGGCGTAAGTCGCCTTTGCGGTGTGGGCCGTCGAGGATCATCTGGTCACCAGTGTAGGCATGGACGGTGGTCATGATGCCGGACTGGATTGGGAAAGCATCGTTAAGAGCTTTGGCCATTGGGGCTAAGCAGTTGGTGGTGCAGGAAGCAGCGGAGATAACCTGGTCTTCCTTGGTAAGGGTCTTTTCGTTGACAGAGAAGACGATGGTCTTTAAATCCTTGCCAGCTGGGGCAGAGATGACGACCTTTTTGGCACCGGCCTGGATGTGGGCCATGGATTTCTCTTTGGAGCAATAGAAACCAGTGCATTCGAGAACGACGTCGACGCCGATCTTACCCCATGGGAGGTTGGCGGCTTTTGGCTCGGCATAGATGGTGATTTCTTTGCCATCGACAGTGATGGAGCCTGGGACCTTAACGGTCTTGCCGTCTTCTTCGAAGACAGGTTCTTTGGAGCTGATGGTGTGAGCATTCTCGCCGATGACGCCGCAATAGCCTTTCTGGGCGGTATCATACTTTAAGAGGTTGGCGAGCATGGCTGGGCTGGTAAGGTCGTTGATGGCGACGACTTCATAGCCTTCGGCACCGAACATCTGGCGGAAAGCGAGGCGGCCAATACGTCCGAAACCGTTGATTGCAACTTTGACTGACATGTAACTAATGTCCTCCTTATTTGATTGCGGAGTTATTATACTTAGGCGAAATCGGTAAAAAAAGGTAGAAACTACTCTTTTAGAGTAATTAATGCGCTTTCAATAGCTGTTCCAAAGGAACGATGCCCCGGAAGAGTTCTTCCAAGGTAATCTCTAATGCAGCGCAAATGCGCGATAAAACCATGACCGACGGATTGCGTCTGCCACACTCTAAATCAGAGAGGTAACTCTTTGAAATATCACTATCGATAGAAAGCTCCAATTGGCTGATTCTTTTGCTCTTTCTTAGGTAAGCAATGCGCCTGCCGAGTTGGCTTAAAATATCGATGTCATCAGTCTTCACCACGTTCACGTTTATAGACCTCATTTATCTGCCTAAATAGATGATTCACGTTGCTTTTCGAGATGGTTGTAGCGGTCTCCTCGCTTAGGTATTTGGCGAGCTCATCCAAGGATGCATCCTCGTGCTCTTTCCTAAGTCTGGCTAGGATCATGAGCTTAGGGTTCCCCATGCGGGCGATGACCCCTTTGCTCTCGAGATAATTAATTTGCTCTATTTGACGCTCAGCGGCCTTCATGGTCTTTTTGAAGTTGCTTGAGTCGAGATTCATGAGCCTATTACCGATATTGGCGAAGTCTCTATCGACCCTGACGTTCTCAAATTCAAGGCAGCAATCGCGCGCGCCCATAAGAATTAGGAAGTCGGAAATCTGGTCGCTGCGTTTGATGTAGACGATCCATTGCTTCCTTCTTTGGCTCATCTTGGCCTCGAAATGGCCATTCTGCACCTTATTGAAAAGATGCATGAGCCATCTCGCGTATTGCTCATCCCCTACCGCAATCTCCAAATGGTAGTTGCTGCTCGTAGGAGAGTTGACGGAACCAGACGCCAAAAAGGAGCCGATGAGGTAGTTCGAGGCCATCTCATCGCCTTTGACCATGTTGACCGGTATCTTGCCAGAGAAATAGTCGACCTCTAAATCGCCCAGAATGTAATCTGGGTCATCGATCAAAACATGATATTGGACTCTCTTATGGAAGTTGATGCCCCTGGTGTAGGCAAAACGGGCCGGAACCCCATAAAGGTCGGTGATATAGGAATATAAGGCTTTGGCGATCTGCGCGCTTTCAGTCGAGAGGGATAAGGAATCCTTGCCGCCGGAAATATGGATGGAACCATTGATGCGAAGGTAGCCCGAAAGAAGCGCCCTCTTAGTTTCATCGGGGCGGTATAAACGGACGATTTCCTCCTTCACCTGGCGGGCGAAAGAAAGCGTGCTTTCTGCCATCTTTACTTCTTCCTTAACATATGGACGTAACCAATCGCGCTGGTGGCGGCAAGAGCGCCATCACTCGCGGCGGTGACGACCTGACGCAATTTCTTCGCGACGATGTCACCCGCGCCGTAAAGGCCAGGGACATTGGTATTCATATTCGCGTCGCAGACCATGAACCCTCTCTCGAGTTCGACCCCTAATGGGGCCAAGAAAGAGGCTGCGCTCTTCTCGCCATAAAGCGGGAAGACGCCAGAGACCGGAATCTCTTTCTCCTCCTCGCCGGATTTGACGACGATTTTGTTAACGAGCTTATCGCCTTCGATGCGAAGCAGTTCCGCCTCCATCATGACGACATTCTCTTTTCCTTTTAAGACCTCGAGGTGGCTTTCGGCCGCTTCAAGAGGTTTCGGGTTGATGAAATAGCAACGGGAGGCAAGTCCAGCGAGGTAGATCGCTTCTTCGGCAGCCTGGTCTTTATAACCGATGACCGCCACTTCTTTGCCTTTGAAGAAATTGCCATCGCAGGTAGCGCAATAGGAAACGCCCCTACCGTTAAATTCATTCTCGCCTGGAACGCCGGCCTTAAGCTTTTCGGTTCCGACGGCGATGATAACGGCTTTGGCCTCATATCTTTCCATGTCGGTGGTGACATAGAAAACGTCGCCTTGCTTCTCGATGGACATGACATTGCCATATTGGTAGTCGACGCCCAAAGCGTTGCATTGCTCAAACGCCTTATTCGCGAGCTCTGGTCCAGAGACGCTACCTAAGGCAGGGTAATTGTCGATTTCGTGGATGTTAAGAAGCTTTCCGCCCGGAGCCATCTTCTCTAATAAGACGAGGCTGAGGGAGCTTCTTTTGAGATAGATTGCTGCGCTGAGACCGGCAATGCCGGCGCCAACGACGACAACATCTACAGTTTTCATAGTTATTCCTCCTTGTCATTTAAGGGCAAAGGTTCGTCTTTGCTCTCGCCAACAGGGACGTCTTCACCAAGCTCAACCTTCTTGGAGTTGACCTTGTTCTTGTGAGCGACGGTTCTTGGCAGGTTGGGGTCTTCAATGGTATAGGTCACAGGATCTCTCTTCCATTCGTACTCCTTAATGCCATGCCAAGACGGAATCATGCGAGGATGATTGCCTTTAACGTGATAGAAATAATCAAAGAGATGGAGTCCGAAGATAAAGAGGAATCCAGCAACGATATAGATAATGGCCCAAACGCTAGACCACTGGCCGTTAGAGCCCATATTGAAGGATGGGTCTCTAAGCGGTTCTAAGATAAGGCGGACAATGCCATACCAAATAAGGTAGCAGCCACCTAGATCACCTCTAACAAGCCACTTCTTGAGTAACTTGCCGACGGCATAGACGATGATGAAATATCCGGCGATATTGAGTAATCCTTCAACGAGGAATAAAGGCACATAGACATTGCCCGCCCCCGCATCCATTTGATGGGAGATCCAAGTTGGAAGGAAAGACATGGAAGAGGCCGGAACGGCTGCGCCGTAGACCTCTTTGTTGAAGAAGTTGCCCCAACGGCCAAGGATCTGACCCCAGAGGATAGTTGGGACAGCGACATCGACCGCGGTGAGGGCACCGATGGAACGATGTTTCCAGTAGAAGAATAGAGCGCCGACTAAGATGCCGCCAATCGCGCCGCCTAAGATGGTTAAACCGCCATTCCAGATGGCGAAGATGGAGCCGATGTTGCCATTAGCAACCTCCTGGCTGAAGTTGATGCCTCCCGCGGTGTCGCCGTTCCAGTTACCGATTACGTAACCGATACGGGCGCCGATGATGCCGGCAGGGAAGGCTATTAACAAAGTGCTATCAAAGATGCCATGCTCACCGAATTTCTGATACATCTTGTGGTCAGAGATGAGATAGGCAACGTAGGCGCCTAAGACGATGACGATGCCATAGAAGGTGATATGGAGACCACCGCTATGGGGATTATTGACGGAAGTGACATGGAAGCCGTCGCCATTGATGGCAATGCCATTTGGAAGCGGATAGGTAAGGAAATCCGCCACCCCTTCGCCAAGGATCAGGAAGGAGACGATAGCCCCGGCGATGGAAAGGAACATAAGCCTGGTGATCCAGATAGCCTGCTCCTTGACGAAGTTGATCTTGTAATAATGGACGAAGAAATTGACGATAAGCGCGCCAACTGAGAGGAAGAAGAATCCCATGCCGAAGACCGAGGCGGTCGCCTGAAGGGCGTTCATGCTCCACTTATTGGCGATATTGATAGCAGCCTGAAGCAAGGCGCCACCAACGGCTAAGGCAGCATAGGCGAAAAGCGCATACTGCTTATCTTTCTTTTCAAGGGAGTTCTTACGGAAATCGGCGATGAATTTCGGGGTAGTAACACCAAGGAAAATCCCTCCACCGAGAGCAAAAAGAGCTCCGAATATCAAACATACAATCCACATACTGCTTTATCTTACTCCATTTGGCCCTTATCTTTCGCCTGTTGTAGCACTTTTTTCAAATACGCGCCCGTGAAGGAGCCTTCAACCTTCGCGACATCTTCAGGCGTGCCCGTAGCGACGATGTTGCCGCCGCGATATCCGCCAAGTGGGCCTAAGTCGATGATCCAGTCGGCGACTTTGATGACGTCGAGGTTATGCTCAATGACCACAACCGTGTCGCCATGATCGACGATCGACTGAAGGATCTTGATGAGTCTAGCCACGTCATCGGTGTGTAAACCGGTCGTCGGCTCATCGAGGACATATAAGGTTTTGCCAGTCGAACGGCGTTGTAATTCGGTCGCAAGTTTTACTCGCTGGGCCTCGCCACCAGATAATTCCGTGGCAGGTTGTCCTAATTTAACGTAGCCAAGACCTACATCCTTAAGGGTTTTTATCTTCCTAACGATCTCTGGGCGGGCTTTGAAGAACTCCACCGCATCCTCGATTCGCATCTCAAGGACGTCATGGATGTTCTTGCCTTTGTATTCGCATAGGAGGGTCTCGTCGTTATAACGCTTGCCATTGCACTCATCGCATTTGACATAGACGTCAGGGAGGAAGCTCATGGAGATCCTCGTCACACCAGCGCCCTGGCACTTCTCGCAGCGACCGCCTTTGACATTGAAGGAGAACCTGCCTTTATCAAAGCCGCGAGCTCTAGCTTCATCCGTTTCGGCGAATAAGGCGCGAATGTCATCGAAAACGCCGGTATAGGTAGCAGGATTGCTCCTCGGGGTACGGCCGATCGGCTCTTGGGTGATGCTGATCAGCTTATCGATATTCTTAAGACCTTCGATGGACTTGAATTCGCCCGGGTCGGTCCGTTCACCGCTTAATTCATGCTTAACCGCTTTGGTTAAGGTCTCATTGATAAGGGACGACTTACCAGAGCCAGAGACGCCCGTAACGACGATGAGTTTGCCTAATGGGAACTTAACGTCGACGTTATTGAGGTTATGGCAGGTAGCGCCTTTGATTTCGACATACTTTCCGTTGCCTTTGCGGCGTTTGCTTGGAACGGCGATGTATTTCCTACCAGCGAGATAATCGCCGGTAATTGATTTCGGGCAGGACATGATTTCCTCTGGGGTGCCTGCGGCCACTACTTCGCCGCCATGCACGCCGGCGGCCGGACCGATATCGACGATATAGTCCGCCTGCCTCATCGTATCCTCGTCATGCTCGACGACGATAAGGGTGTTACCGATATCGCGCATGTCCTTAAGGGTTTTGATGAGTTTATCGTTATCCCTTTGATGCAAACCGATGGATGGTTCGTCCAAGACATAGAGAACGCCGGAAAGACGGCTGCCGATCTGCGTAGCCAAACGGATTCGCTGGGCCTCGCCGCCAGATAAAGTCATCGCATAACGAGACAAAGTAAGGTAATCCAAACCAACGTTGACCAAGAAAGTCGCGCGGTTACGGAGTTCCTTAAGGATCATGTCGGCGATGACGTGCTCATTCTCGCTTAAGGACTTGCTCGTGGATTCAACCCACTCTAAGAACTTATCAAATGATAAGGAGCAGGCCTCATAGATATTGAGCCCGCCAACCTTAACGGATAAAGCCGACTCATTGAGTCTCGCCCCATGGCAGGTCGTGCAGACGGTGTCGCGCATGAAGCCTTCGTAATATTGGGACATCCATTCGGATGTGGTCTCTCGATAGAGTCTTTCAATCCTCGTCTTGATGCCTTCGATCTGGCCATGACGATGGAGTTTGTTACGGTTTACGGAAGTAAGGGTGTATTCCAAAACATCGGGAGAACCATACAAAACGATTTCCTTTTGCTTTTCGCTTAATTCGTTCCATGGCACATCGTCTGGAATCTTATAAACGTTAAGGAGGTATTCGAACTCCTTCCATTCGAGGTTTGGGGTGCCAATGATATTGGCGAGGTATTTAATCGCCCCCTGACGGATGCTCTTACTAGGATCTGGGATAAGCAAATCAATGGCCACTTCTCTCTTGATGCCTAAACCATGGCAATCAGGGCAATAGCCTAATGGGGCGTTGAAGGAGAATAAACGCGGTTCTAGATGCGGGACGGAGAAGCCGCATTCTGGACAGCTATGGTGTTCGGAGAGAAGTCTTTCGCCATCGCCAGAGAGGATAAGCAAAAGACCATGGCTCCAGTCTAAGGCTAATTCGACGTCTTCATTGACGCGGGAACGTAATCCTTCTTTGATGACAAGTCGGTCGATGACGATATCGATGTCATGACGTTTGTTCTTATCTAATGGCTCCACTTCTTCGAGGAGTTTCATCTCCCCGTCGACCCTGACGCGAATGAAGCCGGCTTTCTTAAGTTTCTCAAAGACATCCTTATGGGTGCCTTTCTCGTGACGGACGACGGGAGAAAGAATCTGGACTTTGCTCCCCTGCTCATGGTTAAGGATGGCCTCAGTCATCGCGACCGGGGAGAAGGATTCGATGCGTCCATGTCCATTCGGGCAATAAGGGACACCGATACGGGCATATAAAAGACGGAGATAGTCGTAAATCTCGGTCACGGTGCCGACGGTAGAACGCGGGTTATGGGAAGTAGACTTCTGGTCAATGGAGATAGCTGGGCTTAAGCCTTCGATGGAATCGACGTCAGGTTTCTCCATGCCGCCTAAGAATTGACGGGCATAAGCGCTTAAGGATTCGACGTAGCGGCGTCTGCCTTCGTTATAGATCGTGTCGAAAGCAAGGGTGGTCTTACCAGAGCCAGATAAGCCCGTGAAGACGGTGAGGGAGTCCTTCGGAATCTCAAGGCTGATATTCTTCAGGTTGTTCTCTCTGGCCCCTTTGACAATGATCCAATTTTTCGAATTCTTTTCTTCCATAGCATTTGGATTATACAAGTATTACTAAAAGTAAAAAGCAAAAAGCGTTGGCTTTTTTATTGCATCTACGAAGATAGATTATCCCCTACTTAGGAAACGTCGAATAGCCCTGCTTTTTGCAAGCGTCTCCGTTATAATATCCGAGCCGGGACGTAGCACAGCTTGGTAGTGCACTACCTT
Source organism: uncultured Erysipelotrichaceae bacterium (assembly GCA_900316365.1). GTDB lineage: Bacteria > Bacillota_I > Bacilli_A > RFN20 > CAG-826 > Alloenteromonas. Next base: position 14,078 of record ONCO01000004.1, read on the forward strand.
GGGGTGGTAGGGGTCACGCGTTCGAATCGCGCCGTTCCGACCACATAACAATGAAGCCTCGATTGATCGGGGCTTTTTCTTTTATAACAAAGCAAAGGCCGTTCCTGGGTAAAAGCCAATCGCGCATCGCTAATTGCCATTTTGGCGCTATTTTGACGTGTAGCTTGGCGTTTTGTCCTCTTGGATTGCATCAAAGAGGTCATTTTGTCCTCTCTGATTATGCTAGATAGGTCATTTTGTCCTCTAAATGGTTTACATAGAGGTCATTTTTGCTAGAATGATAACAGAGGTATTTATGACACTTAAAGAAAAAAGGGAATCATATAATTTATCTCAGGCCGAAGCAGCAAAGATAATTGGCGTACCCGTTAGGACACTAAGGCGATACGAATCCAATGACGGATACGGAAACGCCCATAAACGTCAAAACTTCGTCTATATTTTAACGGCCAAATGCGAGGTCACAGAAGAACAAGGCGTGTTAAACATCGAGCAAATTAAAGAGATGTTAAAAGCCCTGTTTGAAAAACGTTATAAGGACTCGATTTATTTTTGCTACTTGTTTGGTAGCTACGCTAAAGGATATGCATCAGAAAAAAGCGATGTCGACTTATGCGTATCGACGTCTTTGACCGGCTTAAAAGTGGCCGGTTTAGCAGAAGCGATTAGAGGCGTGCTCCACAAAAATATCGATTTAGTCAGATTCGAAACCTTAAAGGATAATTTTGAGTTATTAAGCGAAATCGTTAAGGACGGAATTAAGATATATAGGCAACAATAAAACCGATGCTTATTACGCCGAGAAAGCGATAGTCAACATTCAAACAATCGAAAAATACAATAACGGCAAGAGTTACCAGGATTTCTTGTCGGACAAAGAGCTAATTGATGCAATCATGTTTCGCTTGGTACAACTAATCGAGAACGTCAAAAACATCTCTTTAGCTTTTAAAGAGGGCCATCCAGAAATACCTTGGGGCGAAATCATCGGATTTCGAAACGGCATCGTCCACGAATACGGCAAAACGGATTATCTAACGGTCTATGAAACTATCACTCAAGACCTTAAGCAATTAGAAAAAACGTTAAAAGAACTCGAAGAATAAAATATAAAAGCAAGAATCTTAGCAATAAATCTTTCGATATTGACCCGGGGTCATATTAAGGAGATGTTTGAACGCTTCGCTGAAAGTCGAAAGGTTACGATAACCAACCGCGTGAGCAATCTGCTCCAGCTTAAGGCTTTTATCTTTAAGCAAGGCACGCGCGGCGGAGGTCCTAAGCCTATTTAGATGCCCGATCGGGGTGTCATGCATATAAGCCTTAAAAGATTTGGAGAAATAGGTCAAAGAGAAACCATTTCTCTTCGCGAGATAAGTAATTGTCAAATTCTGATCCTTATAATGCTCATTCATGTAGATAAGGGTCTTGCGGATGGTTTCGACAAGACGCTTCTCCGGCTTCTTAAGCTCTCTTGGATGAGATAAACCGTCCTCAATCAAGGACGAGGCGATCGCTTCGGCCAGACGATCGATCTTTTCGTGGTCAATTATCGGCTTACCCCACTCCTCCTGATAAAGGGTGATGATTTCCATCAAGCTTCGCTTGCATGGGAAATAGGAATAGAAGACATCGTCATTGAAACCTAAACGTTTCTTAAGGCCATCCATATAAGAACGGTCGACTGTGATGCCGATCATCCTCGAAGAGGACATATCGAATTCAATGCCGTGGTCGGTATTCGGGTTGACCGGGTAAACAAAGCCCACTTCCCCTACATAATTGGCTTTCTGGCAATAGAGGAGAGGAATCGTGGTCAAAGGCATGACGAATTCATACTCATCATGTCTATGGGTGAAGCTACGCATCGGTTCGCTTACCGCGTCGCTATCATAAAAAGCGACGGAGAGTTTTTCGTCCCCGAAGATAGATTTATATTTTGCAATTTCGCTGTTATTCGCGCCGTGTGCTAAATAAGTACTCATAAGTAAGATTAGTTCGACTGCTAAACTAATTCGCAAAGCACTTTACCAGCAATTCGTAACTTTGCAAGCAATTTAATCCCCTATTTGTTACGTTAAAAAAAGAAAACGGAGAGATAACTCTCCGTCAAAGCGCTTTTGGATGCTTATTGTGCGGCGTAGGCCTCGTCTGGAATAGCCAAGAACATAATGGCCGCGACTGGCTGCAAAGCGAAAATAGCGACGATGCTAATCGCGAGCATATCATGACGGCAAGTCGCCTTAGCGAGTTTCTTAATAGCAACGTGCATGGTGATGATTGGGAAGATCATGAAAGCCGCGCCAAGGAAGGAGAATACCATCACCATCATTACGGCGATGGCGCTACCGAAGGCCACCACCGCTCCGCCGATGGCTTTACCCACCGCTTCGTCACCGCCGGAAGACATAGAGCTAGATGCCATGGCAGAACTAGAAGAAGATGCCGCCATCGCATTGCTGACATTGTTATTGACGATAACGTCGATATTAAGGAAAAGATATAAAGCGAAGGCAATAAGGCCGATCATGATCATGTAGTCTAAGACAAGCGAGACTATCGCGACAATTTTAGCTGCTTTTTTCATAGGTATTACCTCACCAACTATTCTAATCCTTTTTCCTTATATAGCAAAAGCCCACCGGTTTCCCGGCGGGCTTCTTGTTTATCGAGAGTCGATTATAAACCGAACTTCTTGATGTCTTCGTAACGCTGCTTGGCGTACTTCTCGCACTTGGTGAGGAGTTCTTCGGCGTGTTCTGGGTTGAGGACTGGGAGCATGCTGAAGCGGGTTTCATGCATGATGAATTCGCGGAGCTTGCTGAAGTCTGGCTCAGCGCAGTCGAGCTGGAGAGCTGGTTCGCCTTTCTCGAGTCTTCTCGGGTCATAGCGGAAGGTGGTGAAGTAGCCGCATTCGACTGCATCGTGTTCTTCCTTGATCGAGTTGACGAGGCCGCCCTTGATGTGCTGTTCGGCGCATGGGCAGTAGCAGATGACTAAGGATGGGCCGTTATAGGATTCGGCTTCCTTCAAGGCCTGGATGGCTTTGCCGGCGTTGGCGCCGAGAGCGATCTGAGCAACGTAGACGTGCTTGTAGGCCATCGCCATGAGGGCGAGGTTCTTCTTGGCTTCTTTCTTACCAGAGGCGGTGAACTTGTTGATGGAACCGGTCTGGGAGGACTTGGAGGCCTGACCGCCGGTGTTGGAGTAAACCTCGGTGTCGAGGACGAGGATGTTGACGTCGGCTTCATTGGCGAGGACGTGATCGACGCCGCCGTAACCGATATCGAAGGACCAACCGTCGCCGCCAACGATCCAAACGGACTTGTCGACGAGGTCTCTCTCGTACTTGAGGACTTCCTTGACCGCTTCGTTCTTGCTGTTCTTGACAGCGGCAACGAGTAATGGGGAGACGACTCTCTGCTCATCGCGGTTCTTGGTAGCAGCGAGGTAGCGGGCGATGAGGTCCTTGAGGACTGGCTCAGCGTCTTCAGCCTGGCTCGCAGCGGTTAAGATGCGGATGATCTGGCTCATCTTCTGGTCAGAGGCGATACGCATACCGAAGCCGTATTCAGCGTTATCTTCGAATAAGCTGTTGGCCCAGGCAACGCCGTCTTTGCCATTGTCGTTGACGAATGGGGTAAGTGGGGTGGAACCGCAGTAGATGGAGGAGCAGCCAGTAGCGTTAGCGACTAACATATCCTTACCAAATAACTGGGAGACTAAACGGTAGTACGGGGCTTCGCCGCAACCAGCGCAAGCACCGGAGACTTCCATGTATGGCTTCTTGAAGCCAACACCTTTAACGGTGGCTTCGATGGCAGCTGGGAACTGACCCTTCTTCTCGGAGCAGTGAGCATAGAGGTAATCAGCGCCTTCCTGCTGTTCGAACTGGCCTTTGGCATCGACCATGCGGAGAGCGAGCTTCGCTGGATCGACTTTTTCGCCTTTAGCGGCAGCCATCTTTTCGGCAACCTTGTTGGCCTGGCACTCAGAGACGCAAAGGCCGCAGCCGATGCAGTCCATGGAGGCAACCTGGATGCGATATTTGAGGGTCTTGTCAGCAGCGCCGACGGCAACCTTGACGTCCTTCTTGACCACTTCTGGAGCATTCGCAAGCTCATCTTCGGAGATGAGATATGGGCGGATGGTCGCGTGTGGGCAGACGAAGGCGCACTGGTTGCACTCGATGCAAGCGGCGCTATTCCATTCTGGGACGCGGTCAGCGATGGCTCTCTTCTGACGGAAGGTGATGTTCTCATTCATCGTGCCATCGAGGAGCTCGTGCTTCTGGAAGGCAGAGGTTGGGAGTTCATCGCCATCGAGACGATCGATGACTTCGACGTATTCGTCGTAATAGGTGTCGGTGCTATCGGCTTTGGTGACCTTGGCAGCGGAGAGTTTGATCCATTCTGGGTCAACTTTGACTTCGCGGAGGCCCTGGGTGCCTTTGTCGATGGCATCGTAGTTCTTCTGGACGACGTCCATGCCCTTCTTCTCGTAGGTCTTCTTGGCGAATTTCTTCATCCATTCTTCGGCCTGTTCGTAAGGCATGATCTGTGGGCTGAGTTTGAAGAAGGCAGCCTGGAGGGTGGTATTGGTGTGACGGCCCATACCGGCTTCAAGGGCAAGCTTGTTCGCGTCGATGACGTAGAACTTGGCTTCCTTTTCGGCCAAGAGGTGCTTCATGCGGTTTGGCATGGAGGCGATGAGGGTGGCATCGTCCATGTTGGTGTTGAGAAGGAAGGTGCCGCCTTTCTTTAAGTTCGCGATCATGTCGAACTTGAAGATATAGGTGTCAAGGGAACAGGAGATGAAGTCCGCGTTCTTGACGTAGTATTCGCTGTGGATTGGATTCTTGCCGAAGCGGAGATGGCTTCTGGTGGTACCGCCAGCTTTACGGGAGTCGTACTGGAAGTAGGCCTGAGCGTACTGACCAGTGGCATCACCGATGATCTTGATGGAGCTCTTGTTGGCGGAAACGGTGCCGTCGGAGCCTAAGCCATAGAATAAGCAGGAGGTGTAATCCTGGGCGATATGGAAGGAGTCGTCGACTGGGATGGAGAGATGGGTGACGTCATCGTTGATGCCAACGGTGAAGCCATTCCAGACCTTCTTCGCATCGAGGAAGTCATAGACGGCTTTGATGTCCTTTGGCTGGGTATCCTTGGAGGATAAGCCATAACGGCCACCGATAAGGGTCTCGAAGGTTCTGCCTTCCTGAGCCATAGCGGCGACGACATCGAGGTAGAGAGGTTCGCCATCGGCACCCATTTCTTTGGTGCGGTCGAGGACAGCGATCTTCTTAACGGACGCTGGGATAGCAGCGGATAAGAGCTTGGTGCTGAATGGGCGATAGAGATGGACTTTGACAAGACCGACTTTGGCGCCGTTCTTATTCATCTCATCGACGACTTCCTGAGCGGTTTCGTCAACGGAACCCATGGCGATGATGACCTTTTCGGCATCCTTGGCACCATAGTAGACGAATGGAGCGTAGGTACGGCCGGTTAAGCGGGTAGCTTCGGCGAAGTACTTTTCAGCGTATTCGATGACCTTGGCATAGTGGCTGTTCTGAGCTTCACGGCCCTGGAAGTAGATGTCGTCGTTCTCAGCGCCACCACGGGTGACGGCGTGAGTGTGTGGGTTGAGGGCGCGGGCGCGGAATTCCTCAACTTTATCCATCGGAAGAAGTTTCTTCCATTCTTCCTTATCGACGAATTCGACGTTCTGGACTTCGTGGGAAGTACGGAAGCCATCGAAGAAGTGAAGGACTGGGGACTGGGAGTCAATCGCGATTAAGTGAGCGACTGGAGCGAGGTCGGCGATCTCCTGGACGGAGTTGGAGACGACCATGGTGATGCCGGTCTGACGGACGGCATAGACGTCCTGATGGTCACCGAAGATGGAAAGGGATCTGGTGGCTAAGCTTCTCGCGGCAACGTGAAGGACCGCTGGAAGGAGCTCACCGCACCACTTGTAGATGTTCGGGATCATGAGGAGCAAGCCCTGGGAAGCGGTAAAGGTGGTAGACAAGGCACCAGCCTGTAACGCGCCATGGACGGCACCGGAAGCACCGGCTTCGGACTGCATTTCAACCACTTTCACCGGGGCATCGAAGAAGTTCTTCTCGCCTTTGGACGCTAAAACGTCAACGGTTTCCGCCATTGGGGAGGACGGGGTGATTGGGTAAATTGCCGCTACTTCAGTGAAGTAGTAGGACTCCATCGCGGCAGCAGTATTGCCATCGACGGACTTAAACGACTTTTTGATTTCTGCCATTTAAAAAGATTTCTCCTTAACGGGGAAATCATACTCCCCCTAAAGGGGGGTTGCAATTATTGGGGGTTAATTGGGGTGATTTACTGATAAGAAGCAAGAGGATGACCACCACCGCAACTCAAAAACGAAAAAGCCCTCTCGCGAGGAGAGGGCCGAATCGCGTTTACCGAGGATATTAGTCCGCGAAAGCGACTTTGATGCAGGTGATACGAATGTTCTTGTCGTTCTTAACGCCAGAAATCTGGAAGAATTTGGCGTTTGCGTCAGTGACGTCGACAACAACATCTTCGCCTTTAGCGGTGGTGTAAGCGTTGGTGGTAAGCCTGGTGCTAAGGGCAGAAGAGCCAACGTTGATGGCCATATAGCCAGCACCGACAGAAGACTTGGTCGAAACGGTGACGACAATCTTCTTGATGGATTTCGCAAAGGCTTCTTTGTTGTATATGAAGCCAGAGGCCTTTTTGATGAAGATATCACCGCCGTCCTGAGCGTTGGTGGATGTATCTTTGTCGAAGCCCAAACCACCAAATTTGACACCGTTTACAGTGATTTCGGTATCGGTCGTGGCGGCATCAGTCGGCCATCCTTCGTCAGAGACGTCGAAGACGGTGTAAGCAGTGGCAGCTTTGATGGTAACATCGAAAGTCGCGACAACGGTCGGAACGACGGTGCTAGTCGCGGTGACGGTGACGACGCCAGCAGTATTGCCAGCGGTGAGAACACCGTTCTGATCGATGGTGGCAAGAGGCTCAGTGACACCGGCCTCTTTGTTGGCAACAGACCAGTTGACAGAGAGGTCTGGGTTGGCGTTGCCTTCAGCCGTGCCAGTGAGAGAAAGGCTGAGAGTAGCGCCGGCATCGACTTCATCCTCACCAACGATAGTGAGGGAAGTTGGATCGGCCGTCGCGTTTGCGGTGAAGCTATCAATCCAAACGGTCAAAGTGGTGCCGGAAGCATTGGTCTGTTTGATGTAACCTGTGAAAGTGCCAATAACGCCGACCGGAAGATCTAAATCTCCGACCTTCTTAATCGTGGTCTGAATCTTGGTCGTTCCGATGTAGAGATTCTGGTAAGAGCCATCTTGTTTGATGACGGCATTCTCGAACTTGAAGTTCTGACCAGTCGTATTGGTTGTCGTATTGGCAACATAGGCCAAAGCCTCGGTCGCATCCATGGTCTTATAAGCCGGGAGCGGATCCATAATAGCCTTAGACTTAGCAATTTTGGAAACGTTCAAAGTTTGAACTGAGTTGTTGTATTTCTGCCAAGTAGAAGTAACGACAACTTTATCGCCAACCTCAACTTCGGCGGTGTTCTTGTAGATTGTGAAGCCGTTGACGCCATCAGAGATCATGGTGTCATCGCCGACGATACCAACGACATAACCACGGACGGTGTATTCGGCGTTCGCGCCATTTTCGACGAGAGTGGCCTTATGGGTTGAGGAATCTACTGCAAGCGGATTTAACTTTGCGCTGAGTTCCGCAAGGGTGATGAGATTATCAATCTGGGTATCGAGCGCGATGGTGCCGGTCTTGCCGCTTTCATCGGTCGCGGAGGCGGTGATGACAACGTGACCATCGCCGACGAAGGTGACTAAGCCGGTGGCTGGGTCAACGGTCGCGACTTCTTCATCGGAAGAGGACCAAGTGACGGCCTGAGCAGCGTTGTCCGGGAGGACGGAAGCAGAAAGCTGGAGGTCTTCACCGACCTTAGCGCCGGTTTTGTTATCGGCCGCGGTGACGGTGATGGAATCGACTGGAACAGTCGGAGCAGCTTCGATGGTGATGGTCTTGGTGCCTTTGATGGAGGTGCCGGTAGCAGTCGCTTCAACGGTGACGGTACCGACGGCACTTGGGGTAAGGACACCATTCTGATCGATGGTGGCAGCACCGGTTCCGCCTTGGGCGATGGACCAAGTGACGGCCTGATCGGCGCCAGCTGGGACGACGTCAGCGGTTAAGGTTAAGGTAGAGCCCATCTGGACGGAATCGCCGCCATTGATGACGACAGAGGTCGCAGTGGCTTTGGTCCAGGTGATTTCATCGGCGGAGCAAAGGGAAACGGTCTTTTCGAGTAAGTCAGCAGCGACGGAGGAAGAACCGCCCCAGATACCGCTGAGAGCGGTGATGGAGCAACCTTCGCCAATGCCTTCTAATTTGGCTTCGATGGCCGCGGCAGCGGCGATTCTGCTATCGAAGTTGACGTGATAGGTCTGACCGTTAAGGGTGAAGGCGACGTCGGTGACTTTGCCTTCGGTCTTGGTGACCGCGGTAACTTTGGCATCGGCATTCGCTGGGAGTTTAACGGCGGCATAACGGGAATCCGCGAAGACGTTGGCGGAATCGCCAAGGGTAATTGGTTCGGCATCAACGGCAGCGATGGTCGTTGGAGCGGCGGATTTAGAAGCGTTAAGGGCTGGATACTGTTTATTGGCGCCTTTGGCGGTCAATTTAACATAGTCGCCGACATTAACGGTGGTCTTGGTGTTGTTGACCCAGTAGCCGTATTTGCCTTCCTGGATGGCGATGTTCGCGGTGTTGCCGCCATCGAACATGACCTTGTGGACGACTTTACCCTGAATGGTGACGTCAGCGGTCGTATCGGTGTTCTTCTCGACGAAGATCTGGTGACGATCGGCAGCGGTCTGAGCGGCTTTGATAGTGACATCGATGGTCTTGGAATATGGGATTCCTTCGACGGTCGCTTCAGCCTTAAGGGTGACTTCGCCAGCGGTTTTGCACTTGACGGAGGTGCCGGTGATCTCTACGAGATCAGCGCCCTTGGTGGCAGTGACGGTGACACCGGAGGTAAGAGCAGTACCATCGAGTTTGAGAGTGACGGTGATGGTGTCACCAGCTTCTGGAGTAGCATTGCTAACTTCGATGGTCGCGGTTTTGGCGTTGGCCTTGTCTTTAAGAGTGATATTGATGGTGACGTTGGAGTCGCCCATGGTGAAGGAATAGGTTCCATCAGCAGCTGGGGTCAAAGCCTGTCTGTTGACGACAACATCGTCAACTTCCTTAGCGGCGTTGTTGACCGTGATCTTAAAGGAGACGGTTTCTCCTTTAGCATAACCACCTTCGACCAAACCGGTGACGGTGTAGTCAGCACTCTCCGCATAGGTAACGGTGTGCTTTTCAGCAGCAACACTGCTGATAGGTGTGGAATTCTGGACGTTGGAACTCGCTCCATTTTCGCCACCGCAAGCGGCGAGCATGCAAGAGAGAGCCAAGACTAGAGGGATGTACTTTTTCTTCATAACTTTCCTTTCGTGCCAAAGATTTTTTTGACCATTTAGTATAGGCGGTCGGACCACAAAAAGAAAATGGAAATAACCAAGGTTATTTTCCATTCCTTTTCAACGTTGATAAGTAAGCGACTTCGGCTGCGGCTCTTTTGCGCATGCCGAGAGCTTTGAAGAGGCCGATGAGGCCGATGGTGAGGAGAACCGCCCCAGTAAGCAGGGCGATCACGCAGATCGCGAACTGGAAGGAGGCGACGTTAATACCGACGATCTTATTAAACTTCTTCTGCAGGGAGAGGAAGATAAACAAGATTCCGATGGTAAAGACGGTGCCGCCGATGACGACGAAGCAGAGGGCGTTCTGCGATTTGTCGTAACCAGCGATATCGCGGTTATGGGCTTCGCGCGAATAGGCGCTGATTTCGCGCTCGTCAGTCGGGATGGTGCTTGAAAGTTCCTCACCGCAGAGAGGGCACTTCGTCTCGCCATTAAGGCAAACGAGGTGCTCTTTCTCGCAGAAACGAGGTTCTATATTTTCCTGAGCTACCTTGCTCATTGGGAAACAACTCCTGTGATGTTGATGTCGCCTGGGGAGACGATGACCAACTGATATTGCTGGGTCTTACCAGAAGAAGAAACGTAGTTCTGGCAGATGCCAGTGAAGTTGAAGATCTTCGCTTTGAAGGTCTTGGTCATAAGCTTGTCGGATTCCTGGACAGTCGGATAGACGTACTGGGCGCCGGCTGGGTTGTAGTTGACGGTTCCACCACCCCAGAACTTATAGGAATAAGAGGTGTCGGTACGATAGCTGATAAGGATGTTCTCGTCCTGGGTAAGGCGGATCTCCTTGCCAGAGGCGCTGCCGGCGTGCGCGAAGAAGATAAGTTTATTGGTGGAGTTGTAGAACGGATAATGGTCGTTGTACTTGTTAACTTCCCAAATGCCGCCTTCGCCGGAATCCTGACTCTGACCCTGATAGGTAGAGGTCTTGTTGAAGCCATAGAGGGTGTCGGTGAATTTGACCAAGACGCAGTCATAGGACTTTTTGGCGTCGAACTGGGCCGCGCTCATCTCGATCGGCTTGATCTCGTGACCGGAGCTGATGATGAGGGTGTCGCGGTTCGGGTTGACGTTAATGGTGTTATAGGAGATACCCTGAAGCTGGACGTTGCCGCTATATTCGGAGAGAGCGCCGATAACGGAGACCTTATCGCCGACGGCGATATCAGTCTGAGCATAGGTAAAGACATAGATACCATAAGCTTCTGGAAGCTCGGTTCCGCTCTGGGCATAGGAGGCCTTATCCTGGATGTAGAAGGCACCGTTGATCTTACGGGAAACGTAGCCAGTCACACGATAAAGGGTCTTCTGGTCGACGTAATGGGATTTAACGCCGCCATCCATGTAGAGTTCCTTTAAGGTTAAATCGACTGGGTTGCCGTAATAGTAGTTCGGATCAACCTCGCCAGAATACTGGTGGCGCTTATTGGCTTCCGCAGACATGTTGGCCTTATCGAAGGCAAGATAGAAATCTTCGCCCATGTCGGAGACGGAGCCGATACCCTGGGAGAAGCCTTGGTAGACCATCTCAAGGTTAAGGCACTTGAAGTCGTTCTTGGTTGGGTTGTCCTTTTCGGAATACCAAATATAGGCGAGGGAACGCTGGTTGCCATCCGCGGTCGCGGCTTTATCCTCGTCTCCCCTGGCCCAGCCCTGAGACATAAGAATGGTCTTCTTGGCCTTGGCCCAAAGGGACTTGTTGTAATTGGAAGCGGATTTGCCCCACTCCTCGATTTCGGAGGTGGATTCCGGGGTATCGATGCCGAGATAACGGAGCTTGACGGTGTAGCCGTAGTTCAAGGTCTCGACGTGGGTGGTATCACCATCAACATAGTTGATGAAGCCGCCCATATTGACCTGCTCGATGCCATCTCTTCTGAAGTCATAGTATTTGTTTTCGCGGTCGGATTCGGAAGCATTGCTTGGAACGGCCTGCATAACCTTGGTGAAGACCTCATCTGGGATATTCATCTTAAAGGCATCGACAAAGTCTTTTTCCTTATCGATGTCATAGGTGGCCATGATGCGGTTCTGGCCAAGCTTTAAGGTGTAGGAATAAACGTTCTCCTGGCCTTCGACTTTGGTGGCCGGTTCGTTGTTGACGGTGACGGCACGGATGGAGAAATCCGCGGCCGGGGTGACCTTAAAGGTAAGGACATCGCCGACTTTGTGTGGGGTTTCGGTGTCGAGGGAGATATCGCTGACGGTACCATAAAGGGAACCGACGGTCGCGTCTAAGATAGTCGCGACGTCGTCGACTTTCGGCGTGTCTTCGCCGCACCCGCCCAAAAGGAAGGCGGCTACGGCAGCGAGAAGAATTTTCTTACTCTTTTTCATGTTTGGAACAACCTCCAAGATCAAGCGGCGCCAACGCACTTGTTGTAGGCGCGGGTGAAAGCCTCATCAACAGTGTCACCACTGCCGACGATGTATTTGAAGAGGAGACCCATCTGGTCACGGGCTTCATCGGAGCCAACGAAGACTGGGGAGAGCATGTAGTTCTGACGGAGATCCTTGGTGTGATATGGGATATCGAACTTAAGGTCGCTGTCATGCTGACCGATCCAATCTTTGTACTGCTTGGTTTCGAAAGCGGAGTTTCTGATTGGGTCGTAGGAGTTCTCAAGAGCGAGGGTAGCGTTATTCACTGGATCGGCGAGGTACTTATAGAAGAGCCAAGCTCCTTTGTGGACGTATTCGTCGCCATTATGGAAGAAGGCGATGGATGGACCCTGCTGGATGTACTTCGGAGTTTCGCCGGCATATGGAACTGGGGCGAGACGGACTGGGAAGTTGCTGGAGACGTTGTAGGAGGAACCACCGGTGGAACCAATGGTCATCGCGCAGATGCCGCTGGTGAAATATTCGTTGGTGTATTTACCGGATTCGATAACGCCTTTGGTGACGATAAGGCCGCTCTTGATCTTTTCGCAGACATCGCTGACGAAAGCTTTCGCCTCGGCGTTATTGAAAAGGAAGTGGTCTTCTTTTCTCTTGATGTTATCGTTGGTGGTATAGCCGATGCCACGCTGCGCAAACTGGGAGATGAGCATGTTGGCGTCGGAGTCATAGCCGACTGGATAGAATTCGCCAACGACCTTTTCGGTCTTGCGGTCGGCGAGAATTTTCGCAGCGGTAGTCATCATCTCATCCCATTTGACTGGGACTTCATAGGTGTAGCCGTTATGGGCTTTGACCCAATCCTTTAAGGCCTGGAGCTGTTCTGGGGTTGCCTTAGCAGCGGCCTTAGCGACGACGTCTTGGACGGCCCAATAGCCTTCATCATGCTCGAACTTGGCTTTGTTCTGGTCGTTATCGCCCGCGAAATAGGCGGCGTTATAGAACATGATCTCGGTGGATTTGTACATCGGCATGGACCAGGTGCCTTCGAACTGGTAAGCAGAGCCCTCTTTGTAGAATTCAGGGACAAAGTCGGCAATTTCCTCTTCGGAATAGCCATAGTTAGGATCCTTGATGAAGTTATCAAGGCGATAGATGACGGAACGATTGATGTTGTTGGTCATATACGCGGAGAAGTTGTCCGGATAACCCATGGAGAGGGCTGGGGTTTCACCGCCGGAGATCTTCTTCTTGATCGCGTCGCTTAAGCCATCATAGGTGCCGCTGAGCTTTTTGCAGGTGACGTGGTACTTGCCCGCGTAATCCTCATTGAACTTTTTGGCGATGACTTCAACCTGATTGGATTTGGCATGACCCATGCAGTGCCAGAAAACAATCTCTTTCTGCGAAGTCGGATCGTCGGTCGGGAGAACCTGGTCAACGTCCATGTTGCCAACGTTACCGCAAGCGGTAAGGGCAGCGCCTGGGACGAGGAGCGCAAGTCCAGCGACCAACAAGAATTTCTTTTTGCTGAATTTCATATGTATTTTGTCCTTTCGAAATCTAGAGAACTCTCCACCATTTTAGCCTTTGATACCGGCACGAGAGACGCCTCTCATGATGTATTTACGGCAGAAGATGAAGACAAGTAAGAGCGGCACGGTGACGATGACCGTCGCGGCCATCTGCGCGCCATAAGCGTCGAGGTCGCCCGCGGTAGAGAATGTTTCGCGGAGACCAACGGTGATTAAGTAGAGGTCTGGGTTGCCGGTGGCGATTAACTGTGGCCAAACGTAGGCGTTCCAAGAGCCCATCAACTTAAGGATAAGAATCGTGGTGAGGGTCGGCTTAGCAAGCGGGACCATGACTTTCCAAAGGAACTCCCAGTCCGATTTGCCGTCGACTTTGGCAGCTAAGTAAAGTTCGTTAGGAATCTGCCTGAAGGTCTGACGTAATAAGTAGATATAGAAGACCGAGATCATGAATGGCAAGATCATCGCGCCATAAGCGCCGATGACGTTGGTTCCGCCGGTCATACCGAGCAAGGAGACGGAGATGTAGTTGGAAATGACCATCATTTCGCCCGGGATCATCATCGTGCCCAAGAGAAGGGTGAAGATGAAGTCTTTGCCCTTGAAGTCGAGTCTAGCAAAGGCGAAGGCCGCGAAGATGGTGGTAAGGAGAGTGCCTAAGGTGGAGAAGATACCGACGATGAGGGTATTTCTCATAAGCACGAGGAAGTTTAACTGAGCGAAAGCTCTGGCGTAGTTATCCCAACGCATGGTCATCGGCCAGAAGGTCGGGACCAACTGCTTGATTTCGGTACCGCTCTTGAGAGAGGTGATGATCATCCAGTAGAACGGGAAGATCATGATAACGGCCAAGACAGCCAAGAAAATGTAGGTGAAGGTCATCGCGATGATGTGTGAGATCTTAGACGCGCGGTCCTTCTCTTCCGCGCTCTGATGCTCATCGCGCATGACAAGAACAACATCCTTGTAGGATTCGTTTTGAAGATTTTTCGTTTCGATGACGTTTTCCATAATCAATAATGAACCCTCGATTTAGAGACCTTACGCTGCACAATCGTGAAGGCCATGATAATGATGAATAAGACGACCGCGGCCGCGGAAGCTAAGCCAGCGCCGCCGGCACCGTTCTCGCCCATCTTCTCGTAGATGTAGAAGACGATGGTCTGCATAGTGCGTGGGCCGGTGGTCTTGTCGAAAGAGCCGCCAGAGGCACCGAATAAACCGATGACCGAGTTGTACTCTTTGAAGGCGCCGATGAAGGAAGTAATCATGATGTAGAGAATCTGCGGGGAAAGAAGCGGGACGGTGACGCGCAACGCGGTCTTGAAACGTCCGGCGCCATCGATCTTCGCGGCATCATAATACTGGGCGTCGATGTTCTGGAGGCCACCCAAGAAGATGAGAATCTTGTATGGAAGGCTGTGCCAGATGATGTAGAAGCAGATGGCGAAAAGGGCGGACCAATAATTGACGGTCGCGCCGGTGGTTAAGTTTTGGTAAATCCAAGGGAAGCCTGGGGTGCCAAATAAGAAGTTCATCAAGCCGTACTTGGTATCAAAGATAACGGAGAAAACCATACCAATCGCGATGGCGTTGGTGACGTATGGCATGAAGAAGATGGTCTGGAAGATCTTCTTGAAGAACTTGATGGAGTTAAGGCAGATCGCAATGATGAGCGAAAGGATGATAGAGATTGGGACGGTGATGAAGGTCAAAAGAAGCGTATTCGGAAGACCGATAAGCATGACCGACTCAAAAGCCGTGCCGTCATTGCCGTTCGCATTATTGATCGGAGTCAAGATGTCGATGTAGTTATCGAAGGTGAAACCGCTGAAGGAGGCGTCGATGACGTCGTAATCCTTAGTGAAGGAGACGATGACGGTGTTGATGATCGGGAAGAAAGTGAATACCGACAACAAAATGAGTGCCGGAGCTAGATAGAGCCAAGCTTTCCAATTGTTCTTGCTTTCCATCGGGGCTTTAGTCCTCTAAGTAAATGCGTTCCTCACTCTTTCCGTCGAAGACAAACATCTTGGTTGGACGGATGGCGAATTTGTTAACGCCGACGCCGACTTTGATTTCGGAGTCGATGATGATCTTGATTAAGGCGTCGCCGTCTTTGCAGGCGGAGTCGCAGACGAGGGACATATCGCGGCCCATGGTCTGGATGGCCTGGACGTCGAGGGAGAGGACCTTATCCTCTTCCTTGGTGTGCTCGTCGCAAAGGAAGCCTTCTGGACGGATGCCGACATAGACATCTTTGTCTTCCTTGAAAGCTTTGTTCTTGCAGATCTTCTCCTCACCGATATAGAGGGTGCCTTTCTTGATGCTGCCCTTGAAAACGTTGATTGGTGGGTTGCCAAGGAACTTGGCGACGAAGAGGGAGTTAGGATTGCGGTAGACTTCCTGTGGGGCGTCTTCCTGCATCTTGATGCCCTGTTTCATGACGACAATCTTGTCGCTGATGGACATGGCTTCTTCCTGGTCGTGGGTAACGAAGACGGTCGTGATGCCGGTCTCGCGCTGAATGCGGCGGATCTCTTCACGGGTCTGTAAACGTAAACGAGCGTCGAGGTTGGAGAGCGGTTCGTCGAGGAGAAGCACGCGTGGCTTCTTGACGAGGGCGCGGGCGATAGCGACACGCTGCTGCTGACCACCGGAGAGCTCGGATGGTTTTCTTTCGAGATACTGGTCGATCTGGACGAGTCTAGCGGTCTCTTGGACGAGAGCGTCGATTTCGTCTTTGGTCAACTTGCGGTTCTCTTCGATCACAGCGCCATTGGCATCGAGGACTTCGTATTTATCGTTGATGCTGAAGCCCTTCTTCTCAAGCGCCTCTTTCTCAGCGGCGATGGCGGCGTTTAATTTCGCCTTGGCTTCGGAAAGCTTCGCCTCTCTTTCATCGCCTTCGACGCGGGATAAGCCATAAGAGAAAATGGTATTCGCGAGCGAGGTGACGATATGGAAGCGGAAGACCATCTTTCTCGCGAAAGCGGACTTCGAGATCTTGTTGTTATAGACCGATTCCTGCTCCATCTTGACGATTTCGTCGAGATTATGTTCGAGGAGATCAAGGATGGTTAAGGCATCAATGGTCTTCTGAGCCTTCTTGGTGCGTTTGACGTTGAGGTTCGTCAATGGGAATTTGACGTTGTCGTAAACCGTCATGTGTGGGTATAAGGCGTAGTTCTGGAAGACTAAGCCGATGCCACGCTTCTCCGGGGCGAGGTGGGTAACGTCTTCGTCACCGAACCAGATTTCGCCTTCGGTTGGCTGCTTTAAGCCAGAAATCATGTAAAGGGTTGTGGATTTGCCGCAGCCGGAAGGGCCAAGTAAGCCCAAAAGGGTTCCGTCTGGGACGACGATGTTGAAGTCATTCACCGCGGTGGTGTCCGGAATGTTCTTCTTCGGATTGCCTGGGAAGGTCTTCGTCAAATGATTGATTCTAATTTCCATAGATGATCTCTCTTTAGTAGAAGAATTATAATCTTCTAAGGGGGGTCAATTCAACTTAGTTGAGATTGCCTAATCGGATGATTATAGACCATGATTGTCGAGTTCAAAACTCTTATTTTCAATCGATGCCTTTTTGGATAAGTTTTTCCTATCCAAATAATCATTAATGTCTAAATAAACGTCATCATTTGTCACATCAACCATGTAGGTTCCAAGGACATAATCCGACAAGGATTGATTTCTGTTCGAAAGGAATAGCATGCCCGCGGAAATAAATAACGGGATCAAAAATGCGATGTCCAAAATTATGTAGGCGACGTAGCAGAAGAGAGCCTTCAGCAAGAATCTTTTCGAAGAGACATTAAAGGCGTCTTTTCCTATCATCCCAATTTTGAAAATCGACCGGCCGATCGTAAGTCTTCCCCTCTTCAAAAGCCAAAGAGGAACGACGACGTAGAAGAGGAAATAAGAGATGGTCACCGAGATAAGAATCTCCACCAAAGAGGAGATCCAAATCGTCTTGGTAGTCTCGATGTAAGGGATGTAGCTCGTGAAGAGAGGTCGGCAATGGTTATTGATCTCATCGCTATAGAAATCCAGATGCCAATTCGGGTTAACGTCATTCTCGACGTAAGCCCCATCTTTGAGGGTGAATAAAGCCTCGCCTTCTTTGCTGGCAATGGCCTTACGGGAATTGTATTCGCCAATGGCCTTGGTCCTTTCCCCTGCATCAAGGAATTTCTCATTCGCATAGAAGGCGTCGATATGGGAGCTTAAGTAGTCTTTCTCAGCACGCACACCATTGAAGAGCTCCTCATGGTTTTTGACATAGCTGACAATGTCATCGCCTTCGACATAAAGGCTAGACTCAGCCTGCAAAGAAGACCTTAAGGCGTTGTTGTTCTTATAGAAGTCCATCGAGGCAACGATGGAATTGCTCAAAGAGAAAAG
Organism: uncultured Erysipelotrichaceae bacterium; assembly: GCA_900316365.1. Classification (GTDB taxonomy): domain Bacteria; phylum Bacillota_I; class Bacilli_A; order RFN20; family CAG-826; genus Alloenteromonas. The sequence continues at coordinate 31,946 of ONCO01000004.1, forward strand.
GACGAAGGACAAGAAGCCGAAGAAAAAGACGTCAATAAGCATCGCCAAGAAACGTTTGCCAAGGCTTGGACGGGAATAGGAAATCTCAATCTTATCTTCGCTCATGCTCATTCTCCTTCACTACATTCTCGCTCGCTTCGCCGCCTTCATAGGCATCTAAGTCTTTGATTAACAAAGTGCCCGCGAGTTCCCCAAGACCTTGCCTCGTAGGCAAGATGAGGATAAAGATCGCGGAGACGATAAGCAAAAGCAAGGAGATAAGTAACGGAATTATGTAGGTGAAGCCACCGAAGGAATAGATGGTGATACTCGATACGCCTAAGAAGGTCATCATCAAGAAGATGGTACAGAAATATAGAGGTATGCGGACCAAACTCTTAAAGAGGGAATGCCACCACCTCACCTCGGTCTCGTCGGTGCAGCTATAGCCAACGCGCATCATCTTCATCGCCAGGGTGCGGTGATTCTTAAAGAAGATCGGCAAGATAAACTCATTGAGGGCCCAGCCTAATAGGAAGGCTCCGGTAAAACCGATAAGATTGGCGACCACCGAGGTGGAATAATGCTTATCCAACAAAGCAAGGCCATCGATATATGGTTGATACTTGGTCTCAACTTCGTTGATGCATTTGGAGAGGGCATTTAGATAGCTCTTCTGAAGCGAGGAATAAAGCTGTCCTGATTTAGAGTTTGAGGAACCGCCGTAAAGGAGATAATCGGCGAGCAAAGAGGCATTATCGAAGGAGAGCTGTTGATATAAAGGAAGGTCATTATTTTTTTCTTCAAAAATTGACTCGTCTTTGTATTCAAAGAAGTTGAGATAAAGACATTTCTCCTTATTCTCAGAGCAATCTATCCCGTTATAAACATAAGAGGAAATCGAAGCGTCTTTGCTTTTGCCAACGAAGAAATAATAGGAAATGTTATCCAGAGGATAAGGGTTCTCGGCGTCGCCCTTATTTAGGAAGGTCTCATTCTCCTCCACTTCTTTCGGATTATGGAGGGCGGGATAAGTCTCGCCATTAAGGTAGAAAGAGGTCTTGGCTAAAGTGTTTAGATAATGGTTAGCCATCGTCTCGCCAGAGAGATAGCCATCGCCCTCTTTTTCTCTTAAACGTAGATCCATGACAAGGTTGTTTAAATGTTCCTTGTCCTGGACATAGGAAGTCGTGGCTTCTTTGACCGCGGGGATATTGTTGATTATCGGATAGGCCAAGGCGACAAAGAAAAAGAAGGAGAAGATGAAAATAAGCGCCGCCTCGGCGAGGTTATTAAGAAGCGCCTTGCCCCTGGAGGCCACGACGTTGTTCTTATAAGGCGATAGAGTTTTTAATTGCTTCGTGGTGTCCATCTCAGTAAGTTTATTCATTTCGTCCTTGGTTGCAATCGAGTGTTAGAAAAAGCGACCACTTTCGCATGGTCGCCTTGCTTTCTATTTCTTCTTTTTCTTGGTGGCTTTCTTTGGTTTTCTGGCGGCAATCTCCTGGGCCACGAGCTTCTGGAGGATATGGAGGTCCTCATCGCTAAGTGGGGAGGTCCTATCGATAAGCCCGCCGATCGAAGCGAATTTCGCGTATACGAAGTCCCCTATAGTTGGGTAAGCGCGAAGTTCCTTCTTGGTGACCACCACTCGCTTTCCCTTCTTTTCGCCTTCCTTCTTCGGGGCTGGGGCGAGGTAGGCTTCCATCGCCTCCATGAAGTCGCGGGTATTGATGGTCTCGTCAAGTCTAATCATCGGCTCGAAGTAGACCAAAGTATCCGTCAGGACATCCGGGTAAACTCCAACGAGTTTGGATAGCCTTGCGACGGGAACGTACTTCTGCTTGCTTTGTTTTAACGCCGAAACGATCTTTCGGACTGCTGCTTTAACAGGTGCTGCCATACTTACATCATTATATGCGCGATTATAAATAGAGCAAAATGTCGGTTTATCCTTATTCCGTCAAGTATTCGACCACGCCGTTGACGGTCATTTTATAAACGCCATCATAATGCTGTGGTTCGCGATTCCAAACTTTTAGAGTGCCCTTGATTTTTATAACATCCTCGCAGAACATAGTCTGGCAAAGGCCGTTCTCATCGTAGGTTCTTTCGTATTCCTCCGATCCGAAATAATAGCCTTCAACACTAGAATTAGCCGGCCTAACCCCATAGATATACATCCAAGTTTTATAAGGATTCCTGGTGAGACTTTCCACGAAGCCCTCACCCTCTTGAGCCTGGTCGAGGAAGCCTCTCCTTTGGCCTTGATAGCCAAGCCAACCACTGAGGGTGACGGCCGTGCCGGATTCAAACACATTAGCATCGCAGGCGGTCTCTTTGTTGGTGAAGCTGATGGTTCTGAAGCTCGGACCGTCGCTAACGACACCTCCGCCGGCCGTTCGCTCAATAACGATAACCGACTCATTACGATAACCATCAGGCAATTGTCCTTGACGGTTGGTCTTTGGCACGCTGCCAGTCACTGTCTCCAGGATGGTAAACGTGATTCTTACTTTCGTAGCCTCTGAAGCGTAACTAAGGTTTTTGGCTTCTTCTTTTAGGTCATCTGGAGATACCCCCCTAGGCCTCGAAGAATAAGTCGGGCCCCAATGCGGGTCGTTTATGTCAGAGGAAGATAACGGAAGCGAAGATTGGATCGACGAGGCGGTATCTGGTAAGGATGAAAGATCCTCAATCGATGAACTTAAAGGCGCCATGCCACAAGCAGCCAACATTAAAGCGCCACAAGACAAAAAGAGTGCTTTCGATAGGTTTTTCATAGTTACTTACACTATAACGCCCGTATAGATAGTTTTCTAGAATTTTTGCTTTACCAAGAAAAAGCACAATCATTTCTGACTGTGCTATTCATCTTGGAATAAGGTCATGAAATTATGGCCCGCGAAAATCTCATAAACGGAACCGCCATTCGCGACGAATTCGTTATTCGACAAGACGTAGAATGTCTGGTAATAAATTTTGAAAGTGAATCTGGCCTGCTGGATCCTCTCCGTCACACTAAGGCTTCCCGTCAAACTAAAGCGGCTGTCGCTTAAATCCATGGTACCAACGATGGATTGGTCTTCTGAAACAGATGAGAATTTGACCTTCTTAGCCTTGTCTTTCCTAAACGCGAAAGACCGATCGTCACTTTGTCCAAAGGGAATAACGCCTCTGATGTCGTACCAGTAGCGGCCCACCTGGAAGAATCTGGAGATGGTTCTAAAAGTGATTTCGCCGCCAGTCGTTATAAGGGTGATTTCCCTCATCGTCGGGTAGGCTGAATGATCCGTCAATAATTGGAAATCATCAACGCTTACCTTATAAGCCGGTCGATCAACAAAGGCGAGGAAGTCATCGATATCAGCTTTATCTTTATAGACGGAAAGATCCCTTATCGCCCCTAATTCTTCCGCGGTGCTTAGGACATCCACTTCCATCGAAGAAATCCTGTTGGAATACGGCAAATCCATGATGCTCTTCAAAGAAGTGGTTTTGCCCATCCTAGAAACGTGGAAGACGAGCCTTTTGGAGATATCTGAATAGCCCACATCGAGCGCAATATCTATTTCCACCTTCTCGGGGAAAAAGAGACTGTATCGCTGAGAGTTTTCCTCCATAGACGCTCCTTCGATGTAAACGCGGCCGTTGTTGGAAGTTAAGGAGAAAGGTGTCCGAGTGATGTAATTCGTCCCCAAATCGCCCAGATCGATATACAAGAAGTAGGTTGTGACGCAATCAACGTAGAAATGATAAGCGCCTCCCGACTCGAAGACAGTCAGCTGCTCGCCACTCCCACTCGCGTCGGTGACTTTAAATTGGCCGAAGCCATCGATGTCCATGGTCCTTTGCCAATCAACATAGATGCCTTTGTAACGGCCATGGAGGATTTTGCCGCGGTTGACGACTGAATCGCGGTTATAAGCGTATCTTTGCCAAAGGTAGAGGCCGTCATCTTCAAGAGTCAGCTCATAGTTAAAAAGACGAGCTTCATATGCGCTGAAAGATTGCCTCGTATTATAGAGGTCATAAACGTAGACATACTCGCAACCATATTCATCATCGGCCGTATCGACGAGGCAGAAATCTCTATGCCCGTCATTGTCGACGTCATAGATGTAGAGGGCCTCCGCTTTGGCGACGACATCGCGACCTTTCCAGCTGATATTCCCTTCCGCATCCGCGATGAATAGTTCGCTCCCGAACTCCTCGAGGCTGAACTTGAAGGCCCGAGGGTCGCTTCCGATCAATTTGTCGTAGACCCTAAACGGCTTCTTCCTCCTGTCCGGCTCGCTTTCGTCCAAGGAGCCAATGCTGCTGGTGGGCCTGGACACCTTGCTGCTATGGGCAGCGGGCCCGGACGAAGTAAAAGAACCCGTTCCGCAGGAAGAGAGGATCAGAAGGAAAGCCGAAAAGAGAGAAAACTTCAGTTTTGACACCACATAGTTATATCACACTTAATGAACAAATTGGCTCCGATTTCAGAAAAATCACCTAGGAACCGCTTCTGGATGAATTTTTATTGCATTGCCTGTTCTATCTTCGTGATTCCCTTGGCCAAATAAAGCAAAAAGCACAATCATTTCTGACTGTGCTTTCATTTTCGATGGTGATCCGTGAGGGACTCGAACCCGCGACCCGCTGATTAAGAGTCAGCTGCTCTACCAACTGAGCTAACGGACCATTGGCGCTTTTTTTAGCGCTTGCATATTCTATAACTAGGGAAAGCGTAACGCAACCATTAAATTCTTCGTTTATCAAAAGGTGGTTTTCTATTGATTGTTGAAGGCCTTTCGGCGCCATACCGCAGCTATAGATCAGTTAGCATAAAAGGCAGTGAAGCAATAAATGAAGCAATAGATGAAGCAGATAATGAAGCAATAGATGAAGCAGATAATGAAGCAGATAATTGTTGTCTTAAATAACCACTAAAAACGTGACTACATCAATCTTTTTTCCCATAACAACGGTCTAAAGATAATTATCTTATTGCTTCACATAAGCCAAAAATGAAGCAATAAAAGCACCAAAAAGAAAATAAGATCTACCCCCGTAAAAGGGGCCGAAGCTGGAGCCATTCCTACGGGGGTAAACCTTATTTCATAGCAATATTATCTGCCTTTTTCCTTTTCTCTTTGGAGACGGAAATCGATCGAGCGTTTTAGATACTTGAGGTATTCCTCATCATCGCTCATGGTCTTGCCGGAGGCGTCGCTGACTTTGGCAACAGGTCTGCCATTGACGTATTGGAGCTTGATGACGATGTTTAGGGCTTCCTCGTCCGTATCATTGGAGACGAAGGTGCCGATGCCAAAGGCCACGCGGCACTCATCCTTATAACGGTCATAGATTTCCTGGGCCTTATCGAAATTCAAAGAATCGGAGAAGAGAAGCGTCTTAGTCTTTGGGTCAACGCCATAGGAACGGTAATGGGCGAGGATCTTGTCGGCCCAGACGAATGGATCGCCGGAGTCATGACGGACGCCGGTGTAGTTATTGACCATCGCGCGATCGAAGTCGCGGAGGAACAAGTCGGTGGTTAAGGTATCGGTTAAGGCCGTACCGTTATCGCCCCTATATTCGTCATACCAATCGCGCATCGCGTAATGGTTGGTATAAGCGAGAGGAATCGAATCAATGCCCTGATACATCTGGACGTATTCATGGGCATAGGTGCCGATCGGAGTGAGGTTATACTTCATGGCCAAATAGACGTTGGAAGTGCCGATGCAGTTCTTGGTCTGATGAGCGAAGACCTCCACCACATGATCCTGCCATTCCCTGGAAAGTCTTCTGCGGCAGCCGAATTCGGCGAATTTAAAGGTGTATTTTCCGGAATTGAAGTCAGCGACCTTCTGCTGAAGTTTGGCCTCCGCCTCTTTGACTAATTCATCGTAGTTATAGGCGAAACGGAAATAGACCTCATTGACGATCTCAAGGAGGTAAATCTCAAATTGCATCGCCGAGAATAGAGGTCCTTTGACGACAAGGTGCAATTGGCCATCCGGCTGAAGCGAAACATTAACGTAATCGCGAATCGGCCTCCATAAACGGAGGAATTCGACATAGTCAGGTTTGATGAAGCGGATAGAACGGAGGTAATTGAGTTCCTGCTTGTTGAATTTGAGGGAGCAGAGATGGTCGATCTGCTGGATGATCTCCTGAACCATCTCATCCGTGAACTTAATGCCCTCGTTGCGGCATTTGAAATGATATTCGCCAACCAGGTCGGTGTGCTTATGGAAAATGACCTGGTCCATGTTGAATTTATAGAGGTCTGTATCAAGTAAGGATTGAATGATCGGTTCTAGTTTCATAACTATTTCCCCTGTTTATAGGACGGCATAAGCTGGAGTTTGTGGAGATTGAGCTTATGCATTCTGTCGATTTTGGCCTTGATGGCTTCATCTTCGATAACTCCGGTGCGGATATATTTATCGAGCATTTCGTAGGTAAAGCCTAACTTCTCCTCGTCGCTCTTGCCGGACATGCCGTCTTCCGGAATCTTTTCAACGAAACGGGCCGGGAGCCCTAATTCCCTTCCGAGTTCGCGGACTTCGGTCTTGGTGAAGTCACTTAAAGGAGAGAAGTCCCCTGCCGCATCACCGAATTTGGTGCTGTAACCGACATAGTCCTCGGAGAGGTTGCAGGTATTGGCGACGCGCCCGCCGTAAATCGCGGAGATGCCATAAAGAGTGGCCATGCGGATACGCGCTGGCGTATTGGTCCTATAGACATCGTAGTCGTTCGGATCCAAAGCAAGCTTCGCTTTGAATTCCTCACGTAAGGCATCAACTGGGCCTTTGATATTGATCTCATGGTGCTTAATGCCCAAGAGTTCTACTAAGGAGCGGGAAACATCGATATCGTGCTGATCGCCATTCGGCATAAGGACGCCGATGACGTTCTCCTTTCCTAATGCCTTGACGAGCAAAGCGGCGACGACAGAGCTGTCAGTGCCGCCGGAGATGCCGATAACGGCCTTGCAGCCTTTGCCATTCTCCTCGAAGTAGTTGCGAATCCACGCGACGACGTTTTCAACATGATCCATAGGAGTACCCCCCAAAATAATAAACCTTTTATTAGATATCGGCGCTCAAAGAGAAGTCGCCCTTATTGATCCAGCCAAACTTACGGAATAAGAGATCTAAGCCGAAGACGAGCGCGATCGGGGCGATAATGCAGACTAGGATCACCAACACCCAGGTGATTCCGGAACCCCAGCCGACGACACCGAAGAGGTTGAGCGGGCCGACGAGGCCTGAGGTGCCCATACCAGCGGAGACGGAAAGGGCCGAAATGGAATAACCCTCAGCCAAAGACTTCATCGGGAAGAGAAGGGCGAACGGACCAAGGATAGCGCTAGCGATGATGGTAGGAAGCCAAACGATAGGCTTGCGGATGATGTTCTTGAATTGGAGCATGGAAGTGCCCAAGCCAACGGCCAAGACGCTGCCCCACTTATTGTCGTGAGCGGTGTGGACTGCAAAGCCGAGCATCTGAGTGCAGCAACCGATTAAAGCCGCAGCGGCTGCGAATGGGACCTTACCAATCGCAATGGCGAGGCAAATGGCAACGCTGGAAATTGGCGCGGTCAAAGCCATGCCAACCAAAACCGAGATGATGATGCACATAAGGAACGGAACGGCATCAAAGGAGATACGGACGAGTTCGCCGATGCCGACGGTGACGAAATGGACCCATTCGGCAAGGAGGAAGGAATAAAGAATCGCGGCCACGATGCCGACAAACGGGATGAGAATCAGATCGACAGGCGTTTTCTTCCTCATAAGCGCCTTAACGACCAAAATAGCGACGACAACCGCTAAATAGCAGGAAAGAGGATCCTTAATAAGAGTCGCTTTCCATTGATTTTCTCCGTCGCTCGAAAGCCACATAAAGGCATAGTTGCCAATCGCGCCAGCGGAGGCGGCCATAACGAGGGATACCCCCTCCATCTTTAAGCTGATTGCAACGCCTAAGCCGATGCCGGCGCCCATAAGGCCAGAAACGATACCGGACCAGACTCCAATCTGCTCCATGCCAGGGATCTTTGCGAAAAGATCGATGATGGTACCGATGATTAAAGTACCAAACAAACCAATGGCCATGCCGTTGGTAGTTTTCATTATCCAGTTTTTCGCGGATGTCAGCTTCTCCTTGAAGCCGTTAGTTTTTACATTTTCGTTTTCCATATGGCGAAACTATATAACACGCACGGGCGCGATGAAAAGAACGATTTTTCCTAAATCAGTATTTAAAGGAAAACGAAAGAGGCGCCCTTCGATGTCGACAAAAATCTCAGTACTGAGGAAATATATGGAGGCTATAAAGCCTTTTAGGATTGCTGGTCTTGCTCAGCTTCTTTGTCTTTGGCTTCGACGTCCACTACTTTCGTTTCATCGACGTCGGTCTTTTCGGACTCTTCTTCCTTCTTTTCTTCAGGCGCGCAGCCCCAGGAAGAAATGCTCTTATCGATGACGATCGTGCCGGCAAGGCGGTCTTCTAAAGCCTGGCCGTTCTTATTGACCATAAGGGTCATCATATCAATGGCTACGAAGAGGAAGACGGCCATGAAGACCATGCCCACGTCTAAAGGCAAGAGGAAGGCCGCAGGGATAATGACGAAGATTAAGCCGTGGACCGCCACCTGCCATCTCTTAACCGCGCTCTCATCCTTAGAGAGGAGGCAGAGATGGAGAATACGTTTTCCAAGTGTCTCGCCGTCTTTCTTAAATAAAGGAATGATGACGAAGAAGACGAGAGGCGGGATTAACAAGGTTGGGACTTCCGCGAGCGTAAATACCGTCTTGGCATCGCCATAGAAGGTCTGGTAAGTCTCGCTTTCGACAACCAGCAAAGCCGCTTTGTAATATAAGCATTCGGCCGAAGTATCTTCGTAATAAAGCTTATAGAGAGCTTTCGCGGTGGCTTCTTTCTTCTCATCATTAGCCAAATCCGCCTCAACGCTAGGAAGAAGGATAGGTCTAACGTTTAAAGAAAGGTTATCGGACTCATCCTTGCCTGGCTGGTAATACTGATTGCCATAGAGGCCATTCTCATCGGCCGTAAGGGATAAGCCCAACCACTCATTATTAAAATAAGATAGGTTGTACTTCTCGCTGTCCTTGATGTCATAGCCATATTCCGGGACGGAAGGCATGAAGGTGGAGAAGAAATAGACTAAATCATCCTCGTAGTTCTTATAGCCGAATGTCCCGTCGGAATTGACCGCGTTATATTCGTTATCCGCTTTCGGGAGATGGAATTCGACGGCGGTATATTGTCCCTCGCTATATTGCGACGGCGTCGCTTTCGCTAAACCAGAACGCTCCAACATCAAGAAGGCATTGGAGATATTTTCATAATAATGCCCCTGCTCCATGATCGCTCTTTCGCCAAGAAAGAGGAAAATAAGAAGACCTAAGACGATTGATATGCCCGCGTCGATGGCGAAAGCGCCTAATCTTTTCGCGTTGCTCGCATGTTTAACTGCTGTCTCTGACATTTTTCTACCTCCTAGAGGCTACCAAAAGAAAGAGTAGCAGTAATTAATGTCGCTGAGATAGTTTTTCTTTAAGAAAATGCCTATCGCTAGCAAAAAACCATTTGTGGTAAAAAGAAAACCGCCTCATAAGCGCGAAAAAGCCCCGAGCAGAGCTCGAGGCCAATTGTCAATTGCTTAAGAACTTCTACTAGAGAGAATTCCAGAGCGAGCCTCACTTGTCGTAGACATCACGACGATGGCCGATTTTGATTACGAGAATCAAAAGAACGTTGTCGTGAATCTCGCAGAGCATTCGATAATCCCCGATGCGATAACGCCACTGACCCGAACGGTTCGCGACCAAAGGTTTTCCAAAAGACCTTGGGTCGGAGCAGTTCTCGAGGTGTTTGGCGATCCACGAGTCAATAAGCCGCAGCGTATAGCGATCTAGCTTTTTGAGTTCCTTAAGGGCCTCATCGCTAAATCGGATTTCCCACTTCTTCATTTTAGGCCGAGCTCTTTGCGAACTTCTTCGAGGGAATAACTCACAGGTTTTTCCTCGTAACGTTTCTTGGCGGATTCGAACTCAGCGAGGTCGAATTCATCTTCAATGCGCTCGATGAGCGCGCGCTTCAAAGCGTCAGACATAGAAATGCCATGGATGGCGCAATAACTGCGGATAAGACCAGATTCTTCTTCTGTAAGGCGAACGGATGTAACAGCCATAATATTCCCTCCTTGACTACATTGTAGTCGTTTTTACTCAAGCGTCAATGAAAGATCATCACCTCACGACAAAAAAGCCCCGAGCGGAGCTCGAGGCTAATTTTGTTGGTTAATCCTTAATTACTTAAGAACTTCGGCAACGGTGCCAGCGCCGACGGTTCTGCCACCTTCACGGATGGAGAACTTGGTGCCTTTTTCCATAGCGATTGGGTGGATAAGGTCAACGGTGAAGGTGACGTTATCGCCTGGCATAACCATGTCAGTGCCAGCTGGGAGCTGGATGTTACCGGTGATGTCGGTGGTACGGAAGAAGAACTGTGGACGATAGCCGTTGATGAAGGCGGTGTGACGGCCACCTTCTTCTTTGGTAAGGATGTAGACAGTCGCGGTGAACTTGTCGTGTGGGACGATGGATCCTGGCTTGGCAAGAACCTGGCCACGTTCGACCTGGTCATGGGTGACACCACGGAGAAGAGCACCGATGTTGTCGCCGCCCTGCGCGTAGTCAAGGGTCTTACGGAACATTTCAAGACCAGTGACGACGGTCTTGATGGTTGGACGGATACCGACGATTTCGGCTTCGTCATTGAGCTTGATGATACCACGCTCGACACGGCCGGTGACGACGGTGCCACGGCCAGAGATGGTCATGACGTCTTCGATTGGGAGAAGGAATGGTTTGTCGTCTTCACGAGCTGGGTCTGGGATGTAGGTGTCAAGGGCATCCATGAGTTCAAGGATTGGCTTGCAAGCAGGATCATCGAGGGAAGTAGCTTCGGTAGCTTTGAGAGCGGAGCCACGGATGACTGGGGTCTCATCGCCTGGGAAGTTGTACTTGTTGAGAAGATCGCGGACGTCCATTTCGACTAAGTCGATGAGTTCTGGGTCGTCGACCATATCGCACTTGTTGAGGAAGACGATGATCTGTGGAACACCGACCTGGCGAGCAAGTAAGACGTGCTCACGGGTCTGTGGCATAACGCCGTCAGTAGCAGCGACGACAAGGATCGCAGCGTCCATCTGAGCAGCGCCGGTGATCATGTTCTTGATGTAGTCAGCGTGCCCCGGGCAGTCGACGTGAGCATAGTGACGATGCTCGGTTTCGTACTCGACGTGAGCGGAGTTGATGGTGATACCACGAGCTCTTTCTTCTGGGGTAGCGTCGATGTTGGCATAAGCCATATCCTTGGCTAAGCCCTTCATCGCTAAGACGTGGGTGATACCAGAGGTAAGAGTGGTCTTGCCGTGGTCGACGTGGCCGATGGTGCCAACGTTGACGTGGACACGGTCACGGTTGAATTTTTCTTTTGCCATTTGTAGTTATCCTCCAATAAATGGTTTTCGAATGTTTTAGGCTTTCAAATGATAGAACAAGGCGATTGCTTTAGCAATAACTTTGGTTCACTCCGCTAGCCTAGTTGGCGGAGTTCTTCTTGATGATGGCGTCCTGGACGAATTTCGGGCATTCGCCGTATTTGAGGAACTCCATGGTGAAGTTGCCACGGCCCTGGGTGATGGAACGGAGGTCAGTGACGTAACCGAACATCTCGGCGAGTGGGACTTCGCACATGATTTCCTTGGCATTACCACGCTGGGACTCACCGGTCATCTGTCCGCGACGGCGGGCGATATCACCGATGACGTCACCGTAGTACTGTTCAGGGACGGTGATCTCAACCTTCATGATTGGCTCAAGGATGACTGGATCGCACTTTGGACCAGCGGCCTTGAGGGCCATGGAGGCAGCGACTTTGTAAGCGGCTTCGGAAGAGTCGACATCATGGTAGGAACCATCGAATAAGGTGGCTTTGACGTCGATGAGTGGGAAGCCAGCGAGAAGACCTCTTTCAAGAGCATCTTCCAAACCCTGCTGAGTTGGTTTGATGAATTCCTTCGGAACGGCACCACCGACGATGGCATCGACGAATTCGAAGCCTTTGCCTGGGTTTGGTTCGAAGCGGATCCAAACGTCACCGTACTGACCGTGACCACCGGACTGCTTAACATAGCGGCCCTGGGCTTCGCCAGTCTTGCGGATGGTCTCACGGTAGTTGACCTGAGGCGCACCGACGTTGACTTCGACCTTGAATTCACGACGCATACGGTCAACGAGGACGTCGAGCTGGAGCTCACCGACACCGGCGATGATGGTCTGACCGGTTTCGTTGTTGGTATGGACGCGGAAGGTTGGGTCTTCTTCAGCGAGTTTGATTAAAGCGTTGGTCATCTTCTCCTGGTCGGCTTTGGTCTTTGGCTCAACAGCCTCTTCCAAAACTGGCTCTGGGAAGGAGAGGGATTCGAGGACGACTGGTTCTTCCTCGGTGGCGAGGGTGTGACCAGTGGTAGTATCCTTCAAACCAACGACGGCGCCGATTTCACCAGCGTGAAGGACTTCGACTTCCTGACGGTGGTTGGCGTGCATAAGGACCAAACGGGCGATACGCTCCTTGGTGCCTTTGTTGGTGTTGAGAACGTAGGAACCAGAACGGAGAACGCCCTGGTAGACACGGACATAGGCTAAACGGCCGATGAATGGGTCGGTAGCAATCTTGAAGGCTAAGCCGACGAATGGTTTGTTGTCGGTAGCTTCGCAGACATAAGGCTCACCGTTGAGGGTTCCCTTTTCACCTGGAATATCAAGTGGGGATGGGAGATAGTCAACGACAGCGTCGAGCAACGGCTGGATGCACTTATTCTTGTACGCGGTGCCGCAGAGGACCGGGAAGAAGGTGCCGGTGAGAACGCCCTTACGAATGGTGGACTTGATGAGATCGACGGAGACTTCTTCGCCTTCGAGGACCATCATCATGAGATCATCATCGAAAGCAGCGAGCTTTTCGAGAAGGATCTCGCGGAGGGATTCGACCTTTTCCTTGAGTTCTTCTGGAACGTCGGTGATGGTTGGAGCGACGTTCTTATCGCCTTCATAGATATAGGCTTTGCGTTCGATGATGTCGACGCAGCCCTTGAAGGTGCCTTCCTTGCCGATTGGGCACTGGATGGCAGCGGCATTGGCGCCGAGTCTCTCTTTAAGAGAGGCGACGCACATATCGAAGTCAGCGCCGGTAGCGTCCATCTTGTTGCAGAAGACGATACGTGGGACGTTGTACTTGGTGCCCTGGCGCCAGACGGTTTCGGTCTGTGGCTCGACGCCGTTTTTGGAGTCGAGGACGGTGACCGCACCGTCGAGAACACGGAGGGAGCGCTCAACTTCAACGGTGAAGTCGACGTGCCCCGGGGTGTCGATGATGTTGAAACGGTGACCCTTCCAGAAGCAAGTGGTCGCGGAAGAGGTGATGGTGATACCACGTTCCTGTTCCTGGACCATCCAGTCCATGGTGGCCTGGCCTTCGTGAACCTCGCCGATCTTGTGGGTACGGCCGGTGTAGAAGAGGATACGTTCAGTAGTAGTCGTCTTACCGGCGTCGATGTGGGCCATGATACCGATATTACGGGTGTGTGGGAGGTCGTAGGTTGCGGATTCTTTGATTTCTAATTCGTTGTCAGCCATGACTTTGTCCTCACTAAATTACCAACGATAATGGGCGTAAGCCTTGTTGGCTTCGGCCATCTTGTGGACGTCTTCCTTCTTCTTGACGGAAGCGCCGGTGCCATTGGCGGCATCGATGATTTCAGCGGCAAGCTTGTCTTCCATGGTCTTCTCCCCGCGGAGACGGCTGTAAGTGACAAGCCAGCGAAGGCCGAGAGTCTGTTTTCTTTCTGGGCTAACTTCAACTGGGACCTGATAGTTGGCGGCGCCGATACGGCGGACCTTGAGCTCAACTTCCGGCATGATGTTGTTGATCGCGGTGGCGAAGACATCAATCGCTGGTTTCTGGGTCTTTTCTTCGATCTGCTTGAAGGCCTTGTAGATGATGGTCTGGGCGGTGCCTCTCTTGCCATCGTACATGACGCGGTTGATCAAGCGGGTGACGAGCTTGGAGTTATAAATTGGATCTGGGAGTACGTCCCTTTTCTCAACACTACCTTTTCTTGGCATAGTTACTTATCCTCCTGCTTATTTCTTAGATGGCTTCTTGGTGCCATAGAGGGATCTGCCCTGACGGCGAGCTTCGATGCCCGCGCAGTCCAAGGTACCACGGATGATGTGGTAACGGACGCCTGGGAGGTCCTTAACACGGCCGCCACGAATCATGACGGTGCTGTGTTCCTGAAGGTTGTGGCCTTCGCCGCCGATATAAGCGGTAACTTCATATCCGTTGCTGAGACGGACACGGGCGTACTTTCTTAACGCCGAGTTCGGCTTCTTTGGGGTCATGGTGCCTACACGGGTGCAGACGCCTCTCTTCTGAGCCGAAGGTTGGTTGGTGTTCTTCTTGGTTAAAGAGTTCCACCTTTTTCCAAGAGCGGGGGTCTTGGATTTCTTGGCCGCACTCTGGCGACCTTGCCTAACTAATTGTTCAATGGTTGGCATTTTCCCTTTTCTCCTTGAATTTATCGAGCACACATTTCCCTGTGTGTCATTCCTGGGGTGAAATGAATTGCCCCCTTTAGGGGCTTTTCTTTCCGGGGAGAGTTTATTCTTCTCGAAAAGCATTGTCAACAACAATGTTTTATCGCCCATGACACGCAGGGGTCGGTGGTGTGCACAATGCCTATTTTAAAGTGTGTTTTGTGACCAACTAACCACCACTACTACATGCTCGCAATAGCCACCTCAACCGCCCTATCAAGACCTCTAGATATTGCCATTAATAGTCGCTGTTTTGAAAAAGAAAACCCCCACTTTCGCGGGGGCCATTAATCGATGCTAAGTGTCGATTAGAATTTGAGGGTGACCTGGGTCTTCAAACCAGTCGCACCAGAATAATCAGCCTTCATCGAGGTGAATTTGGTGAGGGTCTGGTCGTTCTTGCCGTCACGAACACTCTTAAGGAGCTTATCCAAGAAAGCCTTCGGGAGGAAGGTGAATTCGCTGAGGGTCATCTGGCCCTGCTGGAAGGCGTAATAATAGCCGCCTTCTTTAGAAGCGTCCTCGACGCGAGCGACGAAAAGAAGATATGGGGAAGTGATGACGATCTTGCTTGGCTTGATGATATATGGGGTGGTCGCCGGGCTACCAAAGACGGTAGAAACAAAGGTGGCATCGTCCATATAGCCTTCCGCGGTCGCATCATAATATTTCTTATACTGCGCGCCCATGGACTGGTAATAGCCGCGGGCGATGGTGATGACCTTGCCCTTTTCAGAGGCTTCTAAGGCATTGACCTGATCGACGGTGTAGAAATTGGCCTTGCCCTGGACCTCAACGCCATAGGAAACGAAATAGTTAGGCGCCATGGTCATATCCTCAGCGCGGAGCTGACGGGTCCAATAAAGGGCGACGTTGCCGTCTTTCTTCATGTCCATGACCTTGCCGGTTCCGGTCTCAGAAGAGCCGAAGAACCAGTTGGTGGCAACGTCCAAGTAATATTCGACGGAAGCGATCTGTGGCTTACCGGCGGAAACGGTGGCGATCTGCATCATTTCGCGGTGGTTGCCTCCAATGCCAGAGAGATAGGTGGCGACAGCCTCTTTCTTAAGATCTTCGCTCCAATCGACATCGCCGAAATTGAGTCCACCGACTCCGGTATCGGTCGCACCGGTTTCGACTTCGCCAGCGATGGCGCTCGAAGTCACTTTTTGCTCGTTAGAAGAGCATACGCAGGTCCCTGTCTCTGCGCAGCCAGCCAAAAGAGTAGCGGCTAAAATAAGAGGGAACAATTGTTTTTTCATTAGAAAAAACCTCCTTTTTACAACGGAAAAAATGATATTAATCGAATTTCAATTTTTCAATCTGAAATAGTTGCAAAAAACAGTTATTGATACAATTTTCCTTTAGCGTAAAATGTGTGCATGCCAAAGATAATACCTGATGTCGAAAAAAAGCTTTTAGCTGCAGCGAGAAAGATTCTCTCCCGTGATGGTTTTGATAACCTCTCGATGAAAGAAATCGCCAAAGAAAGCAAGATGTCCGTTGGGACCATCTACAACTACTTCCCAGAAAAGAGTTCGATCTTAGTTAAGATCGTCGCGGAGGACTGGGCGGAGCTCGTCGAAAGGACGAACGCCTATAACTCCACCGTCACGAATATCAGAGATGGTTTAAAGAAGATCTACGATGAATGCATTGGCTTCTCCATTGGCCATATTGGGGTATTCAGCCATTTCGCCGTGGAGAATAATGACGCCTATCGCGCCTCTTACCGCGCCTTCATCGAAGGCACCGCCGGGCTCATCGAGTTCCTCTGTGAGCATTTCGGCCTCCACCACACCCGCGAAGAATGCATGATTGCCACTTCCATCTTCTCCTTCGCCATCCACTACCCAGAAACCCAATTCGAACCTCTTCCATCTTCTCCTTCGCCATCCACTACCCAGAAACCCAATTCGAACCTCTCGCAGACGCGATTGAGAAATTACTATAATAAGTAGAAGCCCAGCTCGACCGAGTTGGGTTTCTTTTTTAGGCAAGAGAAAAGCCCCGGCCGAATGGTCGGGGCTATTTCGTTATTTGAGGAGCTTATTCAACTTCTTCTGGGCGGTCGTGAGCTTCGATGTAGGAGGATTTAACCTGCTTCATGTGCTCAGTGACGGACCAGTTGTCGAGGTCAGCCTTGACAACTTCTTCTGGGAGTAAGCCAGAACCGGCCGGGATAAGCTTACCGGTGATGACGTTCTCCTTAAGGCCGTGGAGGTTATCCCTCTTGGCTTTGATGGAGGCGTCGGTAAGGACACGGGTGGTTTCCTGGAAGGAGGCGGCGGAGAGGAAAGACTCAGTCTCAAGGGCGGCCTTGGTGATACCAAGGACGAGTGGCTGAGCGACCGCTGGACGCTTGCCCTCTAAGAGGACTTTCTGGTTGGCTTCGGTGAAGCGCTCGACAGAAACGCGGGTACCTGGGAGAAGCGCGGTGTCGCCGCCGTCGATGACAACCATCTTGCGGAGCATCTGACGGACGATGACTTCGATGTGCTTATCGGAGATGCCGATACCCTGGGCGGCATAGACCTTCTGGATTTCCTTGATCATGTAGACTTCGACTTTCTCGACGTCGGAGACTTCAAGCAAGTTCTTCGGGTTGATCGCGCCTTCGGTGATCTTACCGCCGTTTTCGACGTGATCGCCCTTCTTGACGCGTAAACGCGCGGAGTAACCAGTGGTATAGGTCTTTTCCTCGAGGTCGTTCTTGACGGTGACGTCATAACGGCCGGAGTTATCTTTGATATCGGTGACTGTACCAGAGATTTCGGAGATGAGAGCTTCGCCCTTCGGGTTACGGGACTCAACGAGCTCCTGAACACGTGGAAGACCCTGGGTAATATCGGTACCAGCCATACCACCGGTGTGGAAGACTCGCATCGTTAACTGGGTACCAGGTTCGCCGATGGACTGGGCAGCCATGATACCGACGGCCTCGCCGAGTTTGACGAGTTTGCCGGTAGCCATGTTCATACCATAGCAGTGCTGGCAGACGCCATCTTTGGTCTGGCAGGTGAAGAGGGAACGGATCTCGACTTCGGTGATCTGCTCACCGACGACTTCGCCCTTCTCATTCTTACCAGCGGAGACGATGGCATTAGCCTGGTCTTCGGTGATCATCGTGTTGCCTGGAACAAGGAGGACACCGGTGTTCGGGTCCACGATGTCGTGCATCGCGAAGCGACCAACGAGACGGTTCTTAAGTGGGACGATAACCGCGTCACGAGCGGTGTCGACGATGCAACGGACCTTGAAACCATGGTCGCAGTGGCAGTCTTCCTCACGGACGATAACGTCCTGGGAAACGTCGACAAGACGGCGGGTAAGATAGCCAGAGTCGGCGGTCTTAAGCGCGGTATCCGCGCCACCCTTACGGGCGCCGTGGGTGTTGATGAAGAACTCAGAGACCTTCATACCTTCGCGGTAGGAGGAGACGATTGGAAGCTCGATTTCTTCGTTCTTCGGGTTGGCGACGAGGCCTTTCATACCGATGAGCTGTTTGATGTTATCGAGGTTACCACGAGCACCGGAGTCGGCCATCTGGACGACTGGGTTGCGCTTATCGTCATTGAGGTGTTCTTTGATGTGGTTCTTGACGCTTTCGGTGATGGCGGACCAAACCTGAACGACCTTCTTATGACGTTCTTCGTTGGAGAGCATACCTTTGCGGTAAAGGAGGTTGACGTGGTCGACCTTCTTCTGTCCCTCTTCGACCTGTTCGTACTTGCCATCGATGGTGTTGATGTCGGAGATAGCGATGGTGATGGAGGAGACGGTGGAGTATTTGAAGCCCTGGTCTTTGATCTTATCGAGGACCGCGGAGCACTTCTGGGTGCCGTACTTCTTGAAGACCTGGGTGATGATCGGCTCCAACTGCTTCTTCTTGATTGGGTTAAGGAGAGGCTTGTTGGCGATGTAGGCCTTGATATCGGTGCCTTTTGGAACGAAGTGTTTCTCAAGGCCGATGGAGAAGTCATCCTGGTTTTCCTTATTGATCTCGTTGATCCATGGGAAGTCATCAGGGAAGATCTGGTTGAAGATAACCTTACCGACGCTGGTGATTAAATAATGGCCACGTACGGAATCTGGGATGCCAGAGCCGAAGGTCTTATTGATCTTTTCGGCCGGGATAGCGATGCGGTTATGGAGGGAGACAGCCTTATTCTCATAAGCGAAGAGGACTTCGTTGATGGAGGAATAGACGGTGCCTTCCATACGGGCGTACTTCTCATCTTCCTCGGCCTGGAGCAAGTCGGCTTCTTTGTTCAAGCCATCAAATTCGGCGACGACGCGGTTTCTCGCGGCGCGGTCGAGGTAATCGGCGGCGGATTCCTCAAGGGTGAGGTAGTAGTTACCGACGACCATGTCCTGAGATGGGATACAAATTGGTTTGCCATCTTTTGGACCAAGGATGTTATTGGACGCGAGCATAAGCTCAAGGGCTTCCTGCTGAGCGGCTTTGGAAAGCGGGACGTGGACGGCCATCTGGTCACCGTCGAAGTCGGCGTTGAAGCCAGGGCAGACGAGTGGGTGGAGACGGATGGCGCGGCCTTCGACGAGCTTCGGCTGGAAGGCTTGGATACCAAGTCTATGAAGGGTCGGAGCGCGGTTGAGAAGGACTGGGTGCTCACCGATGATTTTTTCGACGATGTCGAAGACGACTGGATCGTATCTATCGATGTATTTGTCAGCCTGCTTGTGGGCGGTGACATAGCCATCGCGGATCAAGATCGCGGCGATGAACGGACGTAAGAGCTGGATCGCCATTTCGCGTGGGAGACCGCACTGATACATCTTGAGGTCTGGACCGACGGCGATGACGGAACGGCCGGAGTAGTCGACACGCTTACCGAGCAAGTTCTGACGGAAGCGGCCCTGTTTGCCCTTTAAGCCGGAGCTTAAGGACTTAAGAGGTCTGCCGGAAGGACCGGTGACCGGCTTGTTGCGGCGGCCATTGTCGATTAAGGCGTCAACGGCTTCCTGAAGCATACGCTTCTCGTTCATGAGAATGACGTATGGAGCGTTCATGTCGATGAGCTTCTTAAGACGGGTGTTGCGGCTGATGACGCGGCGATAGAGATCGTTTAAGTCACTGGCGGCATAACGTCCACCGTCAAGAGGAAGCATTGGACGGAGATCTGGTGGGATGACTGGAACGACGTCGAGGACCATCCATTCTGGCTTCTGGTTGGAGTCGCGGAAAGCTTCCACCACTTCAAGGCGTTTGGCGAGTTTAAGACGGTTCTGGGTCGAGGCGGTCTTCATCTGCTCGGCGATCGCTTCGCTTTCCTTCTCGAGGTTGACTTCGTGGAGGAGTCTCTTGATCGCGGCAGCACCTTCGCCGAATTCAGCACCGGTGTATTTGGTGATGAAGGCGGAGTTGGTGAAGAAGTCGAAGGTCTCGCTTGGATTCTGCATCTTGGCGATGAGTTCATCGGCCTTGAGCATATCGGCGGAGCCTTCTTCGATTAATGGACGGATTTCGTTGATGGCGTCGACGAAGACGACACGAGCGGTCTTCTCGTCGAGGAACTGCTTGTACTGAAGGGTCTGGGATTCGCCTGGATTGAGAACAATGTGCGCGGCGAAGTAGACGACTTCCTCAAGCTGTTTCGGGGAAACGCCAAGGATTAAGCCAATGCGGGAAGGGATACCCTTGAGGTACCAAATGTGAGTGCATGGGGAGACGAGCTCGATGTGGCCCATTCTCTCGCGACGGAATTCTTTGGAGATGACTTCGACGCCGCACTTTTCGCACT
Organism: uncultured Erysipelotrichaceae bacterium; assembly: GCA_900316365.1. Lineage (GTDB taxonomy): Bacteria > Bacillota_I > Bacilli_A > RFN20 > CAG-826 > Alloenteromonas. Next base: position 52,380 of record ONCO01000004.1, read on the forward strand.
TGATGCCCTGGTAACGGATCTTCTTATATTTGCCGCAATGGCATTCGTAGTCCTTCTGAGGACCAAAGATGCGCTCGCAGAAGAGGCCGCCCATCTCTGGTTTCTGGGAACGGTAGTTGATAGTTTCTGGCTTGGTGACTTCACCATGGCTCCAGCCACGGATTTCATCAGGGGAAGCAAGGCCGACCTGGATGCCGGCTAAGTTATTGATGTCAAACATTTCGATTACCCTCCCTTTCTTTATTCAGCGTCTCCAGGCATACGGCTGGAAACGGATAAGCCTTCTTCGGCGACCTGTTCGGAGCTAACTTCGACAGTGTCGACTGGGCTTGGTTCCTCATCTTTAGGATTGGTTAAGTTGCGGATGGCCGAGTTGACCTTGCGCTCTTCGACCAAAGCCTCTTTGGCGAGGGCGTCCATATCGATGGTTTCGCCTTCTTTGTTGTAGAGGTTAACGCGCATACCAAGACCTCTAAGTTCCTTAGTGAAGACCTTGAAGGCTTCTGGCATGCCAGGACGTGGGATCTCGTAGCCTTTGATGATGGCTTCGTAGGTCTTGCGTCTGCCGACTCTATCGTCGGACTTGATGGTGAGCATTTCCTGGAGAACGTGAGCGGCGCCGTAGCCTTCGAGGGCCCAGACTTCCATTTCACCGAATCTCTGGCCACCATTCTGAGCCTTACCACCAAGCGGCTGCTGGGTGACTAAGCTATATGGACCAGTGGCGCGGGCGTGGATCTTATCGTCGACCATGTGCACGAGTTTGATCATGTACTGGATACCGACGGAGATACGCTCATTGAATCTTTCACCGGTGCGGCCGTCGTAAAGGACGGTCTTGCCGTCATCGGAGATGCCGGCTTTCTTCATAAGATCGACGATTTCGTCGTTGCTGACGCCGTCGAATGGCGGGGTCGCGACTCTCATCTTGAGCTTGGAGCAAGCTAAGCCTAAGTGGACTTCAAGAATCTGACCGATGTTCATACGGGATGGAACGCCCATCGGGGAGAGCATGATGTCGATTGGGGTACCGTCGGCTAAGAATGGCATATCCTGAACCGGAAGGATTCTGGAGATAACGCCCTTGTTACCGTGACGGCCGGACATCTTGTCGCCTTCGGAGATCTTTCTCTTCTGGACGATGTAGACACGGACGATTTCGTTGACTCCTGGAGGGAGTGGATCTTTGTTCTTTCTGGAGAAGACGCGGACTTTGTGGATGATACCAGCGCCACCGTGTGGGACACGGAGGGAGGTGTCTTTGCCTTCCTTGGTCTTCTCGGCGAAGATCGCCATAAGGAGCTTTTCCTCTGGGGTCGGCTCGGTCTGTCCTTTTGGAGTGACCTTACCAACGAGGATGTCGCCTTCCTTAACTTCGGCGCCTTCGACGATGATGCCGCGCTCGTCTAAGAAGGTCTTGGCCTCATCAGAGACGTTCGGGACATCGCGGGTGATTTCCTCGGCACCGAGCTTGGTGTCGCGGCATTCGAGTTCATATCTTTCGATATGGATGGTCGTGAAGGTATCTTCTTTGACCATTCTTTCGGACATGACGATAGCGTCTTCGTAGTTGTAACCATTCCAGGTCATATAAGCGACGAGGATGTTCTGACCGAGGGCGAGTTCGCCATTTCTCATAGCTGGGCCGTCAGCGATGACGGAACCGGCTTTGACGTCGTCACCAACTTTGACGATCGGCTTCTGGTTGATGCAGGTGCCGTTGTTGGAACGATCGAATTTCTGGAGTTTGTAGGTACGGCTTTCTTTGCCTTCCTTGATGACGATGGTCGAGGAATCCATGTAGGTGACCTTACCATCGGCGACCGCGACCACGGCTAAGCCGGAGTCCTTCGCGATGACTCCCTCCATACCGGTGCCGACATATGGGATGGACGGACGGAGTAATGGAAGAGCCTGACGCTGCATGTTCGCACCCATAAGAGCACGGGTGGAGTCGTCGTTTTCGAGGAATGGAATACACGCCGCGGCGATGGAGACGATCTGTTTTGGAGAAACGTCGACGTATTCGATGAGATGCTTTGGAGCGAGGATGTTGTCTTCGTCGTGACGGGCGGTGACTTCATCATCGAGGATCTCACGAACCATTTCGCCATTGACCATGACAGGTTCGCCTAAGCGGATGTTAGCGCCGGCGACATAACGGCCTCTTTCCTTATCGGCGGAGAGGTATTCGGCTTTGTCGGAGACATAGAAGTGCTCAACGCCATTCGCGTCCTTATCATTGATGACGATACGATATGGGGTTTCGATGAAGCCGTAGTTATTGATGCGGGCGTAGGTGGAGAGGTTGTTGATAAGACCGATGTTCTGACCTTCTGGAGTTTCGATTGGGCAGATACGGCCGTAATGGGTGTAATGGACGTCGCGGACTTCCATGGAAGCGCGGTCACGGGTTAAACCGCCAGGGCCTAACGCGGAGATACGACGCTTGTTGGTAAGTTCGGCGAGTGGGTTGGTCTGGTCCATGAACTGCGAGAGCTGGCTGGAAGCGAAGAACTCGCGGATGGAAGAGGTGAGCGGACGGATGTTGATAAGGGACTGTGGGGTCACAGATTCCATATCAGAGATGGACATCTTCTGCTGGACGTTCTTGGCCATCTTGGTAAGACCGATGCGGAACTGGGTCTGGAGAAGTTCTCCGACGCAGCGGACGCGGCGGTTGCCTAAGTGGTCGATATCGTCGGTCTGGCCGATGCCATCCATGATGTTGCAGAAGTAGGAGAAGCAAGCGACCATATCGCTCACGGTGACGCGGGCGATGGTGAGGTTGAGGTCGGTACCGATGATGTTGACGACCTTGTCGGTCTCTTTGTCATGGGCATAAACCTTAACGACGTTGACGTTGCTGTGATCATCTAAGGCATCGTCGGTCTTAAGGGTCTTGGTGTGAGCGCCTTTTTCGAAGAATTCGGCGTCACGGAGAGCCTGGACATCGTTCTTGTGGAGTTTGGTGCCTTTGACGAGGAAGCGTTCTTCATCACCTTTGGTGTAGGAGAAGATCTCGCCGTCAGCGGAAACGAGGTTCTCAGCAAGGATGCGGCCCTCTAAACGGTCGTAGATGCCGAGTTTGGCGGAATACTTGAAACGGCCGGCACGACCGAGGTCATAGCGCTTGTCGTCGAAGAATTTCTGCTTAAGGAAGGTGACAATACCCTCTGGGGTGATCGGTTCGCCTGGTTTTAATTTGACGAAGATGTCAGCCAAAGCGGCCTGCTCGCTCTTGATGTTCTCGTCTTTCTTCAAGGTGTTGAGCATCGCTTCGGATTCGCCGAAGAGTTCGGTGAGGGTCTTTTCAGAGGCTAAGCCAAGAGCCTTGAATAAGATAACCGCTGGCATTTTTCTCTGACGGTCGATACGGACCCAGAGAACGTTTTTGAGGTCGGACTCGAACTGGAGCCAGGTACCTCTGGTTGGGATGATTTCACCGTTGTAGATATGAGTGCCGCTCTTATCTGCGGTGTCCTGGAAATAGGCGCCCGGGGAACGGACGATCTGGGAAACGATAACGCGCTCCGCACCATTGACGATAAAGGTGCCGGATTCGGTCATGAGTGGCAATTCGCCCATGAAAACCTCGGCTTCCTTGATTTCGCCAGTAGCTTTGGACTGGAGGCGAAGGGTGACCTTGAGCTTGCTTGAATAAGTAAGGTCAGCGGCTTTGCATTCGAGTGGGTCCCACTGCGGCGCTTCTAAGCGGCAGGAGACATAGTCGATCGCGGCGGTTCCGGCGTAGTTTTCGATTGGGAAGACTTCCGCTAAAACCTCGTTGATGCCTTTCTCGAGGAACCATTTGTAGGAATCGGTTTGGATTTCAACAAGATATGGAAGCGGGGTGTCGCCGCTGATCTTGTTGAAGTTAAGACGGCCGTTAACGCCGGCTTTGTAGTCTTTGTAGGTGGTGTTGAACTTCTCTTCTTTGGCCATTAGAGTGCTCCTTTTTTCTTCGCGATGAGGATGCGAAATCCTTTGTGTTGGGCTACCTTTTCGACCACTGGGAAGAGGGTCTCAAGGTAACGTTGGCAGGAGTCAGCCCCCTGCTGTTTTCTGATGACCAGGATCAGACGGCCATCTTCATTAAGATGGCTGTTCGCGCCCGCGTACATCGCGTACGTAACCTTTTTACCCGCACGAATAGGCGGGTTGGTTACGATGGTGTCGAAAGATGTGGTGACGTTTTGGTAAACATCGGATTCTAGGATGTGGACGCGCGAAGCGACGTTAAGCCGCTTGGCGTTTTCCTCGGCTAAGCCTAAGGCTCTCCGGTTTACATCAACCATCGTGACCACTCTCTTGGAGTCAAAGTGAGCCAAGAGAATGCCCATGGTGCCGATGCCGCAACCTAGGTCGAGGATGCTTTCTCCAAGATCGGTCTTGGCGATGGTTTCAAGCATTAACCGTGTGCCATCGTCAAGAGCATCTTTTGAGAAGACGCCTCGGTCGCTTTTAAGGGAGAATCGTTCGCCTAGAAGCGTGAATTCCTGGGTTATATCTTTATGTTCCAAAGTGTCGACGTTATCGAAATATTGGCCCATTTTATAACCCCCTTAAAAGCGCGAATGACCCGCTCCCTAAAGAAATAGAGAGCGGGCATTGCAGATTAGATTCAGTGCGAAACTTATTTGATTTCGACTTCGGCGCCAGCGTCGACGAGGGTCTTCTTGTGGCCTTCGGCTTCGACTGGGCTGATGTGCTCTTTGATAGCGGCTGGAGCGCCATCGACGAGTTTCTTGGCATCCATAAGGCCGAGACCGGTGATGGCCTGGACAGCCTTGATGATGGCAACCTTGGAACCAGTGCCAAGGCCTTTGAGGAAGAGGCTGACTTCAGCTGGGCCAGCGTTGACTGGGCCTTCTTCTTCGGCTGGGGCAGCGGCAGCAGCGACAGCGGCGGTAACGCCGAATTCAGCTTCGACCGCTTTGACGAGCTCGTTGAGCTCGAGGACGGACATCTCCTTTAAAGAGGCGATGATTTCTTCGTTGGTTAATTTAGCCATTGTTTTGATCCTCCTAATTGATCAGTTGGCAGCTGGAGCCGGAGCACCAGCGGACTTGTCGGCGATCGCCTGGACGGTCGCGGCAAATTTTTGGATTGGGGCGTTGAGACACGATAGGAACATGGAGATCATGCCGTTCTTGTCTGGGAGCTTGGAGACAACCTTCATTTCATCGGCGTCGCAGACTTTGCCTTCGGCTAAGCCACCTTTGACGACGAGGTTCTGATGGGTGCGAGCAAACTTGTAAAGAACTTTTGGACCTTTACCTAAGTCTTTAGAGAAGACGAAGGCGTTTGGACCATTAAGCAAATCGCCAAGGTCCGCGTTACCATTCTCGGCAAGAGCGCGGCGGACTAAGGTGTTCTTGTAGACACCTAAGCACGCGTCCTCTTTTTCGAGGGTGCGACGGAGTTCTTGAAGCTCAGCAACCGTGAGACCCTGATAGGAAACGACGGTGAGCGACTGGCTGTTCTTAAGACCTTCAACGATCTCGGAGACGGCAGCCTTCTTGGCATTAAGAGCTTGCTGATTCATACGTTTCTACCTCCTTTCACTTATAAACGACTATGTGACGCTTCGATATAACTAGTGAGTATGTGAATGATTCTTAGACCTCAGCAGGGTTGGTGTTTTGAGACTGTTGCGTCCCCGGCTATCTTAGGTATATGAAGCTTTTCACCAAATTAGGTGCGCGGGCGAAACCTTAGTTTCTGCCAGCGAAGGTAACATGGACCGCTGGGCCCATGGTGGTGTGGATAACCGCGTTCTTGATGAAGATACCCTTCACAGAAGCTGGACGGCTCTTAACGATGTGTTCGGTGAGAGCGGAGAGGTTATCGAGAAGGTCGGCCTCGGAGAAGGAGACGCGGCCACAGGAGATGTTGAGGTTGCCATCCTTGTCAACGCGGTAAGCGATCTTACCTTTCTTGATTTCGGTGACGGCATTGCCGATTTCCATGGTGACGGTACCAGTCTTTGGGTTTGGCATTAAGCCTTTTGGACCTAAGACACGGCCCATCTTACCGAGTTCGCCCATCATGTCTGGGGTGGCGACGATGACATCGAAGTCGAACCAGTTCTGGGTCTGGATCTTTTCGAGCATATCGACATCACCGACATAGTCAGCGCCGGCAGCCTTGGCTTCTTCCTGCTTGTTGCGGGTTAAGGCAAGGACCTTCTTGGTCTTACCAGTGCCGTGTGGAAGGCTGATGGTGCCGCGGATCAACTGATCGGCGAGGGTTGGGTCGACATTGAGGTTGAAGCTGATGTCGACGGTGGAATCGAATTTGGTGATGGCGGTCTCTTTGACGAGCTTGACGGCCTCAGCGAGGTCGTAGATTTTGGCGGCATCGACCTTCTTAAGGGCGGCCTGATACTTTTTACCGTATTTCTTCATGGTGTTTGTCCTCCCTCAATTAGTCGATGGCGATGCCCATCTGACGGCAGCTACCAGCAACGACTTTCTTAGCGGCTTCGATGTCCTCGCAGTTGAGGTCAGGAAGCTTGTAGTTGGCGATTTCTTCCAACTGGGCCTGGCTGATGTGGCCGACAATGTTCTTTGGGTTGCCGGAACCTTTTTCAATGCCAGCGGCCTTGAGGATCAAACCAGCGACTGGGCTCGTCTTGATGACGAAGTCGCAGCTCTTGTCCTCGTAGGCGGTGATGATGACAGGAACGATCTGTCCACGGCGGTCGCCGGTCTTCGCATTGAAGTCCGTGCAGAACTTGGCCATGTTGACACCCGCGGAAGCGAGTTTTGGTCCTGGATGGGCGTCTCCGCCTGGGAGTTCCATCTTCACGACTTTGACGATTTTCTTTTTCATGTGAATTCCTCCTAGATGTTTTGAATTCCATGCAGTGGTCGTATTGGGCCCTCGTCAGGGGTCCCTCCCACGCAAGTGCGTTGTAACGCGTTTGAGATTATACGCGCATACACAAAAGGAAATCAAGCAATATTTGCCTGTTTCGTTAAAGATTCTTTAGGGGCCTCCTATAGGCCTTGGAGATAACTAATACAAATCGCCCTATTTCAGGATTTTGGCGAGTCCGCCTTCGGCCGTCTCTTTGTAGGCCGAGGTGAGGGCGTCGCCTGTAAGTTTCATCGCCCCGACGACATCATCAAAGCTAACGACGTTCATGCGAATCGGGGATATAAAACGGGCATATAGATAAGCGTCATAGGCACGTAAAGCACCCATGCCGTTCCTTTCGATACAAGGGATGATGACATAACCGTCAACCGGGTCGCAGGATAATCCAAGGAAATGCTCCATCGCGCATTCGGCGGCATATTCTTGCTCGGAGAAATTAAGGCCTTTAAGCTCGCAGAAAGCCGCGGCCGCCATCGAAGAGGCCGTGCCGATTTCGGCTTGGCATCCGCCGATAGCGCCAGCGATCGAGGCGTTTTGCTTAACGAGGTTGCCAAACATTCCCGCGCCATATAAAGCGTCCTTCACCTTTTCAAAAGGTAGGCCTTGGTCATGGTAGAGGTAATAAAGAACCGCTGGTAAAACGCCACTGCTACCACAGGTAGGAGCAGTTACGATCGCCTCCCCGGAGGCCGAACTCTCAGCAACGGCATACGCATAAGCAGTCAAAAGGATCTCGCGCTGCGCATCTTTGTCCTCGATGTTTTTGGCACGCTCATAGATCAAACCCGAACTCCTTTTCCAGTGGAGTCTAGGGTTCCCATTCGCAGGGATGTCGCTACGGGCGGCAAGACCTTTTTCGATCGAGGAGAACATGTGCTTTAAAGCGTCCTCCAAATAATCATCAATCTCTGGTTTTTCGAAACGAAGGCAGAACTCTTTCCAGGTCTTTATCCCCTCGTTTTTCATGTACATTCTGACGTCTTTTAGGCTCTGGAACGGATAAACATCGAGTTCATTCGCGTCTGGATCATCTGGAGAGAAAACCTCTCCACCACCCAATGAGACATAAGTCTTGGAGATGTTTGTACCGTCCTTTTTGGTCGCGGAAAAACCCATGGTCAATGGATGTGCGACCTCGGTATGAGGATCAAAGAGAATATGCGATGAGAAAGGAAGCAAAGCCTCCTTAACGGCTTTATCGCTATGATGGCCAATCCCTGTCGCGGCTAAAGAACCGTAGAAGGTTACTTCCACTTCCACCGGCTCATTCTCGTCGAGGAAGCGCTTGAAACAACTCGCGGCGATCGATGGGGCGATGGTGTGGCTTGAGCTTGGGCCTAAGCCGATTCGGAATAACTTAGAGAGGGATTTCATGGCCAAAATTGTAGTTTAAGCGAAGAAAAGAAAAAAGCCCCAAAGGGGCTCTTTATCTGACTTTCTTGGCAAATAGCAGTAAGGAGCTAAACACCAGGAGAACGGCCATGCCAGAGTCAAGGAGGACGGCTAACCATAATGGGAAGCCAGCCCACGCGATGGATAAGACCATAGCCGCCACCTTAGAGATAAGGGCGACGATGATGTTAAACAAGGCACGATTCTCGGTAGACCTGGCGATCTTTTTGGCAGTAATGATCTTCGCCGGGTCATCATCCATAAGGACGACGTCCGCGTTCTCAATGGCTAAGTCGCTGCCGAAAGCACCCATGGCGACACCGACATCGGATAAGGCGATCGATGGGGCGTCGTTGATGCCATCGCCGACGAAGGCCACCGCGCCTTCTTTCGCATTCAGCTTACTCTGAAGAATCTTGGTTTTATCTTCTGGATGGAGGCCGCCATGGAACTCATCCAAGGAGAGTTTTTTAGCTACATTCTCCACGCTTTCGACGCGGTCACCGGAGAGAAGGACGCTCTTAACGCCCATCTGACGGAGGCCCATGACCATATCTTTGGAGGTTGGGCGAATTGTGTCTTCGAGTTCGACGAAGCCTAAGAACTTATCATCAACGGCGACTTCGATGATCGTTCCGGTGAGCTTTCTTTCCTTTTCGGCCACGCCTTCTTTTAAGAGGCCAAGCTTACCAGCGACGACTTTATGTCCTTTGTAAACGAGACGGACACCAAAGCCGGCGATTTCTTCATATTCGGAGATTTCGTTAGAATAAGCGCTGACGTCACGCTCGCCGATAATCGCTCTCGCAAGTGGGTGGTTGGAACGGGATTCCGCGGCAAGAAGATAATCCATAAAGTCTTCTTTGCTGACGCCTTTTTCGGTCTCGATGCGTTCAACTTTAAGACGGCCTTCGGTTAAGGTTCCGGTCTTGTCAAAGCATACATATCCCAACGAATTCAAGGCATCGAGGTATTCTCCGCCTTTGATGACGATACCATTTTTGGCCGCAAGACCAAGGCCGCTGAAGAAGGCAAGAGGCACCGAGATGACAATCGCGCATGGGCAGGAGATGACTAAGAAGCATAAGCCGGCATAGATCCATCTCGACCAAACCGCGCCATCAGAGATTCCTAAGAAAAGCGGAGGGATAACCGCAACAAGAAGGGCAAGACCCATGACGATTGGGGTATACACCCTGGAGAAGCGGGTAATGAAGCGGTCGGTTTTGCCTTTCTTCTCCGCGCTATTCTCAACGAGGTCTAAGAGTTTCTTAACCGCGCTATCTTTGTATTCTTTGCTCACCCTGACCTTGATAGAGCCAGACTGAAGGGTGGTTCCGCTATAGATCTCAGAACCAACATGCTTAGAGACCGGGAGATATTCGCCGGTGAGGGAACTCTCGTCCATCTCACCCTCGCCCTCGATGACTTCGCCATCGCAAAGGGCCTTCTCACCGACCTTAAATAAGCACACGTCCCCCACGGATAACTCTTCCGGGGTCTTTTTAACGAAGCTGCCATCAGCCAAGATTACATTGGCTTTCTGGTCTCTTAAGTCGATGGCTTTGGTGATAGCCTCCTTGCTCTTATCCGCGGCAAGATCCTGGAAGAACTCACCAACCTGATAAAGCATCATGACCATGACGCCTTCGAAGAACTCGTTGTGCTCGCTTCCGAAGAGACGGAGGCAGAAGGCACCGATGACGGCCACGACCATAAGGACATGCTCATCGAACGGGTTTTTCTCTTTAAAGATGGTTTCGATCGCCTCCATGAAGACGTCATAAGAGACGATGATGGCGGCGACGGCCATAATGGCCAAGTTAACCCAAAGGCCATAACGGTCTTCGGTGAATAATAAGACTCCTAACAAAGTTAGAGCCAACGATACGGCCACGCGGGCCATAAGGAAGATACGCTTTCCTAAGGATTCCTCTTCTTCCATAACTACTCCTTCTCGCTTACGTGCTCGTAGACGATTTTCAATAACATATCGACGTGTTCGTCCGCCAAACGGTAGAAAACCTTGGTCCCGTCTTTACGGGTGGAGACCAAGTCGGCGTTCTTCAAGACGCTGAGCTGATGAGAGACCAAAGACTGACTGGCCCCTACTTCTTCAACGATCTCGGAGACGCTTTTCTCTTCCTTCATGATCGCGTACATGATTTTGAGGCGGGTAAAGTCGCTGGCGATATTCAAGACGGATTCCATACGGTCGAGGATTTCATCTGATGGGATTTTGGACATAATCGTTACCTCCTAATATGAATGTTGCTTCATATTTCACCATCTATTATATGAATGGCTCTTCATATATCAAGAAAAAAATAAAAATTATAGGAAAAGGGAGGAAATAAGCGAGCCATCATCGCCATGTTTCAAGACGATTGTCCCATTCTCAAATACAGCGTAAGAGGCGCATTCATCCCTCGGCAAAGAGAGGGAGCCTGGGTTGCAGTAGATAACTCCATGTTCTTTATAGAGGCATTTAAAGTGGGTATGACCGAAAAGCAAGATGTCCCCAACTGGGAAACTTAAGGCATAGAAAGGCTTATGTTGCATATGGACATCATGGCCCTCAAAGGACCAACGGAGGTTATATGGCAGGTCATCTAACCCTAAGGCAAAGCCTTCGCTTCCGTCATCGCAGTTGCCACGAACCGCGAAAACCCTGCCTTTAAATTCCTTAACCGCGGAAATGATCTCCGCCCCATAACCGCCACCGAGGATATCGCCCAAAATCAAAAGGACCTCGGGCTTCTCTTCCTCGAGGATGCGTTTTAGGCGACGCCCGCCTAAGGAGACGCCATGCAAATCAGAAACCGCTACCGCTTTCATTTGGAATGATTCTAATACGAAATAGAGATAAAATGTGGCCCATGAATCAGAAAACAAGAAACTGCTACGAAGTGCTGGATGACGCCAGCCATTACCTAATCAAAAGCTGGATGCGTTTGGACTTACCTTCCCAAATCGAAAAAGAGATTCTCTCTTTAAACGGCGCGGCCGCTTTCTTATTCTCCACCTACATCTTGGGCGAGAAAGAAGGCCAGGAGATCAGCCAATACTTATCCAAGGAACAAGGAAACGCCTTCGATCCTAAAGCCTTAGGCGAAAAGGCTTCCTCCTTAAGGACCAGGATGATTACTCCTGACTTCAGGAATTTGCCTACAAACCTCACTAAGTACCTCGAATTCCTTGCGGAAACAGAGGACTATGTGCTCCTTAGCCTTAAGGACGAACCGGGCCGTCTTTGCATCACCTACATCGAAGCGATCCTCGAAACCCTTATGAAGGCCAACAAGGATCTTAACTATCTCCAGATCGCCGAGCCTCTCTTCTTAGGCATGACCTCCGCTTTCGGTGGAATGTATAAAGAGCATTACGGCGCGAAGTTCCCTGAACTAAATAGCTCTCCATATTTCCAATTCGTTGAGGAAGCCTACGAACGCATCCGTTCCGAAATCAACGAATAACGATTGCTCCATCCAATAAGCCTCGTCCTTCCGCCGAGGCTTTTTTTGAAAACGAAAGATAGTCGATATGGCTTTTTCGCTTATAAAAAAGTATCCATTGCACGCGCGTCCACTATTTATTTATAAAAGCGACAAACTTAATTATACAAACGTTGGGAAACGTACTAATAACACGAAAATCTACGCCAAAATCGCAAGATTGTCATATTTGTAAGCGCTCTCTTTGTTTACCATGGACACGAACAACATGGCGGAAAAGCACGCAGAAAAACCATTTTAGGCACTTTATTGTGGCTTTTTACGTTCTTAAACCATTTCAGTTCGACAAGGAATAGAAAGAAAGGAATTCTATGAAAAAGAAAATTTTCTCCCTTATTGCTGTCGCGGCTGCCTTAGTTTTGGCTGGTTGCGGCGAAGCCCAGTCAGACGCGAGCTCGGCTGGTGCTACCCCAACCTCCAGCAAGAAAGCCACCTCCAGCAAAATCCCATCCTCCAAGCACGAGCACACCTTCAATGAGGCCATCTGGGAACACAACGAAGAACAGCACTGGCACCCAGCCACTTGCGAACACGGCACTGCCAAAGGCAGCGTTGCTGATCACGACTTCGAAGACTTCACTGACGCCACCCACGTTCCAGTCGCCGCTGGCTGCGAGACCCCAGGGAAGGCCTTCAAGAAGTGCAAAGTCTGCGGCTACATCAAGGAAGTCGTCATTCCAGCTCTCGGCCACAACTTTGAACAAGTTGCCAACACCACCGTCACCGCCGAAGGCATGACCGAATGGTATCAGGTCAAGTGCTCCCGTAACGATGCCACCGGTATCGGCTTCAGCGCTCTCAACTACGTCGATAGCGGCTCCACCTCCAGTAATGCTTTCGGTAACAAAGACGACTCTGGTGCCACCCTCAAGATGAGCAAGAACGGCAACTACGTCGATTACAAGATCACCTTGACCAACGCGATGCCAAACGTCCGTATCTGGATGCACGGTTGGGTCGACTATTGGAAAGATAGTAGCAACCACAATGACACTAGAGGCTTCTTCATCGGTCAGGATGGTTCCGAAGCCAGCGAAACCGATAGCCCGAACTTCACCTTCACCGTCAACGACGAAAACGTCACCATCGACAACAGAAAGACCTATGAAGGCATGGGTATGGTCGCGGGCGAAAACGGCAATTCCGCGTTCGCCTTTGTTCCAGTTGGCAACACCGCTCTCAAAGCTGGCGAGAACACCATCCGCTACGCGAGAACCGGCTCCTACAACTTAAACATCGACGCCATCTACTTCATCAACACTGCCGCTTAATCTTGAAAAACAAGATTGTCTGTTGACAGATAATGCTCTTTAAGCCAGGCTTAATGCCTGGCTTTTCTTTTGCCCTAATTTCATCTATTAGTCTTTTTTCATTCGCAATATCGTCATGCCTACGCGTGTGTGGCTTCTATACAATTCATCCGTTAGCTCTATATATTTCTAATTTTTTGATTTTGAAAGGGGAAAATATGGAAATTAAAACTAAAACCAGGATCTTGGTGTTAGCGGCGGCCCTTTTGCTTAGCGGCTGCGGCATAACTCCAAAGACGAGCTCGGAAGGAGTCCCGACCAGTAATCCGGCGGATGAATCCTCTCAGACCGTCAATCCATCTTCAAGCAAAGCCGACGAAGGCGAAGCTGGCGTCATCG
>ONCO01000004.1:65875-156107 GCA_900316365.1 uncultured Erysipelotrichaceae bacterium
TCCACTATCGATCCAAACCTTTACCCAAATGGCTCAACCTCCATTTCCGATCCGGTCGCGGTTACACTCGAATGGACCCACGGCGTAACTGAGGGCAAAACCCTTAAAAACTACTCCGTCATCCTCGGTCAGAAAGCCGACTTAAGCGATGGCTATGAGCATAAAGGCACCAAGGCCAAGAAGCTTGACGTCTATAACTCCTATATCGGCAAGAACTACTTCAAAGTCATCGCCAACTACACCGACGATAGCAAAGACGAAACCGCGATCCTCGAATATACCGTCAAGAACAACGGCCCAAGAAACCTCAAAGTCGGCAACATGACGAACTGCCGTGACCTCGGTGGCAGAATCACCGAAGACGGCGGCACGATCAAACAAGGCCTTATCTTCCGTACCTGCGGCAACAACTACAACATGAAGGGCCTAAAATATGATGATGAGGCGAAGACAACCTTCATCGACGAATTAAAAGTCAAAACCGAGATCAACGTCTCCAACGACGATACCTATAATTTCGGCTTCGAGGGCATCAAATTGAGAAAGTTCTACATGGACTACGGCGGAAGTGCCAACCACCACTTATCCAGAAACACCGAATCTGTTAAGAACTTCTTCAACTACCTTGCCGACGAGAACAATTATCCGGTCTTCTACCACTGCAGAATCGGCACCGATAGAACTGGCTTATGCACCATCATGACCTTAGGTCTCCTTGGTGTTTCCGAAAATACCATCTATCAGGATTACTTATTCTCCAACTTCGGCGCGATCGGCGAGAAGAGATACATCGGTGAACAAGCCGGCCAGGACAACATCAAGAACTACATGGCCGAAATCAACCGTTTGTCCGGCAAAACCTTCAAGAACAAGGTCTATAACTTCCTCCTCTCCATCGGCGTCACTAAAGAAAACCTCAACAAAGTCATCAGCATCTTAACCGAAGGCCAGCAGGCGAAAGACAATGATGCCGGCCAGATCGTCGCGACCGCCGAAAAGTTCACCTTAGGTGGTGGCGCTACCCTTACGACCAAAGCCAACCCAGCGAACAACGAGCGTGCCAACCCAATCAACTACGTCACCATGGCGAAGGATGCGACCGCTTCCTATTCCTTCAACGTCTCTACCGCTGGCAACGCTCAAATCGTCGCCTACGTCGGCAACAACCAGAACAGCACCGCCAAGAAGATTTCCGATGCCCTTGAATGCACCATCGATGGACAGCCTGTCAGCGTTACCACCGCTTCATACAAAGATTCCTGCATGGGTAACGTCAACAACAGAACCAACTACTACCCAGTGATCCTCGGCACTTCCGAATTAACTGCTGGCGACCACACCATCGAGCTCAAAGGCAAAACCTCCACTAGCACCGACTATTTGAAACTCGGCACCATTGCCCTCTTCGGCGCTGCTGGCAGCGGCTCCACCGGTGGCAACACCGGCGGAAACGGCGGCAGCACTGGAGGCGATGTGATTACCCACGATCACTCTTGGAGCGAGCCGACCACCGTCAGCGAAGGCTACACCAAAGCCACCTGCACCTGCGGCGCCGAAAAGCTTTCCATCGTCGCTTTAAATAGCAGCACCCAGAGCAAGAATAAGTCTGGTACTCCAGCGGGTTATTTGAAACTCGCGAACGGAGGCGATGAAGTCTCCTGGACCTTCACCGCTGATAAGGCCATGACTGGTGACATCTACTTCGATTCCATCATGGACTCCTGGGACAGCAACAAGAACAACAACTTCTACTCCGTAAAGACCGCTACTAACACCAACGGAAACTTCGAGCTCAAGGTCAACGGCACCGCCGTCGACTTCAGTTGGACCAGGGACCTCAAATACTCCGACATGTACGCCAACGGGACCGATGCGGGGGTGGGCTCCAATTATTCCGGCAGAGCCGAAGTCAAAGTCGGCGCCGTCAACATCCAGAATGGCCAAAACACCATCACCCTTAAGAGAATCGATTCCTACAACCCGCTTCTCAAGAACCTCGTCATCATTGCCAAATAAGGTAAAGACGATATCAAAGCCAGGCTTATCCGCCTGGCTTTTCTTGTATCTTTATACAATTCAATAAACAGAAAATGCCCCGCCATGAGGCGAGGCATTAATCGCTTTGGAAAGCTTAGATCTTTTCGATGTCGGAGAAGTCGACGTCGGCCGGGGTGACACGGCCGAAGAAGACGGTTTCGACACGGCAGACACCGGATTCGCGGTCGATCGAGATGATCTTACCTTCGGTACCTTCAAGGGCACCGCCAATAATCTTGACCTGATCGCCTTCGTGATAACGTTCGTACATGGTGCTGTCGATCATATTCATTCTCTTCAAGACCGGTTCGATCTCGTCGCGAGAAACTGGGGTTGGCTTCTGACCGCCACCAGAGGAACCAGCGATACCGGTGACGCCCGGGGTGTTACGGACGATATACCAAGATTCGTCGGTCATGATCATTTCGACGAAGATGTAGCCTGGATAGAGGTTATGCTTCTTCATCTTGCCGGTTGGAAGGCCATCCTTAAGGACTGGAACATCGATTTCCGCGACAAGGACGCGGAGGATGAGGTCTTCCATGCCCATGGAGACGATACGCTTACGGAGGTTATCCGCGGTCTTGTCTTCATGCATGGAGTAGGTGGTAACGATGTACCACTGCTTTTCGCCTAAATTTGCTGCCATTGTGTTTCTCCTTATTTACCGAATGCGGCCTTGATCTGCTGGATCAAGCTGCCGGCGGTGTAGTCCTCTAAAGAGAGGAAGATAGCCGCGAAAACCGAAATCGAAATGACGACGACGATTGCGGGGATAAGCTGTTCGCGCTTCGGCCAACGAACGCGTTTGCCTTCTTTGACGACTTCTTTAACGTATTTAACTGGTCCTGCCATGATGTGGCCTCCTATTTACCCTGCTTGTGCAGCGTGTGCTTATTGCAGTGCGGGCAATATTTGTTGAGTTCAAGGCGTTGGGCAGAGTCTTTCCTCTTGCTCACGCTGTAGTTGCGATTCAAGCACTCAGTGCAAATCAAAAAAACCTTTTCCCTTCCCATATAACCTATATTCTAATTGTCAGCGTAGGAATATTAATGCTACCTATGGTAGATGTCAAGAATATGACTCTGAATCAAAGGTGATATGCGGCCTTTTTAGGATGGCTTCTACATTCCGCCATGAAACGTTGGAAATGAAGCATGATGTTCCTGGCCTGCCCCCTGGTGAGATGAAGTTTGGCACAGGATTCCTTCAACGAGAAACCATCGGAACGCATCTTGACGAGCTTCAAACCATTGCTATTGAGGTATCTAGGGAGTTTATGGAAGGAGTCCAGCGTTTCCGCGTAGTCGATATAGATTCTTGGGTCATTTGACGGCGTATCGTCGGCGATAATGTCGTGCAGGGTCAAAGATCTTTCTTCCTCTTCATTGATTTTCTTGTCAAATGAGGTAACCGCTGCAGTCAAGGCGTTGATAATCTCCGGTTTCCTGGCTTCGCGAATCATATCTCTCTGAAGGCAAAGCTCAAAGTAGGCCTGAAACCTATTCAGGCCAAAACGATAGCTATTCACCGCTTGGGTGAAGGTAGCTAAATAAACGGCTACAAAGTCCTCTGGAGTGAAGCGGAGGTAAAGATTATCGGCCGCTCGCTTGGCGTGCCTATATCGCCTCCTGAAATAACGGACCATCAAGGCGGTTTCAGCCTCCCGGTCCCCTAAACGCGATAACAAAAGCAATTCCTCATCTTTCAAGGCTTCGTGGTCATACATAAAAAGCACCTCCTATGAGGCAGAGGTGCTTATTTGCGGCTTCTTTGGATTTCCGCGGCCAGGATAGCCGTGGAGACGGAGGCGTTGAGCGAATTGACGTGTCCGCACATTGGAATCTTGACTACAAAGTCGGAGTTTTTAAGGACGAGTTTAGAGATGCCGAATCCTTCGCTACCGATAATCAAGCAGATTGGCGACTTATAATCGACCTCATCGTAATCCTGCTTGGCTTCGCCATCGCTGGCGACGATCCAATAGCCTTTTTCCTTCAGGGTGTTGATGGCTTGGGTTAAGTTAACAACCGAGGCAACTTTGACCCAATTCACCGCGCCGGTAGAGACTTTGCTGACCGTGGCGTTTAATGGCGCTTCGCCCCTCTTCTTGATGATGACGCCATCGACCCCCAAGGCATCGGCAGTACGAATAATCGCCCCCAAATTCTGCGGGTCCTCAATGCCATCCAGCATCAAAAGAAGAGGATATGTAGTGTTTTTGGCGCTCTGGATGAGTTCATCCAAAGTCACCGTCTCAAGATCCTTCGAGATGGCCACAAAGCCCTGATGAGAGGAATTTTTGGCCATCCGGGTTAACTCATTATCATCAACGAGCTTCACCGGGACATTCAATCCGCGGGCTTCTTTGACGACAGGGTCCTTATCCAAACGGGAAAGGACGGAAAGGGATTTGACATTCCCTGCCCTTAAAGCTTCGCGAATAGCATTTCTGCCAGTAATAATCATAAATCAATTCCCCTTAGGTGATGCGCCAAAGTTTTAGTTTTCGGTCTGAAATTTAATCTCGAGCGGTTGGAGCTTAACGCGCGCTTCTTCCACGAAGGCGCTGATGGAGGCTGGTGTATTGGCGCTAAGCCTCATCATCAAGCGTACGGCGCTCTTTTCTTGATAGATAAGGAGCTCACTGGACTCCTCGCTGAAGGTGATGCCATAACGCTCGGCGGTGAGCAATAAATCTTTGATGATCGGTCTATCGCTTGGGAAGACGACGATTAGGACCGGATGCTTCCTCGCGGCGGCGCGTTCGACGCGGCGCATGGAGATAAGAGCCACAACCGCCACAATCGTCGCGATGCCGGCGATGACGAAATTGCCGGAGCCGCAAGCCAAGCCGATGGCCATGGAAATCCATAAAGTCGTCGCGGTGGTAAGACCTCTGACGGAAATACCAGATTTAACGATGGTACCTGCGCCGATGAAGCCGATGCCGGCGATGACCTGAGCCGCCAAACGGGCTGGATCACGGGAAGTCTGCGGAAGGTATTCGGCATCCCAAATGCGGAAGCCATAAATCGAAATCACCATGATGAGGGCGCTTCCAATGGCGACAAGCAGATGGGTGCGTAGCCCGGCGCTATGGCCGTGAACTTCGCGCTCTATGCCGATGAAACCAGTAAACAAAGCGGCCAATAGGAGGGAGAAGATCACGAGAAGAATATTCCCGAAGATCCCGCCGCTGAAATTAGTGCCGAAGTCGGAGTTAAACCACTGAATAATAATTTCGTCGATTGTGTGCATAGAGCCTCCTTGCTCTAGAGAATGCCTTTCTCAATAAGTTTCTTTCTGAGGACGTCGCTTTCCTCAAATTTCTTTTCCTTCTTGAGAGCGAGGTATTCGCTCATGAGCCTTTTATCATCCTCTAATAATGTTGGATAAGCAAATGTTAAACCAAGCGTGAAGAAATAGTCACGAAGGGCGGCGAAGTGCTCGCCGAGCTTTTCAAGCGGAAGCGGGCGGACTCTTAAGTCCTGATTCGCGAGCTTAGCTTCCTCATAAACGACCGCCAAAGCGTTCGGGGTGTTGAGGTCTTCGCACATCGCTTCAAAGAACTTATCTTCGTTCGTTGCCTTAAGGGTGGAAAGATCAACGCCAGCCATCTGTAATTCCACAGCAAGCTGTTTATAGACGCTCTGAAGCTTATTGGCGTTCTTCATGGCTTCCTGGATGGTGTCGTCGCTAAACGAGACAGGCGCGCGGTAATGGGCGTTAAGGAGCATTAACCTAAACGGCATGCCGCCATAGTGTTTGACGATATCTTTGGCGAGAAGGACGTTGCCCAAGGATTTGGACATCTTCTCGTTATTGATATTGATGAAGCCGTTATGCATCCAGTATTTGGCTAACTGGTTATGGTTATGGGCTCTAGCCTGGGCGATTTCGTTCTCATGGTGCGGGAACTTCAAATCGAAGCCACCACCATGGATATCAATCAAGCCGCCTTGGTCTTTGAAGATGGAGTTAATCATGACGCAGCATTCGGTATGCCAGCCTGGTCTACCATCGCACCAAGGGGTATTCCATTTGATACCTTCCTCGGTCTTTTTCCATAAAGCGAAGTCTAATGGAGATTCTTTCTCGCCGCTGCTTTCGATTCTCGCACCAGCCATAAGCTGCTCTGGGGTGTTGCCGGAGAGATGGCCGTATTGATCGACGGAAGAAATGCGGAAATAGACGTCTCCCGATGGGGTCGCATAGGCGGAGCCATTCTTAATCAAATCATCGATGTAGGAGATAATCTGAGGCATATAGACCGTTGGACGCGGAGTGATGTCTGGAAGCATGGAGCCGACGGACTGGACTAACGAGGCGAATTCAGGGATAACCTGCTCGGTTAACTCTTTCTCGCTGATGCCGAGTTCTTTGGCTCTTTTGATAATCTTGTCATCGACGTCGGTGTAATTAGAGACGAAGGTGACGTCATAGCCAAGGGAGATAAGTAAGCGGCGGAGAACGTCAAAAACAATAACCGGACGGAAGTTGCCGATATGCGGAGAGCTATAAACAGTCGGGCCGCAGACATAAATCGAGGCCTTTCCTTCTCTTAAAGGAACGAATTCTTCTAGCTTGTTGTCGTATGAATTAAAAATAGTCAGTTTTCTCATGGTGTTATTTTACTTTTTTCTTTAGAAAAAGAATACAAAGAGCATTAAAGAGCGATCGATAAAAGCTCTCTTGGCTCTTCTAAGGCAAATTTGGCTTTAAGACAAATCGGGTCAAGGTAATCGCCATAGCCCCATTTACATAAGGCGCAATCGACCTGCGCGTTAATGGAGACCTCGACATCTGGCCTTGAATCGCCAACATAGAGGACTTTGTGTCTATCTAAGCCATATTTTTCGATGATTCTATTGACCTGATGTGGGTCTGGTTTAACCGATTCCCCGTTCTTGATGCCATGACATTCTTTAAAGAGTCCATCCTTAAAGTATCTTGGGATAAGATCCTGCACCAAATGGTCCGGCTTATTGGAGACGATAAAACAATCAACCCCTGCTTTCTTAAGTTCTTCCAAAGCTTCAACGATGCCTGGGAATGGTTTGGTATGTCGATTTTGATATTCCAAATAAAGGGGCATGTATACGCGATTTAGCTTAGAAAACGCATCCACGTCCCCGCTTTTTTCTCTTAAGGCACGACGCACCAAAGTATCAGAGCCATCGCCGATAAGAGTCTTGGTGGACTCACGGTCATAAGAATATTGATAGCCACATTCCTTGAGGGCTTCATTAATCGCCTCGGTTATGTCGGTGATGGTATCCAGCAAAGTGCCATCTAAATCAAAAATAAGGGCCTTGTACATACAGGCCCTTATTCTATCACTGAGTGACGTTAATTACTTCTTTTCCGGGAAACGTTCGCGGTTCGCGTTATAAGAAGTGTGGAGGAGTTTCTCCGAGAGTTCACCGCATGGCTCACCAAGGAAATCAGCGTAGATCTTCTTGATGTCTGGGTTATTGTGAGACTGACGGATCGCCTTGCCTTCATCGATCTTGTAGAGGATGTTGGCACGTTTGGCGCGATAAGTATCAAGGATATCGGCACCTTCGCCCTTAAGGAGGGTTGGCTTGACGAATGGTTGACCACCGCCGTTGATGCAGCCGCCTGGGCAGCCCATTACCTCGATGAAGGCATATGGGGAGTTGCCGGCTTTGATCTGCTCCAACAAGACTTTGGCGTTCTTCATGCCAGAGGTGATGGCGACCTTGATCTTGGAGCCGTTGATTTCGACTTCGGCTTCTTTGACGCCTTCTAAGCCTCTGCAGGCCTTGAAGTCGATGGCTTCGTATTCTTTGCCGGTCAAGGTGTGATAGGCGGTTCTAAGAGCCGCTTCCATAACGCCGCCGGTGACGCCGAAGATGACGCCAGCGCCGGTGTATTCGCCGAGAAGGTCGTTATCGAATTCCTCGTCTGGGAGGAGGTCCCAATCAAGACCAGCGCGTCTGATCATGACCGCAAGCTCACGGGTGGTGAGGACGGCGTCGACGTCTGGGAGGTTCTCAACCGCCGCATTCTCTTTGCGCTCTTTCTCATACTTCTTCGCGGTGCATGGCATGATGGAAACGACATAGATGTCTTTCGAATCGATGTTATGGGCTTTCGCGAAGTAGGACTTGATGATCGCACCTTCCATCTCGTGTGGGGATTTGCAGGTGGAGACGTTCGGGATGAGTTCTGGGTAGAAGTATTCAAGGTAGTTGATCCAGCCCGGGGAGCAAGAGGTGATCTGCGGGAGGACACCGCCTTTGGTGATACGGTTCAAGAGTTCCTGACTCTCTTCCATGATGGTGAGGTCAGCCGCGAAGTTGGTGTCAAAGACGCGGTAGAAGCCCATTCTGTGGAGAGCGGCGACCATCTTGCCGGTTCCGTCCTGCTCGCCAATCTTATGGCCGAATTCTTCGGCGATGGCGGCACGGACCGCTGGAGCGGTCTGGACGATGACGTATTTGCCAGACTTGAAGGCGGCGTCGACTTTGTCGATTTCGCGGTGCTCAGCGAGGGCGCCGGTTGGGCAGACCTCAATGCACTGGCCGCACTGTAAGCATGGGGTGTTGGCGAAGCTTCTATTGAAGGCTGGGCCAACGATGGTCTTGAAGCCACGGTTCTGGAAACCGAGGATGCCGATACCCTGGACGGATTTGCACTTTTCGACGCAACGGCCGCAAAGGATGCACTTGGAGGTATCGCGGACGATGCCAGGAGCCATCTCATCGATGGTGGTCGGGGTCTTCTCGCCGGCGAAGACGCCATCGCGAGCGCCGACGATACGGGCGACCTCTAAGAGTTCGCATTCACCGTTCTTGACGCACTGCTGGCAGTTTTTGGAGTGGTTGGAGAGGAGAAGCTCGACAGAAGCTCTGCGAGCATCGACGGCCATCTGGCTGGAGACGAAGATCTCAAAGCCTTTCTCGGCCTGGCAGTCAGCGACTGGATAGACGCAGGAAGCGACGAGTCTTCCGCCTCTAGCGGTTCTCACCTCGACCAAGCAGACACGGCAGCTGGCGAGGGAGCATTCGTTGTTTTTCCACGCGCAGAGAGATGGGATGCGATAGCCGCATTTTCTCGCCGCTTCGAGGATGGAGAGGTTAGAAGGAACGCTGTAGATTTTGCCTTCAATTTTGATATTGACGTTTTCCATTTTCATTCCTCCTTACTTATTTCTTAGAAATAGCCTTGAAGACGCAACCGGCCAAGCAGGTGCCGCACTTAACGCACTTGGACTGGTCGATGACGTATGGGGTCTTGCCAGGGACGCCGCTGATCGCGGAGGTTGGGCAGTTACGAGCGCACTTGGAGCACTTCTTGCACTTCTCTGGATCGATGACGTACTGGATGAGCTTTTTGCAAACGTGGCTTGGGCAGACCTTGTCTTTGACGTGGGCTTCGTATTCTTCTGGGAAGCTGTTCATCGTCGAGAGAATTGGGTTCGCCGCGGTCTGGCCTAAGGCGCAGAGGGAACCGTTCTTGATGACGGTGGCGAGGTTCTTCATATCGACGAGGGTCTGTTCGGTGCCGTTGCCGTTGGTGATGTCGGTGAGCATCTCATAGAGTCTCTTGGTACCGATACGGCATGGAGAGCACTTACCGCAGGATTCGCTGACGATGAAGTCCATATAGAAGTGGGCAACGTCGACCATGCAGTTGTCCTCGTCCATGACGATGGCGCCGCCGGAGCCCATCATGGAGCCTTTGGCGACTAAGGTGTCATAGTCGATTGGGGTATCGAGGTCTTTCTCGGTCAAGCAGCCGCCGGAAGGACCGCCGGTCTGGATGGCTTTGAATTTCTTGTTGTTCGGGATGCCGCCGCCGATATCGTAGATAAGGGTGCGGAGGGTGGTGCCCATTGGAACTTCGACGAGACCAACGTTGTTGATCTTGCCGCCGAGGGCGAATACCTTGGTGCCCTTGGAGCCTTCGGTGCCGATCTTCGCATATTCGGCAGCGCCGACGCGGAGGATGTATGGGACGGTAGCTAAGGTCTCAACGTTGTTGACGCAGGTTGGTTTGCCCCAGAGACCTTTGATAGCTGGGAATGGCGGACGTGGACGTGGCATACCTCTCTTACCCTCGATGGAGTTAAGAAGGGCGGTTTCTTCGCCGCAGACGAAGGCGCCAGCGCCGAGTCTGATATGAGCGCGGAAGTTGAAGCCGGTGCCGAGGATGTTATCGCCGAGCAAGCCGACTTTTTCCATATCGTCGATAGCGCGCATCAAGCGGGCGACCGCGACTGGGTATTCGGCACGGACGTAGAAATAGCCTTCGTCAGCGCCATAGGCGTAACCGGCGATCATCATACCTTCGATGACTTCGAATGGGTTCGCTTCGAGGATGGAGCGGTCCATGAAGGCGCCTGGGTCGCCTTCGTCGCCGTTGCAGACGACGTACTTCTTATCGCTTTGGACGTTCGCGGCGAACTGCCACTTACGGCCGGTTGGGAAGCCACCGCCACCACGGCCACGGAGGCCGGAAGCGATAACTTCGTCGATGACCTGCTGAGGGGTCATTTCGGTTAAGACTTTCTTTAAAGCTTTGAAGCCATCATAACCAAGGGATTCTTCGAGAAGGTCTGGGTTGATGATGGAGCAGCCATGGAGGGCGACACGCTTTTGCTTCTTGTAGAAGTTGATGTCGTCCATACGGGTAACCTTTTCGTGGGTCTGTGGGTCGACGTAGAGAAGGTTGGTGCAGATCTGACCGCCGATGAGGTCATCGTTGACGATTTGTTCGACGTCGGAGACCTTAACGGCGCGGTATAAGGTGTCTTCTGGGTAGATCTTGACGAATGGGCCCTGGGAGCAGAAGCCGAAGCAACCGACGTGGTTGACGGAGACTTTGTCTTCGAGGCCTTTTTCTTTGATGAGTTCTTCGAAGCGTTTGATGATCTCCTCGCTGTGGTTGGCTAAGCAGCCGGTACCACCGCAAACGAGAACGCTGCGCTTACCGTTTTTGCCACTGATGCGGTCTTGCATCATCTTGGTGGATTCTTCAATGCATTTACCAAGACACTCTGGCGTGGTGATTTTTTCCATTATTCAGCAGCCTCCATGTTGCGATATTCGTTAATGATTCTTTCGACCTGATCCGGGGTGACCTTTGGATAGACTTTGCCATTGACGGAGAGAGCCGGGGCAAGGGCGCAGGCGCCGATGCAGCGGAGGGCGTCAAGGGTGAACATGCCATCCTCGGTGGTTTCGCCGGCCTGGATGCCAAGGAGCTCGCTGAACTTGTCGATGACGAGCTGGGAGTTCTTGACGTAGCAGGCAGTGCCGAGGCAAACGCCGATAACGTATTTTCCTTTTGGGTTGAGGGAGAAGAACGAGTAGAAGGTAACGACGCCATAGATCTCGGCGACTGGGATACCGGTCTTCTCGCTGACCACTTCCTGGACCTCAAGAGGGATGTAACCATACTTCTTCTGGATTTCTGAGAGGATCATCATCAAAGGCGATGGTTCTTTTGCGTGCGAATCGCAAATGGCCTCGATGTCCTTTTTTACTTCCGAACGGATTTTCATTTTTATTCCTCGTAAAAAGAAAAAATCTTTGGATATATTTTACAAATATATCAGAGATATCGTCAAAGTTTTACCGATATCCAAAACCAAAAGATTAGGTATCATCGCATTGTAACCGCTTCCAATTTACCGATTAAAAATTTTTACCGATTTCTCTGAATCGATTATATCGGTAAATCGATAGTAAACATCGAATCTTTTAGACTTTTAAGTTAACAAAAACCCTCCCGTTTTTCGGGAGGGCTTTGTCTTTGGAAATGCGATTAGTCGACGTAGCTGACTAAGACCACTTCCGCGTCATCGCCACGGCGGTTGCCGAGCTTAAGGGCGCGGGTGTAGCCACCGTTGCGGGTAGCATACTTCTTGCCGAGTTCGTCGAAGAGTTTCTTGAGGGACTCTTCATCACGAAGGATAGCGGCGGCCTGGCGACGGGCGGCTAAAGAGCCGTCTTTCGCAAGGGTGATCATCTTATCGCCGAGGGACTTGAGTTCCTTGACGACGCCAGAGGTAACTTGGACCTGGCCGTATTTAACTAAATCGGTGACGACGTTGCGGAGCATCGACTTGTTCTTCGAGGCGGTATAACCAGCCTTGAAGCGCACGCCGGCTTTGCCGTGAACGTTCTTTCTTCCTTGTGCTGCCATTGTTTATTCTCCTACATAGTCGCGGAAATGGAGGCCGATATTGGCGAGCTTTTCTTTGACTTCTTTGAGCGACTTCTTGCCGAGGTTGCGGACCTTCATCATCTCGTCTTCGGATCTCTGGGTGAGTTCCATGACGGTGCTGATGCCAGCACGCTTCAAGCAGTTGTTGCTGCGGACGCTGAGATCGAGTTCTTCGATCAACATGCCCTGATACTTGTTGTCTTCTGGTTTGACTTCTTCTTTGACTAACTTGTAGTTCTTGACGGCTTCATCGAGTTTGGTGAATTCGTTGAAGTGGGCCACGAGAAGCTGGGAAGCCATCGCAACCGCTTCGTGCGGCTTGATGGAACCGTTGGTGGTGACTTCAAGAGTGAGCTTGTCAAAGCTGGAATCATGACCGACACGGGTCGGTTCGACGAGGTAGCTGACCTTGGTGACTGGGCTGTAGTTGCTGTCGGTAGCGATGACGCCGACGGTCTTGATGCCGCGGTTGGTCTTGTTCGCTTCGGAAGTAACGTAGCCTCTGCCAGCGCCAACGAAGATAGTCATCTTGATGTGGCCATCTTTATTGAGGTGAGCAATCTCTAAGTCTTTGTTAACGACTTCGACAAAGGCTGGGACCGGGAGGTCGCCGGCGGTTAAGACCGCTGGGCCTTTGACATCGACTTCGATACGCTTCGGTTCGTTAGAGGTGTCAGTGATCTTAAGGACGAGATCCTTAAGGTTGAGGACGATCGCGGTGACGTCTTCTTCGACGCCCGGGATCGAGCTGAATTCATGGCGCACGCCTTCGATCTGGACGGCGTAGACACTGGCGCCTGGGAGCGCGGAGAGAAGGACTCTTCTCAAGGCGTTTCCAACAGTCAAGCCAAAGCCTCTTTCGAGTGGTTCGACGACGAATTTGGCGAAGTGCTCATCTTCATCGTTGACGGCGACTGTGGTTTTGATCGGCTCGAATGGATCAGGGAGTCTGATTTCTTCGACGGAATCGGTTTTTGCGATAGATGCCATATTTATTGATTCCTCCTATGGTTCTAATGTAGCGATTGGTTTAGATCCGACTAGCCACGAGGACGCTTTGGCGGCCTGCAGCCATTGTGTGGGACTGGAGTGGTATCTTCGATAGAAAGAATCTGGAGGCCAACGGTTGGGATGGCGCGGACGGCCGATTCACGGCCTGGGCCTGGGCCCTTGACCTCGACGTCAACCTGACGGAGGCCCTGGTCGAAGGCGCTCTTAGCAGCGGCGCGAGCGGCGAGCTGAGCGGCGAATGGGGTGGATTTCTTAGCACCCTTGTAGCCGAGTCCGCCAGCGGACTGCCAAGCGATGACGTTACCAGCAGTATCGGTGATGGTGACGATGGTGTTGTTAAACGTAGCGTGAATGTGAGCGACGCCTTTGGTGAAGGAACGCTTGACTTTCTTCTTACGTGCAGAGGTGGATTTACCTTTTTTTGCAGTAGCCATTGTTTATCTCCTTCCTTATTTAGTCGCTTCTTTCTTATTCGCGATGGTCTTTCTCTTACCTTTGCGGGTACGAGCGTTGGTTCTGGTGCGCTGACCGTGAACTGGGAGGCCACGCTTATGGCGGATGCCACGGTAGCAGCCGATTTCGGTTAAACGCTTGATGTTGAGGGCGACTTCGCGGCGGAGGTCACCTTCGGTGTGGTATTTCGCGACTTCGTTACGGATCGCGGTTAACTGCTCATCGGTCAAATTCTTGACGCGGATGGCTTCGTCGATTTTGGTTTCGGCGAGGATTTTCTTAGCGGTCGTGCGGCCAATACCATAGATGTAGGTAAGGCTGATGCCGACGCATTTCTCATTTGGGATATCAACCCCAGCAATACGTGCCATTGTTAATTAATTCCTTTCGTAAGCTCAACCCTGACGCTGTTTGTGCTTTGGGTTAGAGCAGATAACCATGACTGTGCCATGGCGACGAATGACCTTGCATTTGTCACAGATTGGCTTGACGGATGGTCTGACTTTCATGTTTCTTACTCCTTAAAGTAGCTGATACGGTTTCAGTTCCTGTATCGGAACGTAATACGCCCACGTGTTAAATCGTAAGGTGAGAATTGGACGGTGACCCGATCGCCGGGAAGAATGCGGATGTAATGCATCCGGATTTTACCCGAAACGCAGGCTAGGACCACAGCGCCATTGGCGAGTTTCACCTTGAACATGGTATTAGGCAAACACTCTAATACCGTCGCCTCGACTTCGATGCAATCTTCTTTGCTCAAATAGCGTACCCCCTTTCTTTTTTCTCTTTCTCAAGCATGGTGAGGATTTCAAATCCTGTCGACGTCACTACGATCGTATTTTCGTAGTGGCACGTGAGTTTACCATCCTTTGCGACTGCCGTCCAGCCATCCTTTAGGATGCGGAGCGAATTTTTGCCTTCGAGCAGCATTGGCTCGAAGCAAAGTGTCATGCCTTCGCGGAGGATTGGACCTTCCCCTGCATACCCGTAATTCGGGATGTAAGGGTCCTCATGCATGTTGCTACCGATGCCGTGACCCGTATATTCACGGGCGACTTGGTAGCCGTTCTCTTTCGCAACGCTTTCGATGCGATGAGAGATATCGCCAAGGTGGACGCCCGGCTTGATGAGCTTCATCGCCTCGTCGAAGCACTTGGTAGTGACATCGATGATGCGCTTCTGCCTTTCGCCGCAGATGCCGACCGCATAGGTACGGCAGGCGTCGGCCAAAAAGCCGTTCTTCTCCGCGACGATGTCGACGGAGACGATATCGCCATCACGAAGAATGCGCTTGGCGCTTGGAATGCCGTGGACGAGTTCTTCGTTGACGGAGACACAGGCCGCAGCCGGATAGCCGCAATAGCCCTTTTCAGCGCTTTTCGCGCCGTGTTCCACCATGACTTTCTCCACAAGCTCGGAGATCTCCAAAGTGGAGACCCCCGGCTTGATGAATGTCTCTAAAGCGGCGAAAACTTCGCCGACCACCACACCAGCCTCGCGCATGAGTTTGATTTCACGCGGTGACTTGATGATGATCATTGATTCGCCTCGAGGAGAGAGAAGACTTCCTGACGGATGGTTTCAACGGCCTGGTTGCCGTTGAATTCGTGAAGGAAGCCAGCCTTCTTGTAGTAATCGAGAAGGGGGGAAGTTTGCTTGTTGTAGTTCTCAAGTCTCACCTTGAAGGACTCCGCATTGTCGTCTTTGCGCTGGATAAGCTCGCTGCCGCAACGATCGCAGATTCCGTCCTTGGCTGGCTTTCTATTCACAAGGTGATAGGAAGCGCCGCACTTTGGGCAGACCCTACGCTGGGCGATACGGTCGACGAGGATTTCGTCAGGCACAGAGATATTGACGGCAAGGTTGACGGCACGGCCGATTTTCGGACCGAGCTCGGCAAGAGCTTCCGCCTGCGGGATGGTGCGTGGGAAGCCATCTAAAAGATAGCCGTTCGCGCAGTCATCTTTGGAGAGACGATCCTTCACGAGGTCAATCGTGAGGGAATCAGGGACAAGACCGCCTTGATCGATAATCGCTTTGGCCTGAAGACCAAGCGGGGTCTTATTGGCAATCGCTTCCCTGAACATGTCGCCAGTCGAGATATGTGGGATGTGGAAGTGCTCGGCGATATCGACCGCCTGAGTACCTTTGCCCGCTCCCGGCGGGCCCATCAAAATGATATTGAGCATTAGTTAATTCCTCCGCCAGCTTGCACCTGTTCGAAGGATTTGCCAGCCAAGAGACCGTCGATCTGCGCATTCATTTCGAGTGCGACGCCGACGATGATGATCATACCGGTGCCACCGATGGCTAAGTTGGTTTGGTTACCAAAGGCGCCAGCGAGCGTGAAGATGACCGGTAAGGCCGCGATGAAGGCAAGGGCGAACGCGCCGATGCAGGTAACGCGGTTAAGGACTTTGCCGACATATCTCTCGGTTTCTTTGCCTGGGCGGATGCCTGGGATATAGGAACCGTTCTTCTGGAAGTTGTCGGCCAAGGTAGCTGGATCGATTTCCATCTGCGCATAGAAGAAGGCGAAGAGGAGGTTCAAGGTCGTGTAGATGATTAATCCCCACGGCATATACCACTTACCGCCATTAAACCATGGCATTTCGAACATTTGGCTGTAGTTGAAGACCCCGAGCCAAGAGGCGTTAGCGGCCTCGCCCGAGATGAAGCTCGCGATGACCGATGGGGCCATCATGATCGAGCTGGAGAAGATGATCGGCATAACACCAGCGGAGTTTACCTTTAACGGCAAGAAGCTCGCGCGGGCCATAGCGGCCGAACCACCCTTGCCAGCGTGCTGGACAGGGATTTTACGTCTGCTGAGCTCAATGAAGACGACAAACGCCGTGATGAGCACGAACAGCAAGATGTAGAGAGCGAATTGGAAGGAGCCTTTGATTAACTCATTGGCGCCATGGCTCTGGTTCTGGACGATCCATTTGGACCAAGCGGTAGAAATCTGGACTGGGAGCGAACGAACGCAACCGGCGAAGATAACGACCGAAATACCATTACCCAAGCCTTTCTCGGTGATCTGGTCGCCAAGCCACATGGTAAGCATCGCACCGGCGAGCATAACCGTGACGAGGTAGGCATAACGCCAGAACCCCTCAGGGAAGCTGGAGGAGAATTCAATGTAATTGTTGTTCTCCATGGTGCGGATGATGCCATAAGACTGGACAGCACCGAGTAAAAGGGTCAGATAGCGCGTGGCCATCTCGCTCTTTTTACGGCCGTACTCACCTTGTTTGGAGAGTTCGGTAAGAGCGGGGAGGACATCCTTCGAGAGGAGCTGAATGATAATCTGAGCGGTAATGTAGGGCGAAACGCCGAGAGCCAGGACGGAGAAGTTCGAGAGAGCTCCACCGCCCATAAGGTTCATAAGCGAGATCGCATTGCCGGAATTCATGGCGTTGTTGAGAGCCTCAGTCGCCTTGATTCCCGGAACCGTGATAGCCGCCCCGATCCTGATGACGAAGATAATCATGACCGTAAAGAAAATACGGCCGACAATTTCTTTATTCTTAAAGATCGAGACGAACTTTTTCATTATTCAATAACCTCAGCTTTGCCGCCAGCGGCTTCGATGGCAGCTTTGGCAGACGCAGAGAAGGCAGCGACCTGGACGGTGAGCTTCTTGCTAAGAGTGCCTTTTCCAAGGATTTTAACTCCAGAGAGCTCTTTTTTCACTAAGCCTTTTTCTAAGATGAGAGCTGTGGTGACAGTCGCACCGTCTTCGAAGACATTTAACTTCTCGAGGTTAACGACCGCGTATTCGATTTTGACACCAGTGTGGGTCTTGCGGGAACCGAACTTCGGGAGACGACGATAAATCGGCATCTGACCGCCTTCGAAACCGCCCTTCTTGGTGTGGTTGTGAGCACCCTGACCTTTGGTACCTTTACCGGCAGTCTTGCCGTTTCCGGTGCCGCGGCCACGGCCTTTGATGAAGCGCTTGGTCTTCGCACCTTCCTGGACGGAAAGCGTGGAAAGAGTGGTAGCCATTATTCTTTATCTCCTTTCGGGGCGACTTTGGCTTTGAGTTCCTCTGGGGTCTTGAGGCCACGGAGAACCATGGTCTTGTTGTAATCCTTGAGGGAACGTAAACCAGCGTTGGTCGCACGGATAACGTTGATGGAGCTACGGGAGCCGTAGACCTTAGAGACAACGTTCTTGATGCCGGCAAGTTCGAGGATGGCGCGGACCGCACCACCGGCGACGATACCGGTGCCAGGTTTGGCTGGCTTAAGAACGACGGTGGTAGCACCGAACTTACCAACGACATCATGGGCGATGGTGCCGCCTTTGACGATGTTGACGTAAGACATGTTCTTCTTGGCCTGCTCTAAGCTCTTCTTGATTGCATCAGGGACCTCACCGGATTTGGAATTGGCGAAGCCATACTTGCCTTTTCCATCGCCGATGACCACGAGCGCGGAGAAGCGGACGTTTTTACCACCCTGAGTGGTTTTGCTGACGCGGTTGATCTGGACAACTCTTTCGAGGTATTCAGGTTCCTGGCGGCGGAAGCCACCACGACCACCACGGCGTTCGCTTGGACGACCACGGTGGTTGCCAAACTTACGATCGCCTGGACGGGCAGCGCTCTGGGAACCGTGAGGTTCATAGCCCTGACGAGGACCGCGGGTAGATTTTTGGCCTTCGGCCGGTTTCTGCTCAGCAGCAGCTGGAGCAACAACTTTATTTTCTTCCATCGGTTTTCTCCTTAGAACTCAAGGCCGCCTTCACGGGCAGCGTCGGCTAACGCGGCCACACGGCCGTGATAGAGGTAGCCATTGCGGTCGAAGCAGACCTTGGTGACACCTTTGGCTTTAGCCTTCTTGGCTAATTCAGCGCCAACTTTGGCAGCGCCTTCGCAATTGCCGCCATCGGCGAGCTTCATGGAAACGCTGGAAGCGGAAGCGATGGTGACGCCTTTGACGTCATCAATGAGCTGAGCTTCGATATTTTTGTTGGAACGGAAGACACAGAGGCGTGGCTTTTCGGCCGTGCCACTGATCTTTTCGCGGACGCGGAGATGCTTTCTCTGGCGAACCGCAGTACGAGAAATCTTTTCGATCATGGTCGCTCTCCTTATTTCTTACCACCGGCAGCGGCGCGCTTACCTTCCTTACGGATGATAAATTCGCCTTTGTATTTGATGCCTTTGCCACCATACGGTTCTGGACGCTTGGTGTCATGGATGAGGGCCGCGGTCTGGCCGACAAGCTGTTTGTCGATGCCTTCGACGGCG
The DNA here is from genome assembly GCA_900316365.1 of uncultured Erysipelotrichaceae bacterium. Lineage (GTDB taxonomy): Bacteria > Bacillota_I > Bacilli_A > RFN20 > CAG-826 > Alloenteromonas. The sequence continues at coordinate 84,843 of ONCO01000004.1, forward strand.
ATGTGGGTTTCATCAGCAAGGCTGATTTTGACTCCTGGAAGAGGAGCGATGGTGACGGCGTGGCTGAAGCCGACATGGAGGACGATAGAGGTGCCCTTCATCTCAGCGCGGTAGCCGATACCGTTGATCTCGAGCTCTTTCTTGTAGCCTTCGGTAACACCCTTAACGGCGTTAGCGATGTTGGCTCTAACAGTGCCGTGATTCTCGACGGCCTGTTTCTCATCGTGCAAACGGTTGACGATGAGTTCGTTGCCTTTCACCTCGACGCTCACGTCAGCCTGTGGAAGGTGGACGTTTAATTCGCCTTTGGGACCTTTGACAACGATGGCGCCTTCCTTAATTTCGGTGGTGACACCGGCTGGAAGAACGACGGGTTTAAATCCGATACGTGCCATTTTGTTTATTTCTCCTTAATTACCAGACGTAGCAGAGAACTTCTCCGCCAACGTTAGCTTTGCGAGCTTCGGCATCAGTGAGCAAGCCTTTTGGGGTGCTGATGATGGCGATGCCAAGACCTTTGAGGACGCGTGGGAGCTTGTCAGCTTCGGCGTAGACGCGAAGGCCTGGTTTGCTGATGCGCTTTAAGCCAGAGATGACTCTCTCGCCAGAGGCGCTGTACTTAAGGGTGAGGGTGAGGGTTTTGAAGCCATCGACCACTTCAACCTTGGCATCGTTGACGAAGCCCTGCTCTTTGAGGATCTTCGCGATGCCTTCTTTGGTTTTGCTGTTCGGCATGGAGACCTCTTCGTAGCGTAACGCGTTGGCGTTGCGGATGCGGGTCAGCATGTCGGCGATTGGATCTGCGTTCATGTTGTATGTCTCCTTTCCTTTACCAGCTGGCCTTCTTCATGCCAGGGATTTCGCCTTTGTAAGCAAGCTCACGAAGGCAGATACGGCAGAGGCCGAATTTGCGAAGGACACCATGAGGACGGCCGCATCTCTTGCAGCGGGTGTAGGCTCTGGTGGAGAACTTCGCAGGTCTCTGTTCTTTGTTAACTAAGCTTTTCTTTGCCATTGTTATTACCTCTTGAACGGCATGCCCATCATCTCAAGGAGAGAGTAGGCTTCCTTATCGCTCTTCGCAGTGGTAACGATGACGACATCGAGACCACGGATGGTGACTTTGTCGAAGTCGATTTCTGGGAAGATGATCTGTTCTTTGACGCCCAAGGTGTAGTTGCCGTGGCCGTCGAACGCGTTCTTGCTGATGCCGCGGAAGTCACGGACACGTGGGAGCGCGATGGAGACGAGCTTATCGAGGAACTCGTACATACGAGTGCCGCGAAGGGTGACCTTGCAGCCGATGGCCTGGCCCTGACGAAGTTTGAAGGTCGCGATGGACTTCTTCGCCTTGGTGACGACTGGCTGCTGGCCGGTGATGGTCGCGATATCAGCAACGGCTTCTTCAAGAGCTTTGGAGTTGCTGGTGGCTTCGCCAACGCCGCAGTTGAGAACGATCTTCTCAATTTTTGGCGCCTGCATAACGGAAGTGTAGCCGAACTCTTTGACAAGAGCTGGAACGATTTCTTCCTTATACTTCTTAGCTAAACGGTTAACGTGCTTGACTGGAGTCGCTTCTTCAACGGCTTCGGTTTTCTTTTTGGTTGCCATGTTGATCGGCTCCTTTCTTAGTCAAGGCTCTCGCCGGACTTGGCGAGGCGGACTTTCTTTCCTTTAACGACGCCCATGTGGACCCTGGTGGCCTTCTTGGTCTTTGGATCGATTAGAGCAACGTTAGATGCGTCAAATGGGACATAGATGTCAACGACAGAGCCCTCTGGGGTCTGCTGGGTTGGCTTCTTATGTTTCTTATGAACATTGATGCCTTCGACAACGACTTTGTTAAGCTTTGGATAGACGCGCTGGACGGTACCCTGCTTTCCTTTGTCGGCGCCGGAGATGACAATGACTTTATCGCCTTTTTTGATGTTCATGTCTTCTTCTCCTTATAAGACTTCGCTGGCAAGGGAGATGATTTTCATATAACCCTTGTCACGGAGTTCGCGGGCAACTGGGCCAAAGACGCGGGTGCCGACTGGCGCACCTTCATTGTCGACGATGACAACAGCGTTGTCGTCGAAGCTGATGGTGGAGCCGTCCTTGCGCTGGACTGGATGCTTAACGCGGACGATGACGCCTTTGACGACGTCGGACTTCTTAACCTTGCCGTTTGGGATAGCTTCCTTGACGGCGCAGAGGACGATGTCCCCTAAGGTAGAGGTCTTCTTGTGGCTGCCGCCATACTGACGGAAGACACGGACGAGGCGGGCACCGGAGTTATCGGCGACCACGAGATTAGTTTCCTGGATGACCATTATTCAGCCTCCTTGGCGGTTTCAACTTCAGCGGCGGAACCTTCCTTAGCTTCGAGGGAAGCTTCGGCGGCCTCGGCGTTGACGATGGTTTGGGCCTTCTTGTCGACGGAGACTAAGCGGAAGCGCTTGGTCGCGGACATTGGGCGGCACGCCATGACGGTGACGGTATCGCCGACTTCGGCGACGTTGTTCTCGTCGTGGGCGCGGATCTTGGTGGAGTAACCGACTCTCTTACCATAAAGAGGATGGTTACGTTTGGTTTCGATGACGACCGTGATGGTCTTGTCGTTCTTGGTAGAAGTGACGACACCCTGGAAGGTGGTTCTAGTATTTCTTTCCATAACCTTTCTCCTTACTTGGTGATGTTAAGCTCTTTTTCACGCTTAACGGTTTCGGCTTTCGCGATGTCTTTGCGGACAGCGCGGATTTCTTCGCCATGCTCTAACTGGCCGACCGCTTTCTTGCGGCGGAGTTCGAAGAGCTGAGCGCGGAGGTCATAGAGCTTCTCATCGAGCTCTTTGACGGATAATTCGCGGAATTCTTTGACTTCCATCGTTACTCTCCTTTCTCGTCAGCGGCTGGAGCGTTGACTTTTTCGTTCTTCACGATTTTGCATTCGCATGGGAGCTTGTAGCTCGCAAGGCGTAAGGCTTCGCAGCAGATCTTGCTGTCGATGCCACCGATCTCGAAGAGGACGGTGCCTTTCTTGACGACTGCAACCCAGCCTTCTGGGGAACCTTTACCGGAACCCATACGAACTTCGGCTGGCTTCTTGGTCTTCGCCATGTGTGGGAAGATGCGGATCCAGACCTTACCGGCTCTGTCGGTATAACGAGAGAGAACGATACGGGCGGATTCAATCTGATGATCGGTGATGTAGCAACCTTCCTGAGCCTGGATGCCGTAATCACCGAAGGCGACGGTCGTGCCGCCTTTGGCGTGTCCTTCATACTTTAAGGCATGAGGACGACGATACTTAACGCGCTTTGGCTGCAACATTTTTGGCTTCTCCTTTCGGGGCTTCTTTGGCCTCTTTAGCTTTGGCCTCATCAGCAGCCTTGTTTAAGCTGCGGCAGATCCAAACTTTGACACCGATACGGCCATAGGCGGTATGGGCATCGACGTGTGCGAAGTCGATATCCGCACGGATGGTGTGAAGAGGGACGACGCCTTCTTTGTAACCTTCGCGACGGGCGATTTCAGCACCACCGAGACGGCCAGAGCAGAGGGTACGGCAACCTTTGGCGCCCGCTTTGCGGATACGCTGGAGGGCCTTCTTCTGGGTGGCACGGTAGGAGGCACGGTTCTCGAGCTCACTGGCAATCCAGTTGGCGACTAAGGTCGCATCGAGATCCGGATCCTTGACGTCGAGGACGTCGAGTTTGACGCTGGAACCAGCGGCAACGATGCCTTCAAGCGCTTTGGTGATCTTGGTGACGTTGGTGCCATCCTGACCGATGACGACGCCTGGACGGGCGACGAAGAGCTTGACGGTGACTTTGTGACCTTTGTCGGTCTTGACGCGGTCGATCTCGATGTGGGAGATGGAGGCGTCTTTGCAAGCCTTGTTGAGGTACTTGCGGATGTTGATGTCTTCGATAAGGAAGGCGCTGTAATTACGGTTGTTGGCGTACCACTTGGAATTCCAATCACGGTTGACACCAATTCTCATGCCGACGGCATTGACTTTTTGTCCCATAGTTTTCTACTGCTCCTTTCCTTATTTGGCTTCCTTCACGATAACGCGAAGGTTGGCGTTTCTCTTAACGAGGCCGGACGCGCTGCCTTTGGCGCGCGGGATGAATCTCTTGATGCGGAGACCATCGGAGGCCTGGATTTCGGCGACATAGAGGAGGTTTTCCTGCATGCCGAAGTTGTTGACGGCGTTAGCGGCCGCGCTCTTGATCGCTTTGGCGACTGGGAGGGAGGCAGCTTTGTTGAGCCTGGACAAGATGCCGAGGGCTTCAGCGACGGATTTGCCACGGACGACATCGCAGACGAGTCTCACTTTACGTGGGGTGGTGCGGATGTTCCAGACGGTGCAGATGGCTTCGGTGACGGCTGGTTTTTCAACCTTCTTCTCGGCCTTCTTTTCGACCTTCTTGGCTTCTTCCTTGGCGGCAGCCTTCTTGGCTGGGGCCTTCTTCGCTGGGGCAGCGGCTTTGACTTCTTCCTTCGCCTCGACAGCGGCTTCCTTCTTAGGAGCAGCTTTCTTAGCTGGGGCTTTCTTGGCGGCCGCTGGTTTCTTCGCAGCGGTCTTCTTTTCTTTCTTTTCTTCAGCCATTGTTCGCTTCCTCATTATTTCTTGGCGGCCTGATCGCCGACGTTATTGCCGTGATGGCCCTGGAAGGTCCTGGTTGGCGCGAATTCGCCAAGCTTATGACCGACCATGTCTTCAGTGACGAAGACGGTGATGTGTTCGTGTCCATTGTAGACAGCGAAGGTCTGTTCCACGAAAGCAGGGTAGATGGTGGAACGACGAGACCAAGTCTTGATGATCTCTTTTTTGCCGGACTTCTGTAAGGCTTCGACCTTCTTGAGAAGGTATTCGTCTACGAATGGTCCTTTTTTGCTAGAACGTGCCATTTAATCTATCTCCTTTCCTTATTTGCTATTCCTACGTCTCACGATTAAGCGAGTGGAATTCTTCTTAACGCGGCGGGTCTTAACACCCTGAGTGCGTTTGCCCCATGGGGAACGTGGCGCGTCGCGACCAACAGGGCACTTACCTTCACCACCACCATGTGGGTGGTCGTTCGGGTTCATAGCGGAACCACGGACGGTTGGACGGATGCCAAGCCAACGAGTCTTACCGGCCTTACCTTTGTTGATAAGGTTCCAGTCTTCGTTGCCGACGGTGCCAACAGTGGCGCGGCAGTTCTTTAAGAGCTTGCGGACTTCGCCAGAAGCGAGACGGACGATGACATAGTTGCCTTCGGAGCCGAGGACCTGGGCGGAAGTGCCAGCGGCACGGCACATCTGAGCGCCTTTGCCTGGCTGGAGTTCAACGTTGTGGATGAAGGTACCTTCTGGGATGTTCTGTAATTCGAGCGCGTTGCCGATCTTGATATCGGTGGCTTCGCCGGAGATGACTTTGTCACCAACCTTTAAGCCGTTCGGCTGAATGATGTAACGCTTTTCGCCGTCAGCGTAGTTGAGAAGGGCGATGTAGGCGTTGCGGTTTGGGTCGTACTCGATGGCCGCGACGGTGGCTGGGATGCCATCCTTGCGACGACGGAAGTCGATGATACGATAACGATTCTTGTTACCACCGCCGATGTGACGGCAGGTGATCACTCCCTGGTTGTTTCTGCCACCGGTGTGCTTCTTGGTGGCGAGTAACGATTTTTCAGGAGTGGCTTTGGTGATGTCCTCGAAGGTCGAGTTGCTCATGGCGCGACGGCTCTTCGTATATGGACGATAAGTTCTGATAGCCATTTCTTTTTCTCCTATATTGGATGCTTTCTAGTTTGACTAGTGGTGATTCCTTACTCTTTGAAGAGGTCGATCGCCTCACCGTTCTTGACGGTGATGACGGCTTTCTTGAAGCCGCTGATCGTGCCCTGGTAACGACCGCCGCGGGTGGTGGTCTTGGATGGGACGTTGACAACCTTTACATCGGTGACAGCGACCTGGTAGAGACGCTGGAAGGCAAGCTTGATCTCGGTCTTGTTGGCCTTCGCGCTCACGCGTACGGTAACCTTATTGCTATTCTGCATAAGGGCCATGCTCTTTTCAGTGATGACTGGTTCGAGGATGACTTCGAAGTCATGCGTGGTGGCCTTGGCGAACTTCTTCGCTTCAGCTTTGACTTCTTCTTTTTTCGCAGCCGCTTTCTTTGGGGCGGCTTTCTTCTTGGCTGGAGCCTTCTTTTCTTCGGCAACAGCTTCGACAATCTTTTCTTCTGCCATTATTTGAGGGCCTCCTCAAGTTTCTTGATGCCGTCTTTGCTGATCACCAAGTTGGTGAAGTTGAGCACGTCATAGACGGAGACGTTTCCGAGTTCGTCGAGCGCGACGTTCTCAAGGTTGTTGGCGGAGAGAATGAAGTTCTCAATGCCTTTGATGGACTTCTCATCTTCCGGAAGGTCGGTGACGATGAGGGTCTTGCCTTCGGCCTTGATGGCCTTGAGGCTATTGGCTAACGCCTTGGTGGAGACTTCCTTGAGGCAGAGGGAATCAACGACGATTAAGCCGTTGCCGACTTTCTCAGAGAGGACAGTCTTAAGGGCAAGAGCGTGAGCTTTCTTGTTCTGGGAGAGCTTGTAGTTCTGCATCCCATCTGGTCCGAAGACGGTGCCACCACCAACATAGATTGGGGAACGGGTGGAACCGGCGCGGGCACGGCCGGTGCCCTTCTGGCGATATGGCTTCTTGCCACCACCGCTGACTTCGTGGCGCTTCTTGGTTTTGGCGGTCGCCTGACGGCTGTTGGCCTGATCAACGACGACGGCGTCGTGGACGACCTGGACGTTCGCGTCCTTGATGCCGAAGACGGCAGCGGAGACGGAGACGGTGCCAGCTTCTTCGCCGGCGAGGTTCACGACTTTAAGGGAGATTTTCTTTTCAGCCATTGTGCTTATTCTCCTTTCTTATCCGCGTAGTTCGCTAATTCCTTAACGACTGGCTTACGGAACTGAGCTCTGACAGGGCTGCGGAGCATGACGATGCTCTTCTTTGGTCCTGGGAGCGCGCCTTTGACGAGAATGTAATTCTTCTCGGCATTGACTTCGATCAAGGTCACGTTGAGAACGGTGGCCTGATGTGGGGCCATGTGACCAGACATGTGCTTGCCTGGGATGACACGGTTGTTATCACGACCGTTGTTGGCAAGGGAGCCGATCTGACGGTGATAGCCAGAACCGTGGCCCTTTGGACCAATGTGGTGATGATATCTCTTGATGGTGCCAGCGTAACCGTGGCCCTTGGTGGTGCCGATGACGTCAACGACTTCGCCGGCCTGGAAGATAGACGCGTCGATGGTCTCTCCAACGTTCTTGGAGTAGATTTCGTCGCCCTTTAATTCATATAAATGTTCTTTTGGGCTGACACCGGCCTTTTTGAAGTTGCCCGCTTCAGCCTTGTTGGCCTTGCGTTCTGGCATATCTTCATAGCCGACCTGGATGGCTTCATAGCCGTCCTTTTCTTTCGTCTTCTTGGCGGTAACCGCGTTAGGTAAGACCTCAACGACGGTGACAGGATACATGGTCCCGTCCTGAGCGAAGACCTCGGTCATGCCCATTTTTCTTCCGATGATGGATTTCATGATTGAGTCCTCCTTATAACTTCACGTCGATGTCGACGCCAGACGGCAAGTCTAAGCGGCGAAGTAATTCGACGGTTTCCTTGGTTGGGTTGGTGATGTAGATCAACCTCTTGTGAGTTCTGATTTCGAACTGTTCGCGGCTATCCTTGTATTTGAAGGTAGCGCGAAGCACGGTGTAAACCTGCTTCTCGGTCGGGAGTGGAACTGGTCCAACGACCCCGGCGCCAGTGTTCTTCGCCACGTCTAAGATCTTTTCGACGGCTAAGTCGAGGATCTTGTGATCATAGGCGACAAGACGGACGCGGATCTTGTTTTCTTTTGCCATGAATTTTTCCTCCTATTCTGTTTTTCAGGCTGCAAGGCTCTTTGCTCCTAGCGAATTCCCCGGCCACCCATCCATGACAACGCCTGTGGGTGTGTCGGCAACCTCGCTATTCATCGCAAGCGCCAGCGTGAATAACTATACGCATACGCATAGGGGCATGCAAGCAAAATGTGAAAAAATTTGTGATTATGAGCACTTTTCGACTTTTTAACGTTAGCCCAAAATCAAAAAGAAAAGGCCCCATCGAAGAAACCTTGACTTTTGTGCACGGTGCACAAATATGACGTTATTTTACGTCTAATTTTTGGTTTAAAGAGGCTTTGTAGGCATCCCATTTTAGGCGAGATTCTAGGGAAAACTCACATCCGCAGTACTTCTGGTAGTAGAGATCGTAGCCTTTACGCATATTCACCCCGATTAAGGCCCCATCATGCTTCTTAAAGTCGCTATAGAAGTATTTGGTCTTGGAGTGCGTTTTCTCGAGTTCCTCCCCGATATGGTTAAGAATCAGAGAATTTTTCTCCCTGGAGATGGTCATGACCGTGCAGAAATAATCGAAGCCATGCTCTTCCGCGAAGTCATAGCTAGACTTCATGCGTTTGTTATAGCAAATATGGCATCTTTTCCCGCATTCTGGCTCATCTTTATACGGCAAAAGGTCCTCCATATATTTCTCGTGGTTATATGCAGGAACGATGAGTTTGATGTCGTATCCGTAGTCCCTTTTGATATAGGAGATTAACTTCTCAAGCTCCCCTAACCTCTTCTGGTATTCCTCTTCTGGGTAGATGTTGGAATTATCAAAGTAAATAGTTAGGTCGAAGTGTTTGCAGACGTAGGTTAAAGGGAAACATGCGCATGGCGCGCAACACACGTGCATGAGGAGGCTTTTCTTTTCGCCTCCAAAGGAGGCGATTATCTCCTCACCCTTGTCGTAATAGTTGACGTAAGCGTCCCCCATTAATCCTCCGCGTTGTGGGAATAATCGTATTTCCCATAGATAAACATGCCATCTCCAAAGGAGAAGAAACGATATTTCTCTTTAACGGCTTCCTCGTAGCAATGGAGGGTCCATTTCCTGCCCATGAAGGCGGAAACGAGCATGACCAAAGTGCTCTTAGGAAGGTGGAAATTGGTGATTAAAGCATCGACAGCTTTGTATTCGTAGCCTGGGTTGATGAAGATAGCGGTCGCTTCGCGAGTGGCCTTGAAAGTGCCGTATTTCTGGAAGCAGGATTCAAGGGTTCTCACAGAGGTGGTGCCAATCGCGATGATGCGGCGACCTTCTGCTTTCGCTTTGTTAAGTCTCTCGGCAGCTTCTTCACTGATTTCGTAGAGCTCGCTATGCATGACGTGGTCTTTGGTGTCCTGGACTTTGACTGGACGGAAAGTGCCTAAGCCAATGTTTAAAGTGATGTCCACCACTTCCACGCCTTTGGCTTTGAGCTTATCGAAAAGCTCGTTGGTGAAATGGAAGCCGGCCGTTGGGGCAGCCGCGGATCCTGGGACCTTCGCATAGACGGTCTGGTATTCGGAATTATCGGAGATCTGTTGCTTGATGTATGGAGGGAGAGGCATCTTGCCTAAAGATTCCAAAACCTCGAGGAAAATGCCCTCGTAATGGAATTCCATCCTACGGATGCCTTCCGGGAGAACCTCGACACAGGTGGCCTTAAGTTCGCCATGCCCGAAAGAGACGACGGTACCGACTCTGACCGAGTGGGCACCACCGACCAAGCATTCCCAAACATCTCCTTCAATCTGCTTTAAAAGAAGGCATTCGCAATGGCCATGAGTGGCTTCCTTCTCGCCGATAAGGCGGGCTGGGATGACCTTGGTGTTATTCCTGACCAAAACATCGCCTGGATTAAGGTAATCGATGATATCGAAAAACTTCTTGTGCTCGATGTTCTTATGTTCGCGATCGACGACCATTAAGCGGCATTCGTCGCGTTTCTTCGATGGGGTTTGAGCAATAAGTTCCTCAGGAAGATTGAAATCAAATAAGTTGATGTCCATTAGAAACCTTTCTTACTGCCGAATTTGCGGTAGACCTCTTCTTTGTATTCCAAGAAACGATCTTCCTGGATGGCTTTCCTAGCCCCTTCCATGACTTTGATTAAGAAGCGGATGTTGTGGATAGACATCAAAGTCTTGCCGAAGTCTTCGTGGGCAATATAGAGGTGACGAAGGTAGGCTTTGGTGTAATGCTTGCAGCAATAGCAATCGCATTCGTCATCAAGGGTGGTGAAATCGTCTTTGTATTTGGCGCCTTGGATGTTGATACGGCCATGGGTCGTCATAAGCGCGCCGTGCCTAGCAAGGCGGGTTGGAAGGACACAGTCGAACATATCGACGCCTCTTTCGATGCCTTCGAGGAGGTAGTTAAGGGAACCGACGCCCATAAGGTAACGTGGTTTTTCTGGTGGGAGGTATCTGACGGCGTCTTCGACCATCTGGATGCAGACGTCAGCCGGCTCGCCGATGGAAGTGCCACCGATGGAATAGCCAGGGAAGTCCATGGCCGCGAGTTCTTTGGCGCACATCTCACGGAGATCCTTGAAGGAAGAACCCTGGACGATGCCAAAGAGAGCCTGATCTTCACGCTTATGATGCTCTAAGCCACGCTTAGCCCAACGCAAAGTGCGCTCGGTGCTCTTCTTCGCATATTCATGGGTGACAGGATACGGGATGCATTCGTCGAAGGACATGATGATGTCCGCACCCAAAGCTTCCTCGATTTCGATGGCTTTCTCTGGAGAGATGAATTCGGTGTCACCATTGAGTTCGTTCTTGAAGGTGACGCCTTCTTCGGTGATTTTGCGGTTCTTGGATAAAGAGAAGACCTGGAAGCCGCCGGAGTCAGTAAGGATTGGGCCGTTCCAGTTCATGAATTTGTGTAAGCCACCGGCAGCCTTGATGATTTCTTCACCTGGTCTTTGGTGGCAATGATAGGTATTGGAAAGGATGACGCCGGCGCCTGCTTCCTTAACCATTTCCGGCGGTAAGCATTTGATTGTGGCGTTCGTGCCGACCGGCATAAACATCGGGACTTCGCAGTCTCCGTGCGGGGTGTGGAGGATACCGTATCGAGCGCCCGTCTTCGCGTCGACGTGTTTTATCTCAAGATAAAAGTCTTTCATAGCGACGCTATTCTAGAGGTTCTTTGCTTACTAAGCAACGAATAGCGCCTGTAAGCCTTTCCCTAAGCGAAAAAGAAAAAACGCACCCCGTGGATGCGCAATTCAAACCAAAATAAGAGGGACGGGTGTGTTTAAATGGGTTTTATCCTAATGGCCAAAACGCCATTCTTCTCGATTCTTTCCTTCGGGTATATGGCATACATATCGCGGTAATCACTAGGCTCATCTTCCATATAGCCAAGCATGGTTTTCGAATAGGTTTCATAGACTTCTTTAAAGCTTGGGTAAGCCTTGATGTCCACCACTTCAACTAGCAAAGTTTCTCGTTCGTCTTCGGTGCAATGGAAAAGAATCTGATCGCCTGGAACGATCAGTTTTCTCTTCTCATCATTGATGCGCATTTCGATACATTTCCGCCCATCTTTGATTCTTTGCATGTATCGGAGCATTAACCCCATCTCGTATAAATTGCCCATAAAAGAAAGCCCGCTTCTAGAGCGGGCCAAGTTATCTTACCAATATTTGACGGCCATCAATGCCATCGCTTTGCTTACTTCGGCCGAGGATAGTTCTTGGAACTTCGAGACGTCGTAACCTTTTCTGGCGAGGTTAGCTAAACCTTCTTCGCCATGGAACCAGGTGGCAAGGCCGCCTTTTTCGAGGCCATTGTCATCGGTAAGCTTCTCGACTTTGATTGGAAGGTAGAACATCTGGCTGCCGCGAAGCATGAAGTTCTGCGGTTCCCAGCTTAAGGCCACCTTGGAGAAACGGGCGAAACGATAAAGACTGAATAACGCGGCGAAATAGCCCTCTTCGAGAGGTTTGACCGCCAAAGTCTCGAGGATGTCCTTTTCTGGGAAATAGTCGAAGGCGATCGCCTTACGCTCATCGTCATGGTAATCCATCTTAGCCATGTTGATGCCCGCATGCTTCAAGGTCTTATAATCTTCGAGGACTTTATCGTATCCTTCGCGGTAAACACGCACCATATAATGGACATTTGAATACACGCACACATAGGTGGTGTGGTCCGGGTGTTCTGCCAATACGGATTCAACGACAAATTTTTTCTTCTTAATTAATATCTCGTCCATAGTTCATTATTATAAGGTATTCAGACTCAAGTATCGAGAGTTTGAACCTTAAAAAAGTAGAAAAAATAAATTGGAACGATTAACATACGTAGGCTATGAGAACCTTCTTCTTATTAAGTGCCTTACCTGGCTCTGGAAAATCTACTTGGGCAAGGCAGTATCAAGAACAGCATCCAGAGACCAAAATTATCAGTTCCGACGGCATTAGAATGATGTTCTTCGGCGCTAGGCAAAACTTCTCGGATGAAAAGAGGGTATGGGCTGAGTTCTTAAGGGAAATCCAGGATTACGCGAAAGACGAGAACGCCACCGTTATCGCCGACGCGACCAATATCACCAACGAATACCGCAAATACTACTTCGAATCCGCAAAGGATTATGACAAACGCGTCTTAGTCCTCTTCGATATCCCATTCGAGATCTGCTTGAAGCAGAACAAGATGAGAAGCGCCGATTGCATTGTCGACGATAAAGCAATGGAAAGCCTCCACTCCCGCTGGGAGCAGCCATCTGACGAGGTCTGCAAGTTATACGATGAAGTCCTAATCATCGGCCCTAACTTCATCTCTCCAGAACTTAAGAAATAAAAGAAAAATCTCCTCGAGCTGAGGAGATTTTTTTGATACATTTCGGCCTAATTAGGCTTTTTTCTTCTTTTCTGGGAGAAGGGCGGAGGATAAGAACAATCCACCGATGACGAGGAGCGCGAGCGCGACGATCATGCTCATGACGACATAGTCCCAACCACCGAAGGCACCGTTCTTGGTCTGGAGGGAGAACTTGTTCTCGTTGCGATAGACGATTTCGAAGATCGCAGTGGAGAGGAACATACCGCCGAATGGAATGAAGGCAGCACCAGCAAGGATTTCGCCGAGCTTCTTGCCTTTCTTGATGTTGATGACGGAGAGGATAGCGATGACTAAGGCAAGGACGCCGAAGATGCTATAGGTAAGGAGCTGGTTGGTGAAGTTGGCATAGTAGCCGGAACCATTAGCAGCGTTGATGGTAGCAACCATGTAGGTTGGGATGGAGTTGCAGATGTAGCCAAAGGCTAAGGCACCAGCGGCTTCAACAATGATAATGAGGATTTCGTTGCTTTCTTTGCCATCGAGGACCTTCATGAGTGGGACATTGCCAGCGATAAGCATGGCGATGAGGAAGATGACAAACATGACAATCCAGAAGACGTACTGGTCTTTGCCGATTAAGCGGTAGAAGACCAAGGCGTTCAAAGCGAACCAAGCAGCGAGGACATAGGCGATGGCGAAGTAGACGAAGAAGGTCTTTTCGACAGCCGCGTCGTTTTTGTCGCTGAGAGCTTTGATGGCGAGGACGACGCCATAGCAGGCAAGGGCCATAACAGCCATGCCGAGCATACCGAAGTTAAGGGAGAAGTTGTAAGCATTAGAAGCGGCAAACTTCTGGGCTTCGCCTAACGGGCTGAGATAAGTCGGGGAGACGAAGAAGGAGAAGTAGACGCCCAACGCGCCGAACGCGAGAAAAAGAATTGGGAAGACGATCGCGTTCACAAGTCTTGAAGTGGAAGAATATTTCATAAACTGCCTCATAATCACGGAAACACCGAAAGGTGTCAGACGTGTAACGGGAATATTAAAATCTATCTATCCTCGATAGTCAATGTGCTTTTCCTTATAGGAAAGGCTAAAAAGATTCCGCAATCGCTAAAGCGGAGACCAAACACCAGGTTAAGTTATGGCCTCCACAGAGGCCGTCGACATCCAAAACTTCACCCGCGAAAGCGACGTTGTTTTCAATCTTGGAACGGAGTTTTTCGCCTACATTCTCCACTGAAATGCCACCAATGGTGACTTGGGAGTTATCAAATCCATAGGTTTCTTTGAAGCGGAAAGGCAACTGTTTCATGACCTTGGCAATCTTGAAGCAAACGCCTTTGTCGACTTTTCCGTCTAAACGCACTCCAGCGTAACGAAGAATATATTCTTTTAACGGTTCGGTGAGGTAAGCGTCCATGAAGAAATCCGGATTGGTCTTCATCGAGGCGAATAAGTCCATCGTCAAAGCGGTCAAGGTGACCTTTGGGAATAAATCTAAGTAGATAGAGACGTCTTGCTGGTCATCAAGATGATTGATGAAGGAAGCGATATTAAAGATAACGATGCCGGAAAGGCCATCATCCTTGAATAAGACCTCCCCTTCTTCTTCCCTGGCCACGATTCCTTTGATGGTGACCGTGACTTTGGCCTCATGTCTTTGACCGGATAAGGCTTTGGTTTTCTCAACCGTGCGGATTGGGCAAAGGCCTGGACGAGGCTCCACCACTTTATAGCCATGCTTCTTAAACACTGGGAACAAGGAGCCATCAGATCCAAGTTTAGCTTGGGAACAACCGCCGGTGGCAAAGACGACAAAATCAAAGGTCTCTTCACCTTTATCGGTATGCAAAGTGACCTTTTCTTTTGCTACATAGTCGCTTACTTTGACTCCGAGCTTAATCTCAACGCCTTCCTTTTTAAGGAGTTTGCCAAGGAAAGAAACGTAGCTTGGGGCGCTGAAAGAAAGAGGGTAGAGAAGGTCGCCATCATTCTTTAAGACGATGCCTTCGCTAGCGAGCTGGCCCTGGCATTCGCCGAATGGGTAGTAATTGAGATATGGGGCCACGAAAGATGGGTGGTTAAAGTGCTCTGGACCGGTCTTCATGTTTAAGACGTTGGCATGACCGTTGCCAGTAGCTAAAAGTTTGCGGCCGATCTTTTCGTTTTTGTCGAAAAGCGTCACCGCAAACTCTGGATGATTTTTCTTTATAAAGAGAGCTAAGTAGAGACCGGCGCCGGAAGCGCCAACAATCGCGATTTTCATGCCGCTATTGTATAGCCCCGGCCCCGAGAAGTCACCTTATCTCACTTTGTGATATAAGTATCGAGTTCCCAAGGGGTAACAAGGCAACGATACTTATCCCATTCGATTTCCTTGGCCTCAACATACTTGTGGAAAGTATGATCGCCTAAGACTTCGTACATAAGCGGGTCGGCTTTAAGCTCTTTGATCGCGTCTTTGAGGTTCTCTGGGAGGTTTAAGATACCCTGAGCTTCTCTCTGTTCTCTAGTAAGAGCAAAGATGTTGTCATAGACAGGCGGGACCAAAGTCTCTTCGGTGCTGTTGGCGATGCCATCCAAACCAGCGGCAAGGATAGCGGCGAGAGCCAAGTATGGGTTCGCGGTGCCATCAACAGCGCGGATTTCGGTACGGGTGCCTTTGCCTCTGGTCGCCGGAATGCGGATCATGGCAGAGCGGTTGGCGTCGCTCCAGCAGACGTAGCAAGGAGCTTCGTAGCCTGGGATCAAACGTTTGTAGGAGTTGACGGTTGGGTTCATGAGGGCAGCTAAGCTGCGGGAATGCTTGATGATACCGGCAATCCACTTTCTGCAAAGGAGAGAAAGCTTCATTGGATCGTTCTCATCATAGAAGATGTTGGCGTTATCTTCGTCGGCGATAGAGCAGTTGGTATGCATACCGCTTCCGTTAACACCAGCGAATGGTTTTGGCATGAAGGTGGCGAGATAGCCGTGCTTTCTGGCAACGAATTTGACAACCTGTTTGAAGGTCTGGACGTTATCGCAGGCCTCTAAGACATCCGCAAAGCGGAAGTTGATTTCTTCCTGGCCTGGAGCGACTTCGTGATGGACGGTCTGAATGACGAAGCCTAAGCGTTCGAGTTCGAGAGCGATATCTCTTCTGACATATTCCGCACCATCGATTGGGGCGAGGTCGAAGTAGGAAGCCTTGTCGGCTGGTTCCATAAGAGGTTCGCCTTTCTCATCGAGCTTGATGAGGAAGAATTCTGGTTCGAAGCCAACGTCGAAGTGGGCAAATCCCATATCGTTAAGTTTCTTAACCTGTCTCTTTAAGATGTAACGTGGATCGCCTGGGAATGGTTTGCCATAGGAGGTGTAGACGTCGCAGATGAGACGGGCAACTTTGCCGTACTTGTTGTCCTCGAAGTCGAGGATGAGCCAGGTGTTGATGTCTGGTCTTAGATACATGTCGGCCTCTTTGATACGAACGAAGCCTTCGATGGAAGAGCCGTCGAACATGATTTTGTTGTCCAACGCGTCTTCAAGTTGGGTAGCGGAAATTTCAACGGCCTTGATGGTTCCCAAGATGTCGGTGAACTGGAGACGAACGTAAGCAACGCCCTCCTCCTTGGCCATTTTTAGGATGTCGGATTTGCTGTATTTTTTCATAAAAGCACCTTTCACGCTTTAAATAACACACCAAATTATAGAATTTAGGGAAAAGTGGTCAAGTTTTATTTCCAAAAATATATCGAACCTAGATTTTATCGAATGTTTTTTTAGACAATGACTAGGGTTTCGATTCTTTAAATGTTTTTTAGACACCTATTTTTAGGCTATTTTTGCCCCTTTTACGCGTGCATAAAAAGAAAAAGGATACCTTTCGATATCCTAATTTTGGCACGCTACAAAAACAGGCGTAGAGCGTCTAATTTTTCAAGGAACTACTACTTACGAGTGTTATGGGCCTTAGCGATCTTGCCTGCCTTGGCGCCTTTGGAGTTATGGATAAGAACGGTCGCGTCCTGATTGGCGCCCATCTTTTTGGCCGCTTCTTCCGCTTCCGCCTTGGTGTCGAAAAGCTTAATGACCTTTTCGCCGCCGGCGAACTTCAAAGCCCACTTGCCGTCTTCGGCTCTCTTAGAGACGTGATAGACCTTCTTCGCAGGCGCTTTCTTCTCTGCCATATGTAAAACCTCCTGGTTTTTTATCATTTTAACCACGAACAATTATTTTTTGGAAATCTCTTAATCCATTTTCTTCATGCTTTATAATTCATGGCATGAGAAATAAGGGTTTGGTTGTCGTTAATGCCTACGAAGTCTTCGGAAGCGTTACTCATATGGTTGAAAGACTTCGTGAGGAGTTTTCCCCATATGGCATTACGTTAGATGTAAAAAATTCCTCCGAACTCAAATTAGCGATCGACAAAGACGAGACTGTATCCACTTCTCCTCTTCCTTATGATTTCGCCATCTTCTTAGACAAAGACCCTTATGTATCTATCTTATTAGAGAAAGCAGGATTGAGACTCTTCAACAACGCGAAGGCTATCGCTAGCTGCGATGACAAGGTCAAAACCTTCTTAGACCTCTTAGGAAGCGGAGTTTCTATTCCTAAGACCATTCCTGGACCTCTCAGATATAGCGAGAAAGAAAACCTTTCCTTCTTAGAAGACGTCGAATCACTTGGATATCCAATCGTCGTCAAAGAGAACTATGGCTCCTTAGGCAAGAAGGTCTATCTCGCGAAGAATAGAGAAGAGCTTATCGCCTTAGAGGAACAGATTTCCTTCTTACCGCGTCTATACCAAGAATTCATCGAGAGCTCTTCTGGCGTTGACCTTAGGGTCATCGTGATCGGAGGCAAAGCCGTCGCGGCCATGAAGAGAAGGTCTCTTAATGGTGATTTCCGTAGCAACATCGCCCTAGGAGGTGTTGGCGAAATCGCTCACCCGTCCCCTATATTTTTAGAAACCGCCGAGCGCGTGGCCTCTCATTTAGGCCTCGACTATTGCGGCGTCGATCTTTTAAAAGGTCCTCATGGTGAGCCGATTCTTTGCGAGGTCAATAGCAACGCCTTTATCCAAGGCATAGAGAAGGTCACCGGCATCAACGTCGCCGGAGCCTACGCATCCTATATATATAAAGAGGTATATAAATAAGAAAAAAGAGAGACCTCACAGTCTCCCTCCCAGTCCCTATGACGGTGGGACTTCCCCAGGCTTTTCGTATCAAACTTTCGCGTGATTCCGTTCTTCGTCGCGGCCGGCGACGCTCGCTTTTCAGGAGAGGCGTTTTGTCATCCGCTTTCCCTATCGAGTTTTCTCCATCCAACTGGAGATGGGCTTCTTAATCGCTTCTGCGATTCTCTCGAGCGAAACCTGCCCTTATCCGAGGTCGAATCCATCTTGCTAGGTGAATCCTTGCTCAGCTCCTTAAGTCCTTGCGTTCCTAAGAGGTCTTTTCTTTCCATCGGTTCCCCGACGGCGTTTCTTGCGGGTAGTGTCCATGCCCGCCCAGTTTGTTAACAGGTCGCCAACTTCGTGAGTTGGTACCCTCTCTGGCGCAACAGTACCCGGAGGTACCTGGCTTCGTACTGACTTGACCCTTTCGGATCTAAGCCTTCTTGGAAGGACGAAGCGCCTTCCCTGGTTTGATATGGCCTTTTCCGACGGCTTACTAGTCCGTCCGCCATAACCAGCTGCAGAAGATTTCTCCTCTGGCTCCGAATGAGGATCACTTGCGCAACCCTTTCTTGAGTTCGATGTATGCTGGAACTCCCGCCTTATCAGGCCAAACATCTTTTGATGAAAGCCCTATGCGGTTCGAGGTGGTTTTCTACGCCACCACTCAGGCTGGTGTCCAGGCCGTTTATTGGACGCCTGCTTTTCTTGAGGTCAGCCACTCAACCTCCTGGCTTGTGCGGGTGTACCGGTGAGATCGCTCCCACTGCCCTTGCCAGCATCCGAGAATACATCCCGGGGTTCGTCTTGATTTCGGCTTTCGCCTTCATCTTCTCGCGGTCGAAGTCCAGACCGTCCGGATTGGGCCGGTTACCTTGATTGCTCAAGGACCGTATCCGGCGCAGCTATCGCTAGCTGGGGTTCGATTTCGGATGAAGAAGCACGCTCCCTCATCTTCTTAGGACCGAATTACCAGGTCCTGAAGCTTGGCGGGTTACAATCGATTACTCGATCACCCTAGCTCCTAACAGGTGGAATCACTCCCGCCTGCGGTTCGGCTCGCTCGTCACGACACGTTCACGAGTTTCTTAGGATCGAAGTTCCAGATCCTCCGATTTAACAGGTATCTCTTTGTTACCAAAAAGGCCCTAATCGGTTAACGCCCCGTTTCCAAGGCGTCCCGCTATTATAGGGCCTACTTTTGTGGTGTCAATGGAAAAGCACAAAAAATTTTTAACTTTTTTAAAGCGCTTACATTGTATCTTTAGATACCTTTTTCCGCCGCGAGCAAAAGTTTTTTATCAGATTCGTGGGTCAAGATGCTTTCGGCCTCCTCAAACGGCAAGAAGAGGATTTCGGAAACTTCCTCCTGCTGAGGGTTCGCTTTCTCGCTATCGACCGTGGCCTTGAAGAAGACGACGCGTTTGGCCACGCCATCTTTCGGGGAGTAATTCATCGCATAGGTAAAACCAGGGATGAATGTCGGCGTCAAAGCAGTCTCTTCAATGATTTCGCGCCTAGCTGTATCTAAATCGTCAATATCAGTTGGCTCGACATGTCCCTTTGGAATGCTGTAATGGCCAGCCTTCATATGCTCGATAAGGTATTTGCCGTCGTGCATGACGACCGCGCCGCAAGACTTCTCTTGCTTACCTAATAAATTAGAAAAGAGCCTAATCTCATCTTTATTGAGGCCTAAGCCAGAAAGATACTCATCAATCGAGCCATAACGCTTCAGGAACTCGCGATAGAACTCAATCATGTGGAGGATCCTTGGCTCGATGAGGGAATGAGGATATTCAATCTCGCCCTTATAGACAGCCTCCGCTAGATCATCAATATAAGCATAGGACATAAGGTAGTCCGCATTCGCGTCTTGGAGGGATACGCCATTGGCTAAAAGAATCAAAAACGAGTATACGCCCGTCCTATCTTTTCCGATTGCGCAGTGGATGTAGCATGGTTTTTCGGCCTGGAGGATAGCGCGAACGACCTTCGCGGACCTCTCCTTGTCGTCAATCATCTCAAAGTAGCTATCAAACATGTCCTTCGGATCAGTAGGTACCCTACCACCACCGGCGACAGGCGCATGGACATTAACAAAACGCGGATCGCCAACGGTCGCGTCTGGATATTCGATAACGCTTTTCTCGTCGCGTAGGTCGATGATGGTTTTGATGCCCATCGAGGCGAAGGCGTCTAAAGCGTCTTTCTCTAAGCCCGCCAATTGGGCGCCGCGATAAATGATTCCATAACCTGTCGTACCGTAACGGCATTCATAGCCGCCTAGATCGCGGAAGTTACGTAATGGCAAGGAATGAATGATGCGTTTCATGGTCCTAATTCTATTCGCTAGATGCAAAAAGAAAAAGGTGACCCGAGCTAATTCGGGCCACCTTGTGTTATTTCTCGGCTTCTTTTTTCTCAACCAACGCGTCGCGAATCTCTTTAAGTAAATCGAGTTCAGTTGGCTCAGGTTCGCCTGGTTCTGGTGGAACTGGTCTTTCTTCTGGGTGCTTCTGGTAGTAGGCCTCAAGGCTCTTGGCTTTGAGCTCAGCACGCTTAGCGGCGACGCCAGCAGCAACCTTCATGATGACGAAGAGGACAAGCGCGATAACGAGGAAGCTGATGATCGCGTTGATGAAGGCTCCCCAGTCGATGACTGCGCTCATCTTATAGGCATAGGTGGTGCCGTGGAGATCGTAGAGGGAGAGTAAGTTGGTCTTCCACTGGATGAAGTCCGCATCCGAGACGTTGAGGGTTTTGCCCTGCGCCGCGGCATAAGCAACGACCATTTCGTTGACCTCACCGGTGGTGAAGGTCTGGAGATTGACGGTTTCACCAGCAATATTGAATGCAGCGCCCGCCTGAGCGTCGCTGACGGCTGGTAAAACGGTGATCAAGCCTTTGAGACCACCAGGGACTCCCCAAGTCGCTAAGGACAACAAGATGTTGACCATCGCGGTAACGATTGCACCAAAGGCATTGCCCATGATGACGCCGACGGCCATGTCGAGAACGTTGCCGCGAGTAATGAATTTCTTAAACTCACCAATCACACCGACGGTCTTCTTCTTGGCCTCAACGATTATTTCTTTCTTTTCGTCTGCCATAAATCGATATGTTCCTCCGATTTATCTTTATTCTAGTCCACTTTTTCCTTACGAAAACAAGGGAATTTATTGCATTTCCTCTTATTCTTTGTGCGCGTTATTACTACGACAATAGAAACATCTAGATAGGGGATTTATATAAGTTTGATATCTTCCGCAAACCTATTATGCTAAGAATAACCTTAGATAGAGGAGGTAAACCCCATGTCACTGCCAATGATCTTAGATATTGTATATCTAGCAATATTCCTTATCTGCTTACTCGTCGGTATCTTCAAAGGTTGGACCAAAACCTTATTAGGATTCGCCCTTGTTTTCGTCGCTGGCTTACTCGCCAACGTCTTCATGCCGACCTTCTTACCAATGGTTAAAGACTTCGTCGTCCCAGGACAAAGCGAATCGCTTCACGCCATGGTTTCGGGCAAGTCTTTGGAATTCATTGATGAGTCGTTCTCTTTCTTAACTTCGCCAATCGACGCGAAGCTTGCGACCGAACATAACATCAAGGCCATCGTCTGCGGCAGTTTCTATATCCCGACTTCTTTCTGGCCTCAGATTTGGGCCTTGGTCCAGCCAAACCTCGCTGGCGCCACCACTGGCAGCGAAGTCCGCTTGGATATCGCTCTTGCCAGCACTGCCGGTGACGGCGCTTGCCAGATCATCACCTGGCTCCTTGTCTACCTCGTCGTCTACATCGTCGGCACCCTTATCATCAACATCGTTTTCTGGATTATCAATGGTATTCGCAAAGCGAAATCCCCAGACCACAAGATCCATCGTCCATTATGGTCCCGCCTCCTTGGCTGCGTCTTTGGCCTTTTGATCGGCGCCACCTTGATCGTTGGTTTCAACACCACCGCTCACATGTTTACCTCGATCGACCCTGAGGGCAAAATCTTCCCTCTCGAAGCCGCGCTTAATATCGAAAACGGCGAGATGACCACCCCATCCTTCTCTGGTTGGGTCTATCTCGTGACCGGCAAGATCAGCGACACCTTCTTCCCAAACAACAGCGAGGAAGCCAACAAAGAGGAAAACCTCGACCACTTAGTCATCACTCTTGATAAAGACGATCCAAACGTCACCATCCCAGCTATGGGCGGCGCTATCAATTCCACCGACATCCCAGAGGGTATGGAGGAATACATCACCGTTGGTGAGGATGGTTCCTTGACCGTCGAATTCCCAACCACCGAAGAAGGTTATAACGACTTGGTTTCCAACGTTGCCTCCGCTAGCGGCGTCACCGAAGACGAGGTTAAAGCCTACCTCGAAGCCGCCGGCGTTGACGTCGAAGTCGGCGAAGATGGTTCAGTCACCTATAACATCAACGTCCCAACCGACCCAGAAGACATCAACGAATGGATCCAGAATCTCACCGACATCCACTCCGGCGAGAGCGGAGAATCCGGCGAAGGCGAAGGCGGCGGAGAATAAGTTCATCTCGCACAACCTTTTAGGGTTGCTGCAGAAAAAACTTATCCAAAGCCCCAAAAATAGGTCTATTTCAACCAAACAACTACTAATCTAATAGAAAATGCCACGATGCCATCAAAGCTTTGTGGCTTTTCTTATACACTGTCCAAAGCCTGAAAACGCTCTTTTCGTTTATTTAAACGATTTACTTAAAACTAACGTTTTTCCATTGTCTAGGAACTATCGAACTTTTGCTTTTTGATGGCACTTTTCCAAGTCTAGTCAAGTGCCATTTTTAGGCCCTGTGCATTGTTATTTGCTTTTCACGTTTTCATGGGTAATATAAGTGTCGCAAAGGAGCCCCCTATAGGGCTCACTTACGGCGAACATACGATCATGTTGAGTGCTTGGTTCATTTTTATGACCCCCTCTTCGTGGTCTTTACAGGTGAGAGAGACCCGCCGTAAGAGTTAGTAGAGGTAACAGTTATGTTAACAGTCACAAAAAGAGACGGGACCAGAGTCCCATTCGACCTTACTAAGATCGAAGACGCCGTTGAAAGAGCATTCAACGCCGAACACCAAGAAATCAATAAGGACATCCTTGAGCTTTTAGCCCTCCGTGTCACCGCGGACTTCAACAAGAAGATCAAGGACGACTCCGTTTCCGTTGAGGATATCCAGGACTCCGTCGAAATCGTCCTCGTTCAGGCTGGCTATATTGAAATCGCCCGCTCCTACATGGACTATAGACATCGTCACGCGGCCCTCCGTCAGGTGAAGACTACTTCCCTCGACTTCAAGAACGTCGTCGACAGCTACCTCAAAGTCGCCGACTGGCGCGTCAAGGAGAACTCTACCGTCACCTATTCCGTCGGTGGTCTCATTCTCTCCAACTCCGGCGCCGTCACCGCTAACTATTGGCTCAGCGAAATCTACGATAAGGAAATCGCGGACGCGCACCGCAATGCGGATATGCACATCCACGACCTTTCCATGCTCACCGGCTACTGCGCTGGCTGGAGCTTAAAGCAGCTCATCCAGCAGGGCTTAGGCGGCGTCCCTGGCAAGATCACCTCCGCTCCGGCGAGACACCTTATGACCCTCTGCAACCAGATGGTCAACTTCTTAGGCATCATGCAGAACGAGTGGGCTGGCGCTCAGGCCTTCTCTTCCTTCGATACCTACCTCGCCCCATTCGTCAAAGTCGATAACCTTTCCTATAAGGAAGTCAAACAGTGCATCCAGTCCTTCATCTATGGCGTTAACACCCCATCCCGTTGGGGTACCCAGGCGCCATTCACCAACGTCACCCTCGACTGGACCGTCCCAGATGATATGGCCAACCTCAACTGCTTAGTCGGCGGTAAGGAGATGGACTTCAAATATCGTGATTGCAAAAAGGAAATGGCGATGGTCAACAAAGCCTTCATCGAGACCATGATCGAAGGCGACGCGAACGGCCGTGGCTTCCAGTATCCAATCCCAACCTATTCCATCACCAAGGATTTTGACTGGTCTGAATCAGAGAACAACAAGCTTCTCTTCGAGATGACCGCGAAATATGGCACTCCATACTTCTCCAACTACATCAACTCCGACATGCAGCCAAGCGATGTCCGCTCCATGTGCTGCCGTCTCCGTCTCGACTTGCGTGAACTCCGTAAGAAGTCTGGTGGCTTCTTCGGTTCTGGCGAATCCACCGGTTCCATCGGTGTCGTCACCCTCAACATCCCACGCATCGCTTACCTTGCCACCGACAAGGAAGACTTCTACAAGAGACTCGACCACTTGATGGACGTTGCCGCCCGCTCCTTACACGTTAAGCGCGAGACCGTCGGCAAACTCCTCGACGCTGGCTTATATCCATACACCAAGCATTACCTCGGCTCCTTCAACAACCACTTCTCCACCATCGGTCTCGTTGGTATGAATGAAGCCTGCCTCAATGCCCGTTGGATCAAAGAAGACCTCACCCACGAAGCCGCTCAGGCCTTCACCATTGAAGTCCTCAACCATATGAGAACCCGCCTCTCCGACTATCAGGAGCTCTATGGCGACCTATATAACCTCGAAGCCACCCCAGCCGAATCCACCTCCTTCCGTCTTGCCAAGCACGACAAGCAGAGATACCCAGATATCATCACCGCCTCCAGCGATGAGAAGGTTCCGTTCTACACCAACTCCTCTCACCTCCCAGTCGGCTTCACCGAAGATATCTTCCAGGCCCTCGACATCGAGGATAAGTTCCAGACCCTTTACACCTCTGGCACCGTCTTCCATTGCTTCCTCGGCCAGAAGCTCCCGGATTACAAGAGCTGCATGAAGCTCGTCCGCAAGATCGCCGAGAACTACAAGCTCCCGTATTACACCATGTCGCCGACCTATTCCGTCTGCGCCGAACACGGCTACTTACAGGGCGAACAGTGGAAGTGCCCAATCTGCGGCAAAGAAGCTGAAGTCTATTCCCGTATCACCGGTTACTATCGTCCAGTCAAGAACTGGAACGCTGGTAAGACCCAGGAATTCAAGCAGAGAAGAGAATACGTCCCAGAACATTCCAAAGAACCAGTCATCAAGGAAGGCGCTTCTTGCTCCTGCGGACACGAACATGTCCAGGCTACCGAAGCCCCGAAGATCACCCAGCCGATGCTCTTCACTTCCCCAACCTGCCCGAACTGCAAGATGGCCAAGATGCTCCTCGACAAGGATTCCATCCACTACGAGAACATCGACGCGGTCGCCAACAAAGAATTGACTGAAGCGTTTGGCATCAAACAGGCCCCAACCCTCTTAGTTCCTGAGGGCGACGGCTATCGTCTCTATGAGAACGCCTCCAACATCAAAGGCTTCATCGAGGCGAACAAGGGATCCAAATAAGTCCCCTTCACAAAACTCGATTAGGCCCCTTTGAAAAAAGGGGTCTATTCTTTCAGAGGAATACACCATGAACGAAAATCCAGATGTAATCATCATCGGCGGCGGACCTGCCGCGATGAGCAGCGCCCTTTATTTGCTTCGCGCCGGCAAGAAGGTCTTAATACTCGAGAAAGAGGCTTTCGGCGGTCAGATCGCCAAATCCCCGCGTTTAGAGAACTATCCAACCATCAAATGCATCTCCGGTCTCGAATGGAGCGACAAGCTCTTTGAGCAGATCACCGATATGGGTGCGGAGTTCGATCTTGAGGAAGCTTTATCCATCACCAAAGAAGGCGATACCTTCACCGTCAAAACCAACTATAACGAGCATCAGGCCAAAGCCGTCATCATCGCCGCAGGCGTCAAGCCACGCACCTTAGGCGCGAAAAACGAAGACAAACTCCTTGGCCACGGCATCTCCTATTGCGCCGTCTGCGATGGCGACTTCTTCACCGGCAAAGACGTTTGCTTGATCGGCGATGCGAACACCGCCCTCCAATATGCGATGCTCCTCGCCTCCAAATGCCGTCACGTCCAAATCGCGACCTTGTTCGACCACTTCTTCGCCGATAACATCCTCGTTGAGGCGATGAAGAAGGTTCCTAATATCAGCTACCGCCACTGCCTTGAGACCCAAGAGTTCGTCGGCGAAGGTTCCTTGACCTCCGTCAAATTTAAAGACACAGTCACCAAGGAAGATGTCGAATATACCATCGATGGCTGCTTCATCGCCATTGGCCAGGTTCCAGATAACGAAAGGTTCTCCAACCTTCTCGACTTAGAAAAAGGCTTCATCCTCACAAACGATAAGATGGAGACCAAAACCCCAGGCTTATATGCCGCGGGCGATTGCCGAGTCAAAGGCATGAGGCAGGTAGTCACCGCCGTCAATGACGGAGCGATCGCCGCCGTAAACGCCGCGAACTATCTCAACACCTTATAAAGCGGTTACTAAAAGAAGGCCTGACACGAGGCCTTCTTTTCATTATTCCGCAATCGGTTTCCAAGCCCTTAAGACTTCTCCACACCGATATTGATATTCAATGCAGACGCCCTCCAGATATACATCGACGACTGCGGGAAAACCGTATGTGCGGCATTCCTCAAAACGGAATACATAATATCCCCTAAATTCACCACAATATGAGGCGATTTCGAATGAATCACGTTCTATAACTGCCCCTTTTTCAATGTCATATTTCCCTTCGTGAGTGATGTAATCGTAGTAATAGTCAACGCAAATGGCTTGCTCTATTTCTTTTGCCGGCCGAGGGATGATGGTCCCTCCCGCAGGGAGATAGTCTTCTTTCACTCCACGCTTAATCAGCCAATCATTATTATTTCGATATGCAATATCTTTGACCTCTTGATGAGAGAAGAAACCTTCTTCGTAAAGGTCCATGAAGAGGAAGAACTCACCACGGGGCTTATATGTCGAAAACGGATTTTCGCTACTTAGCAAAGCCGATGGGGATGGCTTCGCATCAGTAGAGCAAGCAAAGAGGGCCGGAACGACAAGCGAAAGCAATACAATCCTGTGGTGCATATTCATTATCAACTCTATAAGTCTACTCTTGGAAATCGAATAGAGACAATTGCTTATCGACGTTTACGATATCTGGGACGTTGTTTATGACGCATTCGAACAACGAGATGATGAGCTCGTAATCCTTAACCTGCTGGTTGGCGATACGGATAAGTTTAATACCGTACTTAGAGCAAATCTTTTCCTTCACACGGTCTCTCACGGCCGCCTTTTTGGAGCCTACGTGTTCCCCGCCGTCGATTTCAAATACTACGAACGTGCGATATGTGCGCCTGAGGAGGCCTTCGCCTACCTGGACGATAACATCGAATTCTTTCTGGCCTATCAAGGCGTAATCATCTGGATCAATTCCTTTGATCGCTTCTTTAACCAAAACATTCCTTTGAATGCGCATCTTGGTGCCGCGCCTCTTGAAGTAGGTTGAAACGGTTTTAAAGAATTCTTTTTCGCTCTCGGAGTTGTTTGAGAAATCGTTAAGCAAAGACGTCTCGATTTTTTGCACCTCAACGTCGCCTTTGTTAAAAACGTAGTCCGAAAGAGTCTTTATATCGTTATCCTCATCCCCGCTTAAAGCGTTGATGGCGGCTCTATCGCCGACGAAGATAAAATGTTCTTTGGCCCTGGTGACCGCAACGTTAATCAACTCGTGATTGTTTTTAATCCAATCCATCGTCTTTTTGCCGGTCTTGGCCGAAAGAGCGGCCGACATGATGATCACATCTTTTTCGGAGCCCTGGAGCGTATGAATCGTTCCGGCCTTTGCGGTCGTTATCCCTTCAGAGGCGAGACAGCGGTTAATTAATGCAGCCTGATTAACGAACGGGGTCACTATGCCGACATCGCCATACCCATTTTTCTTGATGATGTCTGCGATGGCCTTGGCCTCCTCAAGATAGGCATTACGCTCGTCTTTACGGTAAATGTTATGGACATCGATATAGGTAAGTCCGCCATTTTTCTTATTAAGGAGTTTTAACTGATTACCATAGAACCTCTGATTAACGAAACCGGCAATTCTACGACCGCAGCGATAGTGATAACGAAGCAGGATGTCTTTCGAAATGGAGTCTTTCCTGAGCATGGTGGAAAGAATGGAATTCTTAACGTAGTCATATTCAGGCTTGATGTTATATTTCTCCATCAAGCGAGCGTTGATATCAGTCTCAATTACGGTTACGGGCTGTAGCTGGTTTGTGTCCCCGACCAAAAGCAAATCATTAGCGCGTACGATTGGAACCAAACTGGAAGCAACATTGCATTGCCCGGCCTCATCCATAATGCACAAATCGAAATGAGGCTTCGCTTCGCCTAGTTTTCCGGAAGACAAGTTGGTGCAGACAATAATTGGGAAAATGGCCAAGAATTTCTTAAGGTTGTCGTCACTTTTTAAATACTTGTTAAGCTGTCCGACCGCTACATCGATGTCTTCGGTTAGGATAATATCGCGCAAATCGGAGTTGCTTGGGGCAAGGATCTTTTTAATCCTTGCCAAAGCGGAATAGTAAACGAAGCTCTGGAAGCTTTCGTCCTCGCTCGCTGAAATAACGTATTTCGAAACATCATCCTCGGTGACTAAGAGGCTCGATGATAATTTCTCTTCCTGCAGGGCGATCTGTTTTTTGACTTCTTCAACAATTATTGGGGTCTGGGCCAAGGGCTCTATTTTCTTCAAAGTCGCTATCTTCGTTTCAAGTTCCTGCCTTTCCTCATATTTCCTGAGGAGTTCCTTAAGCTCTTTGAAACCGGAAAGGGCCCTATCTTTGCTCTTTTGTGTAAGAGATTCGTTGGTTCTTGCCTGATCGTGCTCATTGGCGAAATCCAAAACCGCTCTTAGTTTGCTAATCGTGGATCTTAGTTCTTCGTTATTGCCTAGACGCATAATAGGGAAAAGAATCTGTTCCTCTTTCTGCGTCTTACCAACCTTCCTGGTGATTGACTTCGTCATCTTGGCGAAAATGTCATTAACCGGATGATTGTTGTTAGAGCAAACCAAAACTTTCTTGTCGTTCGCGTAAGCGGAAAGCAAAACATTAAAAATAGTTTCTGTCTTACCTGTTCCAGGAGGTCCTTTGACATACGTGACGTGATTGACCATCGAGTTATAGATGACGCGCATCTGGTCAACGTTAACCTTATCTTTATTAAATACGACGATGTTAGGGTCTTTCATTGAGCCTGGTCTATTCAGGTTTCGTCCAAAGAAAGACTTCAGCGGTTGGGTCAATTTGTTTTCTTGATCCATCTCACCGATGGCCTCAAGCGCCATATAAACGGTTGGTTGGACATTACGAGACATCAAGAAAATACCAGGTCGAGTATTTACCATCTCGCCGTTGTGGAAATTCTCTTCGATAAGAGAAATATATTCGCGGGCTTTCTCGTCGAAGGTAGAGCAAAATTCGTCCGGATTCATGTCTAAGTACATGCCCAAAGTGAATTTCCTATCGTCGATGAGGAACGACTTATTGATAATGGTTTTGTCGCCGAGCTTCAACGTCTTGTCTTTGAAATTAAGGAAAAGAGGCCTATAGGCAACGACATACTGTTTCTTGGCGACGTCGATGGAAAAATAATTCATCGCCAGTTCCGAATATCTATAAACATTTTCGGCTTCGATGCTATCCTTCCTTTTAAAGACCTGATTGATAAGGACTTCATATTGCTCTTCGTCGAGCTTATATTTCTTTTCCTTATGCAACTCCCTTCTATCTACCCCATTGAGGGCGACAGAGTCTTTGATAAAAGGATCGTTATCCAACTTATAGCAATCGGAAAGATAATTGAGAATGTTATTGTCTAGCGAGCTAACCTCAAGGTAATTGGCCAAAGTGTTTTCTAATTCGATCTTCCTCTTCAATTTCTCCGGAACCGCATAATAGCTTTGTTCCAAAACAACCGCCGTCCTAATGCGGTCGATGCTGATGCGAATCGGCTCGTTCTTCTTATTCAGCAAACAGGCGTCGGACTTATAAATGTTGCAGATGTCACAGGCGATTGTGCCCTTCTTCTCGTCTATATCAATGATGCCTATGTAATAGTCGGTATTTTCTTCCTTGAGGTTTACATAGGAAATCGAAAGCCACTTGTTCTCGACAACAGCCTGATAGATCAACGATTTGATGCTTTTCTTCATGGAGGGTGCGGCGATTTCCTAATATCGCAGTTCTTAAGAACTGAAATATGGCTTAACAACTTCAAAAATTCTAGCCCCTTATGCACTTTCCAATCAAGTTATTAAAAAGCCGTCGGTTTTTACACAATTTCGACGGCTTCTGATTTTTTGGTTATTCGTAAGAGCGAAGTTTCGCATTCGGCACATAAGGCTTAATCGCTTCGAGTAGTTCTTCGGCGTCTTCCTTACTTAAGGCGTGGAAGCCATGCGAGATGCAATGTTCCGAATCGACATAGAGTTGAAGGAAATATCTATTCGCTCCCTTAATCCACTCCCCGATCTTCTTCATGTCTTCCTTGGTGTGAAATTCAGCCATGATAGTCGTGCGGAACTCATAACCCACTCCGCTTTCCTTAAGGAAGTCGACGGACTCTTTGATCTTATCTAATGGATAATTCTCCACCCCAATGGTTAAACCGTATTTCTCAGGCGAGTTTTTAATATCCATCGCGATATAGTCGACAAGACCTTCCTCGTAAGCTTTCTTCAAGATGTCAGGTCTCGTGCCATTTGAATCTAGTTTGATCTTATAGCCAAGGGCTTTAATCTCGCGCATCTTATCTAAAAGATCCGGCATCATGGTTGGTTCCCCGCCCGTGATGCAGACGGCATCGAGCATGCCTTTACGCTTAACTAAATAAGCCTTGATCTCTTCCCAAGGAATTCTAAAGGTCTTTTCTGGATGAAGGACTAAATCGCTGTTATGGCAGAAAGGGCAGCGAAAATTGCACCCCGCCGTGAAAAGCGTGGTGGTCAGATTGTCGTCATAGTCGACGAGCGACATCTTTTCCCAACCGGAAAAATCCATATACAAATTGCCTTATTTGCCGTATTTCGCGTCGAAGCGGTCAATCGCTTCCTTGATAAGCTGAAGCGCTACATCTTTGCCTTTTAAACCTGGGACGAGGGTCTCTTTGCCTTCGAGGACCTTATAGGTTTCGAAGAAGTAAGTGATCTCCTGGACGATGTGTTCTGGGAGCTGAGAAATATCGTCGTAGTTATTGAAAAACGGGTCGTCTGGACAGACGGCGAGAATCTTAACGTCGCGCGCACCCTGGTCGATCATGTCAATCATGCCGATAGGCTTGCCGCGGACGAGGGTCGTCGGGACGATGCGTTCGGAAGTGATAAGGAGGACGTCGATAGGGTCGTTATCCTCCGCGAGAGTATGCGGGATGAAACCGTAGTTATGCGGGTATTGGGTCGAGGTGTAAAGGATGCGGTCCAATCTTAAAAGGCCGGTTTCCTTATCAAGCTCGTATTTGTTCTTGCTGCCTTTGCTGATTTCGATATAGGTGATGAAATCGTTAGGAGTAATGCGTTTTGGGTCAATGTCTTTCCATGGGTTCATAGTTTTTACCTCAACCCATTATACACGCGCTTAAAGTCGTAAGAAAATTTGTCAGCGCTTCAACGAAGAAAAACGACCCACCGTAAGGCAGGTCGTTGATCTATTTTGGATAAGCTTATTTAGCGAGGGCAGCTTCGCGCATAGCGCGGACTTCAGCTTCGAAGCGAATTTCGTCTTCTTCAGCTTTCTTCTTCATAGCAGCCTTCTTGGCTTCAATGGCTTCTCTCTTTTCGGCTGGGAGAGCAGCATACTTCTCAGCAGCGGCTTTCTCTTTCTCGGCTTTCTTGGCTTCGGCAGCGGCCTTCTTCTCGGCGGCAACCTTTTCCTTTTCAGCCTTGGCAGCCTGATATTTGGCTTCTTCAGCCTCGAAGCTTAAGCCAGACTTCTCGCATTTGGATTTGAGTTCGGCGATGCGAGCAGCTTCAGCCTGAGCGTTAGCCTCTTCTTCTTCCTGTTTGGCTCTGACGGCTGGCTCAATCCATTCTTTGCCAGCAGCAAGGCATTCAGCCTTCTGGGCTTCGAGAATGATCTTGTGGTCAGCTTTGCCATATTTCTCAACATTCATGAAGAGGAACATGACGCCGATAACGAGGTAGCAGATGACTTCACCACCGAAGAAGGCGAAGGTCTGGAGGATACGGCTGGTAACGGTGTTGCCAGCAGCCAAGGTGTCGAGACCGACGATGATGGCGTTGGCGATGCCGGTCATGGCAATCATGATGGAGCCGTAGACGGCCATGGTGAAGCCGTCAGTTCTCTTGCCGTGGACCGCTTCCTGATGATCGAGGACGTCGGACATAAGGGCGAGGGAGACATACATCGCTGGGACGGTGCCTAAAGCCTTTAAGCAGAACGCAGCGATGGAGATGCCGGAGATGACACCGGTGATCTCGCTCGGGTTACCATTCAAAATGGATGGGATGAGAAGCGGGATGAAACCGATAAGACCGAGGGCAGCGGCGATGAAGGCGCCAAAGCCAATGGTCTTGCCTTTGCTGAATTTAACAGCAAGCGGCCAAACGAAGACCATACCAACGGCGGTCGGGATCGCACCGGCGATGCCGATGGTGGAGTTAAGGGACTGCGCACCAGTCCAGGCTTCGCTATAGAATGGCTGACCGTTGTTCTTGAGCATGCCGCCGAGCTGATAGAGAAGGAAGAAGATGATGATTAACCACCAATACTTGTCATGGACGCAGATCTTGATCTGTTCGGCCATGGAAGCCTTCTTGACTTCGTTCTTGCTGGCCTCTTCTTCGCGATCGGCGAGCATGAAGGATTCTTCAGTGATACGTTCACGGGTGAAGAAGTATTCGAGTAAGCAGCCGATGACTAAGGCGACGATGAGAATGATCATGACGATCATCCAACGCTGGTTGGCGCTGGCGCGGTCGGCAAGAAGTCTAGCTTCGTCGACGACTTTGTTGGCAGCGTCGGCTTTTGGATCGACCCAATACTTGCTGTTTTCAGCAGATGGGAGAAGACGGAATAAGTCGGTTAAGAAACCGCCGGCCATACCGGCGACACCGGCAGCACCAACCTGAGCGGCCATAGCCATGGTTCCTAAGAGGGAACGCTGGTTGGAGTTACGGGTGGAAAGGTTGACCATCGCGCTGTGGGAGGTGAAGTAGAGCGGCCAGGCGAACGCGTAGAAGAGGTTGTAGCCGACGGCAACAACGATAAGGGTCCACAAGGTGACGTCATTATTCACCACACCAGCTTCATTGAATGGATATGGTGCCATGAACAAGGCAAACAAAGCGATGGCGATGACAGGCATTGATAAGAAGATCAATGGTCTAGCTTTGCCAGCTTTCTTTGGTTTGCCATTCATCAATTTGCCGACGAACAAGTTGCCGATGACAACGAGGATCGACGAGAGTAATGGCAAGAGCCAGATAAACGAACCAGCCCAGCTGTCGAGGCCGAGGACGTTTTTCCAATACTGCATCAAGAAGACGTTGATGATGCCGTTTGGAACCAAAGCAAAGAACGGACCGCCGAAGTAACCCAAGATGCCCTCTGGGAAAGCTTTGACGTTAGCATTCTTAACCTTGGTAGAGAGCAAAGGGGTATCCCAAATGCTCTTTTTCTCTTTTGTCTGAGACATAAAAGATTTTCCTCCAAGTGATATAGTGATTTTACAGCATATGAAAGCGTTTTACTAAAGTAACTTGCGTATCTTTACCGACAACTTGCGTATTTTTGTAGGCTTATCTTGCTATAAAACAAAAAAGGAACTTCGACGAGGCGAGGTTCCTTCTTCTTATCAGCTAAACTTGACGACTTTATGGGCAGCCCAATCCCAGAAATGGACGAGCCATCTGCCGATCGCGCCGTGATGGCAAAGGCCATTGATGCGGATGGTATGACGGAGCATGCGGTACTGCTTCTTGTTCTTTTCCTTCATGTAGGCCAAGAACTCTCTCATGGCTTTGATGGCTTCCTTGCTGCCATTAAGCTGGCAATGGAATGGAACCAATAAGCAGTTGAGGATCAAGTGGTGACGCATGATTCTATAACGGGCTTTGTCAGTCTTCTTATACTGCATGATGTCGCAGGAATCGAAGACGGCTTTGCCGCAGAGGATGAAGTCCTTGTACTTACGGCGCATGGTCTCGTTGGTCATGCTCTGGCCTGGACGGCCAATCAAATATTGATAGAAGCCGACCGGGAGATAAGCAATGCGGTCAACGTATGGGAGAGGAGAATAGACGAATAAGTTATCCTCATAAGAACAATGCTCTGGGAGGACGACGCCGGACTTGCGGACAACCTCGGTCTTATACATCGCCGAATGGAGAGTGATGTTGTCTTTGATCTTGAAGTGATGTTTGACCTCTTTAAGTTCGAGAGGCTCGTTTGGTTTGAAGTAATGGTTGAAATGGATTCTAGTGGAACGATGTTCTCTGCCCTGCCAATAGACATAATCCATGAGGATTAAGTCCGCTTCATCATTATGGGTCTTGATGTAATCAAGGCAGGCTTTGAGGGCTTCTTCGTCGACCCAGTCATCGGAGTCGAGGACCTTGAAATAGGTACCATTCGCCATCGAAAGGGCGGTGTTAATGGCTCCGCCGTGGCCTTTATTCTCCTGGTGGACGGCCTTAAAGATAGCCGGGTATTTGGCTTCGTATTCCTGAGCGATCTTAAGCGTGCCGTCTTTGGAGCCGTCATCGATGATGAGGACCTCGATGTTCTCGCCGCTGATTAAGGAATCAAGCGCGTAATGCAGGAATCCTTCGGAGTTATAGGAAGGTATGCAGAATGTGATATAAGGTTTCATAATTTTTTCCCTAGGAAAGAAAGTAAAGAGGGTTTGCTAGCAAAATGCAATCACAAACCCTCTTTTTTTCATGGTTTATTTGCCTTTTTCTGCCTTTTCTTTGGCTTTTTGGGCTTTCTTCCTGGCTCTGCCCATCTTGAAGAAGTGATGGAGACCTTTGAAGAAGTGACCGTTAAACATCATGATGAGGCCGTCGAGCTGGGCCATCGAGATGGCGGCGCCAGTCATACGGCTGAAGGCGCGAACCGGGTTGTAGTAGACGCCCATGACCAAGGTATTCGCGGTGGTTCTCTTGCCGATCCACCTTAAGAAGCCGATGAGATGACGGATGACACGTTCAGTCAAACGTCCGGTCCAGCCTTTCGCGTAGCGGAGGTCGGAGACGGAGGTGTTGTAATCAACCTCAATGCGGTGCTTCTTGATGAAGCGGAGGTCTTTCTCTGGGATATCGGAACCAAGGATTTCCTTGAATTCAGCATCTGGGACTTCACGGACTTCGCCCTTCATGTAGTGACGAATTTTCTCAACGTCATATGGGCCAACGGAGACAGTGCCTTCTTTGGTGATGACGCCGTCTAAGAGGAGGTCCTTAGAAGAGGAACCGACGAAGATCTGGTATTCACCGCCTTCGGTCTCGAAGCGTTTGCTGGAGATATCGAAGTAACGGAAGGTGTATTCATCGAATGGGATCTCGACGGTCTTCTCCTCGCCAGCCTTAAGAGCAACTTTGACGAAGCCCTTGAGTTCGATGCGTGGACGGAAGACGAAGGAATGACGTTTGCCAACATAGAGCTGGGCGATTTCCTTACCGTCGACCTTACCGATGTTCTTGACCTTGAATTTGACGCCTTTGTCGGTGATCTCGAGGTCACGATAAGCGAACTTGGTGTAGCTTAAGCCATAACCGAATGGGATACGGGCGTAAGCGCCGGAAGAATTGTAGTAACGATAGCCGATGAAGATGGATTCACGATATTCGATCGTGCGATCGCTCTTGCCGAAGTGGTCGGCGGATGGGCAGTCGGCATAGCCGAATGGAACCGATTCAGCGAGTTTACCGGATGGGTTGACCTTACCGGTGATGACGTTGAGGATGGCTCTCGCGCCAGCTTCGCCGGAGAGGTAAGCATGGACGATCGCGTCAACGCGGGAAACATATGGCATTTCGACGACGGAGCCGCATTCCATGACGAGGACGACCTTCTTGCCGGTGTGATATAAGGCGGCGATGAGGTCTCTCTGGTTCCCCGGGAGACGGATGTTCGGACGGTCCATACCTTCGGCTTCGGTAACCTCATCGAGGCCGCAGAAGAGAAGAACGACATCAGCTTTCTCGGCAAGCTTGACGGCTTTGTCGATTAATCTCTGGGACTTCTTGCCATAACGCTTGAAGCCAGGTTCGAAGCCAACATAGCTAAGTGGGTATTCTTTGATGACGTCTAAGATCTGGTCAACGTGGAGAGGATTGACGACAGAGGAGCCGGCACCCTGATAACGGGCGTCCTTGGCGAAGTCACCGACGATGGCGACTTTGGTTTTCGCAGCAAGTGGGAGGAGATGATCGTTGTTCTTGAGAAGGACGATGGATTCCTCAGCGACTTTCTGAGCGGTCAAATGATGGGCATCCTTATCGAATTCGCGGGAAGCCTTCTTAAGGTTCTCAGAAGCCTTGAGGATCATCTCGAGGAGACGATCGACGGATTCATCGACATAGGATTCGGCGATTTTGCCTTCTTTGACGGCCGCGACGACTTCCGCGTCGGTCTCGCCGCCGGAAGTTGGCATTTCGAGGTCGCTAGAAGCCTTAAGAGCGGCAACGCGATCGTTATCGCCACCCCAGTCGGAGACGACGACGCCGTTATAGCCCCATTCATTTCTTAAGATTTCGCGGAGCAAGTGTTCGTTCTCGTTGGCGTAGATGCCATTGAGTTTGTTGTAAGAGGTCATGACCGCGGCTGGGTTGGATTCCTTGATCGCGATTTCGAACGCTTCAAGATAGATTTCGCGAAGGGCTCTTTCGTCGACGATGGAGTCGCTGGTCATACGACGGATTTCCTGGTTGTTGGCGGCATAGTGCTTGATGCAGCTGCCGATGCCGTTGCTCTGGACGCCGCGGATATAGCCACCGGCCATCTTACCGGCGAGATATGGGTCTTCAGAGAAGTATTCGAAGTTTCTGCCGCAACGTGGGTTTCTCTTCATGTTGACGCCAGGGCCAAGGAGAAGGGTGACTTCGGCGGCACTGGCCTCTTCGCCGATGGTCTTACCGACGAGATAGGCGAGCTCTGGGTCCCAGGAGTTAGCAACCGTCGCGGAGGATGGCATACAAACGGCCGGGATGGATGGGTTTAAGCCCAAGTGGTCAGCGGCTTTCGCCTGTTTACGAAGGCCGGAAGGGCCGTCGCTTAAGAATGCAGCGGGGATCTTTCCTTTGATTTCCTCCGTCTGCCAGAAGTCCATGCCGGAAAGGAGGGAGCACTTCTGCTCCAAGGTTAAACCGGCAATAAGCTCTTTATGTTTTAGTTCCATAAGGGTCTCCTAAAAATATTGTTTTAGCTGCTTTACTACAATACATCTAAGCGCTTCCATTTACTATGGAAGTGCCACAAACTTGCATTTTTTAGACACAAAACGTTGTTGACGATTTTAAAAAGCCCAATTGCCGTCTTTAAAGATAGCGACTTCGCGTCCATCTTCGGTGGTTCCGACGATATTGAGGTCTTTGGAACCGATCATGAAATCGACGTGGGAAGAGGACTTATTGATGCCGAAGGAATGGAGTTCTTCCTCGGTGTATTTCTCGAAATCTGGATAGAGGTTGGTGAAACCACGGCCTAAGGCTAAGTGGCAGGCGGCGTTCTCATCAAAGAGGGTGTCATAGAAGAGGATTCCGGTGTTGTTGATCGGTGAATCATATGGAACGAGGGCGCATTCGCCTAAATAAGCGGAACCCTCGTCGAGGGAGAGGATGGAACGAAGGGCTTCTTCGCCGGTCTTCGCGCCGACATCAACGGCTTTGCCTTTCTCAAATTTGACCCAGAAATCGGTGATTAACTGTCCGGCGTAGGATAAAGGCTTCGCGGAATAAACGATACCCTCGGCTTCGCCGCGCATCGGGGAGGTGAAGCATTCTTCGCTTGGGATATTTGGCTGGCAGTAGATGTTAGTCAAAGTCATCTCGCCACCGCCTTCAAAGATCACGCCCGGGATAAGTCCGACGGTTAAATCGGTGCCGTTGCTGGAGGTGTAATGGAGTTTCTTAAGTCTCAAGGAATTAAGGTATTCGCATTTCTTCTTGAGGTTCTTATCGTGGACGTCCCAATTGGCGATGCCATTGCCATCGAGAGCGCGGGAAGTGAAAAGGATGGCTTCCCAGAGTTTCTCCACCGCTTCGTCGACTGGAAGATCTGGGAAAACCTTCTTGGCCCAGGCTTTGGAAGCGACGCCGGCGATGAGCCAGGAATACTTGTTTTCGCGACGTTCTCTATATGGATAGAGGACTTTGTTCTTTTCTTTGCGGATAAAGGCGGCTTTGGAGGCATCGATGCCATTCATGCCGTCTGGATCATCGGAGTCGAGCCAAAGGAGGGCCGGGAGCTCATCGCTCTTCCAGGCTTCCATGGCCTCTTCGAACGGGAGGACTCTGGCGAGTTCTTCCTTTTTGCCTTCTTTTAAACTGATGCGGTTAATGGCTTCGGACGTCCAATTGACGACGACGCGGGAAGCGCCATCGCGATAGCATTCCTCAACGACCATCGCGACAAAGTCCTCGATATCGACGTTCGCGGTCACGACGACCGGCTGACCAGGCTTTAGGGCGATGCCAGTCTTAACCAATAGTTCTGCGTATTTCTCTAAGATTTCCTTTTTCATAACTTACCTCTTTAAGTTCCTTAATTATCTTAAGGAAAACTCCTCTCTTTTTCATTCAAAAGGGTAAATAAATATCGATTTGCCATTTACCCACAGGCCATCGAACCTATTCCCATTTCTTCATAAATCGTCAAAGGAAAAACTATTCTTGGCCGTGTATTTATGCGCGAGCGTTTTTTATAATATGGAGCAAATCAGACGGAGGCATTTATGAGTAGAGCAGACCAAATTTTCGTTGAGAACATGAAAGAGATCATGGAGCATGGCGTCTCCGATGAGAAATACAACGTCCGTCCACATTGGGCGGATGGCACTCCGGCGCACACGATCAAGAAATTCGGCATCATCAATACTTATGACCTCCAAGAGGAATTCCCAATCCTCACCATCCGCCGCACCGCGCTTAAATCCGCGATCGATGAGATCCTTTGGATCTGGCAGAAGAAGAGCAACAACATCCACGACCTCCACTCCCACATCTGGGATTCTTGGGCGGATGAGAATGGCTCCATCGGCAAAGCCTATGGCTACCAATTAGGAAAAAAGGCCATTTACCCAGAAGGTGAATTCGACCAGGTCGACCGCGTCCTTTATGACTTAAAGCACAACCCGAATTCCCGTCGCATCATGACCAATATCTATAACTTTGAGGATCTCCACGAAATGGGCCTTTATCCATGCGCCTATTCCATGACCTTTAACGTCGAGGGCGATAGGCTTAACGGCATTCTTAATCAAAGAAGCAACGACATGCTTACAGCCAACAACTGGAATGTCGTCCAATACGCCATCCTCATCATGATGTTCGCCCAAGTCTCTGGCTTAAAGCCAGGCAAGCTCATCCACGTCATCGCGGACGCCCACATCTATGACAGGCACATCCCGCTTGTGAAGAAAGTCATCGCCAAGCCGCAGCATAAAGCCCCGAAACTCGTCATGAACCCAGACGTTAAGAACTTCTACGACTTCAAAGTCGAGGACTTCCAGCTCATCGATTACGAATACGAAATATTAGAGGAGAAGATCCCAGTCGCCATATGAATAGATTAGTAGCAATCCTAAACTGCGATTCCAAATACGGCATCGGCAAAAGAAACGGTTTACTCTTCAATCAGCCACTCGATATGAAATTCTTCCGTGAGACCACGAAAGGACATGTCGTCGCGATGGGCGAGAATACCCTTCTTTCCTTCCCGGGCTCCAAGCCGCTTAAAAATCGCACGAATATCGTCTTGTCCCAAGATGAGACACATAACTACGAAGGGGTCATAAACGTCCATTCGATGGAAGATTTCCACGCGGCCATCAAGAAAGAACTTGAGGCCAATGACGTCTTCATCATCGGCGGGGCCTCTATCTACAAGCAGATGCTCCCCTACTACACCGAGGTATTGTTGACCAAAATCGACGCCGACGGAGGGGCTGAGGTCTTCTTCGAGAATATCGATGAGGATCCGCGTTTCATCCTTGTGGAAGAGGGCGAACCGCTCCTCGACGAAGGAAGATATATCCGCTTCTGCCGTTACCGCAGCATCTCCCCAGAGTCCCTATAGAAACACGCCCACGCGTAAAAACGTGGGTTTTTTGTTGCATTCTGCTTTTGTTAGCGTAGGCTATCAGGCGTACTTGTTATTTAGAGCTAGCAAGTATTCTCGGAGTTAAGCGTTATGACCCCAATAATTGCATCAATCATTTCTTTATCTATTGTTTTTGCCGCGACCACGATCGGCAGCGCCTGCGTATTCTTCTTCCGCCACAAATTAAGCGTGAAGATGAATAACATTATCCTTGGCTTTGCCGGTGGAATCATGATCGCCGCCTCTTTCTTTGGCCTTATCCTTCCGTCCATCAGCGAATCGAAAGACCATTTCGACGGCCCATTAGCCACTCTTATTCCAATCATCGGCTTCTTAATCGGCTGCTTAGTCTT
Organism: uncultured Erysipelotrichaceae bacterium; assembly: GCA_900316365.1. GTDB lineage: Bacteria > Bacillota_I > Bacilli_A > RFN20 > CAG-826 > Alloenteromonas. The sequence goes on from ONCO01000004.1 coordinate 125,329, forward strand.
ATGGGCCATGGATAAATTCATCCCTCATCTCCATAAGAACACCGAAGTCCAAGAAGGCGTCCAAGCCAGCAAATTAAACGAAGACTTTAAGTTCTTTTTAGCGGTCACCATCCATAACATCCCAGAAGGTTTGGCCGTTGGTTTTGCCTGCGGTCTTGCCTTAAGTGGAAATACCCCAGAGCTTATGTGGGCGGCTTTATCGCTTGCGATCGGTATCGCCATCCAAAACATTCCTGAAGGCGCGGCCGTCTCCATCCCTCTTTATAGCGAGGGCATGAGCCGTGGCAAAGCCTTTGTCTTCGGCAGCATGTCCGGCATCGTTGAGCCATTATTCGGTCTCGCTGGCTTATTCTTAGCCCAGCTTGCCATCATCTCCCCTTGGTTATTGGCTTTCGCCGCCGGGGCGATGTTCTACGTCATCCTCGATGAATTGCTCCCAGATTCCCGTAAGGGCGGCTTTGAGCATTATGGTCTTTGGGCCTTTATCGCCGGCTTCCTGATCATGATGAGCCTCGAACTCCTTTTATAAGCGACTATCCGTTTATCCATCTTTGTTGGATAATGTTGGCATGAGCGAATCGAAAATGCCTACGAGCGTTTACCATAACGCCGAAAAAACCACTCCGACCAACGACGAAGAACTTTCCTTTTTGGATTATCAGGAGAACGTCCTGAAAACCAAAGAAGAGAAAAGGACGCGTCTCTTCCTTATTGCCATAACCGTGGGTCTCTACTTATTGGGCCTCGGTGTTTTTGCCTCCCTTACCCAGACCGTCTATCAAATCAACAAAGACATCGGCATGTATTTGGGTATCGGCCTTTTGGCTGTCTACACCATCTGCTTCATCGTCGTTATCTGCGGAATCTATTCCAAGCATTCCTTTGACCTTGATTACAAACGTAAGGGCCGTCATAGCGAAAGAAAGAACAACAAGGTCCGTTGGGAGATTGCCAATAACATCAACGAGCAGGCCCCTATCCTCCATTACATCGAGGAGAAGTTACAGAAAGACAAACTAAAAGAGAAAGAGGCAATGGAGGTCAAAGCCTACGAGACCATCATCCGCCTGACCATCAAGCACCACGGCAAAGGCTCCTTTGTTCATTCCAAAGATTCCCGCGCTTTAGCGGAGGCTTTATCCGTCGCCATGAGGAAAGACGGCGTTATCTATAAGAGAGCCCAAAAGATGATCTTCGCCCGTTCCGTCGCGACCGGTGCCTTAACCGCGATCAGCCAAAGCACCCTTATGGACTCCGGCATCGTGGTCATGAAGAACATCCAGCTTATCAAAGACTTAGTCTGGCTCTACGGCTTCCGGCCAAGCAACCGCGAGATGAGCAAAATCATGGTCAGGGTCATCCGTGCCGTCTGCGTTGCCATCGGCATCAATACCTTTGGCTCCAATAGCGCGAATTTCCTCTCCAAGATCATCAACAAGAACTCCGCGAACATCATCGTCTCCATCATCGGCCAGGCCATCAATATGGGCGCACAGCTCGTCGGTAATGGCGTCATGACCTATTTAATTGGTAAATACACTCTCAAGGTTATGTTGGACGAATTCGCCGCCCAGGAAATCTTTAGGACCAAAGACCTCGAAGATTATCAGATCGAGATGAGCAACGAGACCGTTAACGCCATCAACAACGAGATCGCCTCCGAGACCAAACGCTACAAAGAAAAAGAAGTTGAGCCAGTCAAGAAAGACGGCGAAGCTTAATTAAGGCTTTCGATTAGTGTATTTTCTCCTACTTTTCGGCTTCTTTTTTGTTTTTATCTAGGATAACGCGGACAAGTTTCGCTATTCCCCAAGCGCCGTTAGCAACGCCGAAGAAGGACACCAAATAGACGAGAACGAAAACGACATAAGGCGCATTCTCCTGGACGATATCAAGGACTGGGATAGAGGTCTTACAGTGTTTGGAAATAAAGAAGAAATTGGCCGCATCGCCTTCGCGGGCAACCTTAACGTTGATGAAGTCAGGCTGTAAGTAATCAGCCGGGAAAGTATCGGCTTCTTTAACATCGACCTGACCATCTTTGGTATAAGCCAAGCAGTAAGTCTTATCACCGATAAGATAGCCGAAGACATAATGGTCTTCGCCGACTAAGGTAAATGCCCACGTAGAAGTGGCCTCGGCCTTAGATACGACCTTGATGGAATCGCCATCCTCCTCAAGCTCGATATAACGGGTTTCGTCCGCGGAATTCTCGTAGGTGATGAGGAAGATATCGTAGTTATCGCCTTCTGGATAGGTGACCACGAATGTGGTCGCTTCCTTGACCGCGTCGGTAGTGACCACGCTGCCATCATCATTGGCTTTGAGATAGTAATAACGGTCATGCTCCTCGTCGTAGGTGCCGTATTTGTAGTACTGGTAAGAACCTGGGTCGCGATCGAGGGAGACAACTGGGGTTTGCTGTGGCTCGAGGAAACCATGATAAACCGCCTCATTCGCACCGATCGCGCATAAAGATAGAGCCAAGAAGAGAAGCGAGGCAGGAATGACTTCTTTCTTATAGTCGCGACCATATTTCCTCGCGGCGATGAGGTAGACGCCCATCCAAAGCAAGATCGCATGCCATAACATGGTCTGCAAAGAGATATAGACGAACGGCGTCTCCAAGGTGGAGGCATACGCGAGGACCGCAACGCCGCCGATGATGCCATAGAAAGATAAGAAGGTATAGCAAACATTCTTAATCTTGCCTTCCTTCACCAGGGAGCCAACAAGAGCGACGAACATCGGCACGGAGCAGAAGGAGAAAGGAAGAATATCGATTCTCAGATATCCGTAATACTCAATGTCATAAAGGATGTGCTTTGGGATCTCGCTGATGATGAGAACGACGGCCATAGAGAGGATGACCCAATCATCAAGACGTTTAATCTTGTCTTTCTTTTTGGCCAAGAAAACTATGCCCACCGCTCCGGCGATGGCAATAAGAAGCCACAAGATATGGAACCAGCTGAAAATCCCTGGCCCATTGCTGGAATCACCATTCCAAGTCCACTCCACTAATCTTGCAAGAATCATACATTCTCTCCTATTTTGCGTATATAGCCGCAACTTTTTCGGCGAATAATTCGCCAAGTTTGATTTCGCTTAAGGCATCATAATGGCCTAAATCAGGCTCGTAATACGGCTCATTCATGGTAGTCAAACCATTCTCGATGGTTGGGAAATAGACATTAAGGGGATCTTCTCCTCCGATCTTCTCCTTAGCTTCATTGACCTCTGGACCACCAGGTAGGCAATACGGGCTATCGGAGATGCCGGCATCAATGAAATAAAGGCCATGTTCTTTGCTGTATTCTTTAAAGTCCTCGCGTAGATATGACATAAAGGCCTTTTGGTTCTCGTAATACTTCTTGGCCTTATATTCGCTAGTATCGCTTTCGCCTTGCATCCAAAGGAAGGCGTCGAGGGAGATTTCATAATGGAGAGATGATAGGTAATCCAAACCCTTTTGGACAAAGAGCCTTTGGGCTTCATAGATTTCTCCCCTGTTGGTGTGGTCTAGCCAATGGTAATGGAGGGAATAGCCAGACATGGAGAATTTGAAAATATAGAACTCCTCGCCCGGGAATAAAGCAGTAAGTTTATCGGCCAGGCCAACCTCAGGGCCGAATTCCTCATCGTAAGATCCACACAACAAATCGGTCTTTCTCCACTGCCCTTCGCTGCAGGTGCGGTGGTTATCGATATTGAAGTTAATGTGGATGTTTGGGTAGCCGTTCTCATAACGGGAAAAGGTTTCCTCGCTGACTTGCTCTTTAAGGTAAGAGGTAATGGAGCAGCCTGTGCAGTTGGACTGTCCGCTTAAGATAATGACCCTGGCTTTCTTGCCCGTCCCATCAGAAAGGAGGGAGTTCTCCTCGTAATCGGTATCCATGCCGATTGTGTGGTCGACTCCTTCTTCTGGATCTTCATTCGCCGTGCAAGCGCACGCGATTGAGGCCATGGCCAGGATTGTTAGTAAGAAACTTTTACGCATAGGGTCTTTGAATAAACCGCATTAGTTTACCACTATATGTCCTAATTACAAAAAAGAAGGGGTAACCCCTTCTCTTCATTCGTTCTCTTCTTGTTTCGGAACGTATCTCTTCCAGAAGATGTACTTAGGAACCGATCGGCAGTATTGCTGGTAAAGAGGATATTTCCCCGCGGAGATGGTTTCCCCGAAAGTAGAACTGCCAAGGAAGAGGAGGACCAGCATAGCCGGGCCTATGATCGTCCAGTGGAATAAGCCGAAATGTGTCATTCCGGCACCGATAACGAAGACATACAAAGAGACCCAGAAACCCTGCTCGCCAAGGTAGTTAGGATGACGCATATGGCCCCAAAGGCCTCTGGTGTTAAAGCCAAGGTTATATGGACCCGGAAGCTCGTCTAAGGTTTTGCCTTCCTTTAGCATGCGGTGCTTGTTGGTCTGGAAGACCCACTGCTGCTCATCGGCCACGCATTCAAGGAAGAGGAAAAGCGCGGCAAAGCCGGCGGCGATGAAGTCGAATACGCCGAGGGCGGCGTTAGATTCCATGACCGCGAGGGCAGGGAGGCAAATCAATAGGACCAAAAAGTTCTGGTAAACGGAAATGAAGAATAAGTCAAAGAGGGCCCAGACAAACTTGTTATTGAATGGTTTGTTGTTTCTAAGGATTGGCCAACGGTAATCTTCTTCGCCTTCCCAGAAACGGATGCTATAGGCGCCTTTCCTGGCGAAGTTAAAGGTAAGTCTAATGCCCCAAACGGTGACGAAGATGGCAATGATCAAAAGGCGTGGCTTCATGGGAAGCAAAGACCAGAGCTTATCCATCTGGGAGTTGTTTCTCGCGATCTCGCCGACGACGAAGCAATATAACGCCGCGCTGGCGCAGATAATGCCAAGGACCTTCAAGGTCTCGATTTGTAACGGAGAAGGATTAAATCCGCTGACGAGGCCAATGACGCCTAAGGCAATGCAAATAACGACGGTAAACGAGGATAAGACTATTTTCTTCATGTTTTCTTCCTAACTGGCCTAACAATATTAACCTAAAAAACGATTGAAAGCGAAAATGTAAAAATTAGGAATTTCGTCTCAATTTTTTGAAATTTTGCTTAGATGGTTGATTTGTTCGCGATATCTTCTCCGGCCACCGCGCCGGTGGTAAGGGCGATCTGGATGTTATAGCCGCCAGTCTTCGCGTCGACGTCGAGGACTTCGCCGACGAAATAGAGATTAGGAACGATCTTGGATTCCATCGTTTTGGCGTTGATTTGCTTAACCGAAACTCCTCCAGCTGTCACAACGGCCCTCTCATATCCCTTAAGTCCAGCGAAGGTTAACGGGAAATGCTTCAATTTCTCAATCAAGGCGAGGCGGTCTTTCTTATTAAATTCCGATAGGAGAATCTCGTCAGAGAAAGGAAGTTTCTTAACGAATAATGGGCAGAACTCCAATGGGAGCAAGGCGGCCAAAAGGTTATAGACATGGCCTTTAGGATTCTTCTCGATCTCTCTTTGGATACGGCCTAATAGTTTTTCTTCATCAAGCGCGGGCTTGAGGTCAATCTCCATCTTTAGGTCCTTGTTGTCGCGACGATTGATAAAGCTGGAGGTCGAGATGACGATCGGGCCATCGATATAGCCATCATAGAAAGAGAGGTCGCCAAACTCCTCATGATGGAATTTGCCATCACTTACCTTGAAGGCGACGTTATTGAATTGGAAGCCCATCAAAGGATGAGGGACTTCTTCTTTGATGTTGATGCCGCATAAAGCTGGTACGGTAGGCACGATTTCATGTTCGAAGGACTCAGCAAAACGATACCCGTCCCCCGTAGATCCGGTAGCTGGGTAAGATAAACCGCCCGTGGCTATTACGACGCAATCCCCAGAAAAAGTGCCCTTATCGGTCGAGACCATAAAGTAGTCGCCGAAACGTTTGATATCCAAAACCCTGGTATTGAATTTAAAGTGCACCCCTTTATCCATGCAGGCGTGATACATCGTATCGATAACGTCGCTGGACTTATAGCTTTCTGGGAAAACGCGGTCACCTCTAGTGCTGACTAATGGGCAACCATGCTCCTCAAACCACTTCATCGTATCCTTAGGTCCATATTGGCTGAAGGCAGACAAAAGGAACTTAGGATTGCCGACAACATTATTGATGAAGTCGCGGACTTCTTTGTTGTTGGTGAGATTGCATCTTCCTTTGCCAGAGATATATAGTTTGCGGCCAACCTTGGCGTTCCTCTCGATAAGGGTAACGTCGTTATTCTCTTTTGCCGCGTGGATTGCTGCATTCATACCGGATGGGCCGGCGCCAATGATGATCGTTTTCATTACGCGGGCATTTTACCCTGTAAGGGCCCAAAGAACACGTAAAAACGCCTTTTGGGCGAAAGCTAGGTTTTCCCTAAGGCGTTATTCTTCGATATAACCGACTTTTCTTCTTTCGATATTGGCCTTTTTGTAGAATTCGGCTTTGTCTTTGTACATCAATTTCTCTGATTCTTTGAGAAGCTCTTCAACAGTCGTGCCATCATCTTTCCTAGCCGCATAACCGACGGAGCAGTAATAATGGGTTGCTTTTAATTCTTCGTTAAAGGAAGCGACGAATTTCTTGATAGCATCTTCCTTATCGCCAACGACCAGGATGATGAATTCGTCGCCGCCCGTGCGGTAGGAATACATATTTGATGTTTCGAATTTCTTAATGGCTTTGGCGATGGTGAGAAGTCCATTATCGCCTTCGAGATGGCCATAGGTGTCATTGAGGTACTTAAGGCCATTCATGTCTAACTGGATGATGCCGGTTATATCTTTCCTCATCTTGCCCATATCATCGAAATAGGTAGAACGATCGAATAAACCGGTTAAGGCGTCGCTGCTGCTCGCCCTCTCATAGAGGAATAAGTGATAGAAAGCGGCGCTGATACCTATGGAAGAGGAGAGGAGATAAACGTCGCCATGTTCGTTGAAGAACGTCTCAATGATGGTCGCAAGGCAAACAACCACCGCGCAAACCAAGAGGCTGGTGGCGTCGAGGAAATGCCTTTTCTTGACCAAGGAGAAAGTCCTGATTAAAAGCAAGATCAGATAGAAGGCCGAGACAAGGTGCGGCATGTAACGGAAGATTAAGATATCGCCCTCGTTCCAGTAAACCGAATCAACGCCGGAATAATAGAAAGAGAAATGGGCGGTCGGCTCGAAGAAAGGGAATAGGCAGGCAATGACGTTTAACGCCATCGGCACGACCAATAGCGGAATCCAAACGCCCTTGAATTCCTGACCGCTTAAGAAAATGAATAAGACAATACAAAGCGGCCTTAACACATAAAGAATGGAAGCGAGAACGGTCGCAGCCATAGCGCTCTTAGCCACTTCCAACGCCACCAACTGCACACTTTCGAGAACTGCGATGGTGAGGGCCAAGCCAATAATCAAAAACAACCAAAGGCGAACACTCTTGTTGCTCTTACGGTGTCTAATCAAAGTAACTCCTAAGACGACGGAAACGCATAGGAGAACAAAATTTCTGACGATAAAACTATACAAATAATCCATGCTATCGTTAATTATAACGAATAGTGCCGCGCTTTGTAAGGTAAGCCTTTAAGGCTTTAGGCAGGAACCCCTGATAAAAGAAGCCTAAGAAGAGAATCGTCGTTAATCCCATGAAATAGATCAACGCGGACAAATATGAATTATCAGTGAGGACTACTAAGTAGATATTGTGCTTGCCATTAAGCGACAATCCGAAGAAGGAAGTGTCGAAGAGGACATTCATAATCATCATGATTAAGGCCACCACCACAATGATTGACCCAGCGATAAGGGAATCTTTGACTTTGAGCTCTACTTGTTTGCTATAGATGATGTAGACGCCCCAGAGCGAGAGGACATAATGGGCAAAATAATCCAATAGGAAATGCGGGATGAACCTATAGCCGATCGCCCCATTACGGATTAAGGCGATGGATGGCGAGAGGAACATGCCAACCGACAATAAGGCGATTAGCAAAAGGTGATATTTCTTAGCCTTCTTCGGAAGAAGGAGAGCAATCCAGCAGGTGCTAAACATGAATTGGCTCACATTCGCGCTAGGCAAGGCATTGATGAAGTTCCAATCGTCCACCCCTGCCGTGACTGCGATATAGATGGCCAAAGCAAGATAAGGCAAGAAAACGTTCGCGCAGAACATGAGGTTCGCCCAGAAGGCGTTCTTCAAGTAGCGGAATAGGAAAAGCATCCCAACATAAGCAAAGACGAAAAAGGCGAAGAACGCGTAATAGACCATGCGCTAATTCTATCAAAGCGATAAGCTTATGCTCCATATATTTAATGGAAACTTAGGCGGTTTTGTATATGAAAACGCCCCTCGACATCATCTCGAGAGGCGTTCGTGCTTATTAGGAGATTAAGCGGACTTTTTACCATCCTTTGTTTTGAAGATGGACACCTTTCCTTTGTTGGCTTCTTTCGCCTGGTACAACGCCTCGTCGGCTTTCTTGAATAAGGTGTCGGTATTGTCATCGGCTTCGCCAAAGGCCACGCCGAAACTCATGGTTGGAATGAATTCCTCAAAGGCTTTCTCAAGCTCTTTGTTGACGCTATTGCACTTCTCGATGATGGCCTTCTCGTAATTCTTGCTGACGCCTTCAAGAAGAACAGCAAATTCATCGCCACCAATACGGAAGACGTTTGCATTCTTTGAATGGAAGTATTTGCTTAAGGCTTTGCCGACCCGCACAAGCGCGGCGTCGCCGCTAGCGTGGCCGAAACTATCATTGATAAGCTTGAATTGGTCGATATCCAAAAGGACATAGGCGCATTTATCCAATTTAACCTGGCTAAAAATCTTGTCGTAGCCGGTGCGGTTATATAGGCCGGTGAGTTTGTCGTGCTCCGCCTCGAAGGACAACCTTTCTTGGGTGGTGGCGTTTAGATCATAGAAATGGTTAAAGGCTTCGGCGAGATAACGGTATTCCTTGCTGCCCTGGACGCGGACCTTTTCATTGCCGTTAATTTTCTTTACGGCGATTCTGACAGGCCTAATCAAGAAAACAAACATACCTCCCACGAGCAAGACCCCGAACAAGACGTTAACGCCAATAACCACCTGCTGAAATACCAAAATGACCTTCAAATCATAGGCGGACTGGACAACGTTATTCTCAAGCATTTCATCCAAGATATCGATCGCCGCTTGGATGTTACCGATGATGAAACCTTTGGACTCGTTGTATCCCTCACCAAAGACAAGCTCAGTTGCGGTATCTATTTTGTCTTCCGGGGTGGCAGCCGAGTCAGCCTCTTTGAGTTGGACATTCTTGATGGCAGCAGGAACATCGGCGTCGTTAACATCTTCACCGTTAGCCTCCATAACAAGGCGCATTGCATAGTATTCCTGGTCCATCAAATGAATGGATTCGGCAACAGCATCCTCGAGGTGGTTGGTCACGCTTTCGACGTTGAATTTATTCTCGAGCGATTCCAAAGCGTTCTCTCTACGTTTGCTGTCGGATTCAATGAAATAGTTTTTGTAATACTTCTCTTCGCCAGTGACGACATAAGACCTAACCTGTTCGGTTAGATAGTCGGAACCGGCTTGGACTTCTTGGGCATAACCCTTGTATTCCATGTAAGCGGAAGTCGAATCGATGACATGGCGGTATCTATTGGATAACAAAAAGAGAGAGGTAATAAGAGCGCCTGTGATAACGGCGCCGACAAGGGTGATGATTAGGCCAACCGTTTTAAGGGATATCACGCCACGGCCAGTCGCTTCTTTCTTCTCTTTCTTCATAGCAAAAAGGTGGTAGTCGAAATACTGAGACTAATAATGCCACTAATACTTTACTCTTCAATTACCAATTTCCACTCAAAAATGATACTTTTTCGCAAATTCCAGCAATAATCTAACTTTTTTTCTGGCAAAACATTTATTAATCTGGCAACTAAAAAGATAAGTTGACGCTTTTAGTCAAAATGTGGTGCAAGCAAATAGGTTAACCACTATCAGAAAGACCGAGTTTTTAGGCTCGGTCTCTCTTTGTGTTGTTTATCTATTTACTACTCAACGTCTTGCAAGGCGTCATAACCTTCTTCGCCGGTTCTAACCTTAACGACGTTCTCGACGTCATAGACGAAGATCTTTCCATCGCCAATGTGGCCGGTATAAAGGACACTCTTGGCCGTATCGATGACATCCCTGACCGGGATTTTGCTAACAACTATATCAACCTGCACTTTTGGCATTAAGTTGCTATCGATGGCGACACCTCTATACATTTCGGTTCGGCCCTGCTGGATGCCGAATCCCATAACGTGGGAAACGGTCATGCCAGTGATCCCAAGTTTGCTCATGGCATCCTTTAAGGCATACAAACGCTCTTCCTTGAAGATAATCTCGACTTTCGTAAACTTCGGCGAGGACGACTTCTTGGTGTTCGCAGGTTTCTCCAGATGCGTCACATCCATTACTTCAACAGCCTTAGAAGGTGGCACATCACCATAGACGGTCGCGCCTTTAAGGGAATCAGCATAAGCAACGGTCGACGGAGCGAAGTCCGCATAAGCGGATGGTAATCCGTGCTCAGTCTTATCAAGGCCATCGATTTCCTCGCTTCTATCAACGCGTAAGCCAATGGTCTTTCTGATTAGCAAGAAGCAGCAAAGCATTAAGGCAACCGTATAAGCCGCAACAGCGATAACGCCTAAGCACTGAACGCCGAGCTGATACCATTTGCCAGTGTAGAATAAGCCCTCTAAGCCTGCTGGAGCATCTGGGTTAGCCAACAAACCAACCGCAATCGTGCCCCAGATACCGTTGGCCATATGGACGCCAACCGCACCAACCGGGTCGTCGATATGAAGCTTGATATCGAGCAACTCAACAACAACGACAACTAAGATGCCAGAGACGATACCAACGATGGTCGCGCCGAGAGCGTCTAGTGCTTCACAGCCGGCGGTGATACCAACTAAGCCCGCCAAGCAGGCGTTAATACACATAGAGACATCAGGTTTACCGTTTTTAACCCACGTGAAGATCATCGTGGTAACGGTGGCAATCGCCGGAGCGATAGTCGTATTCAAGAAGATGGTTGCAAGTTCGGATGGAGTGGTCGCGGCAGCGCCGTTGAAACCATACCAACCAAACCAAAGGATGAAAGCACCTAAGGCGCCTAATGGGATAGAGTGGCCTGGGATAGCGTTGACTTTGATGACCTTCCCGTTGTCGTCATAGACGTATTTGCCAAGACGTGGACCAAGCAAGATCGCTCCGATTAAAGCGGAGATACCGCCCACCATGTGGATTGCCGTAGAACCGGCGTAATCATGGAATCCAATGCTGGCCAACCAACCGCTTTCGTTCCAAATCCAGTGAGCCTCGATCGGATAAACGATAAGAGAGATGATGGCCGAATAAATGCAATAAGCAGAGAACTTGGTACGTTCCGCCATAGAGCCAGAGACGATCGTGGCAGCCGTCGCGCAGAAGACCAAGTTGAAGACGAACTTCGAAGCATAGGTGAATCCTTCGGCAGGACTCTTGATGAATTCGGCGAAGTGGATGAATAGGTCGAGGTTAGGAATACCGATAATTCCGAACAAAGTATCCTCGCTCATCATTAAGCCAAAGCCTAAGATCATGAAGACCGCTGTGCCGATGCAGAAGTCCATGAGGTTCTTCATGATGATGTTTCCGGCGTTCTTGGCTCTAGTGAAGCCAGTCTCAACCATTGCGAAGCCAGCCTGCATGAAGAATACCAGCGCGGCTCCAATCAAATACCAAAACTCAATAGTCATTTCGTTTTGCCCCCAACCATTGTTTCCATTTCTTCCAAACGTCGAATTCGCTCTTTGCTATATATCCCTAAAACGCATTTTCGGAATTGGATTATAGCGTATTGTCGTATTTTTCTCCGTTTCTCAAAAATTTCATGATGAAATTATGCATTTCCGAGAGTTTTAGTCAACATCAAACTCTTTCTTTATATCTAAATTACGGTTTTATCGTATCTTTTTTCGGAGTACGTTTTACCTTCGTTGTCTTTTTCTATTTTTATAATAGGTCTATTTTCGTGCTTTTTGGCCACTTTTACGTATAAGAAATAGAAACGGGAGTAATTTTCACTCCCGTTTTTGCTATTCTTGGATGAGGCCAAGCCTCTATATGTCTCCCCTCCTACTTTTTGGAGGTCTTTTTATTCTTCTTTGGGCTATAGACGGTTCTGTTCTTACCGCTATGTTTGCCGGTATACATCTTCTCGTCCGCGGCCATGACCCATTCCTCCAAGGTCATGCCTTCGGAATAATTGACCGCACCAATGGTGATGGTGACGTGGATCTTCTCGCCTTCGAACTCGAATTCTTCCTTCTCGATTCTCTTTCTTAAGGCCTCTAATTTCTCTAAGACGGAACCGCTGATGACCGCGACAAACTCCTCGCCGCCATAACGGCAAACGAATTCATCACCCACTTCGTCGGAAGCGATTTCCGCGATCCTTTTTAAGACGAGGTCCCCTGCCGCGTGGCCATAATGGTCGTTGACGAATTTGAAGTCATCAATGTCAAAGAGGGCGATGGCCTGCTCATCCTTATCATCAATTTCTTCGTAATAGTCATAAAGACCATAACGATTGCTGATCTGAGTAAGCTCATCGGTTCTGGATTCATTGAGAATCTTATCCTCCAACGATATGGCGTACCTCACGAACACCGTGAGATAGCAAGCAACGAAAGCGAAGACAATGATCGCGTTGGTGATAAACAAAGTCATCCTAAGCCAGCTGTCGATTGAGTAATAAGGTTTGTTGAATTCGGAGACCAGATAAATGGTTAGGTAAATAGCAACCGATAGACCGACCCAGATGATCGAGTTTCTGATCTGGTCCTTCTTAGAAAAATAAGACGTGAAGAACGAGACGACGCATAAACCGATTAAATAGAAATGGAAGCCTGTATCGAAGCCAAGCATCAACGTAGTCGCGGTGATATAGGCGAAGAACTCGTTGCCGCAGAGCAAGGCGTACAAATAGTATTTCTTATGCTTGACGAGCAAGAAGCATAGCAAATATATGACTATCGTCCCAGCGGTTATGCCAGCAATGATATAAAGCTTGGCAACGAGGAAAAGGACGAGGTAAAACACGCGCAAAATCAGATAGCTGATATTCGCCCAAAGGCAGGTTTTGTCGATCGTTCTGTAGTGATGTTTCTTATCAGCTTTGATTGACATAAAAATCCCCCGAAATCTTTTCTGCTTATCTAAGCAGCGTTTGTTTCCCCTGTCCTTAGTATACAATGGCGTCAGCGAATGGGCTGCAATAACGCTTAAAAAGCCTTGGCTCTATCTCGCAAAAGAAAAAACCGAACCGCACAGATAATATGCGATTCGGATGTTGATTATTGTTTGGTGGAGCATAGCGGGATCGAACCGCCGACCTCCTCGTTGCGAACGAGGCGCTCTCCCAGCTGAGCTAATGCCCCAAACCTGCGAAAAATCGCCCTGTCATTATAGACATGTGCCCGCGCGTCTTCAATGACGAGAATTAAAAGTGGCCTTGTTTCAAAGAATTGCCCCGACGCCGCCTAATGTTTCACAGCATCTAATCATTTTTCCATGGCTTTTCTGTAAAAAATCCGACGGAAAAAATAGCAATATCAAGGGGGCCAATTCTTACACTGTCTATAATTGGAAGTCTTCCTTCGGTGGGTTCTAAGGAAATTTTTTATGCCTTGAGCACCCCTTTGAAATACGTCTTTTTGTCAAGTCTCCAAACAACTTTCTTTATCTATAAACTGGAGGCCCCAAAGGAGGAAGGCATGGTTAAGGAAGACCTATATTGCGTCATCGATTTGAAAAGCTTCTATGCTTCGTGCGAATGCGTTGCGCGTGGTTTAGATATTTTCAAAACGCCTTTGGTCGTCTGCGACCCAGACCGCAGCATGAGCACGATCGTTATGTCCTCCACTCCCTATTTAAAGGATAAATATCATATTCCTAACGTCTGCCGTAGACGCGACCTGCCTAATGTAGAGAACCTCATTCTCGCCCAGCCGAGGATGGCCTATTACATCGAGATGTCCGCGAAGGTGGTTTCCATATTCCTTGATTACGTCTCGGAAGAGGACCTCCACGTCTATTCCATTGACGAATCCTTCCTGCATATCAGTCCATATTTATCGCTGGCAAAGCAGACTCCAGAGGAGTTTGTAGCCGAAATTCAAAAGAGGATTAAGAAAGAGCTCGGCCTAACCGCGACCGCGGGCATCGGCCCAAATATGTTCTTGGCCAAGGTCTGTTTGGATAACGAAGGCAAGAAAAAAGCGCCTTATATCGGCAGGTGGAGAATGGAGGATGTCCCAACCAAATTATGGAGCATCACCCCCATCACCAAAATCTGGGGTATCTCTAACGGAACCGAAAGGCATTTGATGCGCATCGGCATCCGTAGCCTTAGGGAATTAGCCCAGGCCGACCTTTCCTTGTTGCTTGATGAATTCGGAGTCATCGGCCAACAGCTACATGACCTCGCGAATGGCATTGATAGAACTAATATCCGCGAGAAATACATCCCGAAGGAAACCAACTTAAGCATCGGGCAGACTTTGCCTAAGGATTACGACAAGAAAGGCGCTTGTCTCGTCTTAAGGGAAATGACCGACGATCTTTGCTTACGCCTCCGCATGAGTGGCAAGAAAGCCTCCAGGGTTTCCCTTTTCGTCGCTTATTCCGCCAGAGTGGGAGGGGGATTCGTCCACCAAGCCACCTTAAATATGCCAAGCGACGACAATGACACTTTGTTCGAAGCCTTGATGGACATCTACTTTGAGCATGTCGAAAGTTTACCGATCCGTAACCTAAGCATTTCTTTCTCTAAGCTCGGGGAATATTCAATGGAGCAGTTAGATATCTTCCATACCCCGGAGGAAAAAGAAGAGAAACATAACTTATGGCAGACGATAGACAAGATCCAGGCCCGTTATGGGAAGAACGCAGTTTTGAGGCTATCGGCCCTAACGGAAGATAGCACCATCATCGAAAGACACGGACAGATAGGAGGACATAAAGCATGAGCGAAGACCGCGGCATGATGAAATGGGCCCCCTACCAGTCCTTGGTGGATCAGGCCACTTCTTTAGCGTTAATGAGACGCAGGAAAAACAAAATCCCGAAACCATCCATCTCCAGCGACCAGGCGGCGGAGATAAACGAGATACTCGTGAATTATCAAGGCGAGTCTTTATCCGCGACTTATTGGAAAGATGGGGTTCTTTTCGAAGTTCAAGGAAAGATAAAGAAAATCGATACACTCTTCGCTTATCTTCTACTTGAAGATACGAAAATCGAATTCCGTAATCTCATTCGCCTTCGTATTGACTAACCAGCGCCGATTTTTTCGGTTATGATAAAAGGTACTCGGGAGAAAAAACGACATGGATGAGAAATTAGATAACGGTATGACCCGCGTTTGGGCCATTTGGAATTACGTAGAAGCGATCATTTTGGTTGCCGCGGGCGTTCTTGCCTGCGTCTTCTGCAATAACGAAGGCCTTCAGGGCATCTTCTCCTACGCCATCGGCGGCTTCGCCATCCTCGACGGCGTGCTTCGCTTCTTGATGATCGTCTCCAACTATAAGAAGAGCCAGGAGAACATGATGTTGATCTCCGCCTTCGAGATTACCATCGGTATCGTCATCATCATGCTCGAAGCCCAGAACAAAGGCTTCTTCGTCGGCATGGCCATCCAGTTCGTCTCTATCTTCCTTATTTCCTTAGGTGGTTTATTCCTCACCTATTCCATCATTCTCATCGCCTGCAAGCGCGTCGTTAAGTTAACGATGCCAATCCTTGAGATCGTCTTCGCCGCCATCCTTATTGGTCTTGGCATCTTCGTCCTCGTCGCCTATTACAAAGACGAAACCGTCATGAAGGCCGTCGTCATGATCTCCATGGGCATCATCATCGCCATCATCGGCGGTGCGATTGCCGTCATCACCACCATCAACCTCCTCAAGAAAAAGAAATCCGCTCAGGTCAATGACGCCCCTCTTGGTAAGAAAGGCAGCGTCGTTGAAGTCAAAGCCGAAGAGAAACCTGTGGTCGCTGAACCGGTCGAACCAGACGTCATCGATGCCTCTAGCGAAGAGCCAAAAGCCCTCGAACATAAAGAGGATTCCGAGGCCGAATAAGCCGATATGTATCAAAAAGTGGCTCCTTACGAAGCCACTTTTCGTTTTGCTTTCCTTACTTCTTGGTAGCTTCCAAGAGGTTTTCCATTAGGGCGAGTCTCGTGAGAAGACCGACGCCGCCTGGAACTGGGGTCTGCAAGGCAACAGGTAAACCTGGCTCGCAGTCTCCATGGAGCTTGCCATCGTCTCCGCGGTTCATGCCGACGTCAACGACGTAAGCATCCGGTTTGTACTTGAAGGACTTATCAATCAAGGCCAAACGCCCGACAGCCACGACAATCAAATCCGCATGGGCGATATAGAACTCCATATCCTCACGGCTAGTTTTGCTATGGAGTTGGGTAACGTTGCAATTCTTGGCAAGGAGCAACTTGGCCATTGGCTTGCCAACGATGTTGCTTCTTCCGACGACCACCGCATTCTTACCGGTGAATTCGAAACCTTCGTGGGAAAGGTAATTGACGATTCCCTTTGGGGTGCAAGGAATGAAGTCGCCTAATGGATGGAAACCATCGACATCTTTCTTCGGATCGATAGCCATTTTGATGGCTTCTTCGGAGATATGCTTCGGCAAAGGCAATTGGACGATCAAACCATCGACGGATGGATCTTCGTTATATTGCTTAACGACTTTGAGAAGCTCTTCCTCGCTGATGGATGGATCTCTCTTATCTAGGACGCCAACGAAGCCAATCTCGGCAGAATCCTTTAATTTGCCACGGATATAGGCGTCGCTGGCCGGGTTATCATTCGCCTGGATGATGATAAGCTTCGGCGTATGCGGCATGGCTAAGACTTCCTGCCTTAGCTCCTCCTTACGGAGTTTAACGTATTCTTTTACTTCCATGTTTCGTAGTGTAGCACAGGGAATTTTTTAACAAAGCCCCAAATAAAGAAAAAAGATGGCCAAGCCATCTAATCTCATATTAGCTTTCTTATTCAGCAGCGAGAACGTGCAGCAATAAGGAGAGGAAGAGGTATACGACGGCGAAGCCGAAGGTCAACATAGTGACGATTTTTTCGGATCCTCTTTCCTGTTTCTTGGCGAAGACGTTAAGGCCGCCGCCGGTGATGGCGCCAGAAGCGCCGCTGGATTTACCGCCTTGAAGAAGGCTGAGAATGATGATGATTAAGCAGACGATCAAGAAGAGAATGTCATACCATTTCATGTTTGGTGCCTCCTTTCCTACGGAACACGCTACAAAAATATAGACTAAAGCGACTATATAAGCAACAAAGAAATTTAACCTTCAGTAATAACTGACTTTGCCTTCTTTAGCCTAGTAAGCAAGCAGCTCTTTGAGGTTCTTAATCGCATTTATTTCGCTACCCGTGCCCTCTCTTTTTACCAAAATCGCATCCACGTGTGCGTTATTTCCGCACGTCACGTCCTGGAAGGAATCGCCGACATAGACGACGTTATGAGAGACTTTTACGCCGAGTTTTCTTAAGGCATAGAGGATTGGTTCGGCGTTTGGCTTGGATTCATTGACCACATCAGAACCGCTGTAAACCTCGAAATAGTCGTTGAGATTGAAACGGTCTAAGACCAGCTTAATGTGATTGACCGTGTTATTGGAGACGATGCCAAGTTTCTTGCCTCTCGCCTTCAATTCTTTGATAACCTCGATGGTCTCCGGAAATAAAGTGATGAGTTTGATTGAGTCCTCGAAGTCCAATGCTTCGATAATCGCATCAACAAAAGGCTGCCACTGCTCCTCGCTGACGCCGCGGCTATCAGCCGTCTCCTTAAGAGAGTGATGCATGTATTCCAGCGCGTCTTCCTTCTTGCAGCTCATGCCGATGGCTTCAAAGCCGTGCATGAAAACCGGACCAAGGGATTCGCCCGTGTCACAGAGGGTTCCATCAAAATCAAATAGGTAAACGTCGTATTCTTTCATCAGTTGATGCTCGCTTTTAATTCAAACATAATGTCGCGGATTTCCGCCGCACGCTCAAAGTCAAAGGCTTTCGCGGCATCGCGCATCTGCTTCTCGAGGCTTTTGATTTGCTTCTCGAGTTCGCTCCTCGACATCTTCTTGCCCGCGCTGACTCTGGCAAGTTCGTCGATCTCGGTCTCGCTATTGCGAAGCGGGGCCCTGATCTCTTTGATAATGGTCATCGGGACGATGCCATTTTCTTCGTTATAGGCTTCCTGGATGGCGCGCCTACGATTGGTTTCGGTGATGGCCTCTCGCATAGAGTCGGAGACGCCATCCGCATACATAATGACCTTACCATTCGCATTACGCGCGGCGCGACCAATAATCTGGATCAAAGATCTGGTGCTTCTTAAGAAGCCTTCCTTATCCGCATCAAGAATCGTGATAAGGGAAACCTCAGGAATATCCAAGCCTTCTCTTAATAAGTTAATACCGACCAAGACATCGTATTTTCCTTTACGGAGCTGATAGATAATCTGGCCTCTTTCCAAGGTCTTGGTTTCATTATGGAGATAGGTAACCTTAATGCCATGTTCCTTAAGATAGGCGGTTAAGTCCTCGGCCATCTTGATGGTCAAGGTGACGACCATCGTCCTCTCATGCCTCTCGATTCTCTCCTTAATTTGATACATAAGGTCGTCGATTTGGCCCATGGTCGGTTTGACTTCGATAACTGGATCAAGCAAACCAGTCGGACGGATGATCTGCTCAGCGACCTCATGATTGGCTCTTTCAAGCTCATAATCGCCCGGAGTCGCGGAGGTGCAGACGGTGTTAGACGGCATGAGTTCTTCGAACTCCTTGAAGTTGAGTGGACGGTTATCTAAGGCCGAAGGCAAACGGAAACCATATTCCACAAGGGTTTCCTTTCTAGAACGATCGCCGTTATACATACCGCGGACCTGCGGGAAAGTAACGTGGCTTTCGTCGACGAGGAGGAGGTAATCATCCGGGAAATAGTCAATTAAGCAGAATGGTCTCTGTCCTGGGGCACGACCATCGATATGACGGGAGTAATTCTCAATGCCTGGGCATCTGCCGAATTCCTTAAGGGAATCCAAATCCTGCCTTGTTCTCATTTCAAGGCGTTCGGCCTCGAGGAGTTTGCCCTGGGAGCGGAGTTCCTTAAGTCTTTCCTCTAACTCCACGGAGATGCTTTCGCAGGCCTTAAGGATGCGAGCCCTAGAGGAGGCATGGTCATAAGCTGGATAGAATGGGTAAGTCTTGAAGTGCTCCAAAACCTCGCCAGTCAAAGGGTTGATGGCGGAAATGCTTTCGACTTCATCGCCAAAGCAATCAAGGCGAATGAAAGAATCAGGCGTGGTGAGCGGCCAGATATCAACGATATCGCCATGCACGCGGAAAGAACCTGGAGCGGCTTCCAGGTTGTTGCGCTTATACTGGGAATCAATGAGTTTTTGATACAGTTCCTTACGGTTTAGCTCTTCACCAACGCGAACCTCGAAAAGGAGGTTACGATATTCGTCAGGATCAGCTAAACCATAAATGGCCGCGACGGAGGCGACGACAATCGTGTCGCGTCTTTCGAGGACGGAGTTGACGGCTGAGGTGCGGAGCATCTCAATTTCGTCATTCATGACCGCATTCTTATCAATATAAGTATCGGTCTTAGGAACGTAGGCCTCTGGCTGATAGAAGTCGAAGTTGGACACGAAATACTCAACGCGGTTTTCCGGGAAGAGTTCTTTGAACTCACCGTAAAGCTGCGAGGCTAGGGTTTTGTTATGGACCAAAACAAGGGTTGGCCTATTCAAAGCGGCAATGATATTAGCGTCGGCAAAGGTCTTGCCGGTGCCAGTAGCGCCTAAGATAACCTGGACCTTTTTGCCTTCCTCGACGCCTTTCAAAATCTTGGCGATCGCCGCTGGCTGATCACCTGTTGGCTTATAAGGCGATACGAGTTTAAAAGGCTTACTTTCCATCCTCTACCTTATTATTCTCCTTTTGCGATTCAATGACGCGGGCCTTCCTCACGAGCGGATCAAAGCCCTCGCCGTTGATCATGCTGGCCTGAGTGAAGGTAACGAAAGCTTCTGGGTCGGCCTGACCGATGAAGTTGCGGAAATCATAAAGCTCACGCTTATTGAAGGCGACGCGGAGGATCTTGCGATCGCTGCCAGTATAGCCGCCGGTGGCGTCGATGACGGTAGTCGCATGCTCCATGTGCTTATGGACATAGTCCATGATTTCTTCGTAATTCTTGGAGACGATATCCGCGATGATGTAGGAATTCGCGTTAACGTAGCAGTATTGCACCATCAACGCGCACACGAGCGCGCTTAATATACCAATAAGACCAACTGGGATGTCCTTCATGCAGAACATACCAATAACAATCAAGGAACCATCAATGAAGAAAGCCGAGAGGGCTTCCTTGATGCTGGAATGACGGGCAATGATGACGGAGATAACGTCAAAACCACCGGTAGAACCATCACCGAAATAAGTGACGGCAACGCCACCGCCGACAAAGGCGCCGGCGAAGATACCAGCGAGGAGGGTCTTCGCTAAAGCGTCAGGTTCACCTGGCACGGAAACCAATTGTTTTGATACAAAGTCGCATAAATGGAAGCGATAGAGCAAAGTAAAGAACAATGGGTAAACGATCGAAGCGAACAATGTATGAAGGGTGAATTTCTTACCCAAGAAGATAAAGCTCACGATGAGCAAGATAACCTGGAGGGCCCAGGTCACGATGTCGACGATCTGGAGGGTGGAGCCGCTTTGGGCGATAAGCCACTGGACGATAACGCCGACAGAGGCAACGCCACCGGTAACCAAGTTAAGCGGAACCAAGAAGGCAACATCGCCAAAAGCCAATAAGAAGCAGCCCAAAGTAATCAACAAGTAATTGCTGATGGTCTTGAGCACTTTCTGCTTATTCCACTTCTTTTTTGCTGTCTCCATTTTTGGCCTCCATTTCTAAGAACGCGAAGAGGAAGGCGTCGATATCGCCGTCCATGACGGCCTGCACGTTGCCCATTTCGCATCCGGTTCTGTGGTCTTTGACCATCTGATATGGTTGGAAGACATAAGAACGAATCTGGGAACCCCATTCGATGTTCTTTTGTTCGCCGATGACTGATTTCATCTGCGCACGACGCTCCTCGAGTTTCTTTTGCATCAGCTTATCGCGGAGCATTTCCATACAGTTCGCCTTATTCTTCGGCTGATCGCGTTCCGCCATAGAGGAAACGACGATGCCACTTGGAATATGGGTGATACGAACCGCGGAGGAAACTTTGTTGACGTTCTGACCGCCTGCGCCGCCGGAACGGAAAATGTCGATACGTAAATCCTTAGGATCAATGACGACGTCGGCGACAGGACCGAATTCAGGGACGACGTTGACCGAGCAGAAAGAGGTATGTCTTCTGGCGTTCGCGTCGAACGGCGAGATACGGACAAGGCGATGGACGCCTTTCTCGCCTTTAAGCATGCCGTAGGCATTATGTCCGCTGATCTTAAGGGTAGCGGATTTGATGCCCGCTTCATCGCCGTCTTCTAAGACGACGACTTGGCATTTGAAGTTGTGGCGTTCGCACCATCTGCCATACATTCTAAGAATCATGGACGCCCAGTCTTGGGCTTCGGTGCCACCAGCGCCTGGATGGATATCAAGCGTGCAGTTAAGAGCGTCGTACTTGTCGCTGAAAAGCAAAGTGTTGCGAAGCTCATGCATATTCTTATCGAGGTCTTCCTCCATCGTGGCGATTAATTCTTTCATTTCTTCGTCACTGTCGGTGGCCTCGTTTAAAAGGTCCAAGATATCTTGGTACTCCGCCTTGGACTTCTCATAACCATTAACGCGGTTTTTGATGTCGGTAAGGCGATTAACGACGACTAAAGCGGACTTCTGGTCGTTCCAGAAGCCCTCTTCATTCTGTTTGGCCTCGAGTTCGGTGATCTCTTGTTTCAGACTATCGAGGTCAAAGAGAGCCACCGAGCTGCGAGACTACTTTGCCCAAATCTTGGGCTTTTTGTTTTAACTCGACGAGCTCTTGCATATTCCTTTAATTACTCCTTGTTTTCTCCGCTTGGCTGTTCGGCAGGTTTCTCTTCTGCCTTAACCTCCACCGCGCCTTCCTGCTCAGGTTTTGGCTGCTCAGGTTCGCGACGCTGGATGCGGACATTGATGAAGTTGTAGACGGTATCGACGGCAATGCGGTCATTCATCTCACGGAAGAGGTCATAACCTTCATTGACGTAATCCTGTAATGGGTTGGTCTGGGCATAAGATCTAAGACCGATACCCTCACGTAAGTGAGCCATGGTATCGATGTGCTTAGTCCAGTTGTGGTCGATGACGGAGAGGGAGATCTGTCTCTCGGCGTGATCGGCTTCCTCCTGCGGCCAGGTGGCGCGCTTCTTGAGGTAGATGGCGTAGAGGGATTCGCCTAAGTCTTCGCCGGCTTCCTCGACTGGCGCTTCATCATAAGCGCTGACAGGAAGGGTTCCAGGTTCCATGAAGGCTGGTTCGACGAGACGCTTAAGGGACTCGCCTGAGATAAGGCCTTCGTCGCGGCCGGTCATAACGGCTTTCTTGGCGAGGAACATACCCGCGGTCTTGAAGTAATCGTGGATCATGTCGGTGATGTCATCGGCAAGAAGGATTCTATCGCGGTGATCGTAGATGATCTGTCTCTGCTTGGCTAAGACGTCATCGTAATCGAGGAGGTTCTTACGGGTATCGAAGTTCTGACCCTCAATCTGCTTTTGGGCGTTGGTGACGACGTTGACCAAGGTGCGGTTCTCAAGAGCCTCATCCTGGAGGGAGTTAGCGAACATGTTGCGGATATTTTCTGGAGCGAAACGACGCATAAGTTCGTCATCGAAGGAGACGTAGAATCTGGAGAAACCTGGGTCACCCTGACGACCGGCACGGCCACGGAGCTGGTTGTCGATACGGCGGGATTCATGACGCTCAGTACCGAAGACGCATAAGCCGCCAAGGGCTTTGACTTCGTCGGTGAGCTTAATGTCGGTACCACGACCAGCCATGTTGGTGGCTAAGGTGATGGCGCCTTTTTCGCCCGCGTGAGAGATGATTTCGGCTTCGCGCGCCTGGTTCTTAGCATTTAAGACCTCATGTGGGAGTCCAGCCTTGGTAAGAAGGGCGGAGATTTCCTCGTTGCTTTCGACGGAGGTGGTACCGATAAGGATTGGTTGACCCTTCGCATGACGCTCGGCGACTTCCTTAACGAGAGCGTTGAGCTTATGTTCCTTGGTACCAAAGATGTAGTCGACAGCGTCAACACGCTGAATCGGACGGTTGGTAGGAATGACGATGACCTTCATGTTGTAGATCTTCTCGAATTCCTCTTCCTCAGTCTTCGCGGTACCGGTCATACCGGAGAGTTTCTTGTAAAGACGGAAGAAGTTCTGATAGGTGATGGTCGCAAGAACAGTGGTTTCCTGTTTGATTTCGACGCCTTCTTTGGCCTGAATGGCCTGCTGAAGGCCATCGTTATATTCACGGCCCTTCATGATACGGCCGGTGAACTGGTCGATTAACTGGATCTGGCGATCGGCGTCGACCATGTATTCGACATCGCGGCTCATGATGTAGTTGGCCTTAAGCGCCTGGTGGATACGATGGACGAGGTCCTGGTTCTCTGGGTCATAGAGGTTACGGAGACCGAACATCTTCTCGGCCTTGTCGTTACCTTCATCGGTAAGGTTGCAGGTCTTGGTTTTGATATCGATGGTGAAGTCCTTGTCTTTCTTGAGGACTTTGACGAAACGGTCAGCGACCTGGTACTGGCTAGCGGCGGTTCTCGCACCACCGGAAATGATTAATGGGGTTCTGGATTCATCGATTAAAACGGAGTCGGCTTCGTCGACGACGCAGAACTTAAGTCCGCGGAGAACGCGTCCCGCCAAAGTTGGAGACATGTTGTCGCGGAGATAGTCGAAACCAAGCTCGGAGTTGGTGGTGTAAGTGATATCGCAAAGATAAGCTTCCCTCTTTTCGGCAGCGGTCTTAGACGAAAGGTTGAGACCGACGGTCAAGCCGAGGAAGCGGTAGATCTGACCCATCCACTCAGAGTCACGGGAAGCGAGGTATTCGTTGACGGTGATGACATGGACGCCTTCGCCGGTAAGGGCGTTAAGGTAAACGGCCATGGTGGCGGTAAGGGTCTTACCTTCACCGGTTCTCATCTCAGCGACGTTGCCGCCGTTAAGGACGAGGGAACCGATAATCTGGACCTTGAATGGTTTCTGCTTGATGGCTCTCCACGCGCCTTCTCTCGCAACAGCGAAGGCCTCGTATTTGATGTCCTCAAGGGTTTTGCCGTTCTTCAAAGCCTCTTTGAATTCGGCGGTTTTGGCACGGAGCTCGTCATCAGTGAGTTTGCTGAATTGCTCGTCATAAGCCATAACGCGGTCCGCTTCTTTTGCGTAGCGGTTGAGTTCGCGTTTTTCTAAATGAAATATTTTCTCGATGATATTAGCCATGGAATCTCCTAAAGCGTGGTAAAGTCTAGCACTTTTACGTATGCGTGCGCAATTGAAGGTGAGCCTAAGGGCTCGCCTTTTTCAAAAATGTGGCGGAGCAAGGGACATGACAAGCACCTTAATTCGCTTTGGGTTATGGGCTTTGACTAGTCTTACCAAAGCCTTCATGGTCGATCCAGTTGTGTAGACGTCATCGACTAAAAGCACTTTTTTGCCCTTAACGGAAACGCCGTCCATCCATCTCAAATGACGACCGACTTTTGCCCTTTCTTTCGCATTAAGCGAACTTTGTTTAATATCTTCGGTTTTTTCGATTGCCCTAACGATTGGCAAACCCAAAGAGGAGAACATCTCCACCACATGATTAAAACCGCGTTTCTCATCATGACCCGCGAAACTTGGGGCAGGAACAATCACATAGCCCAAATAAACAAAGTGAAGCCACGTTTTTTGGTAATCCAAGAAAACTTTCCTCATCTCAAAGTCGTAGCAGCCTTTGAATAAAAACAGCGTGTTCCTTATGGCTTCGTTATAGGGATAAAGCGCCATGGCCGAAACGCCCAAGACCTTGAAGCGTTTAAACATCGGATGGAATTCTTCATAACACTTTTGACACAAAACGGGCTCTTTGGAAAAAACGCTATGGAAACTCGAAGGCGAGAGTGGCCCAAAGCATCGTTTACAGAAACGTGTTGCAGAATCGGATTTCCTTGATTGCTTTCCGCATGCTTTTGCTTTCTTCTTTGGCCAAGAAAAAGACATCACCATCTTCCGCTCCTTTCTTCCTACCTACTCGACCCGCGATCTGAATCAAGGCGGCGGAATCATAAATCGGGTCGTCTGCCCCGTAGACAACCACCTGGACGCCTTTGACGGTGACGCCTCGCTCTAAAACTGCGGTCGTGACTAGGTACCTATATCCGCCTTTCTTAAATTTGCTAATGATGGCTTCTCTCATCCTCCTTTTTGAGGAAACGTAATCCCCTCCTTTCACAAACATAGATAACTTTTGGAAAAGCAATTCCGCATCCTCGACGGTCGGAACGAAAATAAGGCATGGTTTCCCTTCTTTTCCGTATACCCGTAGTCGTCTAATCACGAACAATAATTGAAAAATAGAGGGGACGGTGATTGTTTTTGGCACGGGAATCGGGTGTTTATGGAACCTGGTTCTTAATTCCAAAATCGCGTGTCCTTCGCCTTGGAATTCCTTGATAACGGCCTCTGATGGAGTAGCTGACATCATGACGCAATGACCTTTCAAGGAGCGTTTGTACATGGCGATCAAGACGTCATTCCCCTTGAATGGAAAGGCATCGATTTCATCCATGACCAATAGATCAAAGTAATTGGGATATCGATATAACTGATGTGTGGTGAGGATTATGCAGTCGCCTTCTAAACGCGTCGTGTTGCCACCATAAACGGCCACTATGCTGTTATGGGGAAAGGCGCTCTTCAAACGATAGTAGAGCTCTATTACCACATCTCTCCTTGGCAAAGCAAAACCAACTCTCAGCCCCCTAGCCATCGAGCGAGCGATAATTCCATATGAAATCTCGGTTTTACCAGAACCGCAGACAGCATAAACCAAGGTGTCTATGCCTTTGTCATAGTTCTCGATTATTTGTTTAGAAAGGGTCTCTTGTTCCTTGGACAGGCGGTAATCCAAAGACAAAACAACGTTCTTGGGGCTCCCTTTCTTCTCTAACGCTTCTTCGCCTCGAAAGGAAATGCATTTACGGCAATAAACCTCGCCGTTTTTATACCCCAAGAAACGCGGATCGCTATTCCCGCAGCGCGGGCAAACAAAAGAAGTCCCCATACTTATTTAGTAGTGAGGAATCCAAAAGATGCATTACTTGTTATAGGCGACGACCTTTGTTGTATATGACGCTCCGCCCACAGAAACGGTCAAATCAAATGAGCCTTCTTCGTTGCAAGTGCAATACACATAGTAAATAGTTGCGCCTTGCATACGCTCGTCTTGCACCGTTCTATAGACGACATTGCCATTGCCAAAAGTCACAGCCAAAGAATCTAGAGAGAGGAGGTTTTCTTTACCTATGCAGTCAACTTCTACCCAAACCGTGCATTCAGAACCTACCGGGAAGCGGAATCCATTACCAGAAAGCGAGACATTTGGGCTGTCCACATATACGGACTTTACCTTAAAGCCAAACTCAAACCATTCGATCTCGCCGGCGTTTGACAAAAATCTTCCGGCTTTCGCCAACTCATTGTAACCATGGCCGTCGACTCTCCACCCGCACATCTCCTCAAGCACTAGATTGCTTTCCTCGTCCAAATCGAAAGTGAATGAGCCATCGCTGGCCGACTCAAAAATGAGTCTATTGTTTCGGAAGTCGTAAACGCGTGACCGCAGTTCAGAGTGAACCGACGACGTTGGCAATGTCTTGCCAGTGTAGGCGAGATCAGTATAACCATCCCCATTGAAATCACAGAGATATATCGCCTGCATGTACTGGAAATCGTCACTTCCTTTGATGCTTAAATAAGCCTTTGTTTCCGATGGCTCGAAAACCAAATCAGGGAGAGGATCCAATGTAAAGACACCCCGCTGACAACCGTCCGGTTCGTAAAGCAAGTCATATATACGATTCGCTTTAATATAACGATTTGTCGTCGAAAAGGAGGAATTGCTCTCGGAAATAGGGGCGTCGTTGAAACAACCGGACAACAATGGCAAGAAAACCAAAAAGCATAAGTAATTTTTTTTCACTAATTTATTCATCGCCAAATGCCTCACAAAGCGGTGGCAGAATCGGTGACACCTCCAAATAGAATACTTTTGACCTGTAATCGTGTCCATAACGCCCTTGTTTCTCATGGGAAACGTCGTCGTGACTTTTCCTATTACAATAAGAAGGATTGCAGATCGGGTTTCCGTCAAAATCAAAATCACGAACAAGACCAACGCTTGGTTTGTGTGACCAAAAACCGTCGGGGTTTTGCCTATACCAATGATAATCGTAATGATTTAAATCAAATGTAAACCCAATTTTGTAACTCCCTGCGGAGCAAACGTCAAAGTCGTCAACATCATCACAATGAAAGCCCGTTTCTTCTTTATCGGCCAACTTAAAATACAAGGAATCATCGTGGACCATTTCTTTAATAGTCTCTTCCGTGTAATAACATTCAGGGGAGGAAATCTTGGATGGGTAGCCATTATCGTAGCCACTGCTGTAAGCTAGCTCGCCTGGGTCGGTAGCCTCGCTTGTGTATTTATTAAGCGCATAACAATAACAGTTATAAAGGTTTGGGCGAATCCTATTCCAATACTCTGCTTCATAGGGCATTTCGTATCCAGACGTTGGCATATCCTGAATTTCACCATGCCCCTTATAGTTTGGGTTCTCGTAAATGGACATGTTGCCTATGCAAACACGACCGCTGTTAGAGGTGTTTGTGTTTGCGGTTTTCGTTCTTGCATAAAATCTCACTCGCGTAACAGGTCTCGCAAAGGATATCTTGTATGTCAGCCTATTGTCCCAACCAGCCGGAATTAGATACGAATCAGACATAAGATCTACTATGGTCTCGTATTCATCGTACCTATACGCGTCTATCGTTACGAAGGCGTTGTCCTCGTACAAACCTTCGTTACTCCTAGTTCCCCATAAACAGAGTTCCACATCAATGCGGTCAACAGGCACCACAAACTGATACTCAATATAGGCCTCTTGGTAGCCGGCTCTTCTGGGTGAAAGCGCAATACGGTTCCGATTAAAACGACCGGCTCTGTACATTCTGGTTTTGAAGAGCAACCCACTAGCCGCCTTATGGGTAGCGAACCTTTCTCTATGAGCGTCATCCGAAACGTAATTATCAAAAACGCCATCGCAGTCGGCGGGGGTAAGAGCAAACGCGTCCCCCAAGTTCACCAAAGCCGGTTTTACAAAACGCCTCTCGCATAAATTGTAATCAAATGACCACTGGTCAGAATGCAGCGACACTCTGACATAATAATCATCAAACGGATCACCATTGAGTAATTGGTCCCAGACCGCCTGCGGAAGCAAATACTTGTTTGCCGCCAACACGTCAGAGGAATGCACACAAATTCTATTATGGTTGAATACTTTGAATTCTATGAACGGATTATAACCGGAAAACCATTTTTCCTTATAAAGAGAATCCCACTGAAAATAAGGCCTGACACCTGCATAGTTCCCAGAAATCATCCTCAAGTTGCGAGGATAAACGAACGATTGAGGCCCAAATGAGCGACCATCGGTAGACGAATAGTGGTGTCCAGGTCCGTTGCTCCCTTGGTCTCTACCCTCGATCGTAAACGCGCTCTCCACGGAGGAGATCGATGCGCCCAATTGTTCGAGTGATACGTGCGTTAAAGCATGACCATTATCGTCTTTCCAACCAGCGTGAACATATATCCTGCCAGACCCACGATCGTAATCGTAAGCAACAACCGTGTGTCTTCCGCATTTGGTCAAAACATTCAACGCAACTGGCATACCATCATTAACGTACTGAAGGATAAAGTCCTCCAAATCATTGCCACCATGGTTTTCGCACGACAGCAAAACGGCGGTGTTGCTCGTGATGTTTCTCTTATAGATGAGGTAGTACATGATTAGCCTCGTCTGCTCATACAGTGTTAAGCCGAACGGCTGGTCTCCATTCTCGAAACCACGTTCACCAAACATGTCTTTGGCCAAACTAAATAAGTAAGCTTGGAAATTCGTCTCCGTATGTCGCAAAAGGCGTGAGGAGTACTCGGTCCGCGAAAGGCCCTCAACCTCAACTGATTCTTCGGATTTCAAACCTGGAGATTCAGAACCAAACGGCTGGAGAAACCTCGGCTCATCGTCAGACGTTTGGGGAATATACGATGTATTTACCTCGTAGTTTTCTGGCACAAAATCATCATTCATATATGAATCCCAGAAAGACAACATCATACTGGCCGCCACAAAAGAGCATGTTCCATGACTGTTATATGGGAAATTTCTCCTTAAATTGAAGAAGTACTCAGTTGCATATGTATCAAGGCTTCTTTCTCCCTGCCGACCATCCAGTGAAGTTAACAGCCTTCGAACACTTTCATCAGTTGAAGCAGCAGAGTAAGAGTTGCATATCATTTCCGTTCGATTTTTAAAAGCGCCAGACGCAGCAGAAAAACACGCAAAGAAACAAAGAATTAAATGAATCGGCTTAATCATAAGTTTTGGCCAAATCGGCTTTAATTAGATTACCGTCCAGTCATCCTCATGAATATGACGATAATGCGTTTTAAATTAGATAAATGAACCATCTGGAACAAGGCAGCCATCGGGATGGTTTATCTAGCAGTACTCCTTCCCCCGGTGGCTGCCTTTGCTCCGGAAGGAGTTTTTCCTACACTTAGAGCCGAGGATATGATCCCTCTCTAGAAAGAATCCATCCTAAGGTTATCATCCTTACTTGGATTCCCGGAGAGAGGCCATGGCCTCGGCTTTCCCTTTATAGGCATATAGGGGGAATGGCGGATCAGCGCGTGGGGTTTTCGAGCCACCAGCTCGTCATGAAAAATGCGCGGTCCGCGCCTTTGGAGGAGTGCGTTTAACCCTAATGCGAGGCGTCTTCGCCATCGCGAGTACATCTTGGGAAAAAGCGACGCCAACGGACGAACGCGGATCACGGGAACGATCCAAATGCCGGAAAGGAAGGTCTATTGACATGATAGACAAGGAAGCGCCCGTATTGGCTTTCGACGCATCGAAGGGAAGCAGCCATTGCCAAGGCTACCTCTCGTTCGGCAAACCGTCGTCCAAGCCGATCAAAGCGGCGCACAGCAGAAGCGGCATGGCGGCCGCGGAGGGGATTTCAGAAGCGCTGGAGCGGAAGACGGGAAGGAAGCCGAAGGTGGTCATGGAGTGCACCGGCGTCTATTCCAAGCCCGTGATCAGATGGGCGGAGTCGAGTGGGATGGAGGTCTACCTCATATCGCCCCTGGAATCGGCGAAGGTGAGGAAGAGCAGGCTCAGGCCGACGAAGACCGACGCGCTCGACTGCGGCGTGATCGCCGAGGTCGCGTACACGAGGGACGTGAGGAAGCTCACCGCCGCATCATCCCTATATTCCCAGCTCTATTCGCTCTCCAGAAGGAGGGCGGCGATCGTCGACAGGCTCGTCGCG
>ONCO01000014.1:0-26035 GCA_900316365.1 uncultured Erysipelotrichaceae bacterium
GCCAAATACGTCGATGAATTGGTGCAGGAGAACCTCCTCTTCAGCGATAACGAATTAACCATCCAACTCCATGGCTCGAGCAAAATCTCCAATAGCTTCGTCAAAGGAAACAACTACAAAGTGGCCGCTTTATTGGGATTACATATCTATAAGCCATCCTTAACTTTCCTTGGCATTGTTAATAACGAGGCAAGCACTACATTTAATCCTGCCGTTTCTCCTTTAAGCGCGAGTGAGCTATATAACGTCAAATACACCAAAGACAGCGCTAGCCACGCCGCAAACTACGAGAATGTCTTCTATTCCTGGCGAAGATTCCGAGGTTATGTTTCTTGCTATCAAAAAGACGGCAAAGCCTTCTTCGTTTTAGATGATACAGCGTCCAGGGAATTCTCCAGCTATACAGCCGCGCTTAATGCGAAGACCATCTTCGTTAATAACGAAAGCGAGAAGAATATCTATTCTCAGGCTGATGTTAATGGTTCTCTTTTGCATGATTATTATCAAAACGAAACCGAAATCATCGTCGATTATGTGCCGTACTTGCTCAACACCAACCATTACTGGCAGATATTCGCCAATTTATCATCGATCTCCGTGGCAGAATGAAAAAAAATAGCCGAGTGACTGATGAAGTCATTCGGCTTTTTTTCTATAGGCTGATGGTGATTGGGGCGACGTAACTACCTGCGCTGGTGCCCTCTCCGTTGAAGAGCGGGCCATATCCTCCATCCCCGACTTGGGTAGAGGAGAAATTCCAGTAGTTATAGCATTCCCTGAAACTGGAGTAGTGGTCCTCGGTGTAGAAGATGGTCGGGGTGTCCGTGCCATAGGCTTGTAGGCCTTTATAGAGGATAACGAGCCTTCCTTGACCGCGGTTCCAGTTCCTTGATCTTGCATAAGAGGAATCAAGGCCGATGTCAGCTTCGAAATAACGGTATTCATTCGGATTATCGAAAGCCACCGCATAGCCGTCGGTGCGAGTATATGTTTTGGTGTAGAGCCTAGCCTTATTGCCGAAAGTATCATAGGCATCGGCTTTGCTTTGGTTGCCGCTATTATCGGTCGACTGATCGTAATAGCAATAGTTGGCCGGGAGTTCTCCATAGCCTAAGTAATAAAGGGCGACATCACGATAGTCGACATACCAGGTGCTGGAGTCGCTTTCGCTGCTTTTACGTAAGGTCTTTTCGATCGTCCCGTCGAGGTTATAGACATTGAGGGTATCTCCGGTAGCGGATACAGGATTGATTCTGTAATGGGTATTGATATCCAAGACGTTTCCAGTGGAAGAGGAGCTGGAAACATGAGGTAAGGAACTGCTTGAGGCTGGCGGGTTTGAACTAGAGCTACTTATCGGAGCCTGGCTGGAGCTACTTGGTAAAGCGGAGGAAGAAAGCGTTGGCTCCTTGCTGGAAGTGGGAGCCGAACTTGAGATATCTGATTGAGAAGAAACGGGCGCGTTAGAAGAAGAGGCGGCCTCGCTGGAAATAGAACTGGCTTCGATTGAGGAAGAGGATTCTAAAAGCGAGGAAAGGCTGGTCACGATGGAGCTGGCGTTAGAGGAACCGAAGAAAGGAACGCGGCTATCGTGGATGCTCCTAAATTTGCATGCGGAAAGCGACATGACTAAGCATGTGAGCAGAATAGCGATGTGGTTACGATTCCTTTTGTTCATGCTGCTGGTAAACCCTAAGAATTGTCCGAGGACAAAAGCTTAGTGTTCTATAATATCGCGCATGGTGCAAAAAACCAATTTTTGATAGAGGATTTTGCTTCTCAAATAAATGGTTTTTGCTAAGCAAAAAAGCGTTTATACTTATCCCGTTTGAAGGGGGAAGGAAAAATGTATAAAGAACAAAGAGATCATTTTATGGGCAGCGGCGCCTCTCAGATGGATGAGAACGTCCTCGCCAAACGCATCGATATGAATGGGGCCGGCAATGCAAAGCCAGGCAGTTTTTTCGTGCTCCTTATCCCCATCGTGATCTTCGTGGTCATCTTCACCGTATTCTTCAATGACTTCGACTTTTCTGGGAACTTTTTCTTCTTTTTCCTCGTAGCCGGTTTATTCATCCTTATCTCGATTCTTGGCATCGTTGCCTCTGCGAAAATAAGGAAGACCGTCAAAAAGGCTCCTATCGCCGTCAGGGTCAGCAGCGATTTCACCCTCGACCTCTTCTTGGATAACGGCCAGCGCAAGACCGTCTACGCGAATGATGTCGTCGAAGTCACCGTGAACAATGTCCCGGTGGCCGTTTCCTATAACAAACACCGAGCCATGAACGCCGTTTATGCGTTGAGCTTCAAACTCAGAAGCGGCGAGACCATCAGACTCAATTTCATTGATGATGGCTATAACGCGAGGACTCGCATCGAAGCTTTCTTAAAAGAAGCCCAGCTCGAAGAATTCTAATCTAAAAAGAAAGGGATGGGGCATCTCGCCTCATTCCTGTTTTCTTGGGTTTTGTGCCTGTTTGTTGTTTTCAAGCTTTAATGTGGCGGCGATGGCTTCTCGGCCGATTTAAAGCTGACTTTTTTGCTGCAACGCGCTCAAAAACACTTTGCTATTCGTTATCCGGAAGCTTCTTGATTGCTTTGGATAAGTCGACAAGGTAATCGCCTTCGAAATCCTCAATCGAGCCGGAATCGACTAACTGGGCGATTTTTGGATCGATTGGTAAGGAAGCATAGCAAGGCATGCCGTATTTTTCCTTAATCGCTTCGTCGTTTTTGCCATACGGATAGATCTTGTCGCCGCAGTGAGGGCATTGAATGTAGGACATATTCTCGACGAGGGCGAGGATTGGGATTTTCATCATTTGGGCCATGCGGACCGCTTTCTCGACGATCATAGAGACGAGTTCCTGCGGAGTTGTGACCACGACGATGGCGGAGACTGGCAAAGACTGGAAAACGGTAAGCGGAACGTCTCCGGTTCCTGGCGGCATATCGACATACATTTCGTCGACATCATCCCAGACGACGTCGGTCCAGAACTGTTTAACGAGCCCGGCGACGACTGGGCCTCTCCAGATGACAGGGGA
The DNA here is from genome assembly GCA_900316365.1 of uncultured Erysipelotrichaceae bacterium. Taxonomy (GTDB): domain Bacteria; phylum Bacillota_I; class Bacilli_A; order RFN20; family CAG-826; genus Alloenteromonas. The sequence continues at coordinate 3,048 of ONCO01000014.1, forward strand.
GGTGACGTCGTTGGTCATAAGGTTGAGGGAAACCGCTTTGATGCCAGATTTGGTGATGGCTGGGTAGATTTCGGTTTCGCTTCCGCTAAGAGGCTCTTTTAAGCCGAATGCGGTCGGGATGCTAGGACCGGTGATATCCGCGTCCATGATGGCGACTTTCCTGCCGTCTCTAGCCGCGTTGACGGCTAAAAGGGAGGTGACGAGCGATTTTCCTACGCCCCCTTTGCCGCTCATGACGGCGATGACTTTGCGGACTTTGCTCTTTTCGTTGAGCTTCGCCTCAAATTCTTTATATTCTTCTCGATTTCCCATTATTCTTTTTCCTTTCCTCTGGTGCCGTAATAAAGAGAGTCTACGGCCTCTTGTCCTACTTCAAGCCTCACGATGGCTTCCGCGAATTCAATGGTGTAGCCCATCGAACGTCCGGTGACTTGATCCCCGTCGACGACCACGCCTTTATCAAGGTAAGTCCCCTTGCCTGATTGGAAGCCAGGGAAGCAAGTAAATGATTTATCGTCCAAATAGCCTAATTTGCATAGGATCGATGGGGCTGCGCAGATGGCGTGGTGGTGTTTGCCCTCGTTATGGTATTTCTTAAGCAAGGCAATGACGCGTGGATCCGCCGAAAGGTTATCGACCCCGACTTTTCCGCCTGGGAGGATCACGAAATCGTAATCGTTTGGATCGATCTCGGCGAACATATGATCGGCAATGACTTTTAGACCCATCGAGGTGGTGACCATCAAGGAATCCATCATGGAGACTAAAGTCGGTTTAATCGCGTGGCTCCTGATCAAGATGTCATGCGTGGTGAGGGCTTCGGTTTCTTCGAAGCCGTCGGCTAGTAGAATCAATGCTTTTTTCATAACTACGTTATTTTCCCCGTTTTTGGGCTCACTTTCCACCATGACATGATAGACTATGGCTATGCCGACCTTTAAAAAGAAATACAAGAAGAGCAACGCCCATGGCTATTACCGGTCGAATAGGACTGGCGAAGATATCGACATGCTCCATGAACGCGAATTAGACGGCGACCGTTATAGCGCGGGCTCCGATTCCTATAAAAACCACATCGACGGGGCTTGAGGTGAGCCTTTCCCTTGAAAAGGAACATCCTTGTTGCACAATACCCGCGGGGAGAATCCAATGAATAATAGACACCACACTTATTACACAATCATCGGCTCTGGCATCGCCATCCTTTTCTCTATGCTTTACGCCTTCTTGGGGGCGCAGCTCGAAAGCGCCAAAATCATCTGCTACGTCATTGGTGGGATTGGCCTCTTATCGCTTATCGCCGCTTTGCTTGATCTGATTATCAATCTGAAAAGGGAGAAGGTGATTGGAGCATTCCTTTACGCTTCCGCCGGGGCTACGGTGGCCTTGGTGATACTAGGCATCCTCGCCTTTAACATCCCGACGGTCGAGAAAAGCTCTTGGGACATGTTGATCGTCATCTCTGGCTTAGCCCTTATCGTCACGGGGCTGCTCGCCATGGGGGCGACCGCCCTCGAGGTCATCAGATACCGCGCGAATAAGTTCGTCGAAAAGAATTGGAACGAATTCGCCGAGGCGGCGGACATCAAAGAGGAAGTCACCTACGAAGAGATGGATCCCGATAACGTCATCGATGTCGATGCGGTGGATGTGGAGGATAAGAAATAGCCATTAGCCATCCATGCGCGCACGTATTTATAAGCAATTTGTCGTTTTTCCTTGCGTCCTGCTTCGATGTGAGTAAAATAAGCGTTGCTCTTGGGGTGTAGCCAAGCGGTAAGGCACGGGTCTCTGAAACCCGCATGCACTGGTCCGATCCCAGTCACCCCAGCCAATCGAAAGCACGCGTCCTGTCCATCAGGGCGCTTTTTTCATCTCATTTCTCAATAGAGAAATAAAAGGATATACTGATAACCGCTATGGGATTAAGCAATCAAAGCAACAACCGCAACTGGGGAAAGGAAGCCAACCTCGCCGCCGCGAGGGAGTTTTATTCCTGCGGAGAGCTTAACGACATAAAGACGAGCGATGCGGCGGGGATAGAATATCCGAGCGATAATTTCTCGCCTTACGAAGATAGCGATATCGGCTCTTCCCTCCAAGAGGTTAAGCATGAAGGCAATATCGCCTTAGCCTCACGGAAGAGGGGCAAATCCGCCGCTTTGGCGGCCGCCATCACCGTCTCCTCGATTGGGGCGGTGGTCATCATCAATAACATCGCCGAGAGCAAACCGATCTTGGAGCAAACTAACGATGCCCCGATCGTCGTGGTGGAGAAAAACGACTACAAACTCCTCTCTTACGATTTCAAGATCACCTATAAAGCCAAAGCGACCTTGTTCTTGGAACTCACGATCGATGGGAAAGAGCACGAAGGCAAATACGAGCTTAAGTGGGCTGACGATGATGAAGAAGTGGAGAACGAGGGCTTGGTCAAAAGCATGCATTTCTCAAACCTCAGCGACCTTGAGGAAACCCCATACCGCATTGATAAAGCCTATAAGGGCGAATACGAATTCAGGATTTATTGCCAGTTCGGCTTTGGGAAGAATTCCCTACTTAGCTATGAAGGAAATATCGAATAGGAGGTAGCAAGATGAAAGAAGAAAAGAAAACCGCCAAAAAGAGTGCAAGAGCCACCAACAAGGAAAAAGAAAGAAAAGAGAGGCTCGAGCAATTTGAGAAGGATAAGAAAGAGGCCCAAAAGGTTCTTTTGACTCTTGGCAACCAAGACGTCATGGATGAGGAACTCGACGAGAACGACGACTTGTCCAAAGAGACTTTCCACAGCATGGATAAGAAGACCAAGCATCACCTTATCTTTGGTATCATCTGGATTCTCTTGGCCGTGGCTTATGTCGTTGTCTATTCCTTAATCGTCAAAGAACTCCCGAACCTTAAGGAGAGCAACGAATTCCTCTATAACGCCTTCAGCGATAACGTCGTCGGCAGGATCCTTAGGAGCGTCTTCTGCTTCGCCATCATCCTTGGCATCTCCGTCATCCTCCGCATCATCATCTCCCTTACCACCATCGGCAGGAGCTATAAAACCATCACCTTGGCTAAGTTAGGGGCGTCCGCGGCGAAATACGCTTGCTGGATCATCGCCATCTTCGTTATCCTCGGCGTCTGGGGCGTTGATACCGCGACCCTTTTGGCTAGCGCGGGCATCGTTGCCTTAGTCATCGGCCTTGGCGCCCAGACCCTTATCGCCGACATCATCGGCGGAATCGGCATCGTCTTCGAAGACCAGTTCCAGATCGGCGATATCGTCGTTATCGATGATTTCCGCGGCACCGTCAAAGAAATCGGCCTCTCCTGCGTCAAGATTCAGGATGCGGCCAACAATATCAAAGTCATCCGTAACAACCAGATCACCTCGGTCATTAACTTATCCCGCAAGAAGTCCGTCGCGGTTTCCGATTGCTCGGTCGATTATGACACCGACCTCCACGAAGTCCGTGAGCTTATTGTCTCCCATCTTCCGGAGATGAAAGCCGCTATCCCGGAAATCATCAAGATGCCGGTTTATCTTGGCGTCCAGGAACTCGGGGATTCCGGCATCACCTTAAGAATCATCGCCAACTGCAAAGAGGCCGATAAGTTCGGTGTCACCCGCGCGATGAATGAGTATTTCTTCAATCTGCTTAACGACAACGGCATCACCATCCCATACCCGCAGATCGTCGTCTCTAACCGCGAGGAAAGCCTTGCTGGCAGGAAGAGCAAAAAATAAAAGAGAGGCGAGCCTCTCTATTTGGTGTAACGGAGCCTTACGCAGTTATGCCCGATATCCTTAACTTCCTTAAGTTTGAATAACTTAGGTTCCCCAGGCTCTTCGGAGCCAAAGGAGGTAATGCCATTACGCGTACCGGATACGCCTGGGACCATGATCAAAGAGATCTCGTCAACGAGGTCTTTTTTCATGAATTCCTGGTTGATGTTGGCGCCACCGCAGAGGACGAAGGTCTTGATGCCGTGGGCGTATAGCTTTTCTAGGAACAACTCCATATCAAAGTCATCTTTGCCGCAGAAGATATAACCGACTCCGATTTCGTCGTAGTGGTGCAAAACCTCTGGGGATACGTTCTCGGTCAAGGCTTCGATAATCTGGCAATCGCTTGGGCCATAATGCATGGTCGGCTTGGAATAACGGAGCTTGCCATATCTATCGATGGCGATGCAATAAGGGGTATTGCCCTCTTTGAAGCTATCTTTCTTTTCGTGGGGCTTATCCGCGTATTTGCTTAAATCGACCTTCTTGTGGCTATCGAAAGTCGCGCGTCCGCAACCCCAGGCCTCGCCTAAGGTTAAGACAAATTGGTCATAGACGACCCCGCCGAAGCGGGCGTCTTTTGATTTCTCTAGATATTCGGTGCTTTTGCCGTCGATCGTCACGAACATGTGGACGATGACTTTTGCTCTTTCGGCCATCTTATTTCACCTCGGCGGAAAGGAGGGTCTTAACGATGAGGATCATCCTCTCGAATTCCTGGACGGATAAATACTCGAAGCGGCCGTGGTGGTTATAGGAGCCGGTGCCAAGATTTGGCGTTGGGCAACCCTGGAAGGTAAAGCCAGCGCCGTCGGTCCCGCCTCTGATCGGATTGATCCAAGGCTCAATGTTAAGGAGCTTGAAGGTCTTGAGGATATGGTCGACGCAGCGTGGGTCCTTATCGATGACTTCCTTCATATTGCGGTAATCCTTTTCGAGGGTTAATTCGATCTTTGCGGCAGGGAATTGCTTGAGGAGTCTTTCCTTGGCTTCCTCGAAGGAATTCATAAGGGCCTCGAGCTTTTTGGCGTCGTGGTCGCGGATGATGTAATGCATCTTGGCTTCATCGCAGGTTCCGCTCATCTCAATGAGGTGGACGAAGCCTTCGCGGCCTTCGGTGTATTGCGGTCTGGCCTTTTCAGGGAGATATGTATCAAAAATCGCGGCAAGGGAAGCGGCATTGACCATCTTGTCCTTAGCTTCGCCTGGATGGACGGTGACGCCATGGATGATGATATCCGCATGGGCGGCGTTGAAGTTCTCATAGGAGACCTCTTCGCTATCGGCGCCATCGACGGTATAGGCGAAAGTGGCCCCGAACTTCTTGGTGTCGAAGTGGAGCGGACCTCTGCCGATTTCTTCATCGACCGTGAAGGCGAAGCGGATTGGGTGGTGCTTAACCTCCGGGTGGCTCTTGTAATAGGCAAGGACGGACATGATGACGGCGACGCCGGCTTTATCGTCAGCGCCCAACAAAGTATTGCCATCGGTGACGACTAAGTCGTTTCCGATCTGTTTCTTTAAGGACGGGAATTCCTCTGGCGACATGGAGTAGGTGTCATTGAGTTTGATGACTCCGCCGTCATAGTTCTTCACAATGCGTGGGTTGACGTTGGCGCCGCTAAGTTCTTCGGCGGTGTCGACGTGGGAGTTAAGGCCGATTGGCTCAAGGTCATCTTCGCCGTCTAAATGGCCATAGAGGATGCCATATTCATCGATTTCGCTATCGATCCCCATCTCGGATAACTCCTTTTGGAGCAAACGGGTTAGGTTAAGTTCCTTGCTCGCGGATGGGATGGTGTCGGATTCGCTATTGGACTGGGTGTCGATTTTGACGTAGCGGAGGAAGCGTTCTAAGTTCTCATTCATTGTTAGTCTCTCCTAATAATAAATCGCTCTCATTCTAGACGTTACTTTAGTAAAGGCAAGGAAATGACCCCATAATTGACTAATAATGGTTTTATTACGGGAGGTAGCCTAACGGTAAAAGCATCGAATTCAGTATCAAAGAAAACCCTTAGTGTGGGAATAATTCTATTAAGGTTCTGACTTCATCGCTTTGAGGCCAAAAGTTATTGGCGTCTTAAGGCGTTAAAATCAAACTCCTGAAACGATTGCCTGCCTATAAACGTTAAATAATCATTTTCCTCATTATCAAGACTGGTATATTAACTTTTAGTTCTAGTGATGCTGACCCTAAATAATATTTGCAAAAAGTACCCTAACAGCAGCAAGGAGGCGCTCAAAAGCGTGAGTCTTTCCTTTCCAGACCGCGGCCTCTTTCTTTTGACAGGGCCGAGTGGCTCTGGGAAAACCACGCTTCTGAATGTTTTGGGCGGAATGGACGCGCCTACGAGTGGTGCTTTCCTTTATAACGACGAGGTTATCGATAAGCGAAACTATGACAAGTATCGTTCCCGAAAAGTCGCCTTTGTTTTTCAGTCATTTAATTTGATAAACGAATACTCAATTTTGGACAATTTTAAAATAGCCTTTTCTCTCGCCGGCAAAGAATTCGACATGAGAGAGACGGAGGAAATATTAAGAAAGGTAAACTTGCCTGATGACGATGAAAGCGTAGAGGAGTTTCTGGATAATCGTCCAAATGAGCTTTCTGGCGGCCAACAGCAGAGAGTTGCCATCGCCAGGTCGCTTATTAAGGAGCCGAGGATCCTAATTCTAGATGAGCCATCTAGCGCGATTGACAAAGAGAATATTGATCGTTTCCTCCCTGTTATTAAGGAGGTCTCAAAAACGTCGTTAGTGATTCTTACGACTCACGATATCGATGTTTTTGCGCCTATCGCTGACGGCGAGGTCAAACTGGAAAACGGAAAAGTAATATCTTCTTCCCTTAATGTGAAAGAAGGGGTTATTCCCGAGAACGAAGGCAAAAAGATGAAACCTAGAATGCCTTTTCTTGAGAGGCTTAGATTTAGTTTTAAAATGCTTTCTAAGCAAAAAGGTCGCTTCTTCTCGTCCTTATTCGCCATGTTTTTAGCCTTTTCTTTGCTTGGGTCGGCTTTTGCTTTGGTGTCTGCCGATATAGATGGTGCGGCCATCAATTCCCAAGTATGGGAAAAAGCATCCAATTACGCCTTCTTCATGTCTGAGCGAGATTTTTCCCAAGGAGAGGGCAAGGACCAGACGCTTAAACCTCAAGATATGAGGTCGCTTGGGGATATTGATTATTTCCCTGTTGATACATGGACTATGGTTGAGGACATAAGCGAAACCTTCGTCACGACCCACAATAACAATTTCACCGCGCATTATCTGTCCTCTTTTAACGATATTCGCATTGAGCAATTCACGACGTTGGATGAGTTGGATTTGACACCTGCTACATCTTTTGGCGAAGCTGCAAAAATGCGCCTTCCAAAGAGTGAAGAGGAGATAGCTTTGACCGATTTACTCGGGGAGTTCGTCTTCAAACATCGCGATTGGCTTGATATCAAAGGCTTAGAAGAAGTAACGGAAAGAAAAGACATGATCGGTAAAGATATTTCTTTCTGCGATGCGATTACCGGAGAGTACACCAAGCCAAGACGCATCACCGGCATTTTCGGGACCGACGATCGTTTTTTTGACGAATGGATTGAAAAGGATTTCGATAACAACCTCGACCTTATGCGCACCGACGCCGGATCGACTTGCCGTTCTTTTTTAAGGAATGGCAACAGCATTAACAAATCTGTTTTTACGATTGACACCAACGAGCCGTTCGATGGCTTTGTCATCAAAACGCCTAATGATGCGGAAGAATATCACGCTTTGGCGAAAAGAATAGAGAATGTATTAAAAGATGAGGGCAAGACCGTTAAGCTTGGCAATAGGTATTCCGGCAGCGGCGAAGGCTTCATCAACGTAATGCGCTATGTGAAGCCGATCGTGTTTGCCCTTGGCGCGATCGCCGCCTCCATTGGCTTTGCCATTATGATGCTTTTCTATTTCACGGTTATTAGAAATTCGCATCGAACCTTCGGGATCATGAAAGCGGCAGGGGCGATGCCTTTGACACTATTGGGGATGATATCTCTCCTTTTGATTTCCTTTTTCGCCGCCGTCATCGGCCTAAGTTTTGCATCCGTTGCCGTGGTGGGCTGGTTTATTAACTCTTTGTTTGTGCTTACCGTAATCAAGATCAACCTGGCAGTCGTTTTAGGTCTTCTTGGCTTAGGCGGCTTGTCCTTTGCTGCTCTTGCGGCCCTTTCCTATTCGAAGATTAAAAAGCAAACACCGATCGATATTATCAACAACTAAAACCATGATTACTCTTAGCGGCATTACCAAAAAATACGATAGAAGAAGAAAGAAGATGGCTCTTAAAGGCATCAGTCTTTCCTTCCCTGATAAGGGTTTCTTCATCTTGACCGGTCCTAGCGGTTCTGGAAAGACCACTCTTTTAAATATCATCGGCGGCATGGACGCACCAACTGACGGCGAATTCCGTTTTGACGGGCGCTTAATCAATTCCAAGAATTACGACGAATACCGTTCCCAAAACGTGGCTTTCGTTTTCCAGTTCTTCAATCTTATCGATGAGTATTCGATTTACGACAACCTGAAAATCGCTTTCTCGTTGCACGGGGTTAAGGCCGACAAAGAGAAAGTAGTTGAAGCCTTAAAGTTAGTTAGCCTTCCAGATGGCGAGGATGTTGACCTCTTCCTTAAAAGGAAGCCAAAGGAATTATCTGGCGGCCAGATGCAAAGACTTGCCATAGCTCGCGCGCTCATCAAATCGCCAAAGATACTTATCCTCGACGAACCTACCAGCGCGGTAGATAAAGCGAATGGCAAGAAATTAATCTCAATCCTAAAAGAGATTTCCAAGACAAAACTTGTTATAGTCACGACCCATGACAAAGCCTTGTTCTCTGGTTCTACCGATGGTGAAGTGACTATTGAAAAAGGACGTTTGGTTTCATCCACGGTCCCTGCTTCTTTTGATGAAAAGGAAGCGGTGGTTGGCGAAAAAATAAAGGCAAAGCTTCCTTTATGGGAAAAAGCCCGTTTCGCCTTGAAGATGTTTTCAGGCAAAAAAGGGTCGCTCATCTTCTCGATGATGGCCTTGACGATCTCTTTCTCCGTGTTTGCCTTCTCCTTTGCTTGTAGTTCCCTCGATAGCGACGAGGCCGCTATGACCACACAGGTAAACCGCGGCAGCCATTTTGCCTTTTTTGAGGCCAATAACGAAGATGGTTCTCCATTATCTGGCGAACAGGCTTCGGCATTAGAAAACTTGCAGCATTACCGTTACGATTCTTTCCCGCTTCCTATTAAAAGAGATGAGGTAGAGTCTTTTGTCAAAACCCAAAGCCTGGCAAAGCGTTATTTCCATACGCTTAATGCCGTTTATTTGCCTGCCGATGTCAAAACGTCTGATTTATACCTTTCGCCTTCTTTTGATTTTGGCAAACCAGAGGAAATGCATCTTCCTTCGAGCGAGGGCGAAATGGCCATTACTGATGTTCTGGCCGATTTCATCCTTGCCCATAGAGAACAATTAGACATTGCAGGGCTCAAGTTCGTCGTAAACAAGGCCGATTTAATCAACACGGTCATTTCCTTCGAATGCCCATCCATCTCCGATGAGAAAATAACAAGACGCATCACCGGCATATACACCACGGACGACGAAGAGGCGCTTAATTGGTCTATGCATGATTTAGAAGTGGATCCGGATTTGGCGGGAGGCGGTTTTACCGCGATGTCTTTGGAGGCGCTTGCGGCCGGTAATAGCATCGCGAAATCGTTCTTCTTTTTCGAAGATAACGCCGAGTCGGGATTCTACGGCGCGATGGTTAAAACGCCGGGGAATGCCTACGATTATGCAAACCTTTTGAAACGCCTGAGGGAAGGCGACAAACGTGACGTCGCATTCGCAAATCCATATACCGGTTATAGCAAAGCGATCGAGCAAATGATTCCTTTGATGGTCTCGGTCTCTTATGCTTTGGCCATTTCTTCCGCCGTGTTGGCTTTTGGCTTGTTGCTTAGCTATTACTTCTCAATCGTCAAAGACTCGGAAAAAACCTTCGGCATTTTAAAAGCGGTGGGGGCAACCCCGAAAACGCTTCTTGGCCTACTGACTTTCCAAATTATCTTTGTCGTCCTTTTGACGTTTGCGGCTGGTTTGGGCGTTTCGTCGCTTTATTGTTTAGCCGCCAACGGCGTTCTGGGCGTTGATTGCTTTTCCTTTGAGATCGTTTCGATTCTTGGCGTGTTCGGGTGCGCTTTGCTGGTTGCATTCGGCTTGACCGTTCTTTCGTTCCTCAAATTAAAGAAACAGACGCCTGTCAACATTATCAACGGATAGTTCGCGGTTTTTCCGATTTCTAATAATACGGAAGAGACTGAACCGTATAAAAAACGCTTTAAACGTGCGTGCGTGCGTGTCATACTGAGCACACTATGATGGTTGATGATGATTTGCTAGAACCTGCGAAGGGTTATCCGCATCTTCGCGAAAGAGTTTTAAAGGAAGCCGAGAAGATCTTCGACGGTTTGGTTAAAGACGCCAACGTCAATCTCCCGAACAACGACAGTACTTGCGACAAGTATTACGAGAAGGAGAAGGAGATCGAGGAAGTCGGCAAAACCTTAGGAAAGAAGAAGGCCCTCAAAGGCTTCTGCATTTTCCTTACTATCGCTTTCTTCGTTGCCGCGATCGTCGGTATCTTTGGCATCGCCAATTCCTGGAACATGGGCTTATGCATCGGCCTTCTCGCCGGTGGCATAGTCCTTGGCATCATCATGATCATCGTGATCGTGAAGGCGGTCAATCCGCGCATCAAGAACATGGAGGATATCCTCAACAAGATGCGCAAGGAGGCCAATGAGATCAAAAACGAGGCCATCACCCAGATGAATCCGCTCAACGAGAGATTCGACTGGAACTTGGCCCAGAGAGCTATCTCTACCGCCGTGCCATTGCTCCAATTAGACGACAACTTTGACGTCCGCAAATACCAATATCTCCAGGAGAAATATGGCTATGAAGAGAACGACGACGATGACATTTCGACCTATTTCGTCCAATCGGGCTCGATTCTTGGTAACCCATTCATCTTAGAGAGAGACTTCTGCTGCCGCATGGTCAATAAGGCCTATACGGGTCAGATCACCATCCATTGGACTACCACCTATCACGATAAGAATGGCAGCCACACCGTCTCCCATTCCCAGACCCTCACCGCGACCACCTATCACCCGGCCCCGGAATATAACTACATCACTTATCTCACCTACGCGAACGAGGCGGCCCCAAAGCTCGTCTTCTCCCGTGAACCAACCGTCACCGACGGCACGAACGCGAAGAAGATTGCCAAGCAGGTCAAGAAAGGCACCAAAGAGGCCGAGAAGCTCGTCAAGGAAAGCGCCATGGACGATGACCCACATGACTTGCAGCTCATGGGCAATAACGAATTCGAGGTCTTGTTCAATGCGCTCAACCGTAATGACGAAGTCCAGTTCCGTTTGCTCTTCACCCCGCTTGCCCAGAATAACCTCCTTAAGTTAATCAAAGACGGCAGCCCATTCGGCGATGACTTCTCCTTCTATAAGGACAAGAAGATCAACACCATCATGTCCAAGCATGACCAGAACGTCGATATCTATGGTAACCCAGCCTCCTTCGAGGGCTTCGATAACCGCGTGATGAAGAAGAAGTACATCGATTACGTCGACCAATACTTCAAGAACATCTTCTTCGACTTCGCGCCTCTTCTCTCGATTCCTCTCTATCAGCAGCAGAAGCCGGCCGAATATATCTATGGCCATCCGTTCGAGACCAACGTCAACGTCTTTGAGCATGAATCCCTCGCCAATAGCTTTGACCCAGAACTCTTCAAGCCGGATAACGCCATCACCCCATCCATCTTAAAGACCGAATTCGTCAATAAGGCCAATGAGTTCGATAGGGTAGAGGTCACCTCCCACGCCTACCAAGGCTTCCCGGAAGTCGACTATGTCAACAAGATGGGCGGAGACGGCAAGATGCACACCATCCCAGTCCATTGGACCCGTTATGAGCCTGTCAGCCGCATCCGTTACATGGAAGCGGTCAACGTTGATACGACCCGTTACGAATTCAGCAACAACATCGCCAAGAACCAGGGCTTCCAGAACTTCATGAAAGCCATCAGCGCCAGCCCAATCTATACCTATCAGAGAAAGCTTCTCGCGGTTCTTGAAGACAATCAGCCAGCCATGAGCGCCAGAAACGCCTTCATCGAGGCTATCGGCGGCAAGAAGGCTGAGGATAAGACCCTGAATCCATTCGACAAAAAGGATCAGGAGACTTTGGCGGATCTCATGAAGGAGAAAGCCAAAAAATAAACATCGGTTCTAACTAGCCAAGTGCTAGAATGAATAATCATTGGTAAAGGAGACATAAAAATGCCAAATGAATTAGACGAAGTCACTGGCCCTGTTTCGGAAGAAGGCCGTGACGTTAATGTCATCCAGAAGCAGGTCGCCGTCAAAGTCGGCGTCGGCTCTCTGATCTTCCAGATTCTTCTTTGGGTCCTTGGTATCATTCCGGGCATCATCTTCACCGTCATGAAGATCAAAGCCAAGAATTACCTCGACAAGCTCCAGCAGAAGATTCAGCACAACGCTTCCCAGATCGACAACTACATGGAGCAGCGCGTCGTCATCCTTCAGAATGCCGCGAAACTCCTTGATAAGGCCGTCGACCTCGACAAGGAAGCCTTCATCAAGATCGCCGAAGCCCGTGGCGGACATGCCGCTTCCGGCGCGGAGGGCGATGAGATGAGAAATGCCCAGCAGGCCTCCCTCGACAATATCGCCAACCAGATCAACGTTGCCTTCGAAGCCTACCCAGACCTCAAAGCCCACAACGAGATCGCCGACTGCATGCAGCAGAACAGCTACCTCCAGAAGGAAATCACCGCTGCTCGCGAGGTTTATAACGACACCGTCTTAGAGTGGAACTCCATCATCTTCCAGTGGCCGACCTACAAGATCGTCGCCGCCAAGAACGGTTACACCTCCCGTATCCCATTCGCCGCGTCCAAGGAAATGAAGGACAAGGCGCGTGGCACCTTCTTCTAATTCGTCTAAAACAAAGTCAAGTCGGGTTCGCCCGACTTTTCTTTATGTCAGTTTCAAAAAACAAGATTATCGTTTAGCCATGTGGCTAAAACGTCTATACTCCATCTGATAGGACTCTCACCTAATTATGAAAAAACGCTTATTATTCGCTTGCTTTTCCTCCGTCATGGCTTTGTCTTCTTGTAGCCTTAGGTTCGGGGTGAATTATAGCTTCGCCATTAATTCCGCCAAATCCGGCGAATCTTTTTCTTTGTCCTCTACTTCAAACTCGAAAGAGAGATCGTCGTCCAAAGGCAAATCGAGTAAAAATGTCTGCGAGGCCGATTATGTGCATCCAGATGACTTTATCGCTTACGCCTCCAGAGGAAGCAACATCTACACCTGGATCGATGATTGCGGCGAACGCAGGTTCAACATTCAGGACACTAACCCGACTGACCAGGATTTCTTCTTAGCCCAGCCTAATGGCATGAAATATCATGGCACCGATTTTACTTTATCCTTCTCTTTGGAGGAGATGAGGAATTACCTTGATTCAACCGCGAAAGATCGTCCAGACAATTATTACGTCATGTATGAGATTCCCGCTCATCTGGATGAGCAGACTTACTTAGAAATGCAGGAACATCCTCTTTCTTTCCACGTGAAAGACGAAAGGATTTATGATAGGCTCGGAATCTCTGATAGCTACGAATTCCTGTATTCTTTGGGCTATACTTCCTTCCCGGAAAGCTCTGAATTAGGCCTTGATAAAATCACGAAAAAAGCCGATTTGGAGGAATATGACACCTTATTCTTCGGGGGTTACGCTTTGCTTAACGCCGGGGACTCGATCCACCTCTATAGCGTATCCGAAGGTTCCGTCAGCACCCACGAAATATTGCCTTTCCGCTTCTTCCCTGAGGACCCGGACGATTACGAAACGCTCTCGGTAAACGCCGGCAGGCCTTTCTTCGATTTCGTCAAAGACTATGGCATGCCCTCATACGCCATCGACGATCTGACGGTCGACTATAACGTCGGCAATTCCGGGTCTTGGGCCGTTAGGTGCCATTTAAGAAAAGAAAACAACATCCTATACATTGATAGCTTCGAGACGTTAAACGCCCTTCGCGCCATCATCGATGAAGGCCCGAAAAGGATAGTCGATGATATGGTAATTGCCGATGGGTATAGCCATTGTTCCCTTAATCGCTTGATTCGCAAATACGGCCGTCCAATCCACATCGAAGACGAAACGCTTTTCGGGAGGTTTGGTTATGCCCTTGATAATGGCGAATCGGTGGATTTCGCTCTCGCCCCGATCGGTTGTGAATTTGATCACGGCTATAGCGGACAATTGATTTACGATTTCCGCAGAGTATATCCAGACTAACCTTATTTTTGGGGCTGGAGATAAGGCGATTTCGCCTTCCTTGTTTGATTGCCGTCCAAACGATAAATAACGGCAAGACGCTCTTGACTAAATCGCGGCAAAACTTGTGAGGATTGTGTCGTTAATAGGAAAAACTATGCTTTGTCGATCCATGCCTTGGAACGAAGTCTACGATCGTGGTCAGATGGGTTACCTTGTTTGGGATTTCAAAATCCAAAAGGAAATGCCCTCTGATTGGCATTGACGGCGGAGGATTTGAGACGGCCGAGAATCATCTTGGCTTTTCTTTTGCATTCACTAGTTTAGACTAGTGTTGATGAAATCCGTCGTTGCTTTATTGGCCAAAAAGACACTTCGCTCAATCAAATTGGGCTGGAAGCAGTTTTTGGCTATTGTCCTTATCGGCGGCATCGCTATCACATTATTCATCGGCCTTTTGTCTAACGCCCAATCGCTTCAGATGCGCGTCGATGAGCTTTATAGGATAGGAAACGAGGCCGATATCTATGTCACGACCTCCAAACATGAAGACGAGGACTTAGATAAGATCAAGACCTTGGTCTATAAAGATGATGCGGTGGAGTCCCGCTTCATGATGGATTGCCTCCTTCAGGGTCGTAGCGCCTATGGCGTCGTCTCCTATCAAAAGCTATCTGATATCTCCATCTCTAAACCATTTGATTACGGGGATGAGCAAGATGAGGAACGTTATTTCCTCGTCGACCGCGATTTAGCGGAGGATAGCCCGGCCCTATATAGCGGTGAGGCTACCATCACGATTAATTTGTCTTCGATTCTTCCGGCGGCGTTTACCAATAAGCTCGCGGCCTTCCTAGCCCCTGGAGGGGAGAACGTCTTAGGCGCTGACCAACTTAAGCTCACCTATCCTATCACCGGGGTAATGTCCCATCCGGATAACGTCGCGAAAGCCACCTATAACGCCTCAACATTCGTTATCAGCAAAAAGCTCTTCCAGGAGGAGTTCGTACCCCTTATACGTAAGAACTACGATTCTATAGCCTCGGGCCTTTTGGAGGACCTTTTAGGTGTAACCGATACCTATGATCAGCCCTCTTCCTTCCCAGGGGACAATCAATATCTCGTTAAGCTCCTCCATAGCGATTCCCTTTCCTTAAAGGAAGAGAGAATCCGCGGCTATTTCGAATCCAAGGAAAGCGAGAATAACCTCTTCGCCATCACGGATAGGAGCTCCAACCCTTGGTCTATCGCTATCGACACCGACGTCAGGGAAGCGGTGCAGCTGACCTTCGTCTTCCCGTTCGTCTTCTTCTTCGTCGCCTTGTTGGTCATCTTAACGACCATCAGCCAGATCGTCTTAAAGGAACGTACCCAGATAGGTACCTTGAAGGCCATCGGCTTAAAAGATCATGAGATCCTTTGGCATTACATCTCCCTGACCTTGGTCCTTGTGGGTTTAGGTTCCTTATTGGGCATCATCTTAGGCCCGATCATCATTCCGGCCATCATGGGGCAAAAATACGCGATTTTGTATACATTACCGCCTAGAACCTTCTTCGTCTTCCCGTGGTGGGCGGCGATTGCGACCGTCTCTATCTTCTTAGGCTTATCGGCTTTGGTGACATATGTGGTAGCCAGAAAGAGCATTAAGCTTTTGCCTGCCGAATCCATGAGGAACGCCCCGATCGCCTTTAAGGCCATCCCTAATCCTATTAAGGTCAAGCCAAGCCCTAATACATTGGCGGTGAAGATGGCTTTCCGTAACATCAGGGTGAACCTAGTCAAGAGCTTGATGGTCGTTATCGGCGTTTTAGGCTGCACTGCCCTCCTTATCTGCGGCTATGGCATCGACGACACCTTGAATTACGGCTTAAGCAAAGAGACCGGCGGTTTTTATAACGCGGACATCTCCGCGACCTATACCGGCGAATATGCATCCAAACGCGAAGAGATTATGTCCATCATCCCAGAGATTGAGGACGTAGAAGAGAGATTAGGCGCTTCCTCGACCATCTCTAAGCTTAACGATAAGAAAGAGGTCGAGATTTCCAATCAAAGCACCGTCTATTTCCTCCATGAAGGCTACCGTCATTACAACGAGAAGATACCGCTTGAAGGCGATTCGGTGATGATCACCAATAAGCTTGCGAATGCGATTAACGCTAAAGTGGGGGACACTCTATCCTTCACTTATCTTGGCAAGAGTCGAACCGGCACGGTTGGCAGGGTCTTAGATTCTTTCGTCACCCATGGTCTATTCGCCTATTTCGAGGACTATCAAGACCTCTTTAAGAAAGGCGATAACGTGGAATACATATACAAATCCTGCTGGATCGACGTAAAGAAGGGCGAGAGCACCGAAGCGGTGCAAGAGAAGCTTAAGGCTATTTCCTTCGTCGCCCAGACCGAGGATATGCCTGGCTTGCAAGAACGCATCAGGAACGTCATGTCCGGCGTCTATGTCATGACCAACGCGGTCAAGGTCTTCGCGATCTTGCTTGCCGTCGTCGTCCTTTATAACCTCTCTCTTCTTAACTTCAGGGAGAGGGCAAGAGACATCGCCACCCTGAAGGTCTTGGGCTTCAATAAGAAAGAGATTGGCCTCTCCTTGGTCTTGGAGAGTTTGATCCTTACCGCGGTAGGGGTGGGCTTTGGCTTATTGGCCGGCTACCCATTCATGACTTTGGTCTTATACGTTAATAGGGTTCCTTTGGTGGAGTTCTTATATCACGTCTATCCTTTGACGTACGCGCTTGCGTTCGTTTGGACCTTCGTCGTCTCCTTCTTCGTTAATGCCTATCTCGCCTTATTGACCGATCAGGTTAAGATGGTTGAATCCCTTAAGAGCGTCGAATAAAAAGGTTTGGCGCTTTTAAGGTTGCCAAACTTGCGGTTTATTTTCGTCCAAACTTGCGGTTTAAAACCTGCCAAACTTGCGGTTTTTTTTCGTCCAAACTTGCGGTTTATAGCGAAAATGCTTAGTATTATTGCGAGGTATTTCCCATGGAAAAAAAGTATATCAATCGCCTTTTTGATAAAGAATTGGAGTTCTATCTAAAATCGGTAGGCGCCATCCAAATTGTTGGACCGAAATGGTGCGGCAAATCTAGGACGGCTAAAAGACACGCCAAAACCATCATCGATCTGATGAAGAAGAAAGATAGAGATCAATACGTAATGCTCGCTAAAACCGCGCCTGAGGTTTTGCTTGGTGTTGGGGAAAAACCAATCCTTATTGATGAATGGCAGGTAATCTCATTTATTTGGAATTCCGTCAAGGAGGCGATAGATGAAAGCGGTGAATTCGGCCAGTATATTTTGACCGGAAGCGTTACCGACAACGCCGCGAGCAAATCCTTGGCGGGCGAGGAAAATGAAAGACACACCGGAACTGGTCGCATCATTAAAAGGATGATGAGGACAATGTCTCTTTTCGAAAGCGGCGACGGTGATGGCAGCGTTTCTATTTCTGACCTAAGGAAAGGTGTTTTCAAAGGCTCTTTCTCCGATAAAGACATTAAAGATTATGCTTTCTATATTTGCAGAGGGGGATGGCCACTTGCCATAGGATGTGAAAGAGATGTTGCCTTGCAACAAGCAAGGACCTTTTACGATGGTCTCGTCAGTGAGGATATTTTCTCTTTGAGAGATGTTCCGCTGCGCAAAGACGAAACGAGAGCGAAAAAGATTTTAAGGTCGTACGCGAGAAACGTCGCGACCGAAGCCCCCAATGAATTGATTAAGGCCGACTTAAGAGAAAACGGCGATGAAATTGACAAAGATGCTTTTTCTAGGTATCTGTTGTCGCTCAAAAGGCTCTATGTCATCGAGGAATTAGAAGCTTGGAATCCAAACTTAAGAAGCAAAACCGCTATTAGAGCGAAGAACACGAGGCACTTCGTCGACCCTTCGATTGCCGCGGTAGCATTGGACATAACTCCCGAAAGCATCTTTTCAGACATGAAGACATTTGGCTTCTTGTTCGAGTCGTTAGTCGTCAGAGATTTGAGGATTTACTGCGACACTTTGCGGGCCAACGTTTACCATTATCGCGATAAAAAAGATAGGGAAGCCGATGCGGTATTAACATTCGCCGATGGGGCGTGGGCTTTGGTTGAGGCGAAACTAGGCGACGAAGAGGAAATCAAAAAGGCATCCCAAAAATTGATTGAACTAGCAAGTGACGTCAATCAAGCGGAACATCCAAAACCGGCCTTCTTGATGATTGTTACCGCTGGGAAGGTCGCATACAAAGATGATAACGGTGTCTATGTCGTTCCGCTTTGTTGCCTTAAACCGTGATTGCTTCACGCCAGGAGAGAGTATTCAACCGAGTTGAAATCGAGGAAATAAGTCGCGTAACGATTGTGGTAAGTTGCGAGCTTATCGCGGTACCAATAATAGGCCTTCATGCCTTCTTCAGAGCATTCGCCTAAGTCTAAGCCTTCAAGGACCGTATAATCCGATTTGCCGAGGTAACGTAAATAAGAGGCGTCATTACGAGCGCTGGAGAAAAAGGATTTTTCGACTACATAATGGCCGTTTTCGTTCTTTTTGACAGAGTCATTGAAGTAGACGTCCATGAGTTCGACCTTTGGCTCTTCGCCTTCTTTATAGGCGGACATCTTCATAAGGGTAGGGACATAACCCGTTCCATAGCCGGCAGGGTTATCTTCGGATTCTGCCAAATTATGGCTGGCCTTATAGGCGTTCCATTGCTCTTGGTCGAGTTCGCCGTTTTTAAATCTGCGGCCTTCGGAATCGCAGTCGATGTAATAAAGCGGGCTTTGGAGTTTCTTGCCTCTTTCGGCGAGGTAATCGAACAGGAAATTGGTTTCGAAATAGGCGCAGTCAGAGCAGGAGGTGCGGCCGTAATAGAAGAGGGCGCCGCCTTTATTTCTAAGGGATTGGACTTCGCTTTCTTCATTGACCCAATACATCTGGGAGAAAGTAGCCCTATTTTCAATCCAAAGGGAGAGTTTCTTTTTGCTGGTGACGAGATCGCTTTTTTCTTTGAGGGCGGTCTGATAGGCGGCTTTGCCATTTGACATGATGGCGAGGACAGGGTCGTTGCCGCTGGTTTGTATGCCCCAGGCTTCATTCTTGATCGCCGTCTTGGCGTCGATGACATAGACATCGGCCTTCAAATCGACGATGACGGTGGAGAAGGTCTCCTTGACGAAGTTCTTCCAGCAGAGGCAAGTGAAATCAGGGACGGAGGCGATGATGAAGTTGGCCTTCTTGTCTAACATGGCCTGGACTTCCATTTCGCTAGCGATATACCTTTTCTCCATCTTGGATACGCCATTTCTTTCGACTTTCTCGTCGAAGTTATGGAAAAGGACGTTTGGATCATCATAGCCTTCCGCGAGGGAATCGACTCCGAAATGACGGGAGAAGGATAAGGCGACTTTTTTCTCTCCGTCTTTTGCTGGCGGATTGCAGCTGGAAAGGGCTCCTAAAGAGAGGAGGAGCGGCATCAAGAATAAGTGTTTATAATTCATTGCACTGAATAGTATAAACCATGATGGATTTAGTCAAAGGCTTTTTGATGACAAAATTTTCAATTTTTCGACCCACGCGAAAACCCGATTATGCCGTCAAAAAGCCCACTTTTTCTTCGCCGCAAAAATAGCCATAAAAAATACATGAAAATCGCTATTGTTTTTTGGCCAATAATCCCTATTATTTTTTCGTTAATTTTTTTGGGGTCATCCTTGACCAGAAAGGGGACGATTCTATGGAATCAGATACCATCATCAGCCTGCAGCATGTGCACAAGGAGTTCGACGGCGTTACGGTCGTTGAGGATTTTAACCTCGACGTTAAACGCGGCGAATTCGTCACCATCCTCGGCCCATCGGGCTGCGGCAAGACCACGACCTTGCGTATGATCGCGGGCTTTGAGCTCCCATCAACGGGTAAGATTTTGCTCAATGGGGAAGACATCTCTTTGCTCCCTCCATATAAAAGACCAGTCAACACGGTCTTCCAGCATTACGCCTTATTCCCGCATCTAGACGTCTACGATAACGTCGCCTTCGGCCTCAAGATGAAGAAGGTCCCGGTCCAGGTCAAGGGAAAGGATGGCTCCCTCAAAACCAAGATGAAGCGCATCCCGATGAAGGAAATCGACGAGAGAGTCACCCGCGCCCTTCAGATTGTCGACCTTGAGGATATGGAAGACCGCGACGTCAATACCCTTTCCGGCGGTCAGCAGCAGCGTGTCGCGATCGCCCGCGCCATCGTCAACGAACCTCAGGTCCTTCTCCTCGACGAACCTCTTTCCGCGCTTGACCATAAGATGAGGAAAGACATGCAGCTCGAGCTTAAGGAGATGCATAAGAAACTCGGCATCACCTTTATCTATGTCACCCACGACCAGGAAGAAGCCCTCACGATGTCCGATACCATCGTCATCATGAATGACGGCATCATCCAGCAGGCCGGTACCCCAGAAGATATCTATAACGAACCAATCAACGCTTTCGTCGCTGACTTCATCGGCGAATCCAATATCTATAACGGCACGATGACCAGGAAACTCAAATGCCGCTTCATTGGCGCGACTTGGGACGTCATCGATGACTTCCCGGTCAACGAGAAGGTCGACGTCGTCATCCGTCCGGAGGACGTCATCATCGGCGAGCCGGGGAACGGCAACGTCGACGGCAAGATCGCCAGCAAACTCTTCCAGGGCGTCCATTACGAATACGTCGTCAACGTCGGCAAGAACGAAGTCATCTGCCGCGACACCAAGAACCGCGAAGTCGGCTCCAAGGTTTCCCTTT
The DNA here is from genome assembly GCA_900316365.1 of uncultured Erysipelotrichaceae bacterium. Lineage (GTDB taxonomy): Bacteria > Bacillota_I > Bacilli_A > RFN20 > CAG-826 > Alloenteromonas. Next base: position 24,046 of record ONCO01000014.1, read on the forward strand.
CCGTCGAGAAAGAGAACATCCAAGTCATGCACAAGGAGCTCTCCGTCAACCAGTACACCGACGCGTGGATCGATGCTTCTGGCAAACTCCATATCGGCGAGGCTTCCTTCGAATGCGACCTTGGCCAGCTTCTCCCGGGCGCGATTGTCGAGGACTGCCGCTTAACCGATCCTAAATCCCGCCTCACTTACGATTTAAACGACGCGGATGTGGTCGCGGAAGTGGACCTCGATAAAATCGACCTCTCCGACGACCTTTCCATCGGAAGCGACACCGGCACCATCATCGCCTCCGTCTGGATCGGCGACCATTACCGTTACATCGTCCGCACCGAGGAGGAAGAGGATTACGTCGCCGTCTCCCCATATTCTTGGAATGAAGGCGACCAGGTCTCCGTCACCATCAAGAAGGAGGATATCCGCCTCCGCTTGAAGTCCGACATCGATACCTATAAGGGCAAAGGTGAATAAGATGGCGGCCGAAAAACTTAACAAAACGAAGAAGTTTTTCTCCTTCAAGAGGAAATATTTGGCCATACCTTATACGGTCTTCTTGGCCCTCTTCGTCGTCATTCCGATCCTCATCATCATCGTCTACGCCTTCACGGATACGGCGGATGACGGTAGCCTATTCTTAAATTTCTCTTTCCCGGCGCTTGTTTCTTTCTTTACTTCGCCGACGAAGATAAACATTCTCGTCGTCTCGCTTTTCATCGGCATTCTCAACACCATCATCTGCTTGTTAATCGGCTACCCAATCGCCTACTTATTGGCCAATAGCAAATTCAACAAGAACAAGATCTTGGTCATGCTCTTCGTCATGCCGATGTGGATCAACTTCGTCCTTAGAACGGGCGCGACCCGCGACGTCTTGGCCTGGATGGGCATCAAAGGCGGCGCGCATCCTTACCTCGCGACGATGATCGGTATGGTCTATAACTATTTGCCATTCACCATCCTCCCGCTTTATACGACGATGCTTAAGCTCGACAAGAGCCAAATCGAGGCCGCGAGCGATCTCGGCGCTTCCCCGGTTGAGGTTTTCTTCTATAACGTCATCCCTCAATCCATCCCAGGCATAGTCTCTGCCGCGGAGATGGTCTTCATGCCGACGATCTCTTCTTATGTCATCTCCGATACCCTTTCGGAAGGCATGATTACCTTGTTTGGCAACATCATCTATCTCAACTTCAGCCAGTCCCAGTGGAACGAAGGTTCCTTCATGGCTTTCATCATGTTATTGCTCGTTGGCATTTCGATGCTTATTTCCCGTCGCTTCGACGCCGCGGAGAACCGCGTGAGAGGAGGTAACTTATGGTAAACAACGCTGTTACGACCTTATCTCCAACCGAGAAGAAGCTCAAAGCCAAGCGCATCAGAGCCAAGGTCATCGCCCAATTCATCATCTGGACTGTCTTGGTTATCATGTACATCCCGATCTTGGTCCTTATCGCCTATAGCTTCACCAAGGCCACCAACATCGGCACTTGGACCGGATTTAGCTTTGGCTTATATAGCGACCTCTTCCATGACGAGGAGATCATGACCGCCTTAGGCAATACCTTGATCTTAGCCGTCAGTAGCGCCCTTATCTCCGTCGTCTTAGGCACTTGCGGCGCGATTGGCGTCTTCTATTCCAAAAAGAAGACCAGAACGGTGATTGAGACCATGACCCAGATTCCGGTCGTCAACGCCGAGATCGTCATCGCTTTGTCTTTGACCGTTATGTTCGTCTTCGTCGGCACCGTCATGCTCGGTGGGGCGAATATCTTCTCCTTCTGGACTCTTCTTGCGGGACACGTCATCTTATCCCTCCCGTTCGTCTATCTTTCCGTTAAACCAAAGCTCCAGCAGATGGACCCAGCCTTATATGAGGCCGCCCTCGACCTTGGCTGCACCCAGAGGCAGGCTCTTTTCAAGGTCATCTTCCCAGAGATTCTTCCTGGTATCCTTTCGGGCTTCCTTTTAGCCATCACCTTATCGCTTGATGA
>ONCO01000014.1:26083-33773 GCA_900316365.1 uncultured Erysipelotrichaceae bacterium
AGAGGCGCGGGCTTACTTAGCGGCGAGAAGACCATCGATACCTTATCTACCTTGGTCCAGGCCAAGATCAAGAAAGGTCCTATCCCACCGGCGATGCGCGCTTTGACGACGATCATCTTCATCGTGGTCTTATTGGTCGTCATCGGCATCACCATCTATAACAACAAAGCGGTCAAGAAATCGCATAAGAGCAGGAGGGGAGAATAGCCATGAAAAAGAGAATTCTTAAAACCTTATCTTTATTAGGCGCATCCTTCGTCTTTCTTCCGTTCATGAGCGGTTGTTCTACCGCGGAAGATAACATCGAGACCATCAACCTCCGCGTCCTTAACTGCGAAGACTATATCGGCGAGGATGATATCGTCCCATTTTGGGATGAGGCCGAAGAAGAAAGCTATGAAGGCGTCCTTGAGGCTTTCTCGGCCTATGAGTGGGAAGTTAACCACAAGAAGGTCAATGTCATTTATGACACGTTTGACACAAATGAGACGATGCTTTCGTCTTTAAAGACTGGCAAATCTACTTATGACCTCATCTGCCCGAGCGACTACACCATCCAGAAGATGATGTCTTTGGGCATGTTGGAGCCATTCGATGAAGGGGCTCTTCCTAATTACGACGCTTACGTTTCTAAGTATCTTCTCGGCAAGATGAAGGAAATCAAAGCCGAGAACGGCGATGGAAGCGGTGAGCTCCATGAGATCAACGAATACGCGAAAGGCTATATGTGGGGCACTTTGGGTATCACCTATAACCCAGCGCTCGTCGCTAAGACCGCCGGAATTAGCGAAGAAGAAGTCAAATACGACATGAATGACTGGAATTCCCTCTGGGATAAGAAATATAAGGGCATCATGTCGATCAAAGATTCGATGCGCGATACCTATTCCGTCGGCATCATGCGCTTATTCGACAAAGAGATTCGCGAGGAGATGGAAGCTTCTGGCTATTTCACCCCTGGCAGCTATGAATTAAAAGAAGATTGCTATGACGACGCTTTAGCGAATTATTCCCCGAAGCTCGCCACCGATTTCTTCAATAAATGCGATGAGGAGACCGTTAAGAAGGTCGAGAAAGTCCTTCTTGAGCTTAAGGGCAACGTCTTCGGCTTCGAGGTCGACTCGGGCAAAGACGATATCGTCAAAGGCTTAGTCGGCATGAACCTCGCCTGGAGCGGTGATGCCGTTTATTCGCTTGATAGGGCGGAGCATGAAGCCGATCAAACCCTTTACTATTCCGTCCCGAAGACCGGTGGCAACATCTGGTTCGATGGCTGGGTAATGCCGAAAAGCGATTCCCTCCATAAGGCTGAGGCCCAGGAATTCGTCGATTTCCTCTCCCATCCGGCCATCGCCACCGCGGATATGTCTTCGATTGGCTATACCTCCTTTATCGCCGGCGATTATGTCCATGACTTAATCAGGCAGTGGTATGACCCAAGGTCCTATGCGATGTATGTCTACCATGACGCGACCAATGACCCTGATTCCACCTGGGAAGATAGCGACTTCGTCTATGACGAAGAAGAGAATATCGTCTTCCAGGACGGCACGGGCGTTCATCCTAACGGCGATGATTATGGCCCATTCGATATGACTGGCTCTAGCTATGAAGCAGCCGTCGTCGATGGCGTGGCTATGTCTTGGGAAGAATACCAAGAGAAATATAATTCCGAGGTGGCGGAGTCCGAAGATGAAGAAATCGAATGGACCATCGTCAATCTTAGCTACGTCTTCCAAGATACCTTAAGCGAAGATGTCATGGACCTCTATGGCAATATGCTTGGCGAGGAGCCTGACACCAATCCTTATTATTTCTATAGCGACGAATATGAGACCATCGCCGACCCTAAAGGCGAAGGCGAGGATGTGGTGGTAGGACGTCAGTTCTTCACCCAGTATGTGCCGCAGGAATTCATTCCTAAGCTCGCGGCCATGAATGACTATGGGGCGAATAACAAATACGTCCTCACCATGTGGCAGAACGTCAAAGGCAATAACCTCCCTCTTTGGGGCGTCATCGTCTTCGGCATCATTCTCCTTGGGGCCCTTTCCCTCTTAGGCGTTTCCATCGTCTTGAAGATCGAAGCCAAGAAGATTAAGGTCGCGAGAAGAAAAGAAGTCGCGAATCGTATTGCAGTAAGCAAAAAATAGTGTATGATTTCGGGGCTGGGTCAGTGAAACTGACTTGGCCCCAAAAATAGGAGTAAAAAAGTTCCGTAAGTTATTTACGGGATAACATGGGCAGTGCTATAATCTCTCTCGCGCTTCCGTAGCCAAGCGGTAAGGCAAGGGACTGCAACTCCCTGACCGACGGTTCAAATCCGCCCGGAAGCTCCATACATAGTGCGCCCGTAGCTCAACTGGATAGAGTACCAGACTACGAATCTGGGGGTTGCGGGTTCGAGTCCCTCCGGGCGCGCCATTGAGAATATGCCCTAGCAGTGATGCTGGGGCTTTTTCGTTTCGGAGAGGCCAGAAGAGTGGCCGACCCCAGGAAAAGGCGGGAAAGCAGTCTTTAAGTTGCCTGTGCAACATGACTGGAACAAGGGTTCGCGATCTAATCCGGAAAGTCCAGGAAATTGGGTACACACTATTTTTTCGCGATAGCCATAACGGCTTTGGCCAGTAAGCGGCATACTTTTCTCATATCCTCTCTTACTTTTTCCTCATCCTTCTTGTTCTTTAATTGCTCCGCGTAATATAAGCATGTTTCGTATAATCCTTCGAAACAGAAGATTGACATATAATCGCTAGGGACGTCATAACCGGCGGAATTAATCATTTCAGTCATATATTTGCTGTAATTGTTGAATAGGGCTCTTTTAAATATTTCTAAAGGTAGAGTCTCGCCTTTATAAATGAGATTGGTGATTTGGCCATAATGTTTTGCCACTAGTTCATATGTGGCGATTAAAGCGAGATATTCAATTTCCTCTACATCGGATGTTTTTCTTAATATCTTGTAGTATTCTTTGTTGTATTCTGCGTTGATTAAGTTAATAGAGGCGACAGCTAGCAGGGCATCCTTGTCTTTGTGGTAGTGGTAAAAGGTCATCTTCGTTTTATTGGATAATGTGCATATCTCGTTAACGGTAATGTCGTGATAGTTTTTACTTTCCAATAATTTGAATAAAGCTTTTTCAAATTCTTTTGCGGTCTTAGCGGTATCTCTCATATGCACAAAGCCATCCTAATATTTGCTAATTATAAACCATCAAACTTTACTTTGAATGTCTGAAAGTATAGTTTAGGTGCATTTCCTTTGAATACGTTATTTTGCCTGGGTTAGTTTGGGGACAGGTGATAAACCACATAATTAAAGAAAGGAAATCTTTAAATGGAAAAGAAAATAGTCTTAATGACGTCTGTTCTTATGGCTGTCTCCTTTCTTTCGGCGTGTAAGCAACATACCCATGACTGGGGTGAAGTGACTTACACATGGTCCGAAGACAATAAGACCTGTGTCGCCGAAAGGGTCTGCAAAGGTGATGAAAACCACAAAGAAACAGAAACCGCTAATTCCACTTATGCAGTAGTGGCACCGGCAAAGTGCGAAACCGATGGAACGGGAAGATATTCCGTCTCGTTTGTTAACGAAGCATTCGCCCCTCAAACAAAGGACATTACCTTAGAAGCGATTGATCATAATTGGGGCGCCGCAACATATGTTTGGGCCGATGATAACTCAACATGTACCGCGAAGAGAGTGTGTTTGAATGACGCGACCCATGTCGAAGAAGAAACCGCTAATTCTACTTATGCAGTAGTGGCATCGGCAAAGTGCGAAACCGATGGAACGGGAAGATATTCCGTCTCGTTTGTTAACGAAGCGTTCGCCCCTCAAACAAAGGACGTTACCTTAGAAGCGATTGATCATAATTGGGGCGCCGCAACATATGTTTGGGCCGAGGATAACTCAACATGTACCGCGAAGAGAGTGTGTTTGAATGACGCGACCCATGTCGAATCAGAAACCAAGAATTCTGTTTATGAAGCAGTTACTCCGGCGACATGCGAAACCGCAGGCGTTGGCAAATATACCGTAACTTTCGAAAACGAAGCTTTCGAAACCCAAAAGAAAGAAAACATTACCATAGCTGCACTTCAGCATGATTACCAATTTGACTCGTTTGTTTGGTCTGATAAATGGGACAGCGCGCAGGCAAAATGCGTTTGCTCTCATGACGCAAGCCACGTCGAAATGCATCCTGCAACCGTTAGAATCGAAGTGACGACTCAACCAGGTTGCGAATCTAAAGGCGTTAGAACCTATACCGCCAGTTATGACGGTCACGTAGATACCAAGACCGAAGAAGTCGCCGCGAATGGTCATAGTTTAATCGCTCATGCAGCAAAACCAGCAACCTGCACCGAAACCGGTATTACCGCTTATTGGAGTTGCGAAAATTGCGATAAATACTTTAGCGACGAAAATGGCGAACACGAAATCGCCGCAGATAGTTGGATTGTCCCGGCCAATGGTCATCAAATGACTCATCATGATGCCGTTTCTTCTGATATCTGCACGACAATCGGCAATATTGAATATTGGAGTTGCTCTGTCTGCGACAAGTACTTCACCGACGAAAATGGTAACAACGAGGTCAGTAAAGATGCCGTAAAAGACCAATACGACCACGTTTGGAACGCAGCAACCTACGAATGGAACGAAGACCACACAAAATGCACGGCCAGACACGTTTGTCAAATCGATGAATCTCACGTCGAAACCGAGGAAGTCGATGCAGTTTTAGGCGAGCTCGCTTCAACCGACTGCTATTTATATGGTTTGGTTGCTAACTTCAAGACCGCGGGATTCGAATCGCAGATTTACGATTACTATAGATTGACCCTCGACGCTGACGGGGCATCTTACACAATCTATCAAGGCAATCATGTTCCAGCCAATGTCGTCATTCCAAAAGTAGTCAATAATTTACCGGTTACTAAAATAGGTTATGAGGGTTTTACCAGCGAAAACATAACCACAATGGTTATTTCAAATACCATTATCGCGATAGAAAGATATGGAATTCATCATGCCCACAACCTTACTACGATCACGTTTGAAAAAGGAAGTGCGCTAGAAAGAATCGAAATGCTAGGTATTGATGCGAATTATGGACTTCTTTCCATTGTTGACGTACCTGCATCGCTTACTTTCATTGGCAATTACGGCCTTTCAGGTAATTATGATTGCGCTTCAATCTCTTATCTGGGGACAACGGAACAATGGCGCGCCATCCAAAAAGGAACTGACTGGAATAGGGATAATCCCGCTTGTGGCGCGATTCATTGCACGGATGGCGATGTTGACGACCACTACGTTTCTTACGATCCGTGGGACGATGACGATGACGATGACGACCCAGATCCAAGTGACTTTGAAGATTGGGATGACTAAGGTCACCAATTAGCCTGGCTTCACAATTACATCAATAGACCGATTAGGCTAACCAGCTTAGTCGGTTTTTTCGGGCTCTGTAACTTCTGGCTCTCTAAACTCTAAGGTGGTTGAAGGTGGTTGGAAGAGAAACAACCGCCCAAAACTGTAAACCCAAGGTGGTTACCGAAGGGGCGTCCGGAAGGGCGCCCCTTTTCCTATCGCCATTAAAACAAGACGAAGCGACAAAACGAAAAAAAGCCTTGCCTAAGTTTGTTGGCAAGACTTTTAGGTTTAGGCTAGTTGACTTCGTTAGGGCCGCCGGCGAAGGCGTTATCGAAGATGTAGATACCGCCGACATTCATGGTGTTGCTGCTACCCGTCATGGTGATGGTGTGGTTTCCTTTGGTTAAATCATAGGTTCCTAAGATGACCGGGAAGTAGTTGGTCCTAGAGGAGCCATTAACTGTGCATTTGCCCATTCTCGCATCCTTATAGGTAACGTCCCTGATAGGCATGTTGTCGCCATCGATCGTAACACTGATGGCATCAGCGATCTTTTTGCTCGTCGAGGCATCGGGGTTACCTAAATAAGCCACGACTTGACCAGTAAAATCTTCGGAGGCGTCAAAGGTCAAGGAGACGGACTTATCTTCGCTATCTAAGACGAAGTAGTTATCTGGGTTATTCCTTTCGGAACTATCGGTGGTGATTTCGACGCCTTCGGCGGTGAGGAATTCCGCCGGGCCGGCGATGGTGTTCTTCGGAAGGGCGCTTCTAGTTATGCCGGTTTCCTCGATGAGGTTGCTCCTTACGGTATCTAGAGTCTCTTTGCTGACATCGATGGCGAGCAAGGTGTTATAGACCTTGTCCTGGAAGGTTTCGCCAGAGAAGGTAAGGATATCATCGATGTACTTAAGCATGTCGTGGGAGTCACCGGTGCCGATGCCTCTTTTTTCGCCGATCTTGCCAAAGTTGGAGAATAGGTAGTCCTGATAGATATCGTTTAAGGACATGCCTAATAAACCATGGAGGAGGACGGTGCATAATCCTGTTCTATCGGTGCCGATCTTGCAGTGGTAGAAGAGAGGGTAGTTTTCTTCGTTGGCGATGAAATAGAAGAAGTTCTTAACCGCTTCAGCATTCCTTGAGAAATGGTGGAAACCACCGGTGCTAGAAGTGTCCATGCGGCACGCGGTGATGAGGTTGGTTCCTTCTAATTTAAGGTTATAGGAGGAGCTATCGCCGGCGAGGTTGATCTCGTTCTTAACGCCTAGATGGTTGACCATTTCTTCTTTGGTTTTCTCGGTTAGGGAACCGTTCTGGTTTTTGCCAGAGGTACGGTAGATAAGACCTTGTTTGATCCTCTGGCCATCAGGAAGTTTCCTTCCGCCGATATCGCGGCAGTTGGTCATGCCTTCTATGGTTAGGTTTCTTGGATAGGAGCTATTGACCTCCAAACGGCGGATTGGGCCTTCCTCGGTGCTTCCATCGGTGAAGGTGGCGATTAACTGATAATAGTTACGGCCAAGGAAGGCGTTATTGAAGGAGATGGTATCTTCATTATTGCCATCGACCCTATAGCCATCGCTTAAGTCTCTTTTTTGGCCATAGATGACCGAATAATGGTCGACTTCTTTGCCTTCTGGGAGTTCGTAGTTCCAGGTTAAGGTAATCGGCAAAGAATCGGATAGATGGGCAGTGCCGTCAGGATATAGGTCTGCAGGGCACTTACCGTATTGGCCATCATATTCGAGGAAGGCTTTCTGGAGTTCGGTATGAATCTCGAATGGCTCTTCGTCGTTGATGTTCTTGAAACCGGAGTTATCGATAATTACTTCTTCCTGGCTGCTACTCGGTATGAAGTAGGGAGGAGTTATCGGATCAGTTATAAAGCCATGGCCACAACCGGAAAGCCCGGACGTAAGCAAAAGTGCTGCGCTGATTAGTAAAAATTTCTTCATAGTTTACCTCTATGTGATTTGGATTATTTTACCTAACGCTTTGGCGTCCAAAAATGGGCAATTTTGCTACTTCTAATAGATTTATGTATATTTCGTCTTATAAACATGACTTTTTATGGGGTTTGCATTATCAAAAGTTACGGATAAAATTAAAGATAAGCAAAGGACATAGGAAAAATGGAAGTATCGATTAGAAACAATTGGTTCTCTTTCGGCGGTTCCAGCACCGTCAAAGACATGAACGAGAAAGACCTTTTGAAGGTCAAAGGAAAAATCTTCACCGTCACGGCGAAGAAATTTATCTATGACTTAGACGGCAATCTCAAATATACCGTCAGGAA
>ONCO01000025.1 GCA_900316365.1 uncultured Erysipelotrichaceae bacterium
GTGACCGTATGTTTCGCAGGTTGATTAACTTGGAAATAGTAAGTATCTGAGTTAGCGTACTGTGGTCCAAATCCTTGTAGGTTCACATCGTAATTGCTTGAATCCTTAAAGTTAAATTTTACTTGTATTTCATCTTTGCCAACGTCAGAGGCCAAACCATCGATAGTGAAAGCAGGAGCGGTATATACCTTTGCACCAGAAACACCTGTGACTTCTGTAAGCGTTAAAGTCGTTGATTTAACTTGAGTGTGCCAGGGACCTTTATTTAGAAAAACCTGAATATTGGGCTTCGGTTTCGAGGTGTCGTTTATCTTATAAAATGTCGCAGGGAAAGAAACAGATTCGATTACTTTTTCACCTGAATTTTTGTACTCAAAACCAGCCCACCCAGAATTAAATCCAGATTTAGTCAAATATGTTTTTCCACCATATGTAGCAGTAGAGTCTAATGTGTGCCATATGAAATCACCGGATTGACGGTAATCACTATTTGGCCCCTCATTATTTCTATTGTCATACATTCCTTTCGTGCTTATCTTTGCTACTTCATCGGTTGCAATAGCCTCAACTTTTTTCGCTTCCTTGTTTGAAGACAAAGCAGCAACAACACTGCCTAGAGCAAGGAAAGGAACAAACGCAAGCGACAAACGCTTGAATTTCGTGTGTTTTCTCATAAATAATCCTCCGTTTTTAGATATAAAAATCGGCTGATCTCAGTGTACAGGTGCAAGCGCCACAAAAGTGCCACCAACACGCAAATGCGTCAGAAATAAAAAATTTGGATTATAAATTGGGTACGCATCATCGCGTCCCATCCTTTTCTTTATATAAGGTTAGATAGAGTAATGGATAAAGGGCTTTTGTTCCGACTTATCAACAACAGCAAAGGAGGCACAGAAGAACGTTCTCTCAACCGCGATTTTCTTGCTAGGGTCATCTACCAGTTTAATCAGATCGATCGTTTCTTCCCTTGATAAATGGAGATGGGTAAGCTCTCTTTCTCTTTTCTTGCCTTTAAGGAAAACGCTGCAATAGTCTTCAACCTTATCGAGGTAGAAAATCAATACAATCTCGCCTAATTCCCATCTGATACCTTTGTCGGCTTGGGTTACGTTACCTTTGTGCACGTCTTTAAATAGAGTTAGTTCGTCCATATTTATTACTGCTGAATATTGTTCTCTTCGGCCTGCTTCTTTTTCTTCTTCGCGCGCCTAAAGAAGATAATCGGCAAAACGACAAGCAAAACTATGATAAGTCCGACGCTTAAGTAAATAAGGGCCATAAACCAGGCGAAATTCTCGATGAACTTGCCATAATTAGGCCCATTATATGCCTCGCATCTAAATACGAGAACCTCACCGACAGAGGTTTTACTGATATCGAAATCTTCCTTGCCCCGGAAGCTGAATCTTTCGCCGTTACTAGATTGAAATATCTCAGCGATATAGTCCTTCTCGTCGTAACTCATCTTTGCAAAGAAGGCATATTCATACCCGGTTTGTTCCAAGTCGCTGAATTTGTAGTCGATGTAATAAATGTTTTCTTCGCCCTTGGTGATGGCTTTTGTGCCTTCTCCATCAAGGAACTTCTCATCAGGAACCATCGCTTCGCCCCAATAAGAAGCTTGCGAGAAATCGATACCTTTCTCGGTATTCCAGGTCACGACAAAAGATTCACCAGGCGCTTTAAGATGTCGACCAAGCGTTGGACGATCATCGGTGTTGGTATATAGGTGTTTAGCGGTTTCCCAATCGTTGAATTGGACGCGGAAGCCATCGGCGATGAGGTAGTTACCTCCGGTGTTCTTGATAGTGAATTCGTAATTAGATTTTCTGGCGTCATTTACGTCAGCGGTCTCATTCACCGACACATTGACATAGTTGTAGTGCCCTTCGGTAACGGTGTATTTCGAAGCGGCCATAGCAAACGGAAACAAAAGAACGATGGCCGACGAAAGAAGTCTTTTCTGTAATGGTTTCATATTCGAGAGGCGATATTTCGCGTGCCCTCATTATAACTACTAAACTTTATTTTAATGAAGAGAATATCAAGACAGCGTAAAAACTCCCAATGGATTTTGGGCTAATTCTATAGATTTGGCGCTTACTTTTTCCTTAAGCACAAACTAACGACTGTTTCGACGTGGAAGGACTGTGGGAACATGTCCATCGGCTGGATGCTCTCGATCTTATAGCTCTGGGAGATATAGGCGACGTCTCTAGCCAAGGTAGATGGATCACAGGAGACATAAACAACTCTGGATGGCTTGAGTTTAAGGAGGGCGTTGAGGAATCTTTCGTCGCTTCCTTTACGCGGAGGATCCATGAAAAGAACATCCACGTGTTCCTTCTTTTCGGCCATACGGACCATGAAAGAGGAGGCATCGTCGCAATAGACGTTGAAGTTTTTGATGTTATTGTTCTTCGCGTTTCTGACCGCGTCTTTAACCGCGGCTTCGACAATCTCGACCGAGATGACGCGCTTAACATGCCTCGCGGCAATAAGACCAATCGTGCCGATGCCGGAATAGGCATCAAAGACAACGTCGGTCTTCTCAAGCTTCGCGGCATTCATCGCCTTGTCATAAAGCATCTCGGTCATGACCGGGTTGGTTTGGTAGAAGGACTTCGCGGAGATATTGAATTCGACGCCATTTAAGGAGTCGCGGATTTTGCCTGGGCCATAGAGGACACGTTCTCTTTCGCCAAGAATGACGTTGGTCTGGCGGGTGTTGATGTTCTGGACGACCGTGGTGATTTCCGGGCATTCCTTGACAAGCTCGTGGACGAAGTTGTTACGGCTCGGGAAGGAGTTAACGTTGGTGACGAGTACCACCATGATCTCCGGGGCATAATGCGAGGTGCGAATCAAAAGGTGGCGAAGGACGCCACTGCGCGCGTCTTCATCATACGGTTCGATACGGAAGCTCTTCATAAGCTTCTTGACCGTCTGAAGGATCTTCGCGGCTCTTTTATCTTCGATATAGCATTCGGTGACAGGGACGATTATGTGGGTGTTTTCTTTATAGAAACCGCAATAGATGTTCCCGCGCGCATCCTTACCAAACGGCATTTGGATCTTGTTACGGTAATGGTATGGATCATCCATGCCGATGGTCGGTAAGACATCGACATCCATATGAGCAATCTTGCGGAACTGCTCTTTGACCTTCTTGGTCTTATATTCGAGCTGGGCTTTGTAGGCGTATTGCTGGAATTGGCATCCACCGCAGGAAGAGCAGATCTTGCACTTCGGGGCGATGCGATCAGGGGAGACGACATCGAGTCTCTTCACGCGGCCGTAAAAGGAACCATTACGGCGATAGGCGATTTCGAATTCCCCAGATTCGCCAGGGAAAACGCCGTTAACGAAAACGGTCCTCTTTCCATCCACCACCACGCCCTTGCCTTCGAAGGTAAGGTCGCGGCAGGTGCCGTGGAAGGATTCGCTAGGCATACCGAACTTAGCCATTAGGCAGCCGCCTTCTCCTTTGGAGCGGCCATGAGGCCGGCGATATAAGCGATCTCGTCCGCTTCCTTAAGACGCGGGAAGAGCTGTTCGCCCTTCTTGACGGTAAGTCCGCCGAGATTTCCGAATTTCTTAATGGCTTCGTAGGAACGAAGTTCTTCTGGGATGCCAAGCTGGTCGAAGATCTTCGGGGCGCTCTCAACAAGGATTGGAGACATAAGCATGCCGGAGATATAGATGACATTGGCAAGGTGATACATGCAGGAAGCAAGTTCCTTCGCTTTGCTTGGATCCTTAGCAAGGGTCCATGGCTCGGAATCCTGGATGTATTTGTTAGCCTTGGAGATAAGGTCCATGACTTCCTGATAGGCCTCGGTGACCTTAAGGCCATCATTGAGGGCTTCATAAGCAACGATGCTCTTTTCCGCCGCGGCTTTGAGCTCGGCGTCTAACGCGGTGACCTCGCCTTCGTAGGCTGGGATGACGCCGTTATAGTATTTCTCGATCATCGAGACGGAACGATTTAACAAGTTGCCGAGGTTATTGGCCAAGTCTTGGTTAATGCGGGTAACGAACTGCTCTGGGGTGAAGACGCCGTTCTGGCCGAACGGGACTTCGCTGACCATGTAGTAACGGACAGCATCGACGCCATAACGATTGATAAGCGGGTAAGCGGAGATGGCATTGCCGCGGGATTTGGACATCTTGCCGTCTTTCATCATGAGAAGACCATGGACGAAGACGCGGCTTGGTTCTCTAAGGTCTAAGGCCTTAAGGAACATTGGCCAATAGATGGTGTGGAAACGGGTGATGTCAGCGCCGATAACGTGGACGATCTCGGTTTCTGGATCCTGCCAGATGCTCTTAAACTTCTCATCGTTCTCCTGGAGGTATCCAAGGGCGGTGATGTAGTTGGTAAGGGCGTCGAGCCAAACGTAAACGACATGTCCTTCCTTCTCTAAGACAGGGATGCCCCAGTCGAAGGTGGTACGGGAAACGCAGAGGTCATTAAGGCCTGGTTTGATGAAGTTATTAATCATCTCGTTCTTACGGGAAACCGGGGTGATGAAGTCTGGGTTCGCGTCGAAGAACTTCATAAGGTCATCGACGTATTTGGAGCATTTGAAGAAGTAGGCTTCCTCGCCTTTCTTCGTGACTGGACGACCGCATTCTGGGCAGATGTGCTCAGGGCCGACCTGGGTTTCGGTGTAATAGGTTTCCTCGTGGATGCAGTACCATCCTTCATAGGAACCTAAATAGATGTCATCGTTCTTGACGAACTGGGAGAAGATTTTCTGGACGGTTTCGACGTGTCTCTTGTCGGTGGTGCGGATGAAGTCATCGTTGGAGATCTTCATCGCCTTCCATAATGGGATGAACTTGTTGTTGACGATATCATCGACGAACGCCTGCGGGGTGACACCTGCCGCTTCCGCGTTCTTCTGGATTTTTTCGCCGTGCTCATCGGTGCCGGTCAAAAAGAAGGTTTCGAAACCTCTCATCCTCTTGCCGCGGGCGATGACGTCGCACATGGTCGTGCAATATGCGTGACCGAGATGTGGCGAAGCGCTTGGGTAGTAAATTGGGGTTGTGATGTAGAATTTTTTAGCCATACGTGGAGGCCTCCTGCAAATGGGCGGAATTGCCGCGTCAATTTTTCGGCGATATTGTAGCACGCTCGCGCGTGTTTTCTATGAAAACGAACAAAAGAAAACCGAGCATTAAGCTCGGCATCTTGTTTTATAACTCGCTTATTTGCTGTTCTGGGCCTTGGCAAGCTTCTTGTTGAACTTGTCGATACGGCCATCAGCTCTGACGGTTCTCTGTTTGCCAGTGTAGAATGGGTGGCAGTTGGAGCAGGTATCAACCTTAATCTCCTTGAGGGTGGAACCAGTCTCGAAGGTCGCGCCGCAGGAAGTGCAGGTGACGGTCGCAGTGTGGTAAGCTGGATGGATGTCTTTTTTCATGTCCAATACTCCTTTCGCCGTGCTTTGATTAGCACAGAGAGTGTGCGTTCTAAAACGCATTAAAGAGGATACAGGAAACCCAAATGGGTTACAAGCATAAAAACTCTAGGGGCCTAGATTTATTTCCTTATAAAGGAATGTGTCCGCTTTTTTAGGGCGGAAAGTGCTCTTTCTTTCGCTACACTCAGCCCTCTTGTGTTACACTCCCCGTCGAACGAGCAAAGGAGGCATGCAATGATTTCTAAATCATTAGCCATCAAGGTTCTCAATGCCGCTCTCGCCACCGGCGGGGATTATGCGGAGATCTACCTTGAAGAAACAGTTACAGATACAGTCTCTCTCGAAAACGGCAAGGTCGACTCTTGCGGCGGGAGACAGGGATATGGTGCGGGCATCCGCATTTTGAAGGGTTTCCGTTCGGTCTACGGCTTCACCAGCGACTTACATGCGAAGAACCTCATCGAATTAGCCACCACCTTATCTAACGCTTATGAGGGTGAGCGTCTTATCACCGTCGATAACGTCAAGAAGCAGCACGTTAAGGTCATCAATAAGATGTCCGGCCATTATGCTGACGTTCCAACCGAGAAGAAGATCGCTTATCTCAAGGAATGTTACGAAATAACCAAGGGAGTCGATGAAAGACTCGTCCGTATCGTTGATGCTTTCTCCAGCGTGAGAAAGAACATCGAAATCTTCATCGCTGAAGGCAATGTTGCGAAGCAAATCAACGCGGTTGAAGAACGTGGCCGCCTTACCATGGTCGCGGTTGCCGCGGGAAGCGATGGTCAGATCCAGAACGCTTTCGCCGGCCCAGCTCGTTGCGATGGCTTTGAATATTTCACCAACGTCCTCGACTATAAGAAGAAAGCCAAAGAGCTCGGCGAGAAGGCGATTGCCCTCCTCTCCGCGAAAGAATGCCCATCTGGCAAATTCCCAGTCGTTATCACCAACGGTTGGGGTGGCGTCTTATTCCACGAAGCCTGCGGACATCCTCTTGAAGCCAGCGCTACCGCGAAAGGCTTATCCGTCTTCTCCGGCAAAATCGGCCAGCAGATCGCTTCTTCCGTCGTCTCCGCTTATGACGATGGCACCATTCCAAACGAATGGGGTTCCACCAACATCGATAGCGAAGGTGTCCCAACCAAGAAGAATATGCTTATCAAAAACGGCATCTGCGTCGGTTACATGGTCGATAGGACCAACGGTCGTCGTTTAGGCATGGAACCTAACGGCACCAGCAGAAGACAATCCTACAAATATGAGCCGACTTCCCGTATGAGCAACACCTATATTGCCGCGGGCAAAGACGACCCAGAACAAATCATCAAAGACACCAAGTTAGGCATATATGTAGCTGATTTCGGTGGTGGATCGGTCGAACCGACCACCGGCGATTTCAACTTCTCCGCCTCCGAGGCTTACATCATCCGCGATGGCAAATTATGCGAGATGCTCAAAGGCTGCACCCTCATCGGTAACTCCAGCGAAATCCTCATGAATATCGACCGCGTCGGCAATGACTTGGCCTTCGGTAACGGCATGTGCGGCGCTAGCAGCGGATATATCCCAGTCAACGTTGGCCAACCAACCATCCGCCTTAAGGAAATCACCGTCGGCGGAAGAGGAGGTAAATTAGAATGAAATTCGATAAATTCTTCGCCCTTGCCAAAGAGGCGGGCATCAGCGAAAGCCAGATCCAAATCAGCAAGAGCTCTTCCTTAACCATCAAGCTCTTCCATCACGAAATCGATAACTACCAGGTCAACTCCTCCCAGAGCGTCGTCGCCTGCGGTATCTATAACGGCAAGTTCGGCTCTGCCCGTACTGAGAAGTTAGACAAAGACACTTTCCAGTTCCTCATCGACGAAATCAAAAAGTCCGCTTCCTTCATCGAGGAAGAAACCGTGAGCGAGCTCTTCAAAGGAAGCGAGAAGTATCACAAAAAGAACGTCTTCAATAAGGCCTTGGCCAGCGTTCCAACCGAAAGGAAGATCGCTATCCTCCATGAGATTGAAGATAAAGCGTACGCCGCAGACCCACGCATCAAAGAGGTCACCGAAGCTATGTATAGCGAATCCGTCGGAGAATCCTATTTCTATAATTCCCACGGCTTAAAGCTCTCCCAGAAGTCCAACTACTATTACTTCCTCTTGGGCGTTGCCGCTAAGAGCGGCGAAGAGACCAAGACCGGCTATGAGTTGTTCCTCGATTGCGACTTCGATAAGTTCAATCCAGACGAATTGGTCAAGAAAGCCGTTAAGACTGCCCTTGATAAGTTCGGCGGCACCCAGTGCAAAGCCGGCAAGTATCCGACCGTCCTCCATAGCGACATCATGTCGGCTCTTCTCTCCTACTTCCTTAACGCTTGCTCCAGCGATGAAGTCCAAAGAAAGTCTTCCTTCTTAATCGATAAGATCGGTCAGAAGGTCGCTTCCAGCAAACTCACCATCGAGGAAAGGCCATTAGAGAAGAACATCTATTTCTCTTACTTCGATGCCGAAGGCGTCGCCACTCAGAACAAGTTCGTTGTTAAGAAAGGCGTCCTCCAGACTTATTTCTATAACCTCGAGACCGCGAAGAAGGCCGGCGTCGAATCCACCGGCAACGCCGCATGGGCTGGCAGCAAGATCGGTATCAGTTTCGAGAACATCTTCGTTAAGCCGGGCAAGCAGAGCTTCGAAGAACTCATCGCCCCAATCAAAGAAGGTGTCTACATCACCGAAATCGCCGGCTTAGGTACCGGCATGAATGCCAGAAGCGGCGACTTCTCTTGCCAGGCTGATGGCTTCATGATTCGTGACGGCAAGATCGCTGAGCCTCTTAACCTTATTACCTTATCTGGTAACCTCCTTAAGATGCTTCAGGACCTCAAAGGCTTCTCCAACCGGGTCGACCTTAAGCCAAGCGGAACCACCGTTGCCGATGCCTACATCAAGAAAATGTCCATCGGTGGCAAATAGTCAAAATCCCCTCTAAGCGGAGCCAAAAACTCCGCTTTTTTATATACAAACTGCCAAATGTTAAAAAACTTTGACATAATGTTTTATCCCTTATGTAGGCATTGGCCCTGCCCTTCTTTAAAGTGATGACCATAGGAGATCACGATTATGGATTTTGCACAGAAACTAAACGAATTAAGAAAGAGCCGCGGGTACTCGCAGGAGGACTTAGGCGAAAAGATTAACGTCACGCGCCAGACTATATCTAATTGGGAAAGCGGACTTTCCACCCCTGATATGGATAGCATCATCGCCTTGGCTAAGTTATTCGAGATTTCGACCGACGAACTTCTCGCGTATAAGCACGAAGAACCC
>ONCO01000020.1 GCA_900316365.1 uncultured Erysipelotrichaceae bacterium
CAGCGTTTTGGAAGAGAGAGATCAACTATGAGCATGTCGAAAGGAAAAAGAAAAACAATTTTTGCTGGAATTGTTGCAATGGCGCTTGTCGCTGCGACTGGAGTTACCAGTGGTTTCGCTTGGTTTGCCAGCAATTCAACCGTTAACGTCACCAGCTTAGACGTAACCGCAAAAAGCAATACCAGATACCTTCTAATCGGCAAAGAGGATAATGCGATTGATAAGAGCACTTCTTCCACTACCATCACTTTTGATCCGCCTGAAGATAACACTGTTTATCCTTGTTCGATGTGGAATTACTCCGATAAACAACTAGTATTCGGAGACGTTAGTATCGGTTTTCAGCAGTTCTACACCGCTACGGTCACCGATCCTAACGACCCGAAGAGCGACTTTGTTTCCGTTACGCCAGTCTCTTTCGCTGACCCAGATTATTTCATCCACTACCGCGCCTACTTCACGTTTGCCAAGAATTCTCTCCCTCTCGAAAATTCGTCTTTCTATTTCCAGGCTCTTTACGAAGCCGATAACGACAAAGCTATTGCCTGCGCTTTGGCCGTCTCATGGCTCCCGCAACTTACATTCGTTAATACCCCAGTTGGAACGAAGTATGATGTTGCGCCTCAGACCAACGGAAGACGTGGATACCAACAATCTGTCGGCAAGTTCTCCTTATCCGACTCCACCAGCCAATATGTTGATTTCTATTTCTTCATCGATGGCGCTACCGACAATATCTATAGTTCCTATAACGCTCCGCTAAAAGGCAGCATCGCCTTCAAATTCTGGATCAATGGGGGTTATGTGAGATAAATCTCACGCCCCCTTTTTTATATTTGTCTAGCTAAATAGATGTCATCCAATAATTTGTAATCTATTCATTTTAGGTAAATTATTGTAGTAAGATAGGTATATATGGAAACACCAAATAAATGGATTCAGGTTTCAGAAGCGCCATTTCCTGTCGCCTTATTCGTTCGTGAGGGTAATGACTTACATCTCGTCACCATGAGCCATGAGGCCAGTGAGATGCTTGGCTGCCCTGGCGAAAAGATGGAGCAGGTCAAGGGCACGAAATGGATGTCCTACCTCCACCCGGATGACATCAAAGAATTATTAACCTTCATTCCTAAGCTCGCCGAATTAGGACGTCTTCCTTTCGCCGCGAGAACCAGGAAGATCGGCAAACGTTACTATGAAACCGTCTCTGGTTATCTTAAGCAATCCAAGATAGAAACCCAGAATAGCGAAGCCTATTTGATGTTCTTCTACACCAAGGACGATATCGATTTCTTGGACCACCAATCTTGGTCGCACGCTAACACGGGCGAACGTTTAATCGTCCAGGATGTCATCGACGCGGTCAACGTACCAATCTTTTGGAAAGACGCTAACCGTAAATATTTAGGCGCGAACAAAGCCTTCTTAGATACCTTCGGCTTCAAAGACGAAGACGAGGTCATCGGTAGAACCAACGCTACATTAGGCATCGGTAATGGCAAGACCGATGGAGCTGAGATCGAGAAAGGCGTTTTGGCGGGTGATACCATCCGCACCAGCACTGATGTCATCGTTAAAGGCAACCACCGCGTCATCCTCTTATCGGAACGCCCAATCATCAAAGGCAACAAGACCATTGGTTTAACCGGTAACTTCACCGACATCACCGATGAGGTCGCTAGAACCCAGGAATTAGAGCATCTCGCCAATAGAGACGAATTAACCGGCACGCATAATCGACGTTCCTTCTTCAAATGGCTTAGAGAACGCCAGAAGGAATACGTTGATGGAGGCGATGACTTCGCCGTCATCATGATGGACCTTGATGACTTCAAGGAGATCAACGATAACCATGGCCACGAAGTTGGCGATAGAGTCCTCGTTGAATTCACCCGTAGGGTCAAGGCCAGTAGAGATCATGGCGAGCATTTATTCCGCTTAGGCGGCGATGAATTCGTCACCATCAAGGAACACGCGACTGCAGAGAATGCTCAGGAATGCTTAGAAAGAACCCGTGCCGCCATCGAGAAGATGATGGAGATCAACGGCATCGAGCTTAATCTTGGCGTCTCTATGGGTGTTGCCCTCTATAGCGATAGCCTCGATACCGACATCTTGATGCGTCAGGCTGACGTATCGATGTATGCGAACAAGAAAGCCCGTAAGGTAAATCGTTAAATGACAAAGGCGGTAAAGAGAACTTACCGCCTTTTTCTTTTCTTTAATCATCGGAATCGGCAATACAAAACATGAAGAAAACAGTTTATAAACACTTTTCTGTTTATAATCATCGCCACCATCTACATGTGGCCATCGTATTAACCGTTAATTCCTTAGCAAACTAATCGGGACGATATAAGTGTCTTTGACCTTAAAAGAGGCGCCATGGCTCGTCAGGACCATTTTAAATGCCGGCGTTTTTAAGTTACTATCTCGCATTTTCCTTTCAAATCTAGCCAACGAATCAATGCCTTCGTTGATATTCTTCTCGCTGGCAATCTTTATTTCGATCGCGCCGTACTCACCGTTCCTAAGTTTAAGGATCGCGTCTACTTCGAGGTCGTTGCTATCACGATAATGCTTCAATTCGCCACCAAAAGACTCAGCGTAAATCGACAAATCTCTTACCGCCATATCTTCGAAGAAGAAACCGAAAGACCTCAAATCATTTAATAAATCAGCCGGTTTGATCCCCAAAGCAGAAGTCGCTATGGATGTGTCGACAAAGTGGTGCGTTGGAGCGCTTCTCACAGCCACACTTGTGCGCAAATTAAGATTCCATGCAGGCATATCATATATGATGAATAAGTCCTCTAATGTCTTCTTGTAGGCAAGAAACGTCTCATCAGCCAACTTGCTTCTTTCGCCAGATTCCAAAATATCCCTAATCATCGATGTATTTTTGGTCTCGGTAGAAATATGCCTCGCGAAGGATTTGAGTATTATCTTCAGGAGCTCGATGTTCTTATTCTTCAAAAAATCAGCGAACTCATCGCTTTCATCTTCAATCGTAAACAGACCATCGTAATAGCTTTCTGTGATGTCAAGAGCGTACTCTTTTTCAGCCTTTACAGCGACCGGCCAGCCTCCTCTACAGATAATATGGGCGATATCAGACAAAGAAACAGGATTGTGCTGGGCAAATACAGTGGTGAACTCATAGTTTTTGTCAAATAATCCCGACAGGGAAATGACCCCACTAGACTCATTGGATTCTAACATCGAAAACGGCCTCAACTTCAAGGAAGTAATTCTGCCCGCGGCTGAATTTTGGATTTTGGATGGGTCGACAGGAGTCGTACTACCTGTTAATAAGTACTTTCCAAACTGATAGTCCTTGTCCAGATCGTCTTTGATTATGTTCCATATCTCCGGCGCTTTTTGCCATTCATCGATTAAATGCGGATTATCGCCAATCAAAGCAGAAGCGGGATCCATCCGAGCCATTTCGATAGCGTTTGTGGTTTTCAGGGTCGTCACCGATTTGGCGTATTCATTGCACAAAGTTGATTTGCCGCAAAATTTAGGACCGCTCACGACAACGCACCCACATGAATGAAGTTTTCTCTCTAACGCCTTTTCAGCCAAACGCGGAATATAGTCTTTAATCTTCGCCATAACGTTTCCTTTCACATATACATTACCATTTAAAAACTGTTATTAGAACCATTTTCGGTGTTTTGAATAAATTCCATTCGGTGTTTTGAATAAATTCCATTCGGTGTTTTGAATAAATTCCATTCGGTGTTTTGAATAAAATATGGCGTTTTCTAGCGCGCTCCTGGCGTTAGTTTTGACATCACTCTTAGCAAAGAATGCGAACGCAAAAGATCTTTCACGCCATTTAGATCATATACGCTAAGTCGCCCTTGATCGTGCCTTCGATAATTCTTGGTAAGGGCTGTTCGTTATTAATGTTTATCATCGAACCCAATAGCAGCATAGGAGTTTTACTTTTCGACTTCTCGGCGGAGAGATTTGGAGTAAATTCTCGCATAAGCACGCAACAAAAAACGCGCCCGACCAGGTTAGGGAATACAAGGCCGGGCGCTTAAGCAGAGAGGGTTATGAAGAAGTCGAATAGTGTTCCGTCTAGTCGCTTTGTTCCTCTCACTTATGGTGTATATGTTTCTACACGGATAATTCTTGTCAATATGAACATTTCAAGATTTATCACTTTTTTACATTATTGATACTAATATCTTATTATTTATCCAACTAAAGGATACTGTAACGACATTACATCGTGCCAGGTTTTGACGATTGAAGCCACTTTATCTTTCGCCTCAGAGAGGGAAATATTCTTGGATAAGACGTCAAAGATGATGTCGGCAATCTCCACCGCTTGAGCTTTATTGCAGCCCCTAGAGGTCGATGCGGCAAAGCCAATACGCACACCAGAGGTGTAGGCGGGCTTAAGGGTATCGCCATGGATCATGTTCTTATTGCAGGTGATGCCAATGCTCTCTAAGGTCTCCTGGGCTTCCTTGCCATTGATATTGAAGGAGGCAAGGACATTAAGGAGGAAGAGATGGTTCTCCGTGCCAGAGACGAAAGCACCACGCCTAGCTAATTCATCATTACAGGCTTTCGTGTTCTCTAAGACCTTCGCCATATAGTCTTTGAACTCTGGGGCGAGGTCTTCGCCAAAGCAAACGGCCTTCGCGGCGATCACGTGTTCCAATGGGCCACCTTGGGAATAAGGGAAGATAGAAGAGTTAATCGCCTTAGCTAAAGACTCATCGCGGGAAAGAATCAAACCACCGCGTGGGCCTCTTAAGGTCTTGTGGGTGGTAGATGTAACGATATCGGCATATTCGACTGGATTCTCGCATAATCCCGCCGCGACGATGCCGGCGATATGCGCCATATCGACCATAAAGTAGCAATGGACATCGCTATGGGAGTTATGCTCATCGACGATAGCCCTAAGTTCCTTAAACGGGATTGCGAATGGATAAGCGCTATAGCCCGCTAAAAGAAGATTCGGGTTCTCCTTGTCTAAAAGTTCCTTAATAACCTTAAGATCAAGCCTTCCGTTCTCATCTAATGGATAGAAGCTAAATTGATAGTCATGGGAGGAGAAAGAAACCGGGGAACCGTGGGTTAGGTGCCCACCGTCATTTAAAACAAGGGAAAGGATCTTGTCCCCTTGTTTTAATAAGGCGTGATATGCCGCCATATTGGCTTGGGAGCCGCTATGAGGCTGGACGTTCGCGTAAGCGGCCTTAAAAAGCTTTTTCGCGCGTTCTATGGCGAGATTCTCTATCACGTCGACATTCTCACAGCCACCGTAATAACGATGCCCTGGATAGCCTTCCGCGTATTTCGCGGTGAAGATGGAGGCTTGGGCCTCTCTAACATTGATGGATGGGTAATTCTCAGAGGCGATGAGTTCAATGCCCTCATTCTGCCTTTTTGCTTCTTTATCAAAATACTCTTGGACGATTCTATCTTGCATGCTGTCTACTCCGTATCCTACATAGGTTAACGCAAAAATAGAAAAAAGGGAGATAAATCTCCCAAATCTATCAAGAAGCTAATTTTTCCAAGAAGGAATTGATTTTCCTTTCTTCTTTCTTCGACCTGCAGTCTACCTTTTCCCAGGTTGGGCAATCGGCGTATTTCATCGTTAATTTATAGTCTCTTTCGTTTCTGACCGTCCAAGTAAGGATAGAACCGCCATTCTTCTTGTAGGTATGAAACATTGGGAAATGGAGGAATAAGACATTAAGGTCGATGAAGTCATACTTGCTTAGATCATAGGAATGTCTCTGTTTGTAGCTTAAATCGCGTTTCTCGCCGATCAAGAGGCCACGGTTAAACGGGACATCAACCAAGTCATCTAAGACCTCAGAGCTAAAGGAAATAAGGACTAACTTAGAATGATCCTTAACCTTAGAGAGGAATTCTCTTACACGAGTCGCCACTTCCGCATGATTGTTATTAACGACCTTAAGTTCTAAGACGAGAGGTACTTTCTCTCCCCAAATCTCATAAAGCTCACCAATAGAGACCGGGGTAGAGCCATCTTCTAAGTGATAGGTCTTAATCTCTTCGCTATTTAGTTCCTCAATAACGCCTTCTTTGCCGCATAAACGGAGGAGGCTAGAATCATGAGAAACAAACATATTGCCGTCTTTGCTTAAATGGACGTCGCATTCAAAAGGGAGTCCGCTTTCGATCGCATGAAGGAAAGCCGCTTTAGAATTCTCGGGACGTTCCAAGTCGTGATAGCCTCTATGGCAAACGCCTTTAGGGCAAGAAGAGAAGAAATCTTTGATGTTTACTTTCATGCTTTTATGATACTCCCTTTTGCTAAACATAGAAAAAGGACCCGCCGAAGCGGATCCTAGTTCGTTGGATTAAAGAGCTTATTCAGCAGCCTCAGCCTGAGCTTCGACGATGGTGACCTTAACGGTGGTCTCGAGACCATTCCATTTGGCAGTAACTTCCTTTTCACCAGCTTCCGCGGTGCTTGGGAAGGTGTATTTGACTTCGTTCGAGGCATCGAAGATACCACCGGCGAAGATCTTTTCGCCACCGCCGCGAACCTGTTTCGCGACCCAGTTGCTGGCATCGATGGTGTCACCGACGTTGTATTTAAGCTCGTCATCGCCAGTATCGATGTACATGGCAACGGCTGGGTAATAAGCAAAGCCGGAAGCTTTGATCATACGACCCTGGTTATAGGAAGCGAGAACGTCGACGTCCCACTGATAGAAGGATTCGCCTTTGTGCCTGTTGCAGACCATGTTGGTCTTGTTCTTGTCCGCGCCGTCCATAAGCATTAAGCAATCGGAACCATCGCTGGCCTGGTTGAACCAGTAACCAATGATGCGGGCGCCGTTGGAGGAACCAACATACAAGCCGTCTTCCCAAAGGGTAAGGAAGGCCTTCTTTAAGGAGTAGTCACCCTGCCAACCTTCGGCGGTAGAACCTTCGAAGTAGTAGCAGATATGAAGATCGCTGCCGTCTTCGCCGGTGCGGGTCTTGGTGCTGTAGGTGACGTTAGTGCCGCCAAGAGCGGTGTTGTACTGAGCTTCTTTAAGGCCTTTGTATGGGTGGTCATCTTCGCTGAACTTAACGGCTTCTGGATCAAAGCCGTAGTCTTTGTCGATGAGATCGCCAAAGTTTTCGCGAAGGAAGGCCAACTCCTTCTCCTTGCTATCGTCGGAGGAAGAAGCAGATGTGTCACCAGTTGCTCTCGCGTTGTTGACCTTAAGGACGCCAACGGAAACGCTACCGATGATGATGGCGGCCGCGCCAATTAAGCCGGCGATGCCGTAACGAATAGTATTTTTAAGCATTTTCAACAGCCTCCTCTAAGACTTTGTCTTCTTTCGAAGCTGGTTTGTCTCCTCCGAGGTTCTCCTCTTCGCCTTTCTCGGTGCCAATGAAGATGGCAGCGATACCGATGCCGAGGATGATTACCTGAAGAGCGGTCCAGGTGAGAAGAAGAGCTGGGTTACCACCGGCATAACCGATGCCAGTGCCCAAGCCGGCGAGAACGTCGGCGATGGTGAAGACTTCTTTACCGAAGCTCACGCCATAGCAAGCAAGAGCGAAGACGTGGAGGAACGGTAATTCAGGGACTAACAAGGCGGCGACATCGATCATCGCGCCGAGGAAGGCGAAGAGACCGATGATTTCCGGGATGTTCGCGTAAGCGTCGTTGGCCATGTTGAGCTGGTTGTTGCCATTGTCACCCTTATAGGTGGCGAAGAACATGATGCCAAGGATAATGGCTAAGACGATGTCGGCAACGATGAAGTAGAAGCCAAGACGTTTTTTCTTTAAATAGTCTTTTAAAGTGTCAAACATTTCAGTTTTCCTCCTTCATTAGGCGATAGCGCCCTTTTTCTTTTCAAGGATTTCGAAGACGACATAGGCCGCGGCGAGGAGACCAGTGATGGTATAGGTGCCGATGCAGATGCCGTTGACGACGTTCAACCACCATGGATGCTCCTGCTTGTACATCATGGCTTTCATGGTTTCTTCGTCGATTTCTTCTGGGTCACCATCACCCATGTAGGATTTGAGCAACGCGTACATGATGTACTTGTTGGATTCCTGCATCTTCTTGAGAAGACCGCCGTCCTTATTCTGGGTGACGTATTGAGTGAGCTGGCCACCGCGTCCGCCGTCAAGGCAGAAGACGTTGGTGCCGGCTTCGCACATCATTGGGCCGTTCGCGTATTCGTCGTTGTTGTTACCCTGCTGGGCGTCATCGATGATTAAGCCCTGGTATTTCCATTCGCCACGCATAACGTTGAGCATGAGGTTGCTGTGGACAGCCGCGTAGGTGCAGCCGATACGGTTGTAGGAGGTCATGATACCCATGCCTTCACCTCTGGTGAGGGCGCCTTCGAACGGTCTGAGGTAGATCTCGCGGATCGCCTGCTCGTTGCAGAAGGTGGAGACACCGTGACGGTTGGTTTCCTGGTTGTTGAGGAAGCAGTGCTTGATGTTCATGATCAAGCCCTTCTTTCTGGCTTCGCCAACGACGTTGCTGGCGATGTAGTAGTTGAAGATACCGTCTTCGGACATGTATTCGGAAGCACGGGAACCATATGGGGTACGGTTGATGTTGGCGCCTGGGGCGTTGACGCAGGCAACACCGCAGTGGAGGGCGTCTTCACCATAGAAGAAGCCGTATTTCTTCTGCATTTCGTGGTCCCAAGTCGCGGAGAAGGTTGGACCAGTGGCAAAGCCAGTCGCCCATTTGTGGGTATCCTGGTCACCATAGTTATATGGAGCAAGTAAGCCTTCTGGACCTTCGGCGATGGAGTTGGAGCCTTTGTAGACGCGGGAGACGGCGCCGATACCACGGTTGTCGGACATGGAGATGGCGAGATCGGCGACGCTCATCTGAGAAATGAATTCTTTCCATTCCTCATCGGCGTCATGCTCAATGCCATCCTTGTCGGTGTAGATACCGGTGAATGGAACGTTGGCCATCTGTAAGAAGGATTTGGTGTATTCCTTCTGGACGGCATTGCCTTCGTCGTCGAGGACGACATTGCCCTCTTCGTCGAGGACGTCTTTCTTAAGCTGGACGTTGTAGTTCTTGCCGTCGCCGTCGGTGTAGTACTCGGTATCGGAGACCTTGTGGCGGTTGTTGTTAAGCTCAGCATTCATCTCAGTGGTGACGGTGAGCTTAGTCATCTTGGTTGGGAAAGTGCCTTCCCAGTCAGAACGGGTTAAGTAAGTGATTTCTTCGGCGGTGTCATGCTTCCAGTAGTTGAGGTCAGCATTGTCGAACTGGTTGGTGACTTCGACCTTCTCATCGTAATGAGACATCTTGTAGGCGTTCTCGGCACCGGAGATGGAGACTTTGACCGCGCCTTTGTCGTTGGCGGTGTAATCATCGCCATTGTGGTCGACTAAGTGGGCGCTAGCGTCTTTCTTGGCGATGACGTTGTTAAGGGCTTCGTGGGCACCGTTACCGATGGCGAAGTAATAGTCACCGTCCTCGAGGACGTACTGTTTCTTGTTCTGGTGGTCATAGGAGGCCAAGAAGTATCTATCGAATTTGATAGTGACTTTCTCGGTCTTGCCTTTGGCGACCTCGACCTTGTCGTAACCGACGAGCTGGATGGCGCTCTTTTCGATGCCGCCGACGGTGTATGGGGTCTGGGCATAGAGCTGGACAGAAGCCCTGCCGTCCATGTTACCGGTGTTCTTGACGGTAACGGTCACTTCATACTGGTCGGTGGTGGCGTTATATTTCGGCGCGCCTTCGATCTTCTGCTCGAAGGTGGTGTAGGACATACCCCAACCGAATGGATAACCCATTTCGTCGGCGTAGTTCCAATTCGCCTCACCGGCATAGATGCCTTTGCTACCAGCGGCGTCGCCTCTTCCGAGGACGCAGTCTTCGTAGCGGGTTTCGTAGTATTTATAACCAACGTAGATGCCTTCTTTGTAAACGACATATGTGCCGCCGCGGCCTTTGGCGCTACCGGACATAGAGAAGTTACCGAAGTTCTGGTAAGCAGCGGAGCTCATGGAGAAGTTGGCGAAGGTATCTGGAGCGTGGCCAGATGGGTTGACGACCTTACCATTCATGTCGTGGCCCATGAGGACGTGGACAAGACCGGTTAAGGAATAATAGCCAGGAATACCCATCCAAACGACGGAGTCAACACCGTATTCTTCGTTGTTGGCGAATTCCATACCCATCGCAGAAGGAGAGTTGAGTAAGACGATGACTTTCTTGAAGACACCAGCGTCTTTCTGTTCCTTGATCATCTTGAGAAGATCTTTTTCGTTCTTCTGCAAGTCGAGGATGCCAGCAGATGGGTCGGTATCTTCGGTACCGAAACGGGTGAAGGTAACGATCGCGGCATCGCTGTAGTCGGCAAAGGTGGATTTGATGGAGTCGTCGTATTTGCTGACGGCGATTTCGCTATTGCCGGTAACGCTTTGGTTGTTTCCACTCTTATAAAGATCCCATACGCTTTTATTGATGTGGAAACCGCAGGTCTCGAAAGCATCATCGAGGTGGACGACGATCTTTTCGTTCGGGGAAGCGCCGCCGGCACCGGATCTGTGCATCAAGTGAGCGCTGTTACGGCCGAAAAGAGTAACGTTTCTTTCGGTCTCGGCAAGTGGGAGGACGTTGTTGTCATTCTTGAACATGACAGCGCCCTGCTCTTCCTCCTCGACGCAGTACTGATAGGCGTCTTTGATCATTCTCGCCCAACCTTTATCGGTTAAGGAGCCATCGGCTTCTGCGTAAGCCGATCTCTGGGAGTTCCCGAGTGAGTCTTGGCTGAGACCTAAAACGTCGTTAATGATACCTTTCTTAACGATCGCAAGTTCGCGGCCATAAGCCAACGTACTGGTGAGGAATACACCTACAGCAGTAAGACCCAGGAATAGCTTGGATTTTTTCATATAATCCTATTTTTTCCTTTCTGCGCGTGTATGCGCTTTCATTGGATGTTTTAAGTTCACCGTCAAATCAATTGGCGTGAGAGCACGCAAAAAATGTGAGTCGATGAAGCTTTGCAGCAAAATCTTCGCATAGTCCGAAGCCTTTTTAACCGACTATCTTGCGAAATGACCTAGACAAAGGCCATTTAATTAAAAAATCCCATTTCATCGAATAAACAAGACTATTTTGCCCTTTCTCTGCGATAGATTTTCGCCTTTTTCTATTAAGACGCTTTATGGATAACTATCCGATTTTAGAAATCAGTATGTTTTTATCCGTATCTAAAAATCGATATCAATACATAGCTGATAATTCCTTTGTTTCGGTATTTTTAAGCGGTTTTTCAATATCATTTTTCACTTTGCGAAAGTGCTATTTCAGTAGACTAATTGGTTATTTTTGCTTAGTTTTATTCAATAGTTTTCGATATTTTTGGCTTTCTAACGCGATTATTTTAATAGACATTCTTGCTTTTTTGATGGTCGATTATTCTTTGTTTTTTCACTAGATAATCTTGTTTTTTCTTCGCGCATACCCGAAAATATGCTCATGGATAACTTGAATATTGAGCTTATTCGTTATGAAAAGCTAAAGCATGTAAAGTTTTTCGTGAATAGGATTCAGCACCGCCAGGAACACATTCACAACGAGTTTGAATTCTTTCTCGTTTTGAGGGGTCATGGCACCGCGAAGATCAAATCGAAAACCTATAACATCAAGGAGAATGACCTCTACTTCATCAATTCCGGCGAAGTCCATTCCTACATGAAGGAATTCGAGAAAGGCATGGCCAACGCCGACGATAGCCAGACGCCGATTTTTCTTTTCGCCCAGGTGTCCAACCACTTCTTGATGGAATATTATCCGCGGATCAGAACCACCGTTTTCCAATCCGGCAACCTCCGCGATTACCTAAGCGAGAAAGAGGTCCAGGAAATCATCTCTTCCATGATCCTTGCCGCCACCGCTTATTTCTCCCAGCCGGAGTTCTACCAATTCCGCGTCATCCATTGCTTGGCCAAGACTTTTGAGACCATCTACCATGGCGTCCCATTCGAAGTCGTCAGCGAGGCCCAGAAGCAATCCATTAAGAAAAAGACCCTCCAATTAGAGAGAATCATCTCCTATATCGATAGCAATTTCGAATCGCAGATTAGGCTTAACGATCTCGCGGAGCAGGAGAATCTCTCCCCTACCCACTTCTCCCACCTCTTCTCGGCGGCCTTCGGTGTCACCTTCCAGCAATACGTCAACATCAAGCGCATGGAGCAATCGATCCGCTTGATGTCCAATAAGGAAAAGACCTTATTAGAGATCTCCTATGAATCGGGCTTCTCCGATCCTAAATACATGAATAAGATGTTCTTAACCTCCTTTGGCTGCACGCCTAAGGAATATAGGAACACTTTGGAAGGCGCGGCCAACAACGACGAAACCCCTGACCCATTAGAGCTCGAACGCATCTATAGCGCCAAAGAAGCCATCGCCGAATTAAA
>ONCO01000021.1 GCA_900316365.1 uncultured Erysipelotrichaceae bacterium
GCTTTATCCGGACATCAAAACGGATATCCGCATCGTCAATGAAAGCGAAACGACCTGTCATAGAGGCGCCGATCGTTGCATCCTCTTCTATAGCGAGCCTAAAGGCGAATACCTAAGGAACATCGGCTATATCGGCGAGCAAATAGATCTTTACCTTAACTCCATCGGGATAGGCGCTTTATGGTTCGGGATCGGCAAACCGAAAGAGATACGAAAAGACGGCCTCGAATACGTCATCATGATTGCCATCAAGCGGATGCCTTCGAATGGCTTTAGGAAGGACATGTTTAAATCCAAGAGAAAGCCTTTGGAGGAGATCTGGTCGGGCGATGATTTAGGAGTCGGCGATATCGTCAGGTTCTCCCCCAGCGCTTGCAGCACCCAACCATGGTTCGTCAGAAACGAAGGAAATGAATTATCGGTCTTTAGATATAAGAAACCCGGCAAAAGAGGCATTATGCCAATCGATAAAGTCATGTTTTACAACAAGATCGATATCGGCATCTTCCTATTCGTGTTGGAAGTCTGCCTCAAAGAAAAAGGCATCAACTTTGAAAGACGCCTATTAGCCGACACAAACGATAGCGAGGTCGAACTGAGCAAAGTCGCTACCTATGCTACGTAGTTCAGGCGTCACCCGCTTTTGCCAAGGGCATTCGCATCTTCACCGAAATTTAGTCCAATTTAGCCCTCTGTAAAACGATTTTTGTTAAGTATAAAAGTACTACGCTCAAGAGTTTTTGGCGAAAAACAAAAAAGATTAGATGTTTTTCTCTATTTCAGAGCGAGTTTAGTTGCGTCTCTATGTTCAAACGGACTTAATCCTTTAGGATTTTACTCTTCGCCAATGCGCGCCTTGAATCACAAAGGCGCGCTTTTTTTCATACCGCCCCGCTGTGGCACTTCTGTGACACGCCCTTTGTTTAAATATGGGCGGATTCCATTTTTCATGTGACAAAGCGCATCTCGCCGCTTCACAGGAGGGAGGAAAAAATATGAAGAGATTAAAAGGACTATTATTGGGAGCGCTGCTTTCTTTGACCGCTTTAGGCGGGGCTTTCTTGATGACCTCTAAAAATGAGGCAAAGAGGGCCGATGCCGCCACGGTCGAGCAACTTTACCAGATCGACAACTCGAAATTTAACAACTACGTGAACTCCCCAAACGCCGAATTCAAAGCCTCCGCTTTCAAGTATGGGTCAAATTTTTTCGGCAACACCCCTAGGAATGGCCGATTAGATTCCTATTTGACCTTCGCGCCTGATATGAAGAAGGTGACCAGCGTCTCCGTTTACGTAGACTTCAGGGCTGGCGGATCGAGTTATTCCTCCTCCGTCATTGGCGATCACGTCAATAATGTCAGCTATACCTTAGAAGTCGGCGGCAGCGTCGTCAAATCGGCGAGCAACCTCGGCGCGGATGGCTCTATTTCCTTCTCGCATAGCTTCACCGCGACCGATAAGGAGATAAAGATCAATTTCCACGATGATGAAAACAAAAGTGCGCTGAGCACTTACTTCTACAACTTCAAGTTCACGATTAACGGTTATTATTGCAGTAACGTCACTTTCAATAAGGCTAGCGGAACCGGTGGCACCAATAGCGTCGTCGCCGAAAACGGCAACGCCATGCCAACCGTCACACCACCTACCAGAACCGATTATAAATTCTTAGGCTATTTCGACGCAGCCAGCGGCGGTACTAAGTATTACAACGCCAACGGCACCAGCGCGAAGGCCTGGAACAAGAAAGATAAGGCCGTCACCCTCTACGCCCAATGGGAATTGGACGTCAAGGAAGTCAATATCACCAAGGGAACCGGCCTCAAGAACGTCTATGTTGCCTCTAAAAACAGCATCACGAGCGCCTCTTCCTCCGATTTGAAGGCCAGCGGGACCAAATTCAACGTCGGCTCCACCGTCTATGCCTACGCCCAATTAGCCAAAGGCTATAAGGCAAAGAGCGGCTGGACTTTAAAAAGCGGCACCGCCAATAGCGAAAACGCCCTCTATTTGGTTGGAAGCGCCACCGTCGGCACCTCCGGTTATTCTTTCGGAACGATTTCTGCTGATATCTATAACTACGGCATTACCTATGGTGGTTTATCTGGGGCAAGCGTCTCTGGTAACCCAAGCACTTATAACATCAATACAAGCTCCTTTACCTTAAATAACCCGACCAAAACCGGTTATACCTTCGACGGTTGGAGCGGAACCGACATCAGCGGTAAATCCACCTCCGTCACCGTAAGTAGCGGCTCCATCGGCGCCAGAAACTTCACCGCCAACTGGGTCGCGAATGATTACGACGTCGCTTTCGATAGCACCTATGGCGAAGGCGGCTTAAGCAACGCGACCTTCACTTTTGATTCCAACCTCCCTGATCTAAATGCGGAAGAGATTCCCACCAGGGAATCCTCCGGCGGGCATTCCTATTCCTTCGCCGGCTATTACACCGAAGAGCCGACCCTTAATGAAGACGGTTCCTTAACGCCGCATGGCAAGCAATATTACGACAGGAACGGCAAAGGCACTGGCCCATGGAAAGAGGCCAATAACAGCACCACTCTTTACGCCTACTGGACGATTGACATGACCGTCGAATCCGCTTCTTGGACCGGAAATTGGGAAGGCGAAGCCGAGAACCCAGACGTCGGCGTCAAACGCGGCATCAGCGTCACCCCGATTTACCCTGAAGGCACCACCGTTTATTACGGAACCGCCGCGGGCGAATGTAACAACACCAACGCCGAAGATTTCCTTCGTAGCGACGCCGGAACATACGAGATTTACTTCGAGGTCAGGAAAGATGGTTACACCACCTACTACGGCAATGAGACCATCACCATCAACAAAGCCTCCTCCATCATCGATCCTAGGCCAAGCGCGAAAACCGGGCTTGAATATACAGCCTCAGATCAGGAATTAATCGTCGCGGGCGAAGTTGATTATGGCGATATGCTTTATGCCGTCAGTTTGACCAATGAAACCCCAGACGAAAGCGAATTCCACGAGGAGATCCCGACCGGAAAACTCGTCGGCACCTATTATGTCTTCTATAAATCGAGCGGCGATAGCAACCACAACCCTCACGCCGTCACGGCTACGGAAGTCATCAGCGTCGATATCTCCAGAGTCGATAGAACCGAGATCGAGAGCCTTAACTCCGCTGTTATCGCCTATTTGGGCACGATCAGCCAGAACTACCCTGAAATCGCATCCACCCTCGAAAGTGTCAGAGCCGAGGTTTATGAAGACGCCATCGTCGAGGACAATATCACCGTCCAAGGCGTCAATGAGAACATCATTAAGCTCCAAGAAGCCTTAAGCGCGGCCAAAGTCGATGTGACCGAAGCCTTGATTGGGGCCATCGGAAGTGTCACTTATCCTAATTCCAAAGACGCGGTCGACGCGGCTAAAGACTATTACGACAACGTTTTAAGCGAGGAAGAGAAAGGCGATGTCGATAGCGACTTGCTCAATACCTTAAACAAGGACGTAAAGGATTATGGCGAGGCCAAAGAAGTCGCCGATTTGATTAGCGCCATCCCAGAGCCAAGCGACACCGAAGAATACTATGACGCGGTCGATGCCGCCAAAGCGGCTTATGAAGCCTTAGCCACCTCCAATCCTGACGCTTCCGCCTTAGTCAATGGCGCGACCGACAGGGATTACGAAGTGATTCTTGAAAACAACGTCGAAGCCAAAGAGGTCATCGAATTGATCGATGCCATCGGAAGCCTCACCTATAACGGCGGAAACGATGACTCTTTAGAGGATATCGTCGCCGCGGAGGAAGCCTATGAAGCTCTCCTTGCGTCCAATCCTGACGCCGCCGCCCTAGTCGAGGTCGCTAATTACGAGGCCTTACTCGAAGATAGAGCGTCCTACGACGAGGTCGATGCCGCCGTCGAATTGATCAATAACATCGGTAGCGTCGCCCATGGCGGCGAAACCGATTCCAAAGAAGCCCTCGATGCGGCCAGAGAGGCATATGACGCCTTAAGCGAGGAAGAAAAAGCCCTAGTCGCCGGTTATGAGAGCTCCTATAAGACCTTGGATGACAGCGAGCACGTCTATGAAGCGCTCGTCCTTATCGACGAAATTGGAAACGTCGATTACGATTCCGATTCCGAGGAGAAGATCAACAAAGCCAGGGAATTCTATGATTCCTTAAGCGAGGATCAGAAGACTCAGCTCGGCGAAAAGCCGTTGAATCTTCTTCAGACCGCCGAGAGCGATTACGCCACGCTTAAGAAGAACGGCGACATCTGGCTCATCGTCTTCTTCGCTCTCTCCATATTGCTCCTAATCGCCGGACTCGTACTCTTGTTCCTCTTGCTCAAGAAGAGAAACGAAGACGATGACGGTAATGGCGGTGAGCCAAAAGAGCCGGTGAAGGCCATGTCCATCGCTTCCCTTCCCCTCGTCATCTTGACCAGCCACTACTTAGGCACCCCTTATCTCATCCTCTACGCCATCGCGGGCTTGACCATCCTCGTCTGGCTCATCGACTTGGTGGTCGCGATCTGTAAGAGATACCGCAAAACCCACCCGAAACCGGTGGCCAATAACTTCCAGATAGAGGAAGCGCCTCTAGCCGAAACCGAGGAAAGCGATGACGAGGCCAAAAAGCGTCTCCATAAAACCTTCGTCGAGAGACTCGAAGAATCCTCGGATGAGACGAAGAGGTATTACGAGGCCCTCAAGAGGGAGGCCATGTCCTATAAAGGCGTCACTTCCAGGGTCACCAAGGACCACGAAACCATCGTCTTGGGCCGAGGCCAAACCATCAGATTCGGCCTTAAAGGCAAAACCTTATGCGCCTATTACCACTTGGACGTCGATGAAGTCGACCGGAACAAATACAAAGTCGAGGCCGTCTTATCCGCCAAGTACGCCGCACTCCCTTGCATGTATCGCGTCGATAATGACAAAAAGTGCGAACGCGCCAAGGAATTAATCGCCTTGGTAATGAGGAGATTCGGAATCGAAAAAGGCGAAGAAGAGCCAGTAGAGTTCCAAACGGCACCGCTCGAAGAAGAAAAAATCCCCGAAACGGAAGCGACATCCTTCGAGGATAATACGGATGGCGATGAGGTTATGATGTCGCAAGACGAGAACGGCAACGCCATCGAAATAAGATACCTCAAGTCATTCACCGCGAAACTGTCCCAAGCGGATGAAGCGTTGAAGGAGTACTACAACTCGCTTAAGAACTACGTCCTCTCTTACGAAGGCGTGCAGTCCAAGGTGAGTTGGCATTATGACTCCGTGGTTTTAGGGAGAGAACGGGTCCTTAAGTTCGCGATCAGGGGCAAAACCTTATGCGCCTACTACCCTTTAGACCCCAAAAAAGTCGCCCAAAAATACAAAGTCGAAGAGGCCAAAGGCAAAAAATTCGAAGAAGTTCCGTGCCTTTATAGAATCAAGAACGAACGAAGATGCCAATACGCCAAGGACTTATTCGACCGGATGATGAAAAAACGCAAAATCCAAAAGGGCAAAGAGCTAAACGACGAATATCGCATCCCGTTTGAGGAAACAAAAGTCTTAATCGCCAAGGGCCTGATTAAAGAAGTCAAGAAACGCAGATAAGGCCCATCCACCACATCTAACGGCAGCCGATTAATGCAACATCGATGCAAATCGGCGCCGTTTTCTTTTATAATCATCGACGCATCGGAGGACTGTACGCCGTAGCGTAGGGGAGACAATATGTCGGCGCCTGTTGGATAAGATGCCGAGTGAGCTCTTTTAATCGATAAGCGCAAAAGACGGCCTGATACACTCGGGCTGTTTTTATATGCTTCGAGTCTATTAATAAGTTTCTTTGCTTTAGAATGTATAAAGATTTCTCTAAAGCATTGTTTTCGTTGATAATTTCCGATAATCTTTGCTTCATTGAAGTGAAAGGCTCGCTATTTTTAAGCGAGGATTATTTATGAATAAACACATCCTTAAGTGCATCTCCAATTATGACATGAAAGTGGAGGGTTCTCTTGCTTATGGCCAAATCGACGGCTATGAAGTCAACGTCCTCGAGAACAAATTCGGCATCGGCCCGATTTTTCTCTTCTCGACCTATCTTACAAAGGAGCAGAAGAACATCTTCGTCCAGAATCTTCTTGCGAAAAAAATCAAACTCATCCAGGTCGCTTCCTTCGATTTCGGCGTCATGGTCGTCATCGGCGCGATGACCGCAAGCGGCTTTGAAAAGAAATTCGACGAGGTTATGCCGCTTATCCTTGCCGAATTAGCGGCCTTAAACGCTCCAAAAGCCGATATCTGCCCTTCGACCGGATATCCATTAGAAGGCGAAGAGACCACCTTGATCACTATTCCAGAGACCAAGGCCAAGATCCGCATCACCTCCAAAGCCGTTGAAAGCGTCAACGCCCAAATCAGCAAGGAGAACGAAGACTTTAAGAATGCGCCGAACAATTACATGAAAGGCTTCTTGGGCGTCTTCCTCGGCGGCTTAGTCGGCGTCGCCATAGCCGTTATCCTCTCTCTTCTCGGCTTCATCAGCTTCTGGTCCCCATTCGTCTCTATCCTCTTAGGCACCTACCTCTATAAGAAATTCGGCGGCAAACCTAACGCCGTGATGATCGTCATGAGCTTCGTAACCACCCTTGTGATGATCGTTGGCTATTTCTTCCTCATCTATACCGCTTCGGCAACCGCCCTTTGCCAGGAAGCCGAGATAGCGAAGAAAGGAATCGACGCCCTTGGATATTGCATTGAGAACGTCGAAGGATTCGGCCGTGGCTTCACCCTTGACCTCATCTTATCCGCTCTCTTCACCGTTATCGCCGCGGGCGTGAGCATCTTCTCCTTGATTCAGCAAATCAAGAGACCGAAGAACATCAAATAAAATACTTTATCAAACTGAAAAAGCCCCTAGACAAAAATAGGGGCTTTGCTATATTGGCTTCATGAAAAACAAGAAACTATTTTTAGGGATACTCCCTTTCCTTCTATCCGGATGCTATATAGAATCGCAGCCGCCCCACAAAAACAAAGACGTCACCGTCAACATTGACGCCGAATTGGTCTTCAATACCGTTATCGACGAAAACGCAGCGCCTTATGCGAGGGTGATGTGGGGATCCAGCTATTATCACTTCCCGGAAGGCGTCAAGATCGAGGAGAAACCTGTCGCCGGCGATCAGCTTTGGATCACTTTTGAAGGCGAACCAACCGAAAGCATATGCTATTTGACCTATCCTGGTGACTGCTACCTAGAGGGCAAGGTTAAGGATTACGGCGTTCGTCAGACGAACGTGACGGGCATCAACATCGATCTGGAAGAAGGCGGGACCGTTAGTCGGTACCTAAGGAGCCATTACACCATCTTCACGAATTACGTCGTCTTAGACGAAGAGGGGAGATACACCCCTTTGGAGGAATATAACGGAGCCGGCACACTCTACTTAAGCGAGTCTCTCAGCAATGAAGAGTACGTCTGCGCCTGCCCTGAAGAAGCCCAGTGCGCACCATGCGCAACTCCCCCATACATTGTCGGGATCTACGCTTATAACCCACGCCAAGCCAAATAAGGAAAAAGCAATGAAAGAATACAAAGTCGAAGTCCTCGGCGTCAAAGAATCCGAGGCCAGGATGAACGCCCTCGCCAGAGAAGGCTGGAGGGTCGTCGCCACCAGCCCCAACATCGCGGTGGGCCACGGCGTCGTCGTGACCTTCGAACGCGAAAAGGATTTCTAAAAAGGAAATACGGAGCCGAAATCGATCGGCTCCTTCTTTTTATATCTTCCAGCTCACCGCTTCGATGATAATTTCCCGTCCGCAGTTAACAATGTGAACGGAGTTAGTCTAACTAAAATAGAAAACAAGAGGTGGCTTTAAAGAGTTAACTAATTTTTTTCGCTTTAAATAGTGCCGATGTTTCCTAGATTTCCTTAAGTTACGCGCATTTAGTTAGTTACAACTAACTGTAACGTGATATAATCCCTCGCTAGAGGTTAACAATAGCCTCTAGGAAAGGAGGTCTCATCATGTTCTTCATTAAGCCAAAAGCTAAATTCATCTACTCTCTCGAAGTCCCCGATATGCATTGTGGTATGTGCGAGGCCCATATCGAAGATATCATTAGGAAAAGCGCGAAAATCAAAAAGGTGACGGCTAACCGTCACAAGAGTCTCGTCACTATTTATTCCGATGAGCCCCTTGATATGGAGCTTATCAAGGCGTCCATTACTAAAACTGGTTATCGCGTCAATAACATTAAAGAGGAGGTAAAGGAAAATGGCTGATTGCGTTTATGCAATCATCGGTATTGCGACAATATTCTTATGCACCACCATCGGTTCCTTGGTCGTCTTTTTCATCAGGAAAAAGCAGATCTCGGACACGCTAAATAGGATCTTCATCGGTTTTGCTTCCGGTGTCATGATCTCCGCGTCTTTCTTCTCGCTTATTAAGCCAGCGTTAGAAAGCGAAGCGCACTATATACCAACCTGGGCCATCGTCGGTATCTCAATCCTACTCGGCGCCGGCTTCCTTTGGCTCATCGATAAATTAGTCCCGCACATCCACGCCTCTTCAAACGAGGAGGAAGGTATCAAAACTCGTGGTTTAAGCAAGACCGGCAAGATGTTCTTAGCGGTCACCATCCATAACGTCCCAGAGGGCTTATCGGTCGGTATCGCTTTCGGTGTAGCCTTAGCTAACCCAGGCAATCAGGCCATGCTTATCGGGGCACTTCTTCTTGCCATCGGTATCGGCATCCAGAATATCCCAGAAGGCGCGGTCGTCGCTTTGCCAGTAAAGGGCGAAACCGGTTCTTCCTGGAAAGCCTTCTTATTCGGCACTTTCTCCGGCGCGGTCGAACCTGTCGCTGCAGTTCTAGGCTTATTCTTGGCCATGCAGATCCAGGTCATCATGCCATGGGCTCTTGCCTTCGCGGCAGGCTGCATGATCTACGTCGTCTTTGAGGAAATGATCCCAGAAATGAAGGGCGAAGGTCATGACCATTATGGCGTTTGGGCCTCGCTTATCGGCTTCGTCGTCATGCTTATCCTCGACTGCTTGGAATTCTAAAAGACAGCATCGTTTCCACTCCTTCTAACATCGGTCTACGCTAACCCCGAAATAAGTAGAAACATCGCCTCATAAAGGCGCATTTAAAAGATGAAACAAGCAGTGCATCTCTTTTAGATGCCCTTCCACGGCAACTAAAACCGAGTTGCCCCATTTTCGTGGACAATTAATGTCTGCGCGTTAGCCTTTACCTAAGGGAGAAACAAATGCCAAGCGATAACGAATACCTGACCTATATCCTTGAACTTCTACGTGAAGTCGATGGCATCACCTTCAAGAAGATGATGGGCGAATTTATTCTCTATAAAAACGGCGCTATTTTCGGTGGGGTCTATGACAATAGGTTCTTAGTCAAAAAGAGCAAATCTTTGGAGTCTTCTTCCCTCAAGGAACAGATCCCCTACCCTGGGGCAAAACCAATGCTTCTGGTGGACTCCGAAAACCCAAACGAAATCAAAGATTTGGTGGAGTTGCTCTATAAGGATTTGGCGAAGAAATAGCTTTCTACTCATCTAAAGCGTTCACCACAGCACAAAATTTATAGTGAGAACCTTTTAGGCGTGTTAAACTACCAAAAGGGGTCATCAAAATGTTTAAAAAATTATTTCTTTTCAGCGGTTTGTGCATATCGCTTTTGCTCGTCTTGAATTGCATCGGGAATTCGATCGTCGATTTCATTCAAATCCCGACAGCAAGTGGGGATGCAGAAGCACATAGCATGCTACTTTCTCACGCTATCTGGTATCTAATCGTCGGGCTCCTTTCTTTGGGAGCCCTCATTCCAGCCACCATCATGGCTATTACAAGAATCAAAAATGGAAATACGTTGATTGTTCCGTCAATTCTTTTAGCAGGCTCTTCGTTCATCCTTCTTCTCGCGATGACAATTATCGGTGGACAACTCACCGCCAGGATTGTCGGAGCCAATCTAAAAGAGATCGAGGCCTACAATACGGCGAGAGCCGCATACGAAAGCGTATATGGCAAAAATCGCATCCAAATTGTAGGAGCCAATATTGCGGTACGAATTATCGGCTATATCTTCTCCTTCTTTTCGCCGCTTACGGCTTGCGCCCTCTCTGTTTTGTCCTTCTTCGACTTCGATAAAAACGTGACGTCTAAAGCGGAGGCGCCTAAGAAAGCGAAGGCAAATAACGGCTCAGTA
Organism: uncultured Erysipelotrichaceae bacterium; assembly: GCA_900316365.1. Classification (GTDB taxonomy): domain Bacteria; phylum Bacillota_I; class Bacilli_A; order RFN20; family CAG-826; genus Alloenteromonas. The sequence continues at coordinate 10,228 of ONCO01000021.1, forward strand.
AACTTAGAGCGCATGAAAGAGCTTAAGGATTTATACGACTCCGGCGCTTTAGACGAAGAAGAATTCAAAGAATTAAAGAGAAAAGAGCTCAACATCCTCTAACCGTTCCTAGCGGATCAGCGACCACCCTATGGGTGGTTTTCTTTTTGCTATTTTGCCTTCCAAAACTGAACGTTGTTTAGTATAGTTATGGTTATGAATATAACGAACTGCAAAGAGGAACTGATTAAGGTGACCACTGCCCTAATTAGAGAAAAGTACGGCGATGTCCATAAAGTCACGATCCGCGACATCTCTTCTCGTAGCGGGGTCTCTGTCGGCTTAATCAACTACCATTTTGGCAATAAGGATA